>CALNWS010000049.1 GCA_940747215.1 uncultured Paraburkholderia sp. | reverse complement strand
AACGTGATCACCCATTTCGGCAAGATGCTCGCTCGCTTCGAAAACCGCTGATCAGCGATCACCTTCAACCGAAAGGACCCGTCACGTTCAACCCGAATCCCCTGATCACGTTCGCCAAAATACGCAGACCATCGCCGTGTGGCTTGCATGACACACGAATAAAGCACGAATGAGGCGCAACTAAAGGGCAACTGAAGCGCAAACGAAAATGGCCGGGTTCAACCCGGCCATTTTTCTTTTCACGCCCATCGCACGCGTCGGTCAGCCGTCCAGCGGATTGCGCGCCGTGCCGCACTGCCAGCACACGGTGAACTGCGCTTCGAGCGTCTCGCCGCATTGTCCGCAGGTCCACGCGGGCGTGTCGGTACCCGGTCCACGTGAAGCGGCTTCGATCAGACGCCGCGCGATCGTCTCATCCCGTTCATCGACGAGCCACAACTCTGGCGCGCATTGATCCGCGGGAATCTCGCCGAGCGCGCCGTTCAGATAACGATTATGCAATTCACACGCGATGCCCGCTGTCTGAAGCACGTTGACCCAGTGCTGGCCGATGATCAGATTGGGCGCGCGCATCAATTTCATAGGGAATTCGCAGTGTGACCGAACGCGCCGTTAGCGCACGATCTGGCTGGCTTTGTGCACGAGTTGCGCGAGCGCATGACGCTCGCGACGAATGCGGCCATCGGAGACCGCTTCGAGGATCGCGCATCCCGGCTCGTGCAGATGATGGCAGTTGTAGAAGCGGCAATTCGGCAGCAGCGGCCGGAATTCGGGAAACGCGCGCTCCAGCCGGCCTTCGGTCAGATGGTGCAGGCCGAGCTCCTGAAAGCCCGGCGAATCGATCAGCGCGCCCGCTTCGTCCACAGGCTGTCCCGGTTGCGCGGGCAAAGGGATACAGACGCGTGAACGTCGTGGTGTGACGCCCGCTATTGAGTACCGTGGAAATCTTGCGCGTCGCGACTTCTGCGTCTGGAATCAGCAGGTTCACGAGCGTGGACTTGCCCATGCCGGACTGGCCGAGCAACAGCGTTGCATGACCTTCCAGATGTTCGGTCAACACGGCGCGCGCGGCGCCCAGCTGCAGCTGCATTCTGATCGACACTTCGAGAACCGTGTAGCCCAGCTCCCGATACGGTTCGAGCCTTTTGCGCGCGCCTTCGAGCGCATCGGTCACGTCGATCTTGTTGAGCACGATGAGCGGCTTCAACTCGTTGGCTTCGGCCGCGACCAGAGCGCGGCCGAGTAGGTCTTCGCTGAAATGTGGCTCGGTAGCGAGCACGATCAGCAACTGGTCGAGATTGGCCGCGAAGAGCTTCGACTTGTACTGATCGGAACGATAAAGCAGATTGCGCCGCTCGCCGATCTCGACGATCACACCTTGATCTGCGGAAGTCGGCTCGTAGATCACCCGATCGCCGACGGCCACCTCGCTGCGCTTCCCGCGCGGGAAACATTGCAGCATCGGGCCACCGTCGTCGGGCGCCACGAGATAGTGGCGGCCGTGCGCGGCAATCACGAGTCCGCCGACACGCGCAGTGGACGACGTACGCGCCACTTTGGAGGAACAGCCGCTTCATGCGTGACGCAGCAGGCGGTCGATCCGCTGCGAAGCGGGCGGATGCGAGTAGTAGAACGCGGTGTAAAGCGGGTCAGGCGTAAGCGTGGAAGCGTTGTCCTCGTACAGCTTGACGAGCGCGTTCACGAGGTCTTGCGCATCGGTCTGCGTTGCAGCGAACGCGTCGGCCTCGAACTCGTGCTTGCGCGAGCTCAGGCTGCCGAGCGGCGTGACGAAGAACAGGAACACCGGCAACGCGAGGAAGAACAGCACGAGCGCGAGGCCGCTATTGCCGCCGACCAGTGAAGACCGCACGCCGAGTCCTTCGTAGAACCACACGCATTGCGTGAGCCAGCCGAGCAGCGCGAGCATGACGAGGCTGATCGCGAACGTGACCAGCATCCGCTTGATCACGTGATGGCGCTTGAAGTGCCCGAGTTCATGTGCAAGCACGGCTTCGATCTCGTTGCCGGAGAGGTGCGCGAGCAGCGTGTCGAAGAAGACGATGCGCTTGGTTGTGCCGAAGCCCGTGAAGTACGCGTTGCCGTGCGCCGAACGGCGGCTGCCGTCCATCACGAAAAGACCCTTCGCGGAGAATCCGCAACGCTTCATGAGTGCCTTGATACGGCTTTTCAGCGCTTCGTCCTTGAGCAGTTCGAACTTGTTGAAGAGCGGCGCGATGAACGACGGATACAGCACCAGCACGAGCATCTGGAACGCGACCCAGACGATCCAAGTCCACAGCCACCACAGGCTGCCTGCCTGGTTCATGAGCCACAGCACGACGAAGAGGAGCGGCAGGCCGAACGCGACGCCTAGCGCCACGCCCTTGATCCGGTCGATGAAGAAAATGCCTTTCGTCATCCGGTTGAAGCCGAACCGTTGCTCGACGACGAACTGCCGGTAATAGTCGAACGGCAGATCGATCACGCTCGTGATCGCGATCACCGCGGCGACCAGTGCAATCTGGCCAGTGTAGCCGCGCCCGAGCCAGTCGGAGAGCGCGAAATCCAGAGCCTGCACGCCGCCGAGCAGCGTAAGTCCGATCAGCACGGCCGCGCTGACGACGATCTCGATCATGGTGAGGTGCGTGCGCTCGACGGTGTAGTCGGCGGCGCGCTGGTGGGCGGTCAGCGCGATCGTGCCGGCAAACTGGCTCGGCACCTGCTCGCGATGGCCGGCGACGAAGCGGATTTGCCGCGACGCGAGCCATAGCTTGGTGCCGACCATCGCCACGACGGCGACGACGAACAGAACGGTGAAGTACAGGGTTGGCATCCGGGGAATCCGTGGTATCTATGCGAGAATTATATGTTTCTTCCTGCCTGCCGGCGGGAACGTCCTCAAACCGCTTTAAAACGCGTTTTCAACGAACAATCGCCGCGGCAAAGGGTTTGCAGCAGAACGTGCGGCGAGCCGGAAGCGCGGCCATCAGGATTGCCTTCATGACCGATACCCTTGCATCCGTCGACCAGCCGCAGCTCGTACGCAGCGACATGAATCTCGTCTGGCTAGATATGGAAATGACCGGGCTCGAGCCCGATTCCGACCGCATCATCGAAATTGCCGTGATGGTGACGAATTCGACGCTCGACCGGATGGTGGAAGGCCCCGTGCTTGCCATTCATCAGACCGACGAAACGCTCGCCAAAATGGATGAGTGGAATCAGAACACGCACGGCCGCTCGGGTCTGATCGACCGGCTGAAGGCGTCCACCGTGAACGAAACCGACGCCACCGAACAGATTCGCGACTTTCTAGCGCAATACGTGCCACCGGGCAAGTCGCCGATGTGCGGCAACTCGATCTGCCAGGACCGCCGTTTCATGGCGCGCTGGATGCCGGATCTGGAGCGCTTCTTCCACTACCGCAATCTCGACGTGAGCACACTGAAGGAATTGTGCCGCCGCTGGCAGCCGGCCATCCACAAGGGTTTCCAGAAGCGCGCGATGCACACGGCGCTGGCCGACATTCACGAGTCGATCGACGAACTCAATTATTACCGCGAGCATTTCCTGATTCCGTCGGCGCCTGAAGCCTCGACCGGCGCGTAAGTCAGCCGCCACGCAGCATCAAATCAAGCCTTAAGCCTGCCGGGGAGCGCGCACCGCGTTCTTCGGCCGGAACGCCTTCACCACGTCGGCGTTGGTTTCTACGTACGGGGCCCGCCAATCAGGTCGATGCAGTACGGCACGGCGGCGAAAATGCCCGGCACCTTCACGGCACCGCTCTCGACGTCGCTCAGACCTTCCAGCGTTTCCTTGATCGACTTCGGCTGCCCCGGCAGATTGATGATCAGCGCCGCCCGCGTGGGCATTTCGCGGATCACCGCCACCTGCCGCGACAGAATCGCGGTGGGCACGAAATTCAGGCTGATCTGGCGCATCTGCTCGCCGAAGCCCGGCATTTCCTTCGTTGCAACCGCAAGCGCTGCCTCGGGCGTCACGTTACGGCGCGACGGCCCTGTGCCGCCCGCGGTCAGCACGAGGTCGCACTCCATTTTCGTCGACCAGATCGACGAGCGTGGCGGAAATGAGCGGTGCCTCGTCTTGGATCAGACGCGTGATGACCTGGAACGGCGAGGTGAGGGTGCCGGCAAGCCACGCCTGCAACGCCGGAATGCCCTTGTCTTCGTACACGCCGGTGGAAGCGCGGTCGCTGATCGACACGAGGCCGATCACGATTTCGTCGGGATGACTGCGCACGGGCTTTGCCACCGAGCCGGGCATAGGGTCAGGCGTCGTGGTCGTCATCGTTGTCGTCCTCGCCTTCGTCGGCTTCGGCGTCCGTGTCGGCGGACGGGCCGTCGGCGTTCTTGATCCACTGGAACAGTTCGCGGAAGTAGCGCGGTGGCTTGCTCTGCTGCGCTTCCTTGTGGGCGTTGCGGATCAATGTGCGGCCCTGTTGCGGGTCGGCGTTCGGATGTTGGCGGATAAATTCCGTGAGCGCGGTGTCGTCGGCGAGCAGTTTCTCGCGCGTGCGTTCGATCCAGTGCAGCCTGGCGGTTTCCGCCTTGTTCACGCCGTTGTACGTGTCGAACGCGGTGCGCAGCGCGTTGACTTCGTCGTCGAGAAGCGAGCGCATGACGCGGCCCACGTACTGCACCTGACGGCGCTTCCTTCGTGATCGGTAATGCGGCGAGCCTCGCCCACGGTGTCATCGAGCTTTTCGGGCATCGGCATGCGCTTGAGCGCGTCTTTCGGCAGCGCGATGAGTGCCGCACCCAGTTCCTGCAACTCGTGCATTTCGCGCTTGAGTTGGGATTTGCTGGGGCGGTCGTAGCCGTTCTCGTCGACTTCCGGTTCGGCGGACTCGATGGGTTGAATGCGAGTTTTGCGTGTCATGCCGATATTGTAGCGTGCCGCGCCCCGCAAACCCGCTCGAACGCCGTGCTGCCGTGCACAACGGATCGCATTCCGTAAGGCGTCGTTCGCGTGGCATTTCTGCGCGCCGCGCAAGGAGGCTCAGCGATTGCTAGGTGCGGCGCCGCTTAGCTTGCTATGATCGCGGGATGGCGTGATCGCGTGGGATGGCGTAATCGCGTGAACGGTCCCGCGAATCAGCACCCAGATGAACACCGAGCCGCCCGGCCCCGAACAGGACGACAATCACAATGGCAGCAGACATGGACGTCAAGCAGCGCTTTTTTTCGCACACCCAGGATGAACTGAAGGAAATCGCCTCGGACATCCTTCGTCACGCGAAGTCGCTCGGCGGCACCGACGCGGCAACCGAAATTTCCGAAGGTGACGGCCTGTCCGTTTCCGTGCGGCGCGGCGAAGTCGAGACGATCGAACATAACCGCGACAAGATGGTCGGCGTGACGGTGTTCATCGGCAACAAGCGCGGCAACGCGAGCACTTCCGATTTCTCGTCGCAAGCGCTGAAGGACACGGTCGCGGCCGCCTACAACATCGCGCGCTTCACGGCCGAAGACGATTGCGCCGGTCTCGCCGAAGAAGAACTGCTGGAAAAGGATCCGCGCGACCTCGATCTGTATCACCCGTGGAATCTATCCACGGACGAAGCGGTGGAGATCGCCCGCCGCTCGGAAGACGCCGCGTTCGCTACCGACCCACAGATCAAGAACCCGGAAGGCGCGAGCGTCTCGGCGCAGCACTCGCAGTTCGTGCTGGCCACGTCGCGCGGTTTCATGGCGGGCTATCCGTATTCGCGCCACTACATTGCGTGCGCGCCGATCGCCGGCAGCGGCCGCAACATGCAGCGCGACGACTGGTACACATCCACGCGCAGTGCCGCCGATCTCGCCGACCCTGAAGCCGTCGGCCGTTACGCGGCGCAGCGTGCGCTCGCGCGCATCGGCGCACGCGGGCTCGACACGCGCAAGGTGCCGGTGTTGTTCGAGGCGCCGCTCGCCGCCGGTCTGCTCGGCGCGTTCGTGCAGGCCACGAGCGGCGGCGCGCTGTATCGCAAGACGTCGTTCCTCGTCGACAGTCTCGGCAAGCCGGTGTTCGCGCCGCACGTGCAGGTGGTGGAAGACCCGCACGTGAAGGGCGCCATGGGCAGTGCGCCGTTCGACGAAGAAGGCGTGCGTACGAAGCAGCGTTCGGTTGTGAAAGACGGCGTGGTGGAAGGCTACTTCCTGTCCACGTATTCGGCGCGCAAGCTCGGCATGCCGACCACGGGCAACGCAGGCGGCTCGCACAACCTGTCGCTGCGCAGCTCGAACACGCGTCCCGAAGACGACTTCGAGGAAATGCTGCGCAAGCTCGGCACTGGTCTCCTGCTCACCGAACTGATGGGGCAGGGCGTGAACTACGTGACGGGCGACTACTCGCGCGGCGCGTCCGGCTTCTGGGTGGAAAACGGCAAGATCCAGTACCCGGTCGAAGAAATCACCGTGGCGAGCACGTTGCAGGAGATGTTCCACCACATCATCGTAATCGGTGCCGACACGATCACGCGCGGCACGAAAGAAACGGGTTCGGTGCTGATCGAACGCATGACGATCGCCGGGAAGTAATACTGCTTCAGCGAAGCGGAAAACAAAAAGCCACGCATGAGAATGCGTGGCTTTTTTTCATGCGGCGCGAGTCGAACGCCCGCCGTAAAGCTCAAACGTTCTTGCGCGTGTACGCGACGAACGCGTAGTCGAAATCGTTCGGAGCATCCGCGCGATGCGTTTCATGCGCGACTTCCTGCCACTCGTTTTCATCGAGTGCGGGGAAGGTGGCGTCGCCTTCGAAATCGGCGGAAATTTCGGTGATGATGAGTTTGTCCGCCTGACGCAGCCCTTCCGCGTACAACTGCGCGCCGCCGATCAGAAACGCTTTCGGCGCCTGATCCTGCGCTGCGAGCTTGAGCGCCTCTTCGAGCGTGGTGGCCGCGTCGCAACCCTGGAAGCGTCGGTTCGCGTCCCTTGTCACGACAATGTTGCGGCGTCCCGGCAATGGCCGGCCGATCGATTCATGCGTCTTGCGGCCCATGATGATGGGCGCGCCCATCGTGGTGCGCTTGAAGAACGCGAGGTCTTCGGGGAGTCGCCAAGGCAGCTGGTTGTCGCGGCCGATCACGCCGTTGCTGGCGCGAGCGACGATCAGGGTGAGCGTCGTCATTGAATGGAAAGGGAAACGTAACTGGCTGATTCTACATGAGGTGCAGATGCGTCCTCTGCGTTGCCGCTACGTTCCCGATCGGTCGGTGACTTTCACTCCGCCGCCATCTCCTCGCCGCCCGACACCGCCCTGTCGTCCACCGCATTGAGTTCGCGCAGACCGTGCACGCCCATCAACCGGTACAACTTGACCCGCGAAATGTTCAGCTCCGCCGCCGCCTCGTTCAGCCGATGCCGGTGCCGCAGCAACGCGGCTTCGATCGCGCGCTTTTCGGCGGCCTCGCGAGCCTGCGAGAGGCCATCGTTTCCTGCGCGGCGAAATTCGCGAGGTCGAGGTCGTCAGCGGAAATGAGCTTGTTCTCGGCCATCACGACTGCGCGACACACGCGGTTGATCAACTCGCGCACGTTGCCCGGCCAGTTGTAATTGTAGAGCGCCTCGATCGCGGACGGCGCGAAGCCGCGAATCTTGCGCGCGCCATCGGCCTTGAACTTGTGCAGGATGTGATGCGCGAGAATTTCGATGTCCTTGCCGCGCGCACGCAGCGGCGGCTCGTCCACGCGCAGCACGCAGAGCCGGTGAAACAGGTCGGCGCGGAACTGGCCTTCACGCATCGCGCCTTCCAGATCGACGTGCGTGGCGGAGATGATGAGCACGTCGACGGGAATCGATTCACGCTCGCCGAGGCGCTCGATCTTGCCTTCCTGCAGAAAGCGCAACAGGCTCGCCTGGCTTTCGAGCGGCAGCGTGCCGCCGTCCGCGGCTTCCACGCGGCCGATCTTGCGCTGGTTCGCACCCGTGAACTCGCCGCGCTCGTAGCCGAACAGTTCGGATTGCAGCAGATGATGAGGAATCGCGCCGCAGTTGATCGCGATGAACGGTGCCTTGCGGCGCGGCGAGCGTTCGTGGATCGCCAGCGCCGTGAGTTCTTTGCCCGTGCCCGATTCGCCGGAGATGAACATGCTCGCGTCCGTATTCGCCACTTTGCGGATGGTATGGAAAAGCTGCTGCATCGCTTCGCAGGTGCCGACCATTTCGTCGTTACCGGCGGGCGCGACCGGCGGCGCGAGATCCGGTTCGTACAGATTCACCATGCCGAATGCGTGGCCGACGAGGTAATCCACGTTGACGGGCGCCGTCGGCAGCTTCACGTAGTCGAAGCAGTAGTGGCGCACGAGCTGCCGCGCGAGTGGATCGTTCAGACGCTCCTCGCTTGCGAGCGCGATCCAGCCGATCTGCTGATGACGCAGACTTGACTCGAATCCGCCGATATCGCGCGGCGGAAAGCTCGCCAGATCGATGATGCCCGCGCTCGCGAGATCGGGTTTCACGAGCCGCCCGAGTTCGTGCGCCGAGTGCGCCAGCGTCACGTTCCAGCCGCGGCTTTTCAGATGCGCGAGCAGCGCTTCGTCGGGCGTGCGCGCCACGCACAACAGCACGCGCTCGGCTCGCACACGCGGCGCGGCTGCCGGGCCGCCCGCGAGGCTCAACGTATTCGCGGACGGCCGGCCCGTCACGATTTCCAGAGAGACGACCGCAGGCGTCTCTTTCGATACGGCGCGCGTCAAAGGCGCACCTGCTGCGGCCAGCGGAGCAACACTCGTCAGATGAGGTGATTCACGCACGTTCGACCTCGTTTCGTTGGCACGTCAGAAGGCGTAGGGAAACCGCACGCCGATCATGAAGTTCGGCGCGTCCGGCGTGAGGCCGACCGAGACGGAACCGTTGATGGTCAGATGCTTGTTGACGACGTGGTTCAGACCGAAATTCAACGCCGCCGCCGTGGTTTCGCTACCGGGCACTTTCTCGTACGAGCCGCCCGGCGCACGCGTTTTCGATTCGGGTTCGAGCGCCATCGTGTAGGAGATGCTTGCCGAGTCCTTGTCGGAGAACGCGAGCGCCACGCCGCCACCGAACTGCAGGATGTCGCCGAGCTTCACGCTCGCCGGCTGAGTCTGTCCCTGCACGGAGGAGATGTCCGCGAACGAGCGCACGATGTTGTACGTGTAGGAGAGGCTGCCGAACAGCACGACCGGATCGTAGGTCTTGAGGAGCGACACGCCCGCCGTGACGTTCCAGAAACCCGTCCCGTGCCCGTGGACAGCTTGCTCGGCGTGGCGAGGTTCGTATTGTTGGCGTCGACCTGAACCAGCTTCTGGCCGAACGGCGACATGCCGGTCGGCGCCTTGATGCGCAGCCTGCCACCACGTCGGGCAGGCTGTTGGTCTCTTTCAGGAACTGGTAGTAGATGCCGAAGTTGACGTCGCTGATATTGCTGCCGTTCACCGAAGCGTCCGACATCGTGCTCTCCGCGCCGCCCGCGCCACCCACGATGAAGTTGCTATGCCGGTAGATGTAGGGCACGTCCACGTCGATGCTCATACGGTCGGTCAGGCGCGTAGCGCGTATCGAGGTCGGCCATCACCTAGTGTGACTTGGTTTCGCCGATGTTGATGTTGCCGAGGAAGATCGCGTCGAGCGCGAGGAAGCCCGAGAGCTGCAACTGACGGCGGTCGTAATACGTGTCGCTGATGCCCCAGTCCATCGTCAGCTTGTGGTCGAAGAACGAACGGCGCATGTTCGCGCTGCATGACCGCTTCCTCGGCCTGCGTGCGTACCGGTTCGGCCGCCTTCTGCGTCTGGCCGATCGCGCCATTGCTGCCGCTGCCGTCCGTGGCGGCCGGATAGACCGGCACGCCGGTCGCCGTGCCCGTTGCGCCGCTAGGTGCGGGTGCGCCGGGACTGACCTACGCGAGCGGCGACAGCGGCACGGGCAAACCGTCCGCGCCAGGTTGTTCGGCCACGGTGTCGCTGCCGGCAGGTGTCCCCGCGCCCGGCACGCCGCGGCCACGCTGCGCCATCTCTAGGTTGGTCACCTAGCGCTCGAGCGAATGAATCTGCCGCTGCTGCTCGTCGATGACGCGCAGCAGCGTGTTCAGCCGCTCTTCAACGGATTGACCGGCAAGCGCCTGCGCGTTTACCGATTGTGAAAGCGCGAACAGCATGACGGCGACTGGAATAGCCGCCATTGCCATGCGCGGTGCGCTGGTCGATGAAAAAATGGTCATTTTGTCTTCCCCCGGTGTTCCGGCTGCGTACCACCCGTCGTGGCTGGTCGTGGTTCGACATCGGGCGGCGCGCGGCCGTATCTGTACTGTTGTTGCTTTTTCTGCTGATGACGGGTGGCGGCCCGTGTTTCTCTATCTCCTGTTTTGCAGTGCTTGTAAGTACGCCGAGTTGCCGGATCATCGCGGCCGACATTTGCTGCGTCTGCAAATGAAAAATGCAACTGCAATGCGTTGGCAACCTGCTGGTTATTGCCTGCAATCTGTAGCAACTGGGCAATCTGTCCATTGCCCGGCGTGATAGTCTGGGTTGCGAGCCCAGCCGGTGTCTGCAGCGCGACGCTGACGCCGTTGCTGCCGGGGCCGCCGCCGCTCACGCTGGCGAGCGTGCTGACGGTGCTGGTCACCTGGCCGAGCGCGTTGGTCACCGCGCCGAACGTGCCTTGGGCGAGGGCGGTCACGCCGTTGGGCAACTGCCATTGCGACAGCACGTTCAGGACGAAGCCGGAAATCATCATGCCGCCGACGCCTTTGCCGGTCTGGCCGGCGAGCACGTCGTCGTCGACCAACTGGACCTTGACGACGGCCGAAGCGGGGTCGTGCGAAGCGAGGAATTCGGGCACCGCCGCGCCGGCTGCCGCGTGAGCGTTGCCGCTCATGCCGCCCAGCAGGGCGCAGATCGCGAGCCCGAAGTGTGTGAGTTGTTGCTTCATGGTTGAGTCAGAACAGGTCTGCCTTGATCAAGCCATACTCGACGAAGGGAGTCGCGGCAGTGCCGTTGGCCAGCGCGCTGGCCCGCAGCTTGAGCGCGAGCGACTCGTTGTCCTGCAAGAGCGGGGGAATCCTCCCTGAAGGGTTTGCCGAGGACCGCGAACACGAGACCGTTCCAGGTCTTCGCGAAGTCCTCTTCGAGCACGATGCGATTGCCGATCGCCGGATCCGTGATGAACACGCGGCCGTCCTGTGCATGCTTGACGATCACGAAATGCTCGTACCCGTCGATGTTCATGAGCATCATCACCGGAATCTGCAGATGGCGGAGTGCGTCGGCGTTCACACGAAAGCCGCGGCCGCGCAGGCCGATGGTCTCGACGAACTTCTTCATGTCGAGCATTGGGAAACCATTCTTGACGACCACTTCAAGTGTAGAGAACACTATCGTCCGGCGAATCAGTTCGGTTTCCGGAATATCGATGCCGTAGCCGTACTTGAGGAGTGTGGCCAGCGCCGCCGCACCGCAGTTGTAGTCGAACTGCTGGTTGACGATGTGGCTGTAGCGGATGTCCTTCATCGAGCGGACTGTCTTTCTGAGCGGAATACCCGCCAGCGTGGACGTATCCACCGTCGCCTGCACGAACGCGAAATCCGCGCACAAAGCGCAGCTTGCGAGCGCTGCAGCGAACCGTAGCGCAGGGAACCCCCTTGAACCCGGACATGCTGGTCTACTCGACCGGAGCGCGTGCTTATTGTTTGTGCGCCTGCTCAGGCCAATGCACGTTTGCCGCTGCTTTTTTACGGGCCGGCGGCTTATGAAGCTGCCGTCCGTCCACCTGACTGCGATGTGGCTTCTGGTTTGCTGCTTGTGGTCCGCTTACGTTTTGCTGCCGCCCGGCTTAGTGACCGCTGTTGAGCGCAGCGATCGCGAGGCCGTTGTGCTGCAGGTTGCCCGCGCCGCCGGCGATGTTCACACCGACGTTGCCCGTTACCACCGGAGAACGAGCCATCGCCGATCGACGCGTTCAGATTGAAATTGTTAATCCGTGCCGAGCCGCTCGACGACTGGTTGTTGAAGATCTGCGCATTGCCGAACACGTTGCCGATGTCCACCGAAGCGAGCGACGTGTCGTTGCTCTGGGCGTTGCTGATACCTTCGGCGATGTTGATGCCGAGGTTGCCCGAGACGCCATTTACCGCGTTGGTGCCCGTCGTCGCGTTCAGCGTGCCGGCCTGCTGCGTGTCGATGTGCTGCGTCACGGAGCCGGTCGTCGATACGTTCGTCGTGGCGAGGCTTGCGTCGACGCCGAAGGCGACGCCGTAAGAATCGCTCGACGAAGAGCGGCTCGACTGGTAGCTGGACGACTGTTCGCCGACTGCCGTGAAGCCCGAACCTTCATTGGCCTTGTAGCCCCACACCTTGCCTTGGCCCGATGCTTCCGACGCTTCGAAGCCGCCTGCCACGCCCGACGAGTTGGCATAGCTCGATTCGTTGTAGCCGGCCTGGAATCCGCCGCCTGCGTGGAACGAGCCGCTGCCGTTGTTGAAGCCGTTGTGCTGCTGGTAGTCGTAGCCGCCGGCTGCGACGTGAGCGCCGGAGTTCTGGCTGGTATGGCTGAAGCCGCCTTCAATCGCCGCTGCCTGCTGGCTCATCTGATAGCCGCCGCCTTGCACGGCTGCTCTCTGGTTGCCCTACGCATAGCCAACCGATGCCTGCGCGCCCTGTGCGCTCGACGAGTGGCTTTGCGAATCCTTGAGGAACGCATAGCCGCCGCCCTTAATCGACGACGTTATTTGTTGTTGACCGTGGTCGTCACGCGGCCGGTCGTGTAGCTCTGTGCCTGCGGACCGAGCGTGGCGTGCACGTTTGACCATCTGGCTATTGTTGACGACGGCGCCGGCCGTGATCGACACGTGCACGCAACCATACCCATACAAGCCTACCAGACCTTCGACGGCCACCGCGTCGCCGATCAGCGTCGCGTTGAATAGATAGGCCTTCTGCATAGGCCTTCTGCGGCGCGACAAACCCGCTGCTGGATGCGGCGACGAGAACGGCTGCTGCAATGAGAGTGCGCTTCATGATTCGCTCCGATACTTAAGTGTGGTCAGTTAAAAAAGTGCCCGCCGGGGACGGAGCACAAAACTGTTTTGCCGTTGCGTTACCGGTGCCGGCTGCCTGGTTGATCTGCACGATCCCGTTGACGTTCTTGAAGGCATCGATCGCTTAAGATAGCCGCCTCGCGTACGCTATGAACCCCAATGGATTGGCCCAGACTTCTGTTTTTCGAGACCGTCTCGGATAGCTCCCCATCCGAGACGGTCTCGAACTCCGAGCGCCGCAGTCCCCAACTGGGTACTGTTGCGCTGCAGATTCCCTGCTCCGGCGGACTGGTTCACCAGCACCGCGCCGGATGTATTCGAAAAAGCGCAGGCTTCGATCGAAGCCTGCGCATTCGTGACCTTCGCGGCCACGCTCGCGCTTTGCAGGCTGGCGTTCTCGTTGGCGACCGCGCCGCCCGTGCTCACCGTCACCTGATTGAGCTGCGCGTTGTTCGCGCCGGCCGTTTCGTTGACGGTGAACGCGCCCGTGACGTCCGCGCCGTTTCCGATCGTCGACGTCGCGCCGATCACCGGCAGCGGCCCCGGCATTGACTGCGCGCTTTGCGCATGAACGCACGGCGCGGCGAGGGCGGCGGCGCAGAGCGCGACTGCGGTCGCGACATGCAGCGCGAGCTGCCGGCGACGCAGAACGAGGGCGTTCATTTCAAACCTCCGAGCGCGCCGGAAAGTGCATTCGAGAGCGGTGCGAGCGAGCCCGTCACGGACGATGTAATGGTTCCGCCGATGCCCGGCGCCGGATTGCCGATGCCGCCCGCGTTCAGCGCGACGGTATTACCGGTTGCCTTGCCGCTCAGGATCTGCGCGACCGCCTGCATGCCGGTGCCGCTTAACACGCCGCCTTCAGCCACACCGCTGGACCCGTGCGCGTTCGTCAGATCGGTATCGCTGACGAGCTGGGCGACGGCCGGATTGAACGTGTTGGCCGGGAAAGTGGTGGCGCGCACCGCGACCGGATCCTGATTGCGCGGAACCGGTACGAAGGCGTTGCGCGGCGTGACCATGCGCTCGACGATGATTGTCGCCGGGATTCATGGCCTGTTGCGCCATGACGTTCGTTGCAAGGAGACCGCTGAAGAGGGCAAGCGCGCTTGCCAGCACACGGCCGTTGAGGCGTTCGACGACACCGCGAGTTGCGTGTGCACGCCCCGCGTCCGGGTAGTGGTGGTCATATCGGTCCCTGACTTCGCGTCTCTTTCTCTTCTTTCTTGTCTCTCGAGCGCGGCATGCTGTGTGCGCCGTGCCCCCTGTTGTCTACCTGTCTGTCTGTTTTACTTCTCCATTCTATGTCTCTGTGCCGATTTTTTGTTCGCGTTACTTTCTCTGGTAGCTCGCTACGTTGCCTTGCGCGGCGTCGACCGGGATCGGCAGCGGCGACGGCGGGGCGATCTCGTTCCACAGCGTCACGCTGCTGCCGTTGGCTCGCATGAGTTGCGGCGTGGCCGCGACCATCAACATGCCGACTGCGCCGCCGCGTTGACGCGAGAGCACTTGGTCGTCGAGCGAAATATCGTTCATGGATGCGACATCGGCCGGAATGCTCAGCACGGTGCCGGCGAGCTGGCGGATCTCCGTCGGGGTGACGGCGGCAGGCTCGACCGTTGCCGTCAGAGCGGATGTGGCAGCGGAGTCGGCGGTGTGGTTGTCCGTAGTTGTCGGTGTAGCGATCGGCGCAATCCGCCCACGGTGGCGGATTGCGCCGTGATGGATTCCTCTGTGCATGGAGGCGTGGCGGCCGGGAGAAACAGCGCGATGGCGGTGCACATCACCGCACAGCGTGCAATCCGGCTCAAGTCGATGCACAAAACGAGTCGCATGATGTGTCTCCTTGGTGCAGGACATTTAGCGAAACATGTGCCATCGGTCGCAATCCATTGATGCATCTGGAGGATGCGCTCGCAAAACTCGAAGCCGGAATTCGAAAATCGGTCAGAAATGTTTCAGCGCTGAAACGGCGGGCAGGAAATACCGTTTTTTCGTTAATCCCGACGGTATGATCTACTACCTTAGAGTGAACCTTAGGAAAAGCGCTTCCACAACGGTTTTATTTGTCGGCTGAATAAATATTTACGGGCCGCTGAGCCTTGGTGGGCAAGGAGTTGCGCATTAGCTTCGCATAATTGTTTTCCAGGCGGCGCGCGTATAGTAAGCTCTCAAAAAAGAGCATCAGATTTAAAAAGCTCACTCAGGGCCGTCTCAAACACACACGCCGCTTTCTTGGGGATCAGCTGTCCGCACGGAATGGAATGGCCGTTCGGTTTGCGCTAATTCGCGAATCCCGAACGAGTCAGCGTGTCTGAATTTCGGTTCAGGTGCGTGCATCATCCTTAACGTTCGTTGACTAGAGGATCTGAATAATGGAACCCGCAACGCGGCAACTGATTTACGTTTCACGCGATCCGAGCGCGGAACTGAATACCAGCTTTTGAATACCCGCTTTCTTCAGCGCGGCTGGCACGTGGAAGTCGTTGGATCGGCGCGCGACGTGCGCCGGGCTGTTCGCGCCGGTACGGCTGCGGGCGGCCTGCTCGATCTGTCGAGCCGTTTCCAGCCGCATGAAATCGCCGCATTCAAATCCTGCCTGACCATGCCGAACCGAATGTCGGCTGGGTCGCCGCGACCATGCCCGGGCAACTGCAGGACGCCGCCTTGTTCCGTCTCGTGCGCGACACTGTTTCGATTATGTGACGGTGCCGTATTCTGGTGATCGCATCGTCGATTCCGTCGGTCATGCATACGGCATGGGCGAACCCACTTCGAACGATGCATCGCAAGGTGCCGAAGGCGAAATGGTCGGCTCGTGCGACGCGATGCTCGCCCTGTTCCGCTCCATTCGCAAAGTCGCGATGATCGACGCGCCGGTGTTCATCTCCGGCGAATCGGGCACGGGCAAGAAACTCACGGCGGTTGCGATTCACGAACGTTCGGCGCGCCGCAATGCGCTGTTCGTGCCGATCAATTGCGGCGCGATTCCGCCGCACCTGCTGCAATCCGAACTGTTCGGCTACGAGCGCGGTGCCTTCACGGGCGTGAACTAGCGCAAGATCGGCCGCGTGGAAGTCGCGAACGGCGGCACGCTCTTTCTCGACGAAATCGGCGATCTGCCTCTCGAAAGTCAGGCGAGCCTGTTGCGCTTCCTGCAAGGAACGCAAGGTGGAGCGCCTCGGCGGCCACGGTGCGATCGACGTCGACGTGCGGATCATTTCCGCTACGCACGTGGACATGACCGCGGCGATGATCGAAGGGCGGTTCCGTTCCGACCTGTATCACCATCTGTGCGTTCTGCAGATCGACGAGCCGCCGCTGCTCGCGCGGCAAGGACATCGAATTGCTCGCGCGGCACATGCTCGAGCGTTTCAAGAAAGACGCGAGCCGTCGGCTGCGTGGCTTTGCGCCCGACGCGATCGCCGCGCTGGCATAACATAACTACGGCTGGCCGGGGGCAACGTCCGCGAGCTGATCAACCGCGTGCGGCGTGCCATCGTCATGTCGGAAGGGCGGGCAATCACGGCGCGCGATTTCGAACTCGTGGAATACGTCGAGATCGTGCCGGTTTCGCTCGCGCAGGCGCGTGAAGCGGCCGAACGTCAGGCGATCGAGCTGGCGTTGCTGCGTCATCGTGGCCGCCTCGGCGACGCCGCTCAAGAACTCGGCATTTCACACGTGACGCTGACCGTTTGCTCTGTTCGCACGGCATGCGTCATATGGAAGGCGAGCCGATGGCCGCCCCGCATGGCGATCTGCCGGCATCCGTGCCGCATCTTTAACTTCGAGATGCGGCGCCGGGCATCGCGGCTTAATCGCGTCGCAGCTATGTGGCCCCTTGTCAGGCGCTCCGGCTTGTCGGCTGTCCTTTTCGTTGTTCGCAATCTGACAGCACGCGTCACACCTTTTCTATCCAATGCACATAGGGCGATCCGGCGGATCGCTGTGTAGCGTCTCCCGGCTGGCTTCCTGAACGTTTCCCTCCGCACTGCGCCGACAACCCGGCGGCGTTCGGCCGCGCTTGTTAAAATTGAATTTTACGCCCAATTTCGTTGCGCTTTTGAGTTTCCAGGCTCGCGCCTTGTCGAAGGAATCCGCATGAAACAATATCTCGAGTTCGTTCGCACGATTCTCGACACCGGTACGTGGCAGGAAAACCGCACCGGCATTCGCACCATCAGCATGCCGGGCGCCATGTTGCGCTTCGACCTTCAGCAGGGCTTTCCCGCGGTGACGACGAAAAAGCTGGCGTTCAAGTCAGCGATCGGCGAACTGGTCGGCTTTCTGCGCGCGTCGCAGAGCGCGGCCGATTTCCGCGATCTCGGCTGCAAGGTATGGGACGCGAACGCGAACCAGAATCCGCAATGGCTCGCGAACCCTTACCGCGAAGGTCCGGACGATCTTGGCGCGGTCTACGGCGTGCAGTGGCGTCAATGGCCGGCGTACAAGGTGCTGGACGCGAGCGCGAGCGTGCAACTGGCCGACGCCACGTCGCGCGGCTTTCAAGTCGTGACGGAATTCGAAGAAGAGGGCAGCCGCAAGGTGCTGCTGTACAAGGCGATTGACCAACTGCGTCAGTGTCTCGACACGATCATGCAGAATCCCGCCGACCGCCGCATTCTGTTTCACGCGTGGAATCCGGCTGTGCTCGACCAGATCGCGTTGCCGGCGTGCCATCTGCTGTACCAGTTTCTGCCGAACGTCGCGCGCAAGGAAATTTCGCTGTGCCTGTATATCCGCAGCAACGACGTCGGCCTCGGCACGCCGTTCAACCTGACCGAAGGCGCGGCGCTCCTGCACCTCGTCGGCCGGCTTACGGGTTATACGCCGCGGTGGTTCACGTATTTCATCGGCGACGCGCACATCTACGAAAATCAGATCGACATGGTGCAGCAGCAGTTGAAACGCGAACCGTACAAAAGCCCCACGCTCGCCATTTCCGACCGCGTGCTGGACTACGCGAAGACGGGCGTCTACGAGCCGGAGTGGCTCGAGAAGATCGAGCCGTCGGATTTCTCGCTGGTCGGCTATCGGCACCATGAACCGCTAACGGTGCCCATGTCGGTCTGATCGCGAGTTCGCCAAAGCTGGGCTGGTTGCAAACAAAAACCCCCGCAATTTGCATTGCGGGGGTTTTGTTTTGACGTTTTGAGCCGTGTGAGCGATGCGATCACGAACGGCTCGGCCGTCGTAGTTAGCCCTTGTGATGCTTCTCATGATTGCCGCCGCCTGAGTGCTGCTCGGCGTGTTGCGGTTGCCGGCCGGGGTTACTCCGCATGCGGCGCCTGAGGATGCGGCTGCTGGGCCTGTTGCGGCTGGAACTCCTGACGCGGCTGTTCCGCGCGCATCTGCGGTTGCGTTGCCTAGCGTTCGGGCTGACGTTCCGCCTGTCGCTGAGCCTGCTGTTACGCCCGCTGTTGAGCCTGCTGCTCAGCCTGCAGCCCGCGTATCGCTTCCTGACGCTGTTGCATGGCCGTCTGGTTTTCCTCGGGACGCGGGCCCGCCGCCATGCTGCATGCCGGCATTGGTCTGCATACCTGATTGTGGCACGCCTTGCTGTGGCACGCCTTGCGGACGTCCCGCGTTCGCTTCCTACGGACCGTGCTGCTGCTGGGCCTGCTGCGCCATCGGCGCATGCGGCTGCTGCGTCCACGCCGGTTCATGACGCTCGTTCTGCGCGAAACGTTGCGCGAGGCTGTCATGATACGCGGCCGGCATCGACGGATTGTGCGTCGCGACCACGGGCCGAGACATCAGCGCGGCAGGCGGCCGGTAGTTGGCGTTACGCAAACCCGAACCGAAGCTCTCGCGCACCGGCGCGATGCCCGGACCGCCCGGATTGATCCGCGTGTTGTGCCACTGCTGCGGATCAACCTTCTGCGCAAAGCGCCCAACCGGCTGACCGTGGACGAACGCCGTCGCGGGTACCGCCGTCACGCCGCTAGGCGCGCGGTAGTTGATGTACGTATTGTGAATATTCGTGATATTCACGTTGCGGTTGTAGTTGTTGACCACTGTCGTGCGGTTCACGCGGTCGTAGTAGCCGGAGCTCCAATGATCGTTGCCACCCCAGTGCAGATGCCACGGCTCGCCGGGACCGAGCGGGAACCACGCGACACCCGCGGCCACCGCACTGCCGATCGCCAGATCGACGCCCCAGTTGATGCCGCCGCCGACGAACGCCACAAGCGCCGGGGCATACACCGGCGGCGCGCTCGCGACGAGCGGTCCCGGCACCCACGCCCACGAATCGTCCACCTAGGCCCAGTGGCCGTAGTGAGACGGCGCGAAACCCCACGGCGCGTCGTCGACCCACGTCCAGCCCCACGGGCACCTGCCAGACCCAGTGCCCGTCGTGATACGGCGCCCAGCCGGCCGGCGTCGCGCGCGGCACCCATACCTCGCCGTATTGCGGCGAGTTGCGCCACGTGCCGTTGGCATCGAGATCTTCGTAGCCGGGAACGTCGCGCGAGACACATAGCGCGCCGAGACTGAGCGGTCTTCGGCGGCATCGCCCGGTGCGGCGTTGTTCGCGACCTGCTGCAACGCGGTGCCGTCGAAACGGATCTGCTGGCCTGCCGCGACCGGCACCTGACCGTTGTCGCCATACACCGTCGCGCTGCCGCTGCGCACGGTGACAGTCGTGCTGCTGCCGTCCGGCGCGACGTCGACGCGGTAGTCGCCGGGGCCGTTCAGGCCGAGCGCCAAGTTCGGTGTCGATTTCATGCGACGAGCCCGGCGCCAGTTCGCGCATACGCGCTGACAGCGTGCCTTGCGCGACTTTCAACTGCGCGGTGCTGTCATCGAGATTGAGGACATCGAGACTCGTGGACTGGGCGAGGCGCACGGCCGTCGAGCCGATGTGCAGTTCGGAGCACGCGTTCTGGTCGTCCCAGAGCTGGTCGCCCGTGGTGAGCGGGCGGTTCACTTGCGCGTACGACCAGTCGGTCGCGCCCGCCGGTTCCGTGGTGACAGTGCCCGCCATGTAGTTCAGACGCGCGATGCGTCCGGGCGGATCGACGTTCTGCGTCGCCGCGCCTTGAGGCGCGGCCGGCTCGGGAACCTGCGCGAGCGACGCTTGCGCGGCGAACAGGAACGCGGCGGCGATCAACGTGTAGCCGAGCGGGTGTCGTTTCGAGTGAGTGTGTGTGGTCGCTGTTTTCATGTTTATCTCCAGCGAACGCCGCGATGGCAGCGTCCGGAAACCACTGTACCCGTACCGTTTGTTTCAGGCCCCCACATTTGTAAGGCCGCCTCGCGAGCATGTAACAAAATGTCTCGATGAAGTTTCAGGCGACGTGCGCGGCTTTCAATCGCCTGCCGATTGACGTTTCCTGACGCCGGTTCCGACGCCGCTTCTGACGCATTTGGGAGGCCACGAATACGCCGCTAGGAAGCCAGAAACGCATCGAAATGCCGATGCCCGGACGGCGTGATCCGCAGAATGCGCGGGCGGTCGGTGCGCTCCACCCAGCCGTGCTTCGACCATGAGTCCAGCAAGGCCGCGCCGAGGGCGCCGCCCAGATGCGGACGCCGCTCGCTCCAGTCCGGACACGTGCACGCGAACCGGCGACGGCGGCTCTTTTGCGCGGACAGGTCGATGCCCCAGTCGGCGAAACGTGCGGCACCTTCGGCGGTGGCTTCGAGAGAGATGCCGCGCGAATTGTCGTGCGCAGCGAGAAGCCCACGCTCGACCATCTGCTCGAACACACGCACGGAGAGTTCGCCCGCCATGTGGTCGTAGCAGGTGCGCGCGTAGCGCATGTCGACGGGCACCGTGCGTACGGGGCGCGGCACGCTGCGTTGCGGCGCGCTAACTTGCGCGACGTTGGCGAGCGCTTCGATCGAGGCCGTGATATCCGCCGACGCCATCCGGAAATACCAGTGCCGCCCGCGCACTTCGAGCGCGAGCAGGCCGCCGTCGGTGAGACGCGCGAGATGCGCGCTCGCCGCCGACGGTGACAGGCCCGCGATCATCGTCAGTTCGCCGGCGGGGCGGGCGCTGCCGTCCATCAGCGCCCACAGCATCGCAGCACGGCCGGGATCGGCGAGCAGGGCGCCGATGCGGCTCAGGCCGGGAAAATGGTTGTTGTCGTCTGTGAGGGTGGCTGGCATGCGAGGCTCCGATTCATAGGGCGGATGAGTGCACTTTATCCGCCTGCGGCATTCGATGTTTCAGCTTAGCGTGAAGCGTCGAATACCGGGACTACGAGATTGCGGTGAGCCGCCCGTCTTGAAACATGCCGCGAACCGCACTAAGGCGCCAACGGCGCGTGCCCATGCCGCCAGGCTAGAATCGGCTTCTGTCTTTGCAGGAATCCGCAGTCATGAAAACTCTCCTTGCCGTAGCCACGACGGTTCTTTGGCTTGCCGCGTGTGGGGCGATGCGTCGGACTCGGGCGCGGGCACCGGCAGCATCACGATGTACGGCACCATCGACGAAGGCATCATGTTTCACAAATAGCCTTTTGCTCTCGCCGGCCGGTTCGACGAAAGAGCGAAAGAGCGGGACGGTAACGCGGTTGGCAGAAATTGATGCAACAATGTCACAATTGCCATTCGTGACTCTGCGACGATGCACTATCGTCACTTCGTCCCTCATGGGCCGCCCATGCCGCCGACCGCTACCACCTCCGCCAGCGCGCCGTCACCTCATTCTGAAAGCGCTGTCGCCATCCACACGGCAATGCGCCACACGGCCAGCGCGGCGCACGCGTGCTCGCGGTATGTCAGGCGCTCTACACCTCGTCGGTATCGATCGATCTGACGCTTACCGGCCTCGTCGGCTACACGCTCGCCGACGACAAGGCTTTCGCGATGCTCCCGTTCTCGCTCATCACCGTCGCTGCCGCGCTGACGACGATCTTCGCGTCATTCCTGATGGCGCGCTGTCCGTGTGGGCGATCTTTCATCACAGCTTCTGGACGTTCTGTGTAGGCACGACCGTCGGCGCGTTTCAGGCCTTCGCGCAGTACTACCGCCTCGCGGCCGCGGACGCTATCGGCGTCGAAGGCAAAGGGCGCGCGATTTCCACGGTGCTGGCGGGAGGCGTGGTGGCCGCCGTCTGCGGACCGCTGCTCGCGGCGTGGAGCAAGGATTGGCTCGCGCCGGTCACGTTCGCCGGGTCGTATGCGCTCGTGACGTGCTTCGGGCTGCTGTCGATCGCACTGCTCGCATTGCTGTACCGCAACGAGGCGCCTGTCGTCGGTCAAACCACGACAAGCGAACCCGCGCGGCCACTCGACGAAATCGTGCGGCAGCCGATTTTCGCCGCCGCGCTCGCCAACAACGCGCTCGGCTACGCCGTCATGATTTTCGTGATGACCGCCACGCCGATCGCCGCCGTTGCGTGCGGCCATAAGATCGGCGATGGATGATGCGTCGATCATCCAGTGGCACCTGGTCGGCATGTTCGCGCCGTCGCTCTTTTCCGCGAGGCTGATTGCGCGCGTCGGCGTGCTGAAGGTGATCGGCACGGGCATCGTGCTGTCGGCGCTGTGCGGCGTGCTGGCCTTGCGCTCGACCGATCTGCCGCATTTCTACGCGGCGCTCGCCTGTCTCGGCGTGGGCTGGAATTTCATGTTCGTCGGCGGCTCGACGCTGCTCGCGCAGTCGTACCGGCTGTCCGAGCGGGCGAAGACGCAGGTCATGAGCGAGTTCACGACGTTCGCGTTCTCGGCGCTCGGTTCGCTGTTCGCCGGGCAGTTGCTCGCGCATTTTGGCTGGGCGACGATCAACGCGGCAATCTTTCCGCTGCTCGGCGCGGCGGCGCTGGCGACGCTCGCGTATGCGTGGTCGCGCAAACTCAAACCTGCTGAGGCGGTATCCCGATGACGGCGTGTCACATCGTTTTCGCGGTTGCCCCGGATCTCGTCCTGCTCGGCGCCTGCGGACCGTTGGAGGCTTTCTGGTGCGCCGAGCTGACGCTCGCGGCGGCAGCCGGGCAGGGCAATAGCGGCGGGCAGCATGCGCACTGTTGCGTATCGCACGACGGTGGCGTCGGTCGACGGCGGCGTGCTGTCCACGTTTCCTGGCTTTCCGGTCGTCACCCAACGGCTCGATTCCCTCGACGGCGAACCCATCGACACACTCATCGTTCCTAGCGTCCCGATCGACCCGCATGGCGCGCTGCAAACGAGTCTAATCGAATGGATCAGGACGAATGCGCCGCGTGTGCTCGGTCTGCACGGGCGCGTTCTACCTCGCGGCGGCGGGTCTGCTCGACGGATGCCGCGCCACCACGCACTGGCGCGAGGCGCCTCTGCTTGCGCGGCGCTTTCCCGACGTGAAAGTGGACGCCGATCCGATCTTCATCCGGGACGACAGTGAGCAGGGCGTTGTCTGGACCTCGGCCGGCGTGACGGCCGGCATCGATCTCGCGCTCGCGCTGATCGAAGAGGACGTTGGTCACGCGGTCGGGATGCAGGCGGCGCGGCGGCTCGTGGTGTTCATGAAGCGGCCGGGCGGCCAGTCGCAGTTCAGCGCGGCGCTCGCGGCACAGTTGTCGGCGGACGGTCCGTTCGAGGCGCTGCACAGCTGGATGGCGACCAATCTGCGCGACGACCTTTCGGTGGAGTGGTTGGCCGAGCGCGCGCAGATGAATCCGCGCACGTTCGCCCGGCGTTACGTCGACGAAGTGGGCCGCATGCCCGCCAAAACCGTCTCCACGCTGTGGCTGGAAGCGGCTTCGCACGCGCTCGCCGAGCCGCGCAAACCGCTCAAGCGCATTGCGACCGACTGCGGATTCGGCAGCGAACAGAATCTGCGACGCGCGTTCGTGCGGCGCTTCGGCGTGTTGCCGCTCGATTATCGCGAGCGCTTCATGTCGGCGAGCACGGCGGCGACACGCGCCGCGAGTTGGTGCGGCGTGGCTGCATCCCGGCCGTTAGCCGGACGCTTCGCATGCGCGGCGCGGAAATCCGCCGAGCCGAAAGCGCCGCCCCGACTCGTATCCACGCCGCCGCATAGCATTGCGCGACGTAGTCAATATTACGCTCGTATAATCGCCTCCTTTCAAGCATCCGATTGACCGGAGTCAAGATGAGCACCCCTTCCATAGCGCCGCTGGATCGCTCCGAAACCACTTTCCGCTTTCTGGCCGAACCGACTTCCGTCAACTTCGGTGGCAAGGTGCACGGCGGTGCGCTGATGAAATGGATCGACGAAACCGCGTATGCGTGCGCGGCCGTCTTGGTCGGGGCGCTATTGCGCACGGTCAGCGTCGGCAACATTCGTTTTCGCCGGCCTATTCTGGTCGGCAATCTGGTCGAACTGCGCGCGCGTGTCGTCGCGACCGGCCGCACCAGCATGCACATTCACGTGTCGGTGCACGCCGGCGACCCGAAAGGCGGCGAGTTGCTGCAAACCACGGACTGCCTGGTGGTGATGGTCGCGGTGAACGAAAACGGGCATCCGGTGCCGGTACCCGCCTTCGTGCCGGAAACGGAAGAGCAGAAGCGCAGAAGCGTCTCGTCAAATACGCGATGGACGTGAAAGAAGCGCTCGACGCGATCGTCGAGCTGAAGCCGGAAGAAGTTGCTCAGGGCAAGGTCTGAGCGATACCGCGACAGGCACATCGTGAACGCAGGGTTCGCGACGCGCCTGCCGCGCTTCACTGAAAACTCGCCGTTCAGTTCCCGACCATATCCTTCGGCCGGACCCATTCGTCGAACTGCTGCTCGGTGACATAGCCGAGCGCCAGCGCCGACGCCTTCAGCGTCGTGCCTTCCTTGTGCGCCTTCTTCGCGATCTGCGCGGCCTTGTCGTAGCCGATGTGCGGATTGAGGGCCGTGACCAGCATCAGCGATTCGTTTAGCAGCGTGTCGATCCGGTCGCGATTCGGCTCGATGCCCACCGCGCAGTTGTCGTTGAAACTCACCGCGCCGTCGGCCAGCAGACGCACCGATTGCAGCACGTTGTGCGCGATCATCGGCCGGAATACGTTCAGTTCGAAGTTGCCGCTCGCGCCGCCGATATTCACCGCGACGTCGTTGCCGAACACCTGTGCGCACAGCATCGTCAGGGCTTCGGATTGCGTCGGGTTGACCTTGCCCGGCATGATCGAGCTGCCCGGTTCGTTCTCGGGGATCGACAGTTCGCCGAGGCCGCAGCGCGGGCCGCTCGCGAGCCAGCGAATGTCGTTTGCGATCTTGTTCAAGCTTGCCGCCACCGTTTTCAACGCGCCGTGCGCGAACACGAGCGCATCCGCCGCGGCCATCACTTCGAACTTGTTGGGTGCCGACACGAACGGCATACCGGTGAGCTTGCCGATCGCGGCCGCCACCTTGTCGGCGAATTGCGGATGCGCGTTCAGACCCGTGCCGACGGCCGTGCCGCCCTGTGCGAGTTCATACAGATGCGGCAGCGCCGATTCCACGTGATGAATGCCGTGATCGAGCTGCGCGACATAGCCCGAGAACTCCTGGCCGAGCGTGAGCGGCGTGGCGTCCTGCAGGTGCGTGCGGCCGATCTTGACGATGTCCGCGAAAGCTTTCGCCTTGCTGTCGAGCGTTGCGCGCAGCGTCTTGAGCGCAGGCAGCAGATGCTTGACGATCGCGACGGCGGCGGCCACGTGCATGGCGGTCGGGAACACGTCGTTCGACGACTGGCCGCGATTTACGTCGTCGTTCGGATGCACCTTGCGCGACTCGCCGCGCTCGCCGCCGAGCAGTTCGCTCGCGCGGTTCGCGATCACCTCGTTGAGGTTCATGTTGGTCTGCGTGCCGGAGCCAGTTTGCCACACGGCGAGCGGGAATTCTTCGGGGTGCTTGCCCGCGATGATCTCGTCGGCGGCTTGCATGATTGCCTTCGCCTTGGCTTCGTCGAGCACGCCGAGGCCTTGGTTCACTTCGGCGGCAGCGCGCTTGATGACGGCGAGCGCGTCGATCAGTTCGGGCAACTGCTTCTCGGTCGAGATCCGGAAATTCTGCAGCGAACGCTGGGTTTGCGCGCCCCACAGACGGGCATTCGGTACGGCGATTTCACCGAACGTGTCGCGCTCCATTCGTACGTCATCAGTCATGTTTCACTCCGCGGTTCAAAGTTTTGCGTTGACAGGCAAAAGAGAGAATAGCCCGGTTAGCGCATTCCGGTACAAACCGCGCTTGCGGATCGAAAATGTACGTGCGGCACTTGCCGTTTTCGACATCGGTCCAGACAAGCGGCGAGAGCGGCGCGCCGATCGAGCGCAGGTAGGCGATTTGGGCGTCGTCCGCGAGCGTGACGCGGTAGCTCACTTCGGGCGCGGTGGCGCGATCGAAGATCGCCGCCACCTGCTCGGCGAGCACCGGGTTGTGGATCACGAGCGCCAGTTCCGTGTTCAGATGAGCCGAACGTGGATCGAGATTCATCGAACCGATTACGAGAATCTTCCGGTCGATCACACACGTTTTGGCATGCAGACTCGCGCGCGAACGCGAACCGGACTGTAGCCGGCCTGCACCGCGACGGCGTCGGTGGCGGCAAGCGAATTCGTCAGGATTGCCACGCGTACGCCGCGATGGGTGAGACCGCCGAGTGCTTTCACGCCTGCTTCGTGCGGCACCAAGTAAGGCGAGATGATCAGGAAGTCCTTTTGCGCGTCGTGCATGAGATCGGCGAGACGCTTCATCGGCGGGCTCACATAATCCGGCGACGGGCCCTCGATCTTCTCCGGCTCGTCCGCCTTGAACTCCGCATGCGCCCACGTCAGGCCGAGTTGCTGCGCGGCGATCTGCGAGGCGAGCGGCGTCGCGTTCAGGGATTTGGCGTTATACGGATCGGCGTTCGTGCGCCAGTGCTGGCGGAGGTCGTCGCGCGTCTGGTCGAGTTCCTTTGCGTCGAACTTCTGCTTGTTCAGCACACGCAACGGATACGAGATGCTGCTGTTCCAGTAGTCGTCGAAACTCGCGGAGACGTCGGCGGTGATCGGACCCGCGGCGAGCACGTCAAGATCGTGGAATTGCAGCGTTTCGCTTGCGCTGAAATATTCGTCGCCGAGATTGCGGCCGCCGACGATCGCGATCTGGTTGTCCGCGATCATCGCCTTGTTATGCATGCGGCGCGTGAAGTGGCCGATCCGCGTGAACACGTTCGTGATGCGCGCGAACACGCCTTCCTGCGCGCTGCCGAACGGATTGAACACGCGAATTTCGATGTTCTTGTGCGAGTTCATACCGGCCATCACACGGTCGATGTCCTTGAAGTTCAGGTCGTCGACCAGCATCCGCACGCGCACGCCGTGGTCCGCTGCATAGAGGGCGGTGCCGAGCAGCAGCTTGCCGGTGGTGTCCTCGTTGGCGATGTAGTACTTACTGCATGTCCAGGTCTTCGTCGCGGCGCGCGCGAGCGCAATGCGCATCTGCAACGCGTCGGTGCCGGTGGGCAGCACGCGGAAGCCGGATTCGTCCGGATGCGCGGCTTCGAGCGGCGCGAGCGCGGTACGCAGCGGCGTGGTTTCGCTCGCGGAGAGTGCGTGCGTTTCCTGACGGTCGAACGCGGTAGCAGGCGGTTTGGTTGCGCAGGCGGTCAAAAATGCCGTCGTGCAGCAGAGGCAGGAAGAAATGTCTTGCAGTGCTGCTGAATGCGCATTTGCTTTGCAGTGTGCTTTTATTCCGATCCCGAAGCGACGACACGCTGTTTCTCCCTTGATTGCAGGCTTTTCATGACAGCGGCGCGCCATACTCGCGCGCTGCTGTGCAATGCATTCTAAGGGGGAATCGGACGGGCGGGTTTCTGTTGTTCGCACTACCCGCGCGGCCGGCATGTTTGCCTTGCCACCGCGCCGGTGTTTCGCGCAAGCGTTGTCTGAACGCGTTGCGCTTCGGGTGTTTCGGGCGTTCCGGTCGATTAACCGCGCTCGGCGTTCAGCGCGCGTTGGCCATCCGGATGCGTGGAGCCTTTCGCCGGACGACCTGCCCAATAGCCCGCGAGCAGCGAGCCGGAGAGGTTGTGCCACACGGAAAAGAGGGTGCCCGGCAACGCGGCGATCGGCGTGAAGTACAGCTTGCCGAGCGTGGCGGCGAGGCCCGAGTTCTGCATGCCGACCTCGGTCGCGAGCGTGCGGCACACGGCTTCGTCGAAACCGAGCAGACGGCCGCCCCAGTAACCGCCGAGCAACCGATGCCGTTATGCAGCACCACGCCCAGCATCACCACGAGACCGACCGACGCAATGCTCTTCTGCGTGCCGCCCACCACCGCGCCGATGATGAGGCAGGATCGCGACCATCGAAACGAGCGACAGGATCGGCTCGATCTTGCCGAACAAGTGGCCCACGACGATCGGCAGCGCAGACGATCTGCAGGATGCTCATCAACATGCCGTGCACGTCGACGGCGATCGACTCGTCGACGTAAAAGCGCGTGAGGAGCGGCGTTGCGAACACGCCGACGAGCGTCGACAGCGCGCTGATCGTAACTGACAGCGCCAAGTCGCCGCGCGCGAGAGATCATCACGGCGAGTAGATCATCACGGCGAGTAGATCATCACGTTGACGCCGTGCCGTTTGCCACACTACCCACGAGCACCATGCCGGCGGTCAGATCGGGCGGCTGCGCAGCGCCTTGGCGATCACCCATGCGGCGAGCGGCATCACGAGGCAGTGTAGCACGCCGGCGATCACCAGCGCGGGACGCGTAAACACGCGCTGAAAGTCGGCGACGGAAAGCGTCACGCCCATCGCCAGCATGATGATGGCGATGGGCGTGGTGACGTGCGGGACGACGCCCGCGAACGAGGCGGGCGAGAAATTACGCGGCGATCGAAACGAGCACCGCCCAGAGCGGGAATACGGGTGACGCTGGCAAGCAATGACGTGCGAATGACGTGCGAATGACGTGCGGTCCTTTATTTAATTTTATCGCGAAAAGCAGAGGTCGGTCGAGCGGACGTTCGCACGAAGGCGGACGTCCGGAAATGCGCCGCATGAGTCTGGCTGAATGCGCGGCCGAATACCGGGCTGACTGCGCATCAAACTGCGCGGCAGATCACGCGGTGGGCCAAGCGGCTGATATGCAGCGGGCTGTGCAGCGGCGGGTTGCTGGCTGCAGAGCGGCGCGGCCTTCGTGAGGCGCGCAAACGGCCAGACGCGCACTTTACCTTCGCGAATGAAGCGGCCGTTGAAATCAGTGGTGATTGGCGCGGCGAGTGTGGCGTGGTTCCGACTCGTTGCTCGTTCGTGTTGGCAACTTGTGGGGCCGACTAAAGCTCGCGCGCTTCGGGGGCGAGATCAGGGCCGGACCTAACGGCGTCGCCTCCGCAACCGGCACGCGGCGCAGGCTGAGCTTGTGGAACGCAGCGTCATCAGCAGGACGACGCTCGCGAGGCCGGCGGCAAGTCCCACTACAGGCCGCGTCCGCCGAGGCAGAAGTGGAACGCGAGCGTGTAGCCGGTCGGGAAACCAATCACCCAGTAACCGAAGGCAGCGGCCAGCATCGGAATGCGCGTGTCTTTGAGACCGCACAGACAGCCCGAGCCGACCGTCTGCATGCCGTCGACGATCTGGAATCGCCGCCACGCCGAGCAGCGAACTCGCGAGCGTGACGGTGGCGGCGTTCGCGGGGGTCGTCGAGATGGAGGTAAAGGCCGACGATCCAGTGCGGCACCGCGATCAGCACGATGCCTGAGAGCGTCATGAACGCGACGCCGAGCGCTAGCGCGACGAATCCGGCGTGGGGCTGCCCGGCGCCAGACCAGAAACCGACGCGCACGTTGGCCGCCTAGCCGATCGCGAGCGGCACCTGAAGGCCACCGAGGCCACGTTCAGCGCGATCTGGTGCGCGGCGAGCTGCGATTCGCCGAGCAGGCCGACCATCAGACCGGTGGCGAGAAAAAGCGTGGATTCCACGCCATACGTGATCGCGACCGGCCAACCGATGCCGAACAGTTCGCCTATCAGCGGCACGTTCGGCCGCGTGGCGAACACGTAGTGCTTAAAGCGCGGCCGGAAATGCAGCAGCGCCATTAGCACAAGCGCGCTCAGCCAGACGGTGATCGTCGTGGCCGCCGCCGAGCCGAGAAAACCGAGCCGTGGCAAGCCATACGCGCCGTGGATCAGCCCGTAGTTCAGAAAACCGTTCACGCCGACGCTCGCGAGCGACACCGACAGAAGCCGCTTCGCCGCGCCGATGGCCGGCAGAAACGAGCGCAGCAAACCGACACCGATCAGGCTGCCGAGCGAGCCCCAGCGCAGCACCGCCGCGTATTCGCCGACGTTGTGCGCGAGCAGCGCCGGCTCGCCGAAGGCGGCGAGAATCGGTGCGGCGAACGACAGCAGGACGAAGGCGGGAATCGACAGCAGCACCGAAAGCACGAGCCCGGTCCAGTAGATGTGTGGCACGCGGCTTTCGTCCTGCGCGCCGCGCGCATGCGAGACGCTCACGCTGACGGAAGTCAGCACGCCTTGCAGCAGCGTCACGACGACAAAAAACAGATTGGTGCCGAGGCCGCCGGCGGCGAGCGCGTCGTGGCCGAGCGAGCCGAGCAGGATTGTGTCGGTGACGCCCATCGCCATCTGCGACAGCTGCGTGATGGCGAGCGGTGCGGCAAGGCGCGCGGTATCGGCCGCGTGGCGGGTGAAGGTGGGCGACCGGCTGGTCACCTGGCTGAAGTCGGATTGGGTCATAAACGGGCAGGCGAAACCGCCAGCTTATTGGTTCGCCGTGCCGATGTCGATGGACGAAGCACAAGTCTGGTGCGTGGCGGCTTCTGAGTTTCCGGAGTCGATACTGGTGGTCATGCGCGCTGTCGATGCAGGGCGCATCAAGCCTCGTGGACGGCGATTCGTGTGTCACCTAGCAGCACGACCTGGCCCGCGCGGATCTTGCACGTTTTACGCGCTTCGCGGCCGTCCACCGTCACGGCGCCGTCCGCGACCATCATTTTTGCCGACCCGCCGCTGTCCGCAAGTCCCGTAATCTTCAGGAGATTGTGCAGTTCGACGTAGTCGCCGGTGAGCGTGAAATCGAGGTTGAGCATGTCGTTTACACCTTCAGGCAAGTGTTCGCATCATAAGCCACAAGCTTGCCCCAAGTGAATTTCACTGCGTTAGCGGTCCGGTGCAACGCGCCGCACAAGCAAATGCAAGCAAGTGTTATATCTGCTCATCGGAAAGTGAAACGTTGCGTAACACCGGTCGTCGATTGAGGAATTCACTCGTAAAGTGGTTTTCAGCAGCAAAGCCCGCCGCGTTATCCGGCAGACACGGACGGGCGAGGCGTGAAGCGGGAACACCGCGACAGCGCCCAAGCCGCTTGAAAAGAGACCAAGCGCCCGCGTCACAACAACTTCAGAGAGGATTAGCCATGACCCAGATTCGTACGCTCCTGATCGGTACTGCTCTGACCGCCTTCGCCGCAACCGCAGCCGTTGCGCAAACCGCGCAACCGTCCGCCGCCGATACGAGCGGACAAGTACAGGCTCAGGGCGCCGGCATAGCACTGGCTGCGCAGGGCGTGCAAAGTGCACAGCCGGTGACGCCACCGCCGATGCGTCTGACCGCGGGCTCGACCGATCCGCTGGTGCAAAAGCGCGACGCCAACGCCCAGGCGAACGCCGAGTATCGCGCTTCGAAGAAGGCGTCCAAGGCTGCGCTGAAGGACCAGCAGAAGGCCGCCAAGTCGCAACAAGGAACAGGTCCGCGACGCCAAGATCAACCAGAAGGCGGACAAACAGGCCACCAACAACGAAATGAAGATGAACATGCAGAGCCAGGCCGCCGACCAGTCGGACGGCGCGGACGTCAAGCACTAAGCCGTGCCGCTGAGCCCGACCTGAACCGATGTGCAGGAAGGGTGGCGTGACGGCGAGTGTGCCGACACGCCACCGCCTACCCGCCATGTACCGCAAGCCGAGTTGCGTTGAAAGGGAGGTTACGCATGAACATCAAGTGAACGACTAGAAATCACGTTCTTGCCGCGCTGATTGCGGGCGGCCTGTCGTCGATGGCCTTCGCGCAGGCGAGCGACCCGGCCGCCACGCAGATGACCCACGCCAACAAGAAGGCCGTCAAGGAGCAATCCAAGGCGGACAAGAAGGCAGCGATGGCGCAGGCCAAGGCCGACAAGAAAAAACGGACGAACGGACGCTCAGGCCGACGCCGACAAGGCTAACGCCGATGCGAACGTGAAGGACGCGAAGAAGCAGTAGCAGCGCTTCTTCAGGTGTGGCGGCGGTCCTTGGCGGACGCACCGCCCGCTGCCGCTGTTCGATATAGCGAAGGAAAGAAAGCCCGTGACGCTCGCCAAGGCGTCACGGGCTTTCCGCTTTTCGCTCTTGGCAAACCTCGCGGCCTGGAGGATGCCTTTTAAAAAGGGGCGCTTGCCGGTGCGGTTTGTATGGATATACAGTATGCATCGCCACCGCTTTTCCGCGTTTTCCTGTTGCTCGCTGTCATCCACCCATCACGCCCGACATCAACTTGTCTACCGTCGCCGAATCTCCGCCGTCTTCCGATACCGCCGCCTAGCTGGCGAAGCTCAACGACGCGCAGCGCGAAGCCGTCGAATACGGTGCCGATACGCCGAATGTGCCGCGCTGGCGCAGGGGCTCACATGGTCGGGCACGTTTCATAGCGTCGGCGCGCGGCTCCTGCGCGAATATGCCGAGCTGATAGGCCTCGCGCCCGCGTTCACAATCAACGACCGCGAAGACTCCGCCGACCTGATGAACCTCGTGCGCCACAAACTCGGCCTATTAGCGAAAGAGCGGCGCTTTCCGGCCAAGGGCACGTGCTTCGCGATCTATTCGCGCGTCTTGAATACGGGCGCGGCGTTGAGCCACGTGCTGGAGGCGGCGTTCCCGTGGTGCCGCGAGTGGGAAGCCGATCTGCGCATGCTGTTCGCCGCCTACGTGGACGCGAAGCAGAAGCAGAGCGTGCTCGATTACGACGACCTGTTGCTCTACTGGTCGCACATGGCCGCCGAGCCGGCGATCGCGGCCGATCTGTGATCTGTCGGCGCGGTTCGATCACGTGCTGGTGGACGAGTATCATGACACCAACCGCCTGCAGGCGTCGATCCTGCTCGCACTCAAGCCGGACGGCCACGGTCTGACGGTGGTGGGCGACGACGCGCAATCCATCTATTCGTTTCGCGGCGCGACCGTGCTTGCGTATTTCGGCGAACGTGATCAGCGATTCCGGTTGATCGTGATCGGCCCTTTCGGTTGAAGGTGATCGCTGATCAGCGGTTTTCGAAGCGAGCGAGCATCTTGCCGAAATGGGTGATCACGTTCCCGGAATGGGTGATCAGCGAACCGAAACAGCTGATCATGCGACCGAAACGCGATGACCCTTTCGAGCCCGGCGGTGGTGTTGCGCACGCTTCAACGAGCATGCGTAGGCTTCCAGATGGTGCTGCGACATCGGGATGAAACCGCTTGACCTGTGCATCGATGGACTGCTCGACCACATAGCTGTTGACGCGATCACGCCCGCGCTCCGTCGTTGAAAGAAAGTAGTGGTGGCGGACCGTCGGGATGCCGCGCTCGGCGAGCGTGTCGCACAGCGTGCTCAGGTAGGTGCTCTTTCCTCGGCTAGGCGGCCCCGTGAGCACGATTGTTCCACCTGTAACGGCGACGGCATCCTTGACGAACTCCCGGTGGAACGTCTCGTCGGGCACCTCGTAGCTTAAGGGGACAACGAAGTCCTCGGGCAAGGGCGCTGGTGGCATCGACCGCAGGATGGTGCGGACCTGTTCCAGCTCGATCCAACCGTCCGGGGGCGGAAAATTCTTCCACGTCGCCCAGTTCAGCGCTGCGTTCTTGAGGGTGGTAATGCCCTCAAGAGTGCCATGCCTGCAAAGTCATGCGTCGATCTCTTGCTCCAGCGTTTCGAATCCCTTGTCGCTGTGAAGAATTTGTAACTGGTCAAAGAACGCCTCACAGTCTTTTTCGCACCCAAGTTCGGCGATGACATCGGAGAGTATAGGCTCGGGGATCTTCGCGAAGGAAATCTTGCCGCCGTCTAGGCAAGCTTCTACATCGGCATCCGGCCGACGGTTGGTCGTCAACGTGAGCTCACCAATCTGGGCTGGGTCCAGCGATTTGAAGGCGTCGAACCACTTGCGTAGCATCGACCGCGCTCGTGCCGTCTTGCCAGTTTTCTCAAGCATCCAGTCCCAGCAGAGCGCATAAGCGTCTGGGGCTGGCGTGAACTTGACCTGATGAAGGTCGAGCGCCCGTCTGCACGCTCGACGACTATGTCATCTAGCCCCGTTGGCGCAACCATCTCGTCGTCACATTCAAACTTGACTCGGGAATAGCGAGAGGGCGCGTCAAGCCAGTCGCATAGGACTCTGAGGCCTTGCCGATTTTGGTAGATGTAGCCAGCGGCAGTGATTGCGGTGTTCTTGATATTTTCGGACATGAATGAGCTCGCTTTCTGCCCCGTCATGATACCGGGCGTTGAACAAACGACGCTCAGTGCCTATCGCATGGCCAGAAAGTTCCCAATGCCTTGCCCATTCGTCGGGGCTGGTATCGTGATCAAGCTTGACAGGCGTGCCACTGACTCTCAAGTGCCGCAGACCACCTGCTCCTCCCGCGCATATTGTGATGGCGGTCGTCCAACATGCCTAGTGAAGACGACGCTGAATGTGCTGGCGGAACTGTAGCCGACGCGCTACGCTATCTCAGCGATGCGGCGTTCACTGCGTCGCAGCAGATCCTTTGCAAGCGCCATACGCCAAGTGAGCAAATATTCCATGGGTGCCAACCCGACCGTATGATTGAAGCGTTCGAAAAAAGCGGAGCGTGACAGCGCCGCTTCCTTCGCAAGTTCTGCGACCGTCCCACGCGCGTGCGGGGATGTTCATGAGAGGTGGTCGCGGGAATTTGGACAGCCGGATCAGTGGAGCGGCCGGGGCCTGAGCCAGCGGATAATGCGGGCAGAGGAACCGGGGAATGACAAAGGGAACCAGACGCACGCACTCAGCGGGGTTC
>CALNWS010000048.1 GCA_940747215.1 uncultured Paraburkholderia sp. | reverse complement strand
CTGGCAGACCGGATGCCGGATGAGGCATACTTCGCAACGCTGCCTGCGATCAGATCGGCAGCATGATCGCCCCGGACGTTCCACTTGAAAATCTCAGAAAACTGTCCGAACGAACAGGGCTACCTCTTTCGCCGCCCCGCAATTCGATGGCGTCCACCATGCCGTTGTATGGGCCGTCCGCCGTCACGGTCAGCGCATGCGAAGACACGCGCCACATCACGCGTTCGCCTTCGGCATGTTCGCGTCCGCTCGCGCCGGTTTGCAAAACCAGGCCCGGCGTCAGTTCGACTTTGCCTAGCGCTCGCATCACGACTTCTTCGCCCACGTTGTGCAAACCGAGCAGACCGGCCATGTGCATCGACGCGGGGCGTTCGAATACGGCGTCGATCGCGCCAGCCTGCAACATGCGTCCCTGTTCGACCACCATCACTTCATTGGCGAGCAGCGCAGCTTAGTCGGGATCGTGCGTGACGATGATCGTCACCGATGAAATTTCGCGCTGCAGTGCGCGCAACGACTGCTGAAGACGGCGGCGGCGCGGAGTATCCAGCGCGGCGAACGGCTCGTCGAATAGCAGCAGATCGCTGTGCCGCGTGAGCACCCGTGCGAGCGCGACGTGCTGCCGCTGCCCGAACGACAGTTGCCGCGGCAGACGCGCGGTCAGTTGCGCGAGTCCCAGATGATCGAGCCAGTAGCGCGCGCTGGCGGTGTCGGCATCGACGGGAAACGCGAGCTGCTGCGCGACCGTCATATGCGGAAAGAGGCCGTAGTTTTGCGGCATGTAGCCGATCTGACGACGCTCGGGCGGCAACGCATCGAGTTTTGCATCGCCGAGTCGCACCGAACTCGCCGCGTTCGATTCGAGTCCGGCAATCAGACGCAGCGCGAGCGACTTGCCCGAACCCGAAGGTTCGATGATTGCGAGACGCCGCTTCACGGGCGTCCACGCGATGTCGAGATCGAACGCGCCCAACTGTCGCCGCAGATGAAACGCGAGCTTCAGATCGGGTGCCGCGCCGCGGCTCGCGGTGAGATTCGTCGCGGGTTCGAGGGCGTCGTCGGCGCTTTCGGTTTCGTCGGCGTCGGTACGTTGCCGCAAGCTGTAAATCGACAGCGCCACGCACAGAATTGCGATGAGGAGCTTCGGCAGAAGGAGCGGCATCATCGCGGGCAGCCCTTGGCCGCCGAACACGACGTAGGTATAAACCGGCAGCGAGTACGGGTGATACGCGACCATCACGGTCGCGCCGAACTCGCCGAAGGCGCGCAGCCACGCGACCGGCAACATGACGAGGAAAAAACGGCTGCCCGCGTGGTGGCTGAGCGTGGCGGCCACATCGTCGAGCACGGGATCGACGGCGGTGAACGTGGACTTCGCGGCGATGATCAGAAACGGTGCGGCGACGAAGGTCTCGGCCAGCACGATGCCGGTGAACGAGTCTGTGAAGATGCCGCCGGTGAAGCGTCCGATCCAGCTATAAGGACCGAGCAGGAAGAGCAGCAGCACGCCGCTCGTAAGCGGCGGCAGCGCAAGCGGCAATTGCATGACGAAGCCGAGCAGCGCCATCTTGCGCGAAGTGGAACGGGCAAGAAAATAGCCGAGCGGCACGCTGCCCAGCAGGATGACGAGTGAAGCGACGCTGGCACTACCCGCTGACACGGCAACGGCCGACCAGGTCTCGTGCCAGTCGACATTCGCCCAGTCCGCCGCGCCGAGTTGCGGTACGCTCGCAACGAATGGCGCGCACAGGTAGACGGCAAGCAGCGCCGCCAGCCACCACAGTGGACGCGCGGCGTAACGATTCACCGCGTTACTGGTTGGCGGCGTCGATCACGATTTGCACCGAAGGCGGCATCGCCTGCACGTTGCCGGTCACCGCAGGCTTGATGATGTCCACGCCATGTTGCTTGAGCAATGCGCGGCCTTGTGCGCTCAGCAGGAAGTCGACGAAGCTGCTCGCGCCCGAACGGTTTGGTGCGTCGTTCAGGATCGTCAGCGTGTAGCTTGCCTTGGCTTGCAGTTCCGGCACCGGGCGGATCGACGGGATCTTCAGGTCGGACGTTCCGGTGGAATAACAGAAGAAACCGGCGTCGAGCTGACCCGATTGCAGAGATGGCCCACCAGCGTTTCTTCAGGCCGCACCTGTTCCGGATTTTCCGGCGCGCCGAGCGTCTTCTGCACGAGGTCCGGCTGATGGTAGAGGTCCGCGGCCTTCGTCACCATTTCGACGGTGAACGCGCCCTTCGGGTCGAGCTTCGGATCGGTGCGGCCAATGCGGATGCCCGGTTCCTGAAGTACCTGATCCCAGCGCTTGCTCTTGAACTGCGACGCAAACTTGCTTTGCGGATTATAGCCGATCATCAGCGGCGATTCGGCGAAGTTCACGTACCACGACACGTGATCGCCATTCGCTTCGCCCATCAGGCTCGTGTTGACCTTCGGGCTCGCGCTGATGAACACGTCGCCGCGGCGCAGCTTGCCCTTGATTTCGTTGGCGAGCTTGTTCGAACCCGCTGCATAGCCGCGGAAATGCTGGCCGGTGGCTTTCTCGAACGCGAGGTGCACAACGAGCTTGCGCTGCTTGGCTTGGCACCTTCGGCGTGGCAGGCGCTGATGCAGCGGCATTTCACAAACGCGCAGACAAAAACTCCAGCTTCGGTGCCGATTGCCGACGACCTGACGCACTTCGTCGACACGCTTCACGCTGAGCTGATGCAGCACGCAAGTCCCGCCGTCGACACGAACGACGCGCGCTGTCTTGCCACCATCATCGCTCATGCCTGCCTGCGCCCGGATCATCTCTGGCGCGACCTCGGCCTCGCCGGCCGCGATGAAGGTCACGTGGATGCTGACGCGCTACTTTCCGGCGCTCGTCGCGCTCAACACCGGCAATCTGCGCTGGAAGAAATTCCTCGCGCAGCAACGCGCGTTTTCGCTGGGTATCGAGCCGGGTCCAGCGCCGGGTTGCCCCGGCTGTGCGAGGACTATGGATTGTGCTTTCCTCGACACGAGTGAATACGGCTGAAGCGAGCAACTGAAAGACGCGTCGAAAGCCATCCAGCTAGGGTGGCAGCCCGATGTCGGTTCGTGTATGCTTTCGCGCATGGCTGACCCTGCACATCCCAAACCAGCGCCTGCGCAGAAGTCGTCGAAAACGCGCACCGAGGTGCGCTTTCGCATGCGCATCCGCAACGGCGACGCCGTGGCGCTCGGACCGGGCAAGGTCGATCTGCTCGAAGCGATCCGCGAGCACGGTTCGATCTCCGCCGCGGCGCGCAGTCTCGACATGTCTTACCGGCGCGCGTGGCTTCTCATCGACGAACTGAACCGTTCGACTGCGCACTGCGGGTGACTCCTGCAAAGCTCGTTCGTGCAACGTGAGGCGGCCGGACTTCGGCCAGACGCCTCACGTTGCGGACCGTTATATTTAACAGGATATAACGAAAGCCGTCTGGAGTGTGGAAACGGCGAGGTTTTCAGGCGTGGTCCGATGGCGAGACGCGGCGTGCGTAGGCCGGTAAAAGCTGTCAGCCTTGCGCACGGAAAAACGCGCGCTCTGCTGCCTTGAACCTTAACGTTCCCTTACAAACGCGAGAAATGCGCGAACCGCGGGCACACGTTTGAACTTGCGATAGGCGAGCGCGATCTCGGAAGGGAGCGGCTTGCCTGCGATCTCGCGATACACGACGCCCGGCAACGCGATGCTGTCGGCGAACGTATGCGGCACGACGGACACATTGCCGCCGAGTGAGACGCACGCGAGCACGGCGGCGAGCGTGCCGGGGCGCGGTCCGAGAATCGGCGAGAAGCGGCCGCGCCACCTCGAACGTGCCAGATTCCTGTTCGGACAACACGAAGCTTTCTTCGCGCAACTGCGAAGGCCTGATCTGCGCCGGCTTCGCCAGCGCGCAATCTTCCGGCAGCGCGAGCACGAAGCGGTCGCGATGCACGGTGCTCGTCTGGATGCCCTCGGCGAGCGGCATCGGCGGACGCACGTAGGCCGCGTCGAGCACCGTCCTGCAGCATCGACGCGACGCCGTCCATCGGCACTTCGCGGATCGACACGTCGACGCCCTGATGTGCGTGGCGCGAAAGCCGCGCACGACGCGTTGCAACACGCCCGCATAAGCTGCCGACGCCACGTAGCCCACTTGATGCGTCCCAGCTCGCCGCGACCGAGCGCTTGGTGCGAGGAAAAATCCGCACGCCGAGCAGCTTCGGCTTCCCGAATCAGTTTGGTGAGCGAGGGCGCGGCGATGCCGAGTTCATTGGCGGCACGTGAAAAATGCAGTTGTTTCGCGACGCAAACAAAGGCGTGGATATGCCGCAGTTCGAGCTAGCGCATGATGTCTGTATTTCCATCCAAGCTAATTATTCTGTAATTCTATGACAATGACAGGCAATACCGGGGCCGCTACTATCGGGGCATGTGAAATTCCTTGCCGGCCCGTTCCGGTTATCAGCATGTCTTCCACGCCAGTCCAGTTAGCGCCGCGTTAATCCGATCCCGTCGAGCGTCCCGTCAATCCCGCCTTCGTGCTGGCCACCGCGTCGGCCACCTGCGCGCTGATCGTGCTCGACACCAACGTGGTAGCCGTTTCGTTGCCGTCCATCGCGCGCTCGTTCCACGCGAGTTTCGCCGACGTCGAATGGGTCGTCAGCGCCTACATGGTGGCGTTCGCGTCGTGTCTGCTGCCCGCGGGCGGTCTCGCCGACCGCGTCGGCCGCAAGAAAATGCTGCTGCTCGGACTCGCGGCGTTTTCGCTGGCGTCGCTGGGTTGCGGGCTCGCGCCGCCGGCGGCGTTGTTGAACGTGGCGCGCGCAATCAAGGGCGTGGGCGCGGCGATGCTGCTTACGGCGGCGCTCGCGATCATCGCAAACACATTCCACGAGGGCGTGGCGCGCGTGCGGGCGTGGGCCGTGTGGGACACGTGCATGGGTGTCGCGACCACGGTGGCCCCGCTCGTAGGTGGCGTCATCACGCAGTGGATCGGCTGGCGCTGGATTTTCATGCTGAATCTGCCAGTGTGCGCGGTCATCGCTTGGTGCGCGACACGCGCGAGTCGCGCAATCCGCAGCGCGGGTCCACTTGACATCGCCGGCAGCACGCTCTTTAGCCTTGCGCTCGCACTCGGCAGCTGGGCGCTGATCGAGGTGTCCTCGGACGGCCTCACGAGCTGGATCACGTGCGCGCGTCTCGCGATCTGCGAGTTGCTGTTCGGTGCGTTCATTCAGGCGCAGCGCGCTCGCGCGCATGCGATGGTGGATCTCGCGCTCTTTCGTCAGCCGCGCTTCGTTGTGGCCGTGCTCGCGATGTTCGGGTACGCCGCCTGCGCGCAGGTGATGATGACGTTCCTGCCGCTCTATTTGCAGAATGCGTTCGGCTGGTCGGCGGTGGCGGCGGGCGTCGGCATGCTGCCTTTCGCGCTCGCGATGGTGGTCGGCCCATACATCGGCGCGGCAATCGGACGGCGTCTGCCGGCCATGACGGTGCTGTCGCTGGGTTTGCTGCTGATAGCAGCTGGCAATCTGCTGACCGGATTCGTGGCGGGCGCCGAGCGTTATGCGCTGGTCGCCTTCGGCATGATCGTGACGGGTCTCGGCGCGGGCATCCTGAACGGCGACACGCAGAAGGCGATCATGGCGTGCGTGCCGCCGCAGCGCACGGGCATGGCCCGGGCATCAGCACGACGACGCGCTTTACCGCGATCGTCACGTCCGTTGGCGTACTGGGCGCAGTGCTCGCCGCGCGTACGCATGCGGCCTTCGTCGACACTACGCCGCTTTCTCCTGGCGTGGCGTCTGTGCTGAAGGCGGGCTTCATGTCGCGCGTGCTTGCGGGCGACACGGCGCAGGCTACCGCGGATCTGCCGCCTGCGCTGCGCGAGGCGCTGCTTGCGGGTACCCACACGAGCTTTGCGAGTGGCTTCGGCGCAGCGCTGTATCTGGCGGCAGCCGTTGTGGTGACGATCGCGACGAGCGTGTGGCTCCTCACGCGCGAAGCCGACGCCTAGTCGTTCAGGCCGCTCGTTCGAGTCAGTTGTTCAAGGTGGTTTGTCCGGGCGCTTACAATCAAGCACGAAGCGACGCAGAAAAAAGCGCTGTTTCGTCCACCGGGCAACTTCCTGGCAACCCCAACACGAACAGAATGCGCCATTCCAATACAGAACTGATCAATACAGAACTGATCGAGCGTTTCTACACGGCTTTTCAACAGCGCGACGCTGAAACCATGGCCGCGTGCTACACCGCCGACGCGGTGTTCAGCGACCCCGCGTTCGGCGAATTACACGGCGACGAAGTGCGCGACATGTGGCGCATGCTGGTGGCGCGGGCGCAGGATTTCTTGCTGACGTTCAGCGACGTTCGCGCCGACGAGCGAGCGCACCTGCGAAGTACGCTGGGAAGCGCGCTATCTGTTCATTCAGTCAGACGGGGCGTTCGGTGGTCAATACGATCCACGCACGCTTCGTGTTTCGCGACGGACTCATCGCCGAACATCGCGACGTGTTCGACCTGTGGCGCTGGACGCGTCAGGCGCTGGGCGTGAAAAGGCACGCTGCTCGGCTGGTCGCCGCTCGTGCAGCGCGCCATTCGGGCGCAGGCGAGAAAAGGGCTTTCGATCTACCGCCACAAACAGCAGCGCGGCGAGGCGTGAAGGCCTCGATTCGTGAATTCGCGCACTCACGAACGCGCAAATTGACGTACCGGCGTCCGCGCGGAAATCGCCGTCACGGCACCGTGCTTGCTATGCGCCAGTCAGTTGATGCAAGAAGATTTCGTGATCCTTCTTGCAGATCAATCGACGTGAATCAACAAGGAATGTCATGCCAGTAGTCGACGCCGCATGGGAAGAATGGATCACCACCAACGTCGCGCGCGGCTGCAGCATGGATTCGATGATCGATTCCATGCTGCAGGCCGGTTTCGCCGCGGGCGGCCGTGGGCTAGGCCTTCGGGCAAACGGGTCAGGGCGCGGCGCATGATGCCGCCACGCTATCCGCGACCGAAGCGCTGCGCGCGCAAAGCATTCCGACGCTTTACGAGTACGACGCATCGCCGGTTGCTCAGGGCAACGTGATTCGCGCCTACGACCGCGACGAGATGATCGAGCGCTCGCGGCATCGGCTGAAGCGTTCCACCACGGTGAATCCTGCGACCGGCAAGGAAGACGTGATCCGTAACCGCACGAGTGAAGGCATCTGGTATCAGCGCGGCGAAGATGCGTTCGTCGAAAAACTGGATCGACGCATTTCGAGCCTGATGAACTGGCCGGTCGAAAACGGCGAAGGTCTGCAAATCCTGCACTACGGCACGACCGGCGAATACCGTCCGCATTTCGATTATTTTTCACCCGACCAGCCGGGCAGCGCCGTGCATACCGCGCAAGGCGGCCAGCGCGTCGCGACGAGCGTCGACACCGCGTCCACGCGTGCATGCCATGCGCTTGCCACGAGAATCGCCGATCCGCTGCGTCGCGCGGCGGCACGCATATAGCGAAAGAGCGCCTCTTTCGCGAGCGTGACGAAGCCGCTCACCGCCAGCGCGCAGATCTGGATCGTCACGCCGACGTCGGGCATCGACGTTTGCACGAAGCTATCCCACAGCATGTTGCCGGCCGTCGCGATCAGCACACCTGCGATGAGGAGCGACGCCAGCGCCTGCTGCGTGCCGGCGTCGGCATGCTTCTGGCCGCGCGCGCCGATGAACAGGACGACGCCGTCGGCGGCGAAATCGGAGAGCGTATGAATGCCGTCGGCCACGAGGCCGTCCGAATGCGCGGTCATGCCGATGGCGATCTGCATCGTCATGCGGAACGCGTTGAGCAAGGCACTGACGGAGGCGGCCTTAAACAAGGCGGCCGCCCGGACTGACTGGCGCGCGAGAGTCGCGCTCGGTGAGCTTTGGCATTGGCGTGGGGCGCTTGCAGCGCTTGAGTGCGCGCGTTCGTATGCGCCGTTATCAGCGCACGCGTCCGCATTTATTCGTTACCGCTGCAAGTTAAACGCCGAACGTGGCACGCCTGTGACAGCGTGCTCTCTTACGATGCCGCCGGTTCACTCCGCTGCTTCCCGTAGACATCCGGATCGTGCCGCTTCATGTAGCGCTCCAGATTCGCGAGTGCCGTGAATCCGTGCGGCGCGTAGACGTGGTGGGCGTCGGTCGTGACCAGCACGATGCGCCGCAAGCCCACGAGCGACGGGCTCGCGAACACGTGTTTCATGAGCGCGGATGCATAGTCCTTGCCGCGATACGCGGGCAACACGAAAACGTCGCACAGGTAGGCGAAAGTCGCGTGATCGGTCACGACGCGCGCGAACGCCACCTGCCTGCCGTTCACGTAGCCGCCGAAACACAGCGAGCCTGCCACCGCGCGCTCGAACGTGTCGCGCGGCATGTCTTTCGTCCACGGCGTTTCCTGCGAGAGAAACGCGTACACCATCTCGATGTCGAGATCCTGTCTGCTGCTCGAAAACGTTAGTTCGTGGGCCTGCACGGCACGTTGCTACTGTGTGTTCTTTTACTTTTAGCCTTTGGCCGGATCTTCGTTGCCGCGTGAGCCGCCGCCGATGCTTTGACTCGCATCGCGCGCAAGGCCCATATAGCCGAACACGGAGACGAGCGTCAGCAGACCGGCGAGCAGGAACGCGAGACGGAAATCGTCGAAGGTGAAGACGTGGCCGGTGTTCTCGCCGTTGAAGTACGCCGCCGCGCGCAGCGACACCGCGCCGAACGCGATGCCGAGACCGATCGTCATCTGCGCCACCGCGCTCCACAGCGTGCTGGCCGCGCTCATTTGCAGTTGCGCGACGCCGGCATAAGCAAGTATGGCGAGCGTCGAAAATTGCATGGAGCGCGCGACGCCATAGACGAACACGACAATCAGCACGAGCGCGAGCGGCACGTTCGGCGTGAGCAGGCCGCACGCGATGATGAAAATGCCGGCCACCGACACGTCGACGATCGACACCATCCGGAAGCCATAGCGTTGCAGGATGCGCGTGGTGAGCGCCTTCATGCCGAGATTGCCGAGCGCGCTTGCGAGCAGCAAAAAGCCCGATTTGAATGCCGACAGACCAAAGCCCACCTGGAAGAGCAGCGGCATCAGATACGATACCGCGCCGATGCCGATGCGCGTGAACGACCCCGTCACCACGGTGACGGAGAACGTCGGAATCTTGAGCGTCGATACGTCGACGAGCGGATGCGGATGACGCTTCGCGTGCTGAAACGCCACCACGCCCAGCAGCAGTCCGCCCACCACGAGCGCACCGGCCACCCACGGATTCTGGCCGGGCTGGCTCGCGAGTTCGGCGCCGTAAAGAATCGCGGTGAGCGTCGCGCCGCTCAGCAGAAGACCCACGACATCGAGCGGTTTGCGCTCGGTGCCGCGCAGGTTCGGCACGATGGCGAAAGCGACTGCAATCGCGGCGATCCCGAATGGCACGTTCAGCAGGAAGATCCAGCGCCACGACGCGTACGTCGTGATGAAGCCGCCGATCGGCGGCCCGACCACCGGCGCGGCGATCGCAGGCCACGTGATGGTGGAAATGGCCTGCATCATCCGGCTTTTTTCGGTGCTGCGTACGACGATCAGCCGGCCCACCGGCACCATCATCGCGTCGCCTACGCCTTGCAGCAGTCGTGCAGCCGTGAATTCGACGACGTTCTGCGACAGTCCGCACAACACCAAGGCCACCGTGAAAACGCCGATCGCCGTGACGAACACGCTGCGCGAACCACAGCGGTCCGCCACCCAGCCGCTCGCAGGAATGAAGATCGCGAGCGCGAGCATGTAGGCGGTCATGCCGAGACTCAGGCTGTTCGGACCCACGCCGAAAGAGCGTGCCATCTGCGGCAGCGCGGTGGCGATCACCGTGGTGTCGAGATACTCCATGAAGAAGATGGCCGCGACGATGTACGGCAGCCAGCCGACATGCGACGAACGTGTGGCGCTTCCGCTCATTGCGCGCGCTCCTCGTCCGGTGAAGCAAGGCTTTTCCGGCCGAGAGCGGGCGAGCCGGGCGTGCCGGAACGCGGGACGTGCGGAGGGATTCCGCGCGATGGGGTTAACGTCATAGTCGTACTGCTGCCTTTCGAAAACGGAGTTCCTGCGTCCATGGGACGTGGTCGAGCGGGAAGGCTCGTGCGCCGGACGTGTGCCGCCGGCGGGTCGCCACGCCCGAATCCTAAAGCAATAAATCGCGCCATTCCGTTGGGCGCGGCAGGGCGGATCGCATATTCATGCCACGCGGTAAGAGTGCGTAATAGCTGGCGCGTAGTTGGCGAGTGGTTGGCGCGTGTCTGGCGCGGAGGATTGCGTCGCTGGCGAGGATGCTGGAGGAAACCGGAGAGTGTCGATCAACGCGCTCCGGTTCAAGCGTTTTCGAAAGGGATTGAAGCGAGGCGCGAGCCTCAGTCCTTCGCGGCGTATTCGCGGTCAAGCTTGTCGTAGAGCGGCTTGTTGACGAGACGCTGGTGTTCGCTGAACGGCGTGACCAGCGTGGCGTCTTCGTCGAGACGGCTGTTGCTCTTCAGCGTGCCGAGCACGGTGCCTTGCAGCGCGGCGTTCGCGTACAGCACGATGCCATAGCCGAGCTTGGCGGGCGCCTCACGCGACTGCACCGGCGTCTTGCCGCCGATCACGATGTTGATCAGTTGCGGTTTGTCGAAGAGCGACGGCAGGCGTTCGATGTCCGCGAGCGATTCAGTTGCCTCGATGAACAGGATATCCGCGCCCGCTTCGATAAAGCGGTGGCCGCGTTCGATCGCGTCCTCGATCCCGTACACGGCGTCGTCGGTGCGCACCATGACCTGCAGATTGTCGTCCTCGCGGGCATCGACGGCCGCGCGAATCTTGCCGACCATTTCGCTCGTGCTCACCACTTCCTTGCCGGAAAAGTGGCCGCATTTCTTCGGCATGATCTGGTCTTCGAACTGGATCACGTCCGCGCCGCTGCACTCTAGGATGCGCACGGTCTGGCGCACGTCAGCGCGTTGCGGAAGCCCGTGTCCGCGTCGACGATCAGCGGCAGCGCGACGGCGTCGCGAATCCGCGCGGTGTGCTCAGCCACTCCGGCGAGGCCGATGAAGCCGAGATCCGGTAAACCGAACGACATGTTCGTGACGCCCACGCCCGTGATGTAGATGGCTTCAAAGCCCGCGTCCTCGGTGACGCGCGCTCATCGCGTTGAACGCGCCCGGCACGAGCAGACCCTGACGTTGATTGACTTTCGCGCAGAAGGCGGCGCGGGGCGGAAGTGCTCATGAGTTGTCTCCAGATAGAACGGTGGTGAACGGGGAGGAATTGGCACCGATTTTCGCGACGGCGCTCGAACAGCACATGAAGACGTATGAAGTCGACATCATGGACGTGCAGCGTGCCGAAGCGCTGATCCCCGGCCGCATCAACGAAGTGCGTCTGGCCAACGGCGCGGTGCTGAAGGCGAAGACGGTGATTCTCGCCACCGGCGCACGCTGGCGCGAAATCAACGTGCCGGGCGAGCGCGAGTATCGCAATCATGGCGTGGCGTACTGCCCGCATTGCGACGGTCCGCTCTTCAAGGGCAAGCGCGTCGCGGTGATCGGCGGCAGCAACTCGGGTGTCGAAGCGGCGATCGACCTCGCGGGTATCGTTCGCGAAGTTACGCTGCTCGAATTCGGTGCAACGCTGCGTGCCGATGAAGTTTTGCAGCGCAAGCTGCGCAGCCTGCCGAACGTGAAGGTCATCACGCAGGCACAAACTACCGAGATCACCGGCGACGGCAAGAAGGTCAACGGTCTCGTGTACAAGGACCTGCAATCGGGCGACGTGAAGAACGTCGAACTCGAAGGCGTTTTCGTGCAGATCGGTCTCGTGCCGAACACCGAATGACTGAAGGGCACGGTGGAGTTGTCGAAGCACGGCGAGATCATGGTGGACGCACGTGGCGCGACGTCGGTGCCGGGCGTGTTCGCGGCTGGCGATGTCACCACGGTGCCGTTCAAGCAGATCGTGATCGCGGTTAGCGAAGGCGCGAAAGCATCGCTCTCCTCATTCGATCACCTGATCCGTCACGGCGACGAAGTGGAAGCGGTCAGCGAAGTCGAAGCAGAAACGGTCTGAATGGTGGTGTAAGCATTAGAGCGCAGTAGATAAGCGGTAACGGAACGGCGGTCCACAAGGCCGCCGTTTTTCATTTGGGCCTTCAAAATGCGGCGCGTTATGCGGGCACATCAAAGCACTCATGAGCCACACGCGCATCGCATTTGCATAAACCGCAGTGCAGCATCGCGCCGAACGCCTGTTTCATTCAAACGCTCGACGTACGTGGCGATTGCACCGCATCGCGCGATGTTTGGAGTCTACCACCTAGGGCAATTTCCTTGGCGAACCTGCTCCGTAGGCCATATAAATCGTGGAGTCTGGCAAGATCCCGCCGACATGCGTACCGGAACAGCAGGCGAGAGCCCGCCGAATCCGGGCGACATACATCACGACGACAGGGGAGGGAGACAATGGCAAGTTCGCAGGCGGACCCGGCACACTGAGTCGACGGCAAGCGTTATCTCTGGCTGCTCGGCGCGCTCACGATCACGCTGCCGCTGCATGCCGCCAATTTCGCGCTGCTCACCGGCTGGCACATCTTCTGGTGGTTCGGGCCGATCTTCGTGTTCGGCATTATTCCCGTGCTCGATTATCTGATCGGCAATGATCCGGGCAATCCGCTGGAAGAGGTCGTCGCGACCCTGGAGCGTGAGCGCTATTACCGCCGCGTCGTGTATCTCGCGACGTTCATCGAATACGTGTCGTTCTTCGGCGCGCTTTGGATCGTCGGCACGCACGCGCTCAAGTGGTACGATTATCTGGGCTTCGCGCTCTCGCTCGGCCCTGCCACGGGCGTCTCCATCAATACAACGCACGAGCTTGGTCACAAGACCGATCGCTTCGAACGCTGGCTCGCGAAGATCACGCTCGCGCCCGTCGCGTATGGCCATTTCTTCGTCGAACATAATCGCGGACATCACGTGCGTGTCGCGACACCGTCCGATCCGGCGAGCGAGCGTTATGGCGAGTCGTTCTGGGCGTTTCTGCCGCGCACGGTGTTCGGCAACGTGGCGTCGGGGCATGGTGGCTGGAAAAGCAGCGGCTCGAACGCCTCGGTGATCGTCATTTCATCCGAAATGATCGAGCTGATCGGTCTCTGTCATCGCGTGGTCGTGATGCGCGCGGGACGTCTGCAAACCACGCTCACACCCGACCATCTGACCGAAGAGGAGTTGATCGCCCATGCGACCGGCACCCACTGAAGCCGTGCAATCCGGCCGCGTGCTGCGCGTCGCGCAGCGTCTCTATACGCTCGGTCCGCTCGCCGGTCTGATCGCGCTGTGCATCGTCGGCACGCTGCTGAACCGCGACTTCGCGACGACCGACAACATGATGAACGTACTTACGCGCACGTCGTTCATCGGCATCATCGCGGTCGGCATGACGTTCGTGATCATCTCGGGCGGCATCGATCTTTCGGTTGGTTCGATGGCCGCGCTGATCGCGGGCAGCATGATCTGGTTGATGAATGCGCTCGCCGCGGGCGCGGGTGGTCACACGTTCGCGCCGCTTCTGATCCTCACCATCGGTATCGTGTTCGCGCTCGTGCTCGGCGCACTGTTCGGCTGCGCGCACGGTCTGCTGATTACGAAGGGACGTATCGAGCCGTTCATCGTCACACTCGGTACGCTGGGCATTTTTCGCGCAGTGCTCACGTGGCTTGCCGACGGCGGCGCGCTCACGCTCGACAATTCGCTCTCCGATCTGTACGGACCCGGTCTATTACGCGAGCCTCTTCGGCGTGCCGGTACCGATCTGGGTCTTTCTCGTGGTCGCGGCGGGCGGCGCGCTGATCCTGAATCGCACGGCGTTCGGACGTCACGTGCAGGCCATCGGCTCGAACGAACAGGTTGCACGCTATGCGGCGATTCGCGTCGACAGCGTGAAGATCGTCACGTACGTGCTGCTCGGTATCTGCGTGGGCGTGGCGACGGTTCTGTACGTGCCGCGCCTTGGCTCGGCCACGCCCACCACAGGTCTTTTGTGGGAACTCGAAGCGATCGCGTCCGTGGTGGTGGGCGGTACGGTGCTCAAGGGCGGCGAAGGGCGCGTGATCGGCACGGTGATCGGCGCGATCCTGCTCTCGGTGATCGCGAACATTCTGAATCTGACCAGCATCATCAGCGTGTATCTGAACGCGGCGGTGCAGGGCGTAGTGATTATCTTCGTCGCGTTCGTTCAGCGCGGACGGCGATAAGTGTGGTGTGAGACTTCAAACTGCAATAACGGTGACTTCAAAATCGGGGCGTACGACACGCCTCAAACCGACAACGGAGACGCAACCATGAAGCATGGTTTTACGAGCGATCGGCGCCGGCATGCTGGCGTTGGGCATACTGGGCACGGCGAACGTCGCGCGCGCCGACGAGAAGGTGACGCTTGGCGTCGCCATTCCAACCGCCGACCACGGCTTCACCGGCGGCATCGTCTGGTGGGCGAACAGGGCAAAGGCCGATCTGGAGAAGGCGCATCCCGATCTGAAAATGATCGTCAAGACGGTGGTGGGCGCGTCTGAGCAGGCGAACCAGTTGCAGGATCTCGTGACGTTGAACAAGATCAACGCCCTCGTGATCTTCCCGTTCGAATCGGCTTCGCTCACGCAACCGATTGCCTAGGTGAAGAAGAAGGGCGTGTACGTGACCGTGGTGGATCGCGGCCTCACCGACACGAGCGCGCAGGACGCCTACGTTGCGGGCGACAACACTGCGTTCGGCAAGATCCCCGCTGAATATCTCGCGAAGGCGCTCGACGGCAAAGGCGACATCGTCGCTTTGCGCGGCATCCCACGACGCTCGATAACGAACGCTGGAGCGCTTTCACTGGCGTATTGAAGGGCTATCCGAACATCAAGATTCTGGATGCGAAGTACGCGAACTGGAATCGCGACGACGCGTTCAAGACGATGCAGGACTATCTCACGCGCTTCAAGCATATCGACGCCGTGTGGGCTGCCGACGACGACATGGCCGTCGGCGTGCTCAAAGCCATCGAGCAAGCCAAGCGCACCGACATCAAGATTGTGTTCGGCGGCGCGGGTTCGAAAGGCATGGTGAAAATGGTGATGGACGGCGCGTCGATGATCAAGGCCGACGTGTCGTACTCGCCGAAATTCATCTACGACGCGATCAAGCTCACGGCCGAAGCGCGGCTGAAGAGCGAAAAATTGCCGGCGACGACGATTATTCCTTCGGTGCTCGTTACGAAGGAAAACGCGCAGCAGTTCCATTTCCCGGACTCGCCGTTCTGACGGCCTGAAACCGGAATGCGCCGGCGGCGTTGAAGAAACATGAGCGAATGACGCGCGCCGGCGCAGCACCGAACGAGGACACTGTACGATGAAAACGATCAAGGGGCCGGCAATATTTCTCGCGCAGTTTATGGGCGACGAGGTGCCGTTCGACAATCTCGCGCATCTCGCGGGCTGGGCCGCGAGTCTCGGCTCCAAGGGCATTCAGGTGCCGTGCGATACGCGCCTGATCGATCTCGAAAGGCTGCATCGAGTCAGGCGTATTGCGACGAACTGCTCGAGACGATCGAAAAGGCGGGTGTCTCGATCACCGAGCTGTCGACGCATCTGCAAGGGCAGCTCGTGGCTGTGTACCCTGCGTACGATACGTTGTTCGACGCCTTTGCCGCGCCACGCGTACGTGGCAACCCTGAGGCGCGTACGCAATGGGCGATCGGGCAACTCGAACTCGCGGCGAAGGCATCGCAGCGTCTGGGACTGAGCGCGCACGTCACGTTTTCCGGCGCGCTCGCGTGGCCTTATCTCTACCCGTGGCCGCAGCGCCCGGCCGGTCTCGTGGAAAGTGCGTTCGAAGAACTCGCGCGGTGCTGGAAGCCGATTATCGATGTATTCGACGCCGCCGGCGTGGATGTCTGCTACGAATTGCATCCCGGCGAAGACCTGCACGACGGCGTGACGTTCGAGCGCTTTCTCGCGGCCGTTGGCGGGCACAAACGTGCAAACATCCTCTACGATCCGAGCCATTTCGTTCTGTAGCAGCTCGACTACTTTGCGTTCATCGACATCTATCACGAGCGCATCAAGGCGTTTCATGTGAAGGACGCGGAGTTTCGTCCAACAGGCAGGCAAGGCGTCTACGGCGGCTATAGCGGCTGGGTGGAACGCGCGGGACGCTTCAGATCGCTCGGCGACGGGCAGATCGATTTCGGCGCGATCTTCTCGAAGATGGCGCAATACGATTTTCCCGGCTGGGCCGTGCTGGAATGGGAATGCGCGTTGAAGCATCCACAGGACGGCGCGCGAGAAGGGGCGGAGTTCATCCGACGCCATATCATTCGCGTCGCGGAACATTCGTTCGACGACTTCGCGGGCAGCAACGTGGATTCGCAGCAGATCAGAAAACTGCTGGGCATCTGAAGAGTTGTGAACGCGGCTTAATTGCCGATCGTCACTCGAACACCGTTCTGCGCGGAACTGCGCAACGCGGCTTCGATAAAGCGCATGCCTTGCACGCCGTCTTCCACCGTGGCGAGCAGCAGGCTCGATTCGGGTAGCGGTCGACCGTCCTCGATTGCTTCGATTTGTGCGGCGGCGTCGCGATCACTTGCGGGAGCGGCGTGAACCAGAGAAACTCGGGGGCTTTCCTGATCGAACGAGAGTGATGCTTTCGTGCCTTATACACGCAGACGCAGTGAGTTGCCTTCGCTCGCCGGTGGCGATCTGGCTCGCAATCAAGCTGCCGCGTGCGCCGGATGCATAGCGCAGCATCGCCTGCACGTGGTCGTCCACTTTGTGGCCGGGCACCATCGTGACGACGTCTGCAGAGATTTTGGTGGGCAGCATGCCGGTGACGAACGAAGCGAGTTGATACGCATGCGTGTCGATATCGCCGAGACAGCCGCCCGGACCCGTGCGCGCTGGATCTGTCCGCCATTCCGCCTGTTTGTTGCCGCGCTGCTCGACCGGTTCGGCGAGCCAGTCCTGCACGTATTCGACATTCACGAAACGGATCTCGCCGAGTTCGCCGGCCGCGACGAGTTCTCTTGCGTGGCGCACCATCGCATAGCCGGAGTAGGTGTACGTGACGGCCAGCAGCTTGCCCGCTTTCCGTGCGAGCGATTGTATCTGCAACGCTTCGTCAAGCGACATGGCGAGCGGCTTGTCGCAGATCACGTGAATGCCGGTTTCGAGAAACGCGTTGGCCACGGGCGCATGCAGATGATTCGGCGTGGCGACGACCACGGCGTCGATACCGTCCTCGCGTTGCGATTCCGCGCGGGCCATCTCGCGATAATCGGCGTACGTGCGTGCAGGGTCGAGGCGCAGGAGACACCCGCTTTCCATGGCGCTTTGTGCATCGGATGACAATGCGCCCGCCACGAAGTCGTAGCAGTCGTCGAGGCGCGCCGCGAGGCGATGCGCCGCACCGATGTAGCTGCCCTGTCCACCACCCACCATGCCGAGTCTCACGCGATGATCCATTGACACCCCTGTGCTGGTTGAGCGGATATGCTACTCTGGCTCAGTGCGTAGGTGCAATTCCTGTGTCGACAGTCGCTACAATGGCCGCGAGCAGTGATATAAGTGACGCGTGAGGCAGTTCCAGTACAACCGGCATGGAGTGAAAATGGAATTTGACTGGCACGGCGGAGAGATTACAAGGTCGACGATCGTCGATGCGCACTACAGAAATACGCAGACGTACGCCGTTTTTTGACCGGCGAATACGGACCGCATTTCCGGTTCGACCGTCCGTTCATGGCGTGGATATGCGACGGCTCGCACAAGACGATGGGGCAGGTCGCGGACGAATGGCGGTGGCGGTTCGCAGTAATTTGCATTTGCCTGTCTGTGTGCGGACCAACCTAGACGATAGCCGATCAACCTGGTAGCATTCGGGCCCGCTGCCGTGGATGTCGTGCGACCCTGCAATTCGCCAGATAGTCTTGAAGATACACGTATGGAAACGAAACGAACGCGAACTTGCCGCTAGGCGTTGTGCGCCTCAGATCGGCGCGTTGCTTCGTTATCGCGCACGCATCGTGCGTGTGGTCGCGGAAGCTCGTGGCCAGCGTGCCATGATTGAATCGCTAGACACATCGGGCAGAACCTTCGTCAGTACCGTGAAATGGCGCAGCTTGCGCGAACTCGGCGCACAACTGTTCTGATCATTCATTGCGCCCGTTTGCATCAACTGCGATGCGGCCCCGACAATTCCCAGCTTCGCAATGCGCCGGTAGAGCGTGGCACGCGACATGCCGAGTGCCTGCGCCGCCGCATTCGGCCGCCATTGGTTTCGCGTGAGCGCGTCGACGATGCGCGTGTGTTCATCGGTTGAATCGGGCTGCGCAAGCGCGGCATTCGTACTTGCGTGTTCGCCGTGCGGGTCCAGCAGCGCCGCGACATCCGGCGCAATATGCTGCATTTCCACACGCGATGAATTGCAGATCGCACATGCGTAGCGCAACACATTGCGCAACTGCCGGATATTGCCAGGCCACGAGAAACTCGCGAGCCGTTCGGCGAGCCGCGGGTCCAGCGTCAGGACATGTCCCGCGCTTTGCGCTTCTTCATCGAATACCGTTGCGATCACATCGCCGATATCCGCGCGTTCGCGCAACGGCGGCATCGGCAGACAGGCGCCGCTCAAACGGTAATACAGGTCCTCGCGAAACGTGCCTTGCGCGACCATCTGCGCGAGATCGCGGTGCGTCGCGCAAATCACGTCGACATCAACACGAACGGGCGTATCGCCGCCTAGCGGCATCACTTCGCCTTCAGCGAGCACACGCAGTAGGCGCGTTTGCAGATTGGGCGACATGTCGCCGATCTCGTCGAGAAAGAGCGTACCGGTATGCGCCTGCGCGATCTTGCCGCGCGCGCCACGACTGTGAGCGCCCGTGAACGCACCGGGCGCATAGCCGAACAGTTCGCTCTCGATCAGCGATTCGGGAATCGCACCGCAATTCACCGCGATAAATGGCCGCGTGCGACGCGTGCCCGAATCATGTGCCGCGTGCGCGAACACTTCCTTACCGACGCCGATTTCACCGAGAATCAGAATAGGCAGCCGCTTACCCATCAGACGTAGTGCGACCGATGCGTTGTGCGCGATGCGTGCGTCCGTGCTTTGCAGAAAGCGCCCGAGCGCGCCGACTTGCATTGCGTTCTGTGCATGCATTTGGCCGGCCCGTGCGCCGCCGACCGAAACGCCGTTAGACGTAGCAGTTGCAACGCGCGAGGGCCGTTTCAGCGGTGCGCGGATGCGCGCGTAGAGTGGCTCGCCGGTTGCCCGCAAACGCAGGTATACGATTACTTCGGTGCGCGCGACGTCGTGCAACTGCACGTCGGCGGTGTCGAAGATGTCGTCGATATGGGGCGGCCCGTTCAATGCGGGAATCGATTCGCATGTCTTGCGATTCGCGGCGACGAGGTTGCCGCATTCGTCTAAGGCGATCAGCAACCCGGGTTGTGCTTCGACGAGATTGTGGCTCGAATGGCCGAAGAGAATCCAGTGTTGCGTGGTCTGATTCAGGAAGTAACCGTTTTCGATCAGTCCCGCGCTCTGGCGCACCAGTTGAAAGACGAGGCGCTGGCTTTCGCGGTTATCCGGCGAACGTACGGTGGAGGCATCGAGCACGCCGATCATCTCGCCCGTAGGCGCGAAAATCAGCGTGGCGCTGCATGTCAGCGTGGTGAAGGCCGCGCGAAAGTGATCCGTCTTGTGCACGGTGATAGGCGCGAGATCGATGAGCACGTTGGCGACACCACAGGTGCCTTCTTCGCATTCCGACCAGCAAGAACCGATATACAGGTCTGCGTGCTTGAAATCGCTGCGGCATTCGCGGTCGATGCGATAGTCGATCGTCGCGCCGTGCGCATCGGTGAGCATTATGCAATAGTCGGCAACACGAATCATGTCGTGCAAACGCGTGAGACATTGGCCCGACGCACGCAGAAACGCTTCTTCCTTTCCCTGCACTTCGCGCAGTTCGGCCGACGTCAGCACGCGCGGACCGATTACCGCGCCCGGGTCAAGCCGGTACTGTTCGAACGAACGTTGCCACGACGAAACGAGGCGCCGAATCCGCAGGCGCGGGCAATCGTCCTTCGATGGCACCGCATACGCGTTCGATGTGCTGATTCTGCGAAACTTAAGGCATGGTCGGCTCCAGGCGAGTGACGCACAGGTGAGGTCAGGCAGAACTTGTAGCACATCCCGCAACATCAATCACATTGCATTGCAGCATGCGAGACGCGTGAGACGTTTGTCTCATGCCGAGGCGAGACACCGGTGAGACGTGTTGAAAGCCGCATGGCGCAAGGCTCGGAGCGCGGTTGCATGGCGCGGCTGTCTCGCATGAATCACTTGAAGCTGTTCGCCTGAGACGCCTGGAAGCTTGCATCGCATGGCGGTGAAAACCAGCCGGGAGATTCGTTGCATGCATAAAAGCCCTTAAACAAGTAACTTTGGTGTGTTCATGCAATCGACACGGGAAATTGGTACACTTTTGTAGTGTTGTCTCCACGAAAAGCGACGCCGAAAAAAGTGGCCCTATGTCACCCGGCGCATCGAACAGAAATCCGCGTATCAGCGGACAGGAGACAAGCACAGTGCCATCGCCATTTACCGTTGGCGTGATCGCGAATCCCGCGTCGGGTCGCGACATTCGCCGCCTGACGACTTACGCGTCCGTGTTCCCGACAGCCGAGTAAGCGAACATGGTGGTGCGACTGCTCGCCGGACTCGGCGCACTGGGTGTGGAACGCGTGCTGACCTTGCGAGACCGCACCGGCGTCGCCGCATTGCTGCTGCGCGCGCTCGAAACATATACGGCGGTCGGCGCACAGCAGCGCTGGCCCGCCGTCGATTTCATCGAGCAACCCATTACCGATAGCGCCGCGGATACGCACGCGGGCGTCGCTGCGATGCTGAACGCAGGCGTGGAACTGATTGCCGTGCTCGGCGGCGATGGCACGTATCGCGCCGTCGCCGCGCATTGCGGCCGCGTGCCTCTGCTCACGCTTTCGACGGGCACCAACAACGCCTTTCCTGATCTGCGCGAAGCAGCCATGGCGGGACTCACGGGCGCGCTTGCAGTGTCCGGCACCGTGCCACCTGAAGTGGCGTTCACGCGCAACAAGCGGCTCGTGGTGTGCTGTGCCGACGGTCCCAATCGCGGACGCGAAGAGATCGCCCTCGTGAACGTCTGTGTGAGCCGGCAACGTTTCGTTGGCGCTCGTGCGATCTCCGAGCCGTCCGACATCGACACGCTCTTTCTGACCTTCGCGCCTTCCGACGGCATCGGCCTCTCGTCGATCGGCGGCGCGTGGGTGCCCGTCGAGCGCACGGCTTCACATGGCTTGCACATGCGCTTCGCGCGCCCCGGCGAGAGCGGTGTGCCGCTCGTCGCGCCGATTGCGCCCGGACGCGTCGAACGCGTTTTGATGCGGACGTGCGAGCGTTTCGAAGTCGGAAATTGAACGCCGCTCGAAACGGAACACGGCACGCTCGCTCTCGACGGCGAGCGGGAAATCGAACTGGAGCGCGGCGACCGGTATGAGATTTCGCTCGACTGGGAAGGGCCGCTCACGGTTGACGTCGAACGCACGCTGCGCTATTCGGCGTCAAGACAACTGGTCAGAGAAGTGGCAAATGAGGTGGCAAGCGAAGTTCCACATCAACAGAAGAAGTGAAGAGACGCAGTAGTCACAAGGCAATGCAGTCAATCCAAGGAGACATGCCATGTCGGTTTCAACCGAATTGAGCAAGGACGATCTGCTGAAGGCGTATCGCATGATGCGTACGATCCGCGAATTCGAGGAGCGTTTGCACGTCGAATTCGCAACGGGCGAAATACCCGGATTCGTGCACCTGTATTGCGGGCGAGGAGGCCTCGGCGGTCGGCACGATTATGCATCTGAACGACTCCGACTACGTAGCCACCACGCACCGCGGTCACGGGCATTGCATTGCAAAAGGCGTCGACGTGCACGGGATGATGGCCGAAATCTATGGCCGCAAAACAGGCGTGTGCCACGGCAAAGGCGGCTCCATACATATCGCCGATCTGTCGAAAGGCATGCTCGGTGCAAACGGCATTGTCGGTGCGGGCGGCCCGCTCGTGTGCGGCGCAGCACTTGCCGCGAAGTACAAGAAGACGGGCGGTGTGGGCGTGTGTTTCTTCGGCGACGGCGCGTCGAATCAAGGCGTGATTTTCGAATCGATGAACCTCGCTTCCGTCTGGCGCATGCCGGTGGTGTTCGTCGCCGAGAACAACGGGTACGCGGAAGCCACATCGTCGACGTGGTCCGTTGCGACCGACAACATCGCGGACCGCGCGGCCGGTTTCGGCATGCCGGGCGTGATCGTGGACGGCTTCGATTTCTTCGCGATGCACGAAGTGCTGGGCGAAGCGATCGAAAGAGCGCGCCATGGCGGCGGTCCTACGCTCGTGGAAGTGAAATTCTCCCGCTACTTTGGCCATTTCGAAGGCGATGCGCAAACCTATCGCGCGCCCGGCGAAGTGCAAAAGCTGCGTGACGAGAAAGATTGCCTGAAGCGTTTCGAAGAGCGTGTCGTGAAAGCGGACCTGCTCAGCGCGGCGCAACTGCGTGACGTCGACAAGGAAGTGAAGGCGCTCGTGGATAGCTCGGTGGTCGACGCGAAGAGCGCACTGTTGCCGACCGCGGAGGATCTGTTGACCGACGTGTACGTGTCGTATCCGTAAGCCACAGCGTCACTCAATCATAGCTTTGCATGGAGACAGAACATGGCACGCAAGATCACATTCTCTCAGGCAATCAACGAAGCATTGAGTCAGGAAATGGCCCGCGATGAAAGCGTTATCGTGATGGGTGAAGACAACGCGGGCGGCGCGGGTTCCCCCGGCGAACAGGATTTGTGGGGCGGCGTTCTCGGCGTAACGAAAGGCCTCTTTCACAAATATCCCGGACGTGTGCTCGATACGCCCCTTTCCGAAGTGGGTTATATCGGCGCGGCAGTGGGCGCGGCGGCGTGCGGCATGCGGCTGGTGGCGGAGTTGATGTTCATCGATTTCATGGGCGTGTATATTTTGATCAGATCTTCAATCAGGCCACGAAATTCCGCTATATGTTCGGCGGAAAAGCCGTTACACCCGTCGTGATTCTCGCCATGCAGGGTGCCGGTTTGCGCGCGGCCGCGCAGCACTCGCAGATGCTCACGTCGCTATTCACGCATATTCCCGGACTGAAAGTAATGTGCCCATCCACACCGTACGACGCGAAAAGTCTGCTGATTCAGGCGATCCGCGATAACGACCAGGTGATTTTCTGCGAGCACAAACTGCTCTACGGCCGCGAAGGCGACGTGCCCAAAGAGTCGTACGCCACTCCGTTCGGCGAAGCCAACATCGTGCGCGACGGCGACGACGCGACCATCGTCACATATGGACGCATGGTGCACTACGCGGTGGATGCAGCGGAAAGGCTCGCGAAAGACGGCATCGAAGTGGACGTGATCGATTTGCGCACCACGTCGCCGCTCGACGAAGAGACGATTCTGGAAAGCGCGGAACGCACGGGCCGCGTGGTCGTGGTGGACGAAGCGAATCCGCGCTGCTCGATTGCGAGCGACATCTCCGCGCTGATCGCGCAACGTGCCTTCCCCTTCCATTCGCTGAAGGCGACGATCGAAATGGTGACCGCGCCGCATACGCCCACGCCGTTTGCAGGCGTGCTCGAAGACATGTATATCCCATCGGCTGCGCAGATCGAGGAAGCCGTTCTGAAAGTGCGAGGTTAAGCAATGCCGATTCATATGGTTACGATGCCCAAATGGGGCTTGTCGATGGAGCAGGGGCAGGTGAACGGCTGGCTCAAGTCGGTCGGCGACAAGGTGTCGAAAGGCGACGAGATCCTCGACGTGGAAACGGACAAGATTTTGTCCGGCGTCGAATGTGCGTTTGACGGCATCCTGCGCCGTCAGATTGCACAGGAGAAGGCGACAAGTTGCCGATTGGCGTATTGCTCGCGTTAGTGGCCGATGCGGAAACCGCGGACGCTGACATCGATGCCGCCGTCGAAACGTTCCAGCGCGATTTCGTGCCGGTGAGCGCGGAAGCGGGCGAAAGCGGCCCGCAGCCGGAGAAGGTGCAAATCGGCGGACGTACCGTGCGTTTTCTGAAGATCGGCGAAGGCGGCACACCTGTCGTGCTGATTCACGGGTTCGGCGGCGATCTGAACAACTGGCTGTTCAATCACGCCGACCTCGCCGCGCGACGCACGGTCTGGGCGCTGGATTTGCCGGGTTACGGTGAATCCGGCAAAGCGGTCGAAACCGGCAGGGCCGACGAACTAGCGGGCAGCGTGCTCGCCTTCATGGACGATCGTGGCATCACGAATGCGCATCTCGTGGGTCATTCGATGGGCGCGCTCGTCGCGATGACGGTTGCCGCGAAAGCACCCGGGCGTGTCACATCGCTTTCGCTGATCGCCGGGGTAGGATTCGGCAATGAGATCAACAGCGAATACATCAAGGGCTTCACCGAAGGCAGCAATCGCAATACGCTCAAGCCGCAACTCGCGAGCTCTTTGCCGATTCGGCGCTCGTCACGCGTCAGCTCGTCGAAGATATCGTGAAGTACAAGCGTCTCGAAGGCGTGCAGGACGCGTTGCGCAAGATCTCTGCGGCTCTATTCGACGGTGACACGCAACGCACGGAATATCGCGAGCGTGTGGCGAAACTCGCGGCGCGTACGCTCGTGATCTGGGGGCGAGCGTGACCAGATCATTCCGGCTTCGCATGCGCAAGGTCTCGAGGGCGATATTCGCGTTCACGTGCTCGACGGCAAAGGGCACATGGTGCAGATGGAAGCGGCCTCCGAGGTGAACCGCCTGCTCAACGACTTCCTGGGTCATTGAAATGGAGAGCGCCCAGCATCACGCGGGCGTCACTGCGCTTGGCCAGCACGGCAAGCGCAGCGGCGACCAACCCGCGCGCATTCCGGTGAAGATCGTGCCCGTTGCGAACGGCGATGCGCTGCCCAAACCGCCGTGGCTGCACGCGCGGCCGATGATGAGCGAGACCGTGGCCAACATGGCCGCGATATTGCGTGGGCATCGTTTGCATTCGGTGTGCGAGGAGACGATGTGTCCGAACATCGGCGAATGTTTCGCGCAGCGCACGGCGACGTTCATGATCATGGGCGGCATCTGTACGCGATACTGTGCGTTCTGCGATATCGCGCATGGCCGCCCTGAACCGCTCGACGGGAACGAACCGCAGCGCTTTGCCGACGCTGTTACCGCGCTCGGGTTGCGCTACGTGGTGGTGACGTCCGTCGATCGTGACGATCTACGCGACGGCGGCGCCGCGCATTTCGCGCGCTGCGTGACGCTGATGCGAGAGCGCGTGCCGGAGATTCGCGTGGAAATACTCACGCCAGATTTTCGCGGCCGCGTGGATTGGGTGCTCCTCGCGCTTTCTGCCGCGTGGCCGGACGTGTTAAATCACAATATCGAAACGGTGCCCGCGTTGTATCGCGCGGCGCAGGCAGGTGTAGACTATCGTGGCTCGCTCGAACTGCTTGCGCGCGTCAAACGCGAGAATGGCGACGTGCTGACGAAATCGGGCTTGATGGTCGGGCTCGGCGAGTCGGACGAAGCACTGTTCGATACGTTACGCGATTTGCGCGAGCACGACGTGGATATCGTAACGATCGGGCAGTAACTTGCGCCGTCGCGTTTCCATATGTCGGTGCGTCGTTATATGGAACCCGCGCAATTCACTGCGCTGCGCGATGCGGCGATGCAGATGGGCTTTCGCGAAATGGTAGCGGGGCCGCTCGTGCGTTCGTCGTATCACGCGAATCAGGTCGCAACGGAGGTCACTTCGCAGCCTTGATTGCGCGGCGCGCCTGCTCAATCGCCCACGGGTGGCGCCGTGCGTTTGCTGCGAAGTGCGAGGGCGACGCCGCTCAGCGTCAGCGCCATGGCGGCGAATTCCCTGCTGCCAAGCGGTTCGCCGAGCGCGAACGCAGCCGCGACGATACCCATGATCGGCACGAGCAGCATGCCGATCGACGCGATCTCCGGCGGCAGGTGCCGCAACGTGGCGAACCGCGCCAGATAGACGTCCATCGGCACGAGTGTCATGTAGATCAGCACGGCCCAGCCGTCGAACTTAAGCGTCGCGACGGAAGGATGTTCGATCAGCAGGCCGAGCACGATCATCGGCAGACAGCCGATGCCAACCTGCCACGCTACAAGCGAAATGGGCGGCACGGGTATCGGCGTACGCGTCGTGACCGTGCCGAGCGCGAACAGGACGGCCGCGAGCAACGCGAACAGAATGCCGGCGAGTTTGCCGGCGTCGAATGCAAAACCCTGGCTGCCGAGCAGTACGATCACGCCTGCAAGTCCCAGCAGCAGCGATAGAAATCCTTTAGCGGAAGGTTTGCGGCCCAGCACGGACCATGCGAGCAACGTCGACCAGATCGGTATGGTGTAGACGAGCAACGCGCCTTCGCTCACGCTCAGCCACTTCATTGAAAGCGTGGAAAAGCCCATCCATGCGAATACGTTCGTGCTCGCGGCGATCATCATGCGCGGCATCAGCGCTCGCGAAATGCGAAGTCGCTCGCTGGATATGAACGCGACGATTCCGAGCAGCACCGAAGTCGTGACGCCCGCGACGCCGCGCGAGAAAAGCGGCGGCCACTTGCGCAGCAGGACTTTCATGGCGGGCCAGTTGAGCGCCCATCCGGTTGTGGTAACGAGGAGAAACAGCACGCCGGTCAGACGGGTGGACTTCATTGAATGCATGTTGTTGTAGATAGAAAGGCCGACATGGTACTGCGCGCGCCACCAGACAGGCTTTGAAACGCTCAGCGTCGATACATGAATGTAATGTTACATGGCGGCGCGTCATTTGAACGGCTTGCCGCGCATTGGGCTCGGCAAGGTCGGCGATATGGCCGCCGCGCATCTCAAGGAAAACACTGACGCCTGAAATTCTGGCGGAGATTCCCAAATTGCGGCAGACTGCATAACATCAGGTCATGGCCAATCTCCGCAAAAAGTTGCCGAGCGCGAACGTGCTCTTCGTCTTTGAGGCCGCCACGCGCTGCGGTAACTTCACGCGCGTGGCGCAGGAACTCTATGTGAGTCAGCCTGCGGTGAGCCGCATGCTGTCGCGTATGTAAGACCATCTCGGCATGCAGCTCTTCGAGCGCGTGTGCGGCGGCATCGAACTTACCGAAAGTGGGCGCATTCTTTACCGGGAGATATCACAGGGCTTCAACGGCATCGAAGACGCGATCCGCGAAGTCGAAGCGCGCGCAACGGGCGCCGAATCGGTCGCGTTATCGGTCTCCGCCGCATTCGTTACGCATTGGCTGATGCCGCGCATGAAGCGCCTGAAGCTGGCGTTTCCGAATCTCGATCTGCGCCTGCAACTCACATCGGGCCGCATTGCCAAACCGCTTCTCGACGTCGATCTCGGCATGCGTTTTCTGCGCGACGAAGAATGCGGCGACAACTGCACGCTCGTCATGCCGGAAACGCCGTATGCAGCCGTCTTTATCGCGAGATCCCCGCCGATGAGAGCGTGCGCAATGAGGGTGACACGCTCATCATGCTAGACGACGGCGAGCGCAACTGGCATGAACGCCTTGCGAAGTTCGAGGCGCGCGGCCGGCTCGCCGCGAGCAAGGCGAGCTTCAACGACTATGCGATCGCCGTGCAGGCGGCGCTGCTTGGGCAGGGCATTTTGCCGGGCTGGCTCAACGTCGTTTTGCACTGGCTTATCGAAGGCGCGCTTCGTCCGGTGGAAGACGAAGTCGTCGTGACCAACCGGCGCTGTTGCCTCGTCGGCCCCAAAAACCGGCCGCTTTCGCCCGCGGCGGTGGATCTGCGGGACTGGATCGCCGAGGAAATGTGGACCGATCTGCGCGCGGTGGATCGCAATTACCCGGCGCTCGAATTGCGACATTCGCTCGCAAAAAGCGGATTCAAGATCGGCTAGTACGCCGTCTTGCGTCAACGTCCGCCTTTTATTCGACTACACTGAATTCACAGCTTCGTCATTTTCACTTCAACTCCAACTGTTGGTAGTACATGCTTTTTTTGTCGTGCTCCGCGAGCCGAAGCAGGCCGGATCGGTTCGTGCCCACATCTCTTTTGAACGGGACGACTCATCATGGCTGATACGAGCTACATGGCACGGAAATCCGTCGCCGACATCGTGGGAAGCGCCGACGCGGAAGGCGGACATTCGTTATCGAAAACACTGGGCGCCACCAGTATCACGGCGATGGGCATTGGTGCGATTATCGGCGCGGGCATCTTCGTCCTAACCGGCACGGCGGCCGCGCAATTCGCCGGGCCGAGCATCACGCTCTCGTTCATTCTCGGCGGCATTGCGTGTGCATTCGTCGGTCTTTGCTACTCGGAACTCGCGGCCATGCTGCCCGTATGCGGCAGTAGTTACACCTATACGTATGCGACGCTCGGCGAAATTTTCGCGTGGATCATCGGCTGGGATCTGATTCTCGAATACGCGATGGGCGCGGCCACGGTTGCGGTGGGATGGTCGGGCTATATCGTGAGTCTGCTGCATAACGTCGGCATCACGATACCGCCTGCGATGGCGGTGGCACCCGGCACCATCGTCAAACTCGCGGACGGCAGCACCGTGACCGGCGTCATCAATTTGCCGGCAGTGCTGATCATTGTGATTCTCACGACCATGCTCGTACTCGGCACGAAGGAATCGGCGCGGCTGAACAACATCATGGTGGCGGTCAAACTGGTGGTCGTGGTGGCCTTTATCGCGCTCGGCCTTTTCTTCATCAAGCCCGCTAACTGGCATCCGTTCATTCCAGCAAACACAGGCGAATTCGGCAATTTCGGCATGAGCGGCATTCTGCGCGGGTCGGCGGTGGTGTTCTTCGCGTTCATCGGATTCGATGCGGTGTCCACCGCCGCGCAGGAAGCGAAAAAGCCGCAGCGCGATATGCCGATCGGCATTCTCGGCTCGCTCGTCATCTGCACGGTTCTGTACATTCTCGTGGCCGGTGTGCTGACGGGACTCGTGCCGTATGCCGAACTGAACGTGCCCGATCCGATTGCGAGGGGCGTGGATGCAATCGGCATGACGTGGTTCTCGGTGCTCGTCAAGATCGGCGCGCTCACGGGTCTGACCACGGTGATACTCGTGCTGCTCTACGGACAGAGCCGCATCTTCTTCACGATGTCGCAGGACGGTTTGCTGCCGACGCTTTTCGCGCGCGTTCATCCGCGTCTGCAAACGCCTTATCTGAGCCAGATGCTGATCGGTACCGTGGTCGCGATCGTGGCGGCGCTTACGCCGATCAGCGTGCTGGGCGAAATGGTGAGTATCGGCACGCTGTTCGCGTTCATTCTGGTGTGCGGCGCGGTGATCTATCTGCGTCGCAGTGACTCCGACGCCTCGCGTCCGTTCCGCGTGCCCGGCGTGCCGATCGTGCCGGTGCTCGGCATTCTGTTCTGTCTACTGCTGATGGCCGGCTTGCCGTTCATCACATGGGTGCGGCTTTTCGTGTGGCTCGTGATCGGCCTGCTGATTTATACGTCGTATGGACGCAAACATTCCCGGCTGCGTTTTCCCGGGCGGAAATGAAACGCGGCGGCCACGGCGTTGAGATTACGCGCTGTGGTTTGCCTGTTCCTAAAGCTGGTTTTGCGCCGACATGATGAGCGCAAGCGAAGCATCCAGCATAGACTTCGCGAGTGCGTCGCTATCCACCGCGCGCGCAATCGTCACCGTGCCGATGATGGTCGCGACGATGCCGAGCGCGACGCTCGCATTTTTACTGGCCAAGGTCTGCGCAATCTGCGAGGTTAGCGATTCGACGTAATGCGTGAGCCGGTCGCGGACTTCGGGCGTCGCATAACGCGCTTCGCCCGCGAGCGCGCACAACGCGCAGCCTTCGCCCGGATTGTTCAGATGCCGTTCGCTGAGAAACGCCTCGGCAATCGCTCGTAGCGGTGCCTGCGCCGCTTCCTTTCCTTCCCCGTTTGCCGCGCCGCCACGCAGAGTCGCGATGCGCGCTTTGCTTTGCGCGACGGCGTGTTCGAGCGCCGCGACGATCAACGCCTCGCGCGACGAAAAGTGGCCGTAGAATGCGCCATGTGTGAGGCCGGCCTGCCGCATGCAGTCCGCCACGCCGAGCGATTCGAGCCCGTGTTCGCGGATTTGCCGCGCCGCCACGTCCAGTACGCGCTGACGACTCTCTGCTTTCTGCGCCTGTGAATAGCCCATTTTCGCCTCCGCTTGACAATCTGCATGACTAGCATAATACTGAGAATGTGCATGACGATCAACATGCACATTTGTCGACGAGGATGCCCACGTTCGGGTGTCCACACATTCACATCGCGCGGCGGCGTTGCCGCCCAATGGTTACGGCGCGCCTGAGCCGGTATTCCCGTCGCACTGGCGACGTCGTTCAAGGAGAGCAGATATGCGGTTCACAGGAAAAACAGCACTGGTGACGGGCGGCAACAGCGGTATCGGTTTCGTGACGGTAAAAATGTTGATTGCAGAGGGCGCACGCGTGGCGATCACCGGCTGCGATGGCGCGAAGCTGGAGCAGGCGGTCGCCGATCTCGGCGAAAACGCGCTGGGCGTGCAAGCCAATCTGGACGACGAGGCCGACATCGACGCGCTTTTCGAACGCATTCGGAGCGAGTTCGGCAAGCTGGACATCGTGTTCGCCAACGCTGGCATTTCCGGCCCGACACCGCTTGGCAACACCACGGCCGCCGCGTTCGACGCAATCCTGCGCACAAATCTGACCGGTGTTTTCCTGACCGTGCAGGGCGCATTGCCGCTCATGGGCGAGGGCGGTGCGGTCGTGCTGAACGGCTCGGTGATGCGCGAGCTCGGCTTGCCGGGCACGGCGGCGTACTCGGCGACGAAGGCCGGCGTCACGGGCATGGCGAAGGTATTCGCATCCGAGCTCGTGCAGCGCAGCATCCGCGTGAATACGGTGATTCCCGGCGGCACGCGCACGCCGATCTGGACGCGCGGCGCTCGACGCCACCGAGCAGGCGCTCGCGCCGCGCGTGCCGATGGAGCGTCTCGCCGCACCCGAGGAAGTGGCGACCGCCGTGCTGTTCCTAGCATCCGGCGACGCGTCCGGTATCATCGCGGCTGAAATCGTCGTGGACGGCGGCACGATCGGGGTACCGTGGGGCGCGCCGATGTACCTTCAGCGGTAATAGCCGGCGCATGCGGACGGGCGCCGCGTGGCAGCGGCGCTCGCATGGGTTTAGGCTTCAGACCTTGGCTTCAGTCCGCGCCGAGAGCATTTTTGACCAAGACACCCAGCCCGGCGACCACGTATCCTTGCGTCTATTGAGTCATTCATGCGAGGAACACGACGTGGCGCACTATCTCTGCCATGAACAGCCCGACCTGCTGGAATTCGAAACCACCGTGCTGGCGTCGCGACCCGGCGCGGTCGTGCTGGCGCGCTCCGCGTTGCATCCGGGTGGCGGCGGACAGGTCTCGGACGCGGCTACGCTGACGCACGCGCGAGGCGCGTCGCGCATTACCGGCATGTCGTCGGAAGGCGGCGTGCTGTGGCATCTGTTCGAAGAGCCGGCTGACGAATGTCCAGCATCGGCGGTAACGTGCACGTAGCGATCGACGCCGCACGCCGCTCCACCGTCGCGCAACTGCACGCGGCCACGCATATTCTGAATGCGCTCGTTCATCAGCGTTTTGCGGGCGCGCTCGTGACGGGAGCGCAGATCAACGCGGACGGCACCGCGCGCATGGATTTCAACCTGCCCGACGCCGATAACGACGCGCTGCGCGCACTGGACGAACCCACCAATGAAGTGATCCGCAGCGCGATGGACGTGCGCTTCTAGCGATGGACGTGCGCTTCTACTATGTGAGCGAGGCGGAGGCAAAGGCGACCTCGGGGCTCATCCGCAGTCTTTCGGTTGCGCCGCCGCCCACGTCGGACGGCAAGGTGCGGATCGTCGAAATTGGCGATCTGGACCGGTAGGCATGCGGCGGCACGCACCTCACGAATACCGCGCAATCGCGGCCGATCCGCATCGCGAAGATCGAGAATAAAGGACGCCGCAATCGTCGCATCAGAATCGAACTCGTGTGAGGGCGGCACGGAGAGCGCGTCATGGAAACAACGAATAAGTGCGATCCGGAATTGGTGTGCTGGCGCGATAGTGCGCTCGACGGCTCATGCCTCGCGAATGCCCGCCACGGCGAGCACCAATTCGACCGGCATCTGCACGACGAACTCGTGATCGTGATGACGCAGGTGGGCGCAGGCCAGTGCCATACGCGCTCGTGCAGCGAGATCGCCGGGCCCGGCAGCGTGCTCGTATTCGGGCCGGGCGAATATCACAGCGGCGAAGTGTGGGAAGGCCGCGAGTGGCTCTATCGCGCGATCTACCTAGACATGAACGGCCTCGGCGTACTGAGCGCCGTGTTTTCCGCCGACTTGCGTACCGACCAGCCGCTCGTGATCTCGCCGGGGCTCTATCAGGAAGGACGCGCATCTCGCGGGACTACTGGTGAAGGCGCGCGAGTCTCGACGAGAAAGGCCAGGTTCCGTTGATGGCGCGTCAGGCGAACTGGTGGGCCGCAATGGGCATGCTGTTCGGCCGCTACGGTCAGTGCGAAAGCGATCCCGCGCAGACGCGGCGTGAGACGCGCAAGATGGAGCAGGTGCGCGAATACCTGGAAGCCAATTACGAACGCGATATTTCGGTTGCCGAACTGGCGGCGCTCGTCGGCTTGAGCCGTTATTACCTAACGCGTGCCTTCACGCGAGAATTCGGTTTGCTGCCGCACGCATATGCGACGCAGGTGCGCTTGCTCGCGGCGAAACGCATGCTCGCTTCGGGCGAAAACGCAGCGACGGTGGCCGCGGCCGTCGGCTTCTACGATCAGAGCCATCTGAACCGGCTTTTCAAGCGGGCATATGGGATTACGCCTGGCGTGTATGCGGGGTTGAAGCTGGGGCATTAATGTTGGGCCGCATGTAAGGCAGGCTTTTGCTCGTACTTGCTCATGTGCGATGGGCGTTCGAAAGCCCATCGCCGTTACGGAGGTCCGCCAATGAAATCGTCCACTCTGCTCGCCGCGCTCGCCGGTGTTCTGCTGATTTCATGTTTCGCATTGCCGGCGTCGGCAAGTTCAGGCGCGAATACGCTCGACCAGTTCACGTGGCACCAACGCGTCTTGCTGGTTTTCGCGGACACGCCGCAATCCGCGCAACTTGTGTCGCAACGAAACGTGCTCGAACACGCACGCGACGTGATGTCCGAACGCGATCTCGTGCTGGTCGAAGTCGTCGGTCATTCGGTGAAAGGCGCGAGCGATAGCGCCGACGCATTGCGTCAACGCTATAACGAAAAAGCGAAGGATTTCGCGCGTTGCTGATCGGCAAGGACGGCGGCGTGAAGCTCGATTCCACTTCGCCCATCGCGCTGTAAAAACTCACATAGACGATCGATGCCATGCTGATGCGCAAACAGGAAATGTGCGGCTCGTGAGCGAATGGCGATTAAGTCACTGCGGCGCTGCGCACGCGGTCCTTCTCGCCGGCAGGCTGGGAAAACATGTCGAAAATCGCATCCTGAAGCCATGCGATGCCCGCGTCCGCTGAAAACTGCGAGTGCGAGTAAGCCTGTATTTCGATGGGCGGCAACGCAAACGGCATAATGCAAAACTGCTTGTGACGGTTGAAGCGCTGCGCAATGCTGCGCGGAAAGATCACGGCGAGATCGGTGTGCTGCACGATCTCCGGCGCTACGACGAAATGCGGCAGACGTAAAACGATATCGCGCCGTAAATTCAGTTTTTTGAACCACTGCTCGACCATCCGGTAACCGGTCGCATTCGTACTCGCGTACACTTAGCGCAGGTTTGCGAGATCTTCCTTGGTGGGCTTCTGCTTGCGCAGCGGATGACCCGCGCGTACGACGCATACATGCTCGTCCACGAAAAGCGTTCTGCTGATGCATTGTTCATCGAGTCCCGGCACGTAGCCGAGCGCGAGATCGATCTTGCCGCTACGCATGGCGACGCTCACGGAATCGACAGAAATATTCGCGATTTCAATGCGAATGCCGCGCGCATTCTGATCCAGCATGGCAATCAGCGGCGGCAGGAAATTAAACTCCGACATATCCGACATCGACACGCGAAACACGCGCAGCAGATTCAAATCCGTAATGTCAGGCAGCGACTTGGTCATGACGAGCGGATCCCGGCAGAAGATGTTTTTATGTGGGTTTCAGATTACCGTAAATGCTCTGCATAGGGAAATGGGGCGTCGCGCCGCGCCGTGGTAAGGCGGAAACGCATTGAAATCCTGCTTCATACGCGCGCGAACGGGTGAGGCGAGCGCAGCCCTCAATGCGTCGGCATCGTCGAATACGACCTTGTTTCGCTGCATCGCGTTCGAGCACGGAATGTCGAGCGCGCAGCGGTAATCGAGCCGGGTATAGATTTCGGATTTCGAGTTCGCGAATGCCGGGCGATTGCTCGAGCATCAGCGCGTGGATGGCGTCGAGTACGCGTGCGCTGTATCGTCGTCGCAACCGCTGTCGTCGCTGTGCGGTCCACGTCGCACTGCGCGTCTCGGCCACGAACAGCTTGCCGATCAATTTGATGAAGCGCGTCGCCAGCAGATCGGGCGTTCGGGCGGCTTTTGGTACGCTGTCCTCTGCTTTGACGAAGTACCGCCTCAGGTGAACCCGGCATCCAAGGTGCACGAGCTGGTGATGCCGGGCGATGTTGTTGTAGGGCTCGTAGCCGTCGGTCATCATGACCGCGCCCTCGCGGATCCCGGTGAACAGCTTGTCGGCCAGCC
>CALNWS010000047.1 GCA_940747215.1 uncultured Paraburkholderia sp. | reverse complement strand
GTCCTCCGCATCCTGATCATGATCACCTTCACCATATAATCCATTGCCCGCGCAACGCCACCTTCCAAACTGATCACGGTCGCCAAAACGGCCTGATCACCATCACCGAAATCCGCAAGATAGCGGCCGCCGTGCTCAACGCAGGCAAGAAAGTCGCAATTCTCGTCGGCGCGGGCGCATTGCACGCCACCGACGAAGTGATCGCCGTGGCCGACAAACTCGGCGCGGGCGTCGCGAAAGCACTGCTTGGCAAAGCCGCGTTACTGGACGATCTGCCGTGGGTGACAGGCTCAATCGGCCTGCTCGGCACGAAGCCGAATTATGACATGATGACCGAGTGCGACACGTTGCTGATGATCGGTTCTGGCTTCCCGTATGCCGAGTTCCTGCCGAAAGAAGAAGGCGCGGCACGCGGCGTTCAGATCGACATCAAGGCCGACGCTGAGCCTGCGTTATCCGATGGAAGTGAATCTCGTTGGTGACAGCGCCGGAACGTTGCGCGCGTTATTGCCGTTGCTCGAAAAGAAGGAAGACCGTTCATGGCGAGAGAAGATAGAGAGCGGCGTGGCGGACTGGTGGAAGACACTCGAAAAACGCGCGCATGAACCGGGGAAAGACGCGGTCAATCCGCAGCGCACGGTGTGGGAACTGTCGAAGCGCATTCCGTCGAATGCAATCGTGACGAGCGATTCAGGATCGGTCGCCAACTGGTATGCGCACGATCTGCAGGTTCAGCGCGGCATGATGTGCTCGTTATCGGGCGGACTCGCCTCGATGGGCGCGGCAGTGCCCTACGCGATCGCCGGGAAATTCGCGTATTCCGAGCGGCCCGTCATTGCACTCGTCGGCGACGGCGGCATGCAGATGAACAACATGGCCGAACTCATCACCGTTTCGGAGTACTGGAAAGACTGGGCCGATCCGCGCTGGATCTGCATGGTGCTGAACAACAGCGATCTGAACCAGGTGACGTGGGAACAGCGTGCAAAATAGAGGGCGATCCAAAGTTCGAGGCGTCGCAGGATATTCCCTCGGTGCCTTATCACAAGTTCGCCAAACTGATTGGACTCGAAGGCATTTACGTCGACGACGCCGAGCAGATGGCCTCCGCGTGGGACCGCGCGCTCGCCGCGACACGGCCAGTCGTGATCGAGGTGAAGGCCGATCCGAACATCGCGCCGCTGCCGCCGCATATCACGCTTGCGCAGGCCAAGGCGTTCGCGTCGACGTTGATGAAGGGCGACCCCCATGAAGGCAACGTGATCGTGGAAACCGCGAGGCAGGTACTCGGCGCCGTGCTGCCCGGCCATCGCGACAAGTGAGGCTACGCAGATGCCTGACGGCAGCGCAGAAGCCCTCGCAAACGTCACGTCCGTGCCCGTGATCGACGCGTTGCGCGCGAGCGCCTATCGTATTCCGACCGACGCGCCCGAAGCCGACGGCACATTCGCGTGGGATGCGACGACGCTCGTACTAGTCGAACTCGATGCGGGCGGCCTGACGGGCCTCGGTTTATAGCGATACGAGCATCGTTTCGCTCATTCACGGAACGCTCGCTCCGTGTGTACTGAAGCATGACGCGTGGAATCTGGGCGCACACTGGCAACGCATGCAACGTCAGGTGCGCAATCTCGGACGCGGCAGCCTTGCCGCCACTGCGATTTCCGCAGTCGACTGCGCGCTATGGGACCTGAAAGCGAAGTTGCTTGGCGTGCCGCTTGTCAGTCTGGCCGGCGCATTACGTGACGCCGTGCCCATTTACGGCAGCGGCGGCTTCATCGCCTACACGGACACGCGTTTGCAGGAGCAGTTGTCCGCATGGGTAGAGTGTGACGGCTGCCGCTGGGTAAAGATGAAAATCGGCACCGAGCCGCAGCGCGATCCGGCTCGTGTTGAAGCGGCACGCGAGGCAATCGGCGACGCCGGCCTCTTCGTCGATGCGAACGGCGCGTTCACCGCGAAAGAAGCGCTCGATCTGGCTCAGCGCTTTTCCGATCAGTGGGTGACGGGGTTCGAAGAGCCGGTATCGTCCGACGCATCCAGATGCGCTGCGCTTCGTGCGCGAACGCGTGCCGGCGGCAATCCACATCGCCTCGGGGGAATATGGCTACACCGCCGACGACTTCCTGCATCTGCTCGGCCATCGCGCAGTCGACGTGCTTCAGGCCGATGCGAGCCGGTGCGGCGGCATCACTGGCTTTCTGCAAGCCGCCGCGCTGTGCGACGCTTGGCACGTCCCGCTGTCGGCGCACTGCGCACCGGCGCTGCATCTGCATGTTGCGTGCGCTGCGCCATCAGGAGTGGTTTCACGACCACGTCCGGATCGAGTCGATGCTGTTCGACGGCGCGCCGCGTCCGTATGAAAGTTCGATCGCGCCCGATCTTTCGCGCGCCGGTTGCGGCCTCGAATTCAAACATCGGGATGCAGCGCGATATCTCGTCAAATGAACAACCATCAACCGTAGAGCGTATTCCGACGAGTGCTTCACGCTTAACAGGACTGCTGTGCGCCGCTGCGGGCGCGGCCGCTGTGACGGCGGCTGTCGCGCGGCGCGCGAGGCAGTCGGCCGCCCGTACCGGCATCGCAAGCCGACGCACATCGCACGTTCGCACGCCCGTGGTCGCCACGCATATCGACGCGGCCGCTCGTTCAATCACAGCTCGGCGCTGCTCGCGCTCTCCGTACTGACCGACAGCGCGATGGAACACTATCGGGGCTCGTTTGCAAATCCCGCGATGTTCGCGCCGCTCGTCAGTGCGACCCTGTCGTTTGCGGCGGGTTTGCACGGCGGCGCGGACCGGCGGCCGGAAACGCACACTGTGCGTCACGCGATCTATCTGACTGCTGCGATGGCAGGCGTCGCCGGTATGGCCTTCCATTTCTACAACATCACCAAACGGTCCGGCGGATGGAGCTGGAACAATCTTTTTCACGCGGTGCCCGTCGGTGCGCCGATCGCGTTGCTGCTATCGGGCGCGCTGGGCGCGGTCGCCGAACAGTTGCGCAACGAACTCGCTCATGACCCGCAACTGCTCGGGATGCCCGCGGGCAAGGTGCTCGCGCTGCTGGTTGTGGCGGGCTCGCGGGCACCGTCGGCGAGGCAGCGCTGATGCATTTGCGCGGCTCTTTTCAGCATCGCGCGATGTATGCGCCGGTGAGCATCCCTCCGCTTGCGGCGGTGCTGCTTGCTCATGCCGCGCTCGCCCGCCCGCGCGAGCGCTGGTTCTCACGGCTCTGGCTGAGCATCACCAAGGCTCCGGGCTTTGCCGGCGCGAGTTTTCATGCACGCGGCATCGCGCGCCGCCAAGGCGGCTGGCGCAACTGGAGTCAGAATCTCTTCGCCGGTCCACCGCTGCCCGCACCGCCGAACTTTTCCGCGCTTGCCCTCGTGGGTCTTGCCGCGCTGCGGCTACGGAGAACCGAACGATGACGAACGGTAAAGCCGAAGCAAGAACAACGCTTTATCCTGGCTATGACGTATTGGATAAACGCACGACACCTTCGTGGGACGACGCGACACGCGCGGTAATCGCCGAACGTCTCGCCACGCCTCACGAGCCGCGCTTTTTCCTTGCGGTGGAATGGCTCGCGGTCACGTCGCTCTGCGCGTGCGTCGTTCCGCAGGCGAATGCGCACCCGGTTGTGCCGCTCGCCGCGCTGCTCGATGCGCGAATGTTCAGTAATCAGGGTGATGGCTACCGCGACGCGCGCATGCCGCCGATGCGCGACGCTTGGCGAATAGGCCTTGCCGCGTTGGACGCGGACAGCTGCGAAAAGTACGAACTGCCGTTTGCGAGCATCGACCATGAAGAGCAGATCGCACTGCTGGAACAGATGCAACGTGGCGAACTGAAGGGCTCCGCGTGGGGCGACATGCCGTCGAAACTCTTCTTCTCCGAACGCGTGCTGCACGATGTGTGCGGACTCTATTATTCGCACCTGCATGCATGGAGCGAGATCGGCTTTGGCGGCCCTGCGAACCCGCTAGGGTATGTTCCCTCTATTTCGACCGGCGTGACCCGTGGGAAGCCGCAGAAGCCAAACCCGGCGAATACGACAAGGCCGTCAAGGAGAATCGCCGTGCTCGATGATGCGCAGACGCAACCGCGTGGCAAGGACGGCCGTGCGCCCGACGTGTTCCGGGAAGGCGCATGGATTCCGATGCGCGAATATCCCGACCACGAAGAGGTGGATTTCGCGATTGTGAGCACGAGCGCGGGAGGCGGCACGCTCGCTTGCCGCCTCTCGGAACAGGGCTTCAAGGTCGTCGCGTTCGACGCCGGCGCGTGGTGGTACCCGCTCGAAGAATTCGCGTCCGATGAAGCGCACCAGCAAAAGCTTTTCTGGACCGACGAACGCATCTGCGATGGCGAGAACCCGCTCAAACTCGGCCATAACAACAGCGGCAAAGCTGTGGGCGGAAGCACCGTGCACTTTGCGATGGTCTCGCTGCGGTTTCGCCGAATGGTTCAATTCGCGCAGCCTGCTCGGATACGGCGCAGACTGGCCGCTCGACTGGCACGAAATGTGGTGCTATTACGCACAGGTTGAAGACGCGCTGAAGATTTCCGGTCCGATCCATTACCCGTCCGTAGGGACCGAAACGTCCCCACTACCCGTATCGCGCGCATGAACTGAATGCGGCGGCCATGGTGCTCGCGCGTGGAGCGGAAGCGCTCGGCATCGGCTGGACAGCAACGCCGCTTGCCACGATTTCAGCGCCGCGTGGTGCGGCTCATCCCTGCGTGTATCGCGGCTTGTGCGGGCTGTGCGACCAACGCCAAACAGAGTGCACTGGTGACGTGGATTCCGCGTGCCGTGCACCCGTGCACGCCGGCGCGGAAGTATGCGATCTTGCCAGGGTGGGACGCGTCGTGACCAACGACGCCGGGCTTGCAACCGGCGTCGAATATCTGCGCGAGGGCCGCTGGCGTTTCCAGCGCGCAAAGCATGTGGTGGTTGCGGGCTACACGATCGAAACGCCACGGCTGCTGCTGATGTCGGCGAATAGCCGCTTTCCGGATGGCCTTGCCAACAGCTCCGGCCTCGTCGGCAAGAATCTCATGGCGCAGTCGAACTAGGCCGTCTACGGTACGTTCGAGGAAGAGATCCGGTGGTACAAAGGACCGCTTTCACTCGCGATTACCGAGCACTGGAATTACACGGACAAGGGCAAGGATTTTTTTGGCGGCTACAGCTACATGAGCCAGGGGCCGCTGCCGAACGCATGGGTCGCTTCGCAGAATGGCCGCGGATTGTGGGGCGAAGCGCTCGCCGCTGAAATGCATGGGTACAACCATCAGGCGGGCTTGAAGATCGTCGGCGAAATGCTGCCGCAGGAGCGCAACCACGTCACGCTCGCCGACGAAAAAGATCAATACGGGTTGCCCATCGCGCGTGTCACGGTACTCATGGTGCGATAACGACAGGCGGTTGATCGCGCATTCACTCGACTTCATGGAAAAGGCGCTCGAAGCGGCCGGCGGCAGGAACAACTGGCGCGAGACGGATGATACGTGTCATCTTAACGGCACGGCGCGCATGGGCGACGATCCGGCAACGAGCGTCGTGAACGCCGACTGCCGCAGCTGGGACATACGCAATCTGTGGATTTGCGACGGGTCGGTATTTCCGACTGTTGGCGGAGTGAATCCATCGCTGACGATTCAGGCTATTGCGTGCCGTACGGCGGACCGAATTGCCGCGCTTGCCGCTCGCGGCGAACTGTAACTTCATGCAGCGAAGGGCGGCGAAGCACGACAAAAAACGGCAAGAAACGGCAAGAAATGGCAAGAAATGGCAAGAAATGGCGGCCAGCACGACGCGTCATGCTTCGCCGCGCACGTGCCCCTTCTCCTGCCTGGCAAGCGCTTCGGGCAACCGGTCAAGGGATACGTACCCGCGAGCTTGACCACGACCTTGCCGGAGTCGATCAGCGCGGCAATCTCGGCCAGTTGCCCGCCATCCGGCCGTGCGGTGTAACGCGCGGCGTGTGCGCCGTGGCTCGCGGCCTCGGTTTGCGAAGACTCGGTAAGCGTCGAAATCAGCGCGCCGTCTCGCGCAACCACTTTCCACGAATGCGTCTGCGTTGCCCCGCCGACGAGATCGAAAACGAGATCCATGTCCGTCGCGACTTCTTCGAATTGTTGCGCGGCATGGTCGATCACGTGCTCGATGCCTAACGCGCGCACGAAATAATCGATGCCATCGCCCGACGCAGTGGCATAGACGACCGCACCCGCGTTCCTCGCGAACTGCACGGCAAAATGCCCGACACCGCCCGCGCCCGCATGAATCAGCACGCGCTCGCCGTTTCGCAGGCCGCCCTGCTCGAAAAGCCCCTGCCAGGCAGTGAACGCCGCGAGCGGTACACGGCAGCCAGCGCGTTCGCTTCCATCACGACGAATTCCGCGTAGGTGCCCTGCCCCTGACCGACGAAGCCGTAGACCTCATCACCTTCTTGCCATTGCGTTACCTTGGCTCCCACACGCTCCACCTTGCCGGAACAATCGCGTCCGAGTGTGTAAGGCAACCTGTCTTCGCGAATAAGCGGATACGCACCCTCACGCGTTTTCAGTTCGACAGGATTGACGCTCGCGGCGTCGACGCGAACAAGCACCTGATTTTCCGACGGGCTGGGAATGTCGATCGTTTGCCGTTCGACGACTTCGGGACCGCCGAAGCGCTGAATCCTGTAAGCAGACATCTGACTCATGATCACCTCTCTCAAAGCGTGGGTTAGAAACATCGCGCATTTCCGCATGAAGTGCGCATACGGCATTCCCCGACATGTTCGGGCATCGAGATCCCGCAAAGACGGGGAATATGGCTTGCTGCCTTTCGGCCCAACGCCAGCTCACTTATTACGATGACTTTCCCACTACTCGTTTTCTCGCCGCACCTCGACGATACCGTCCTCAGTTGCGGGCAGCTTCTCGCGACGCACCGCGGCTCGACTGTCTGCACGGTTTTCACTGCGCCGGCGCGGCACGACCAGCTAACCGACTGGGACCGCGCATCGGGTTTCACGAGTGCACTTGAGGCAACCGACGCGCGCAAGGCGGAAGACAGGCGCGCGTTGGCGACATTGGGCGCCCGGCCTTTGCATCTGCCTTTCTGCGACTCGCAATACGGGTCGACGCCAACACAGGCATCGCTGCTCGAGGCTTTCAGCGACATCCTGCAGGACCTGAAGCCGCGTACCGTGCTGTTCCCATTGGGACTGTTTCACTCCGATCACATCCTCGTGGCAGACGTGCTCCTCGCTCTATTGCAGCAGCGCAATGCAGACAATTTCATTGCGTACGAGGACGTACCATACCGGCGCATGGAAGGCGCAGTACAGAATCGTCTCGCGGATCTCGCGATGCGCGGCTATGTGGCTACACGTTCTGACTGCCTCGATGCCAGTGCCGATTCGCACGCCGATTCCGGGCAGAAAAAGCGCAGTGCGATCCATGAATACGAAAGCCAGTTGCGCGCATTCGGTCCAGATGTCCGGGACGCACTATTTTCCTCCGAGCACTATTGGCATCTGCAATTTTCAGCGTCGCAAACGGACACCGCGGAATATTGACGCGACTGCCGCACGCACGGCATGGTGCTTGCTCTCTGGCAATAACGCCTTGTCGAGAGAAATCCAATCACATGGAAAAGAGCCCGCTTTCCCGGCACATTTCGGTTGTCGTACTGACACATAACCGCGCCGACGAACTGACCGCCACACTCGAACATCTGCTTTCTCTTCCGGAAAATCCGCCGATCTTCGTCGCAGACAACGCTTCCAGCGACAACACCGTCAAGCGCATCAAGACGCTGTTTCCAACCGTATGCGTGATCGAGACCGGAGCGAATCTCGGCGCGGCGGGGCGGAACGTGGCGGTCGAATGTGTCGGCACCGAATACGTCGCCTTCTGCGACGATGACACATGGTGGTCGCCAGGTTCGCTCGAACGCGCGGTGCAACTGTTCGATGAATTGCCGAACGTGGGCGTGCTGAACGCGCGCATTGTCGTGGGCAAGGACAATGAGACCGATCCCACCTGCGAGGTCATGCGCACGAGTCCGCTCGGTCACGACGGCTTGCCGGGTCCGGTTTTGACGGGGTTCATGGCGGGCGCCTGCGTCTTTCGCACGGTATTGTTCCGGCGCATGGGCGGTTATGAGCCTCGTCTATTCATCGGCGGCGAAGAGGAATTGCTCGCGCTCGACGTGCTGGCGTCAGGCAACGCGATTGTCTATTGCGATCAGTTGACCGTACATCATCATCCGTCGGCAGCGCGCGACAGTACGTTGCGGCGGCGCATGCTGGCACGCAACGCCGCATGGGTCGCATGGTTGTGCCTGCCGTGGCGCGAGGCGTGCCGTACGACCTTGCGCGCGCTCGCGTGCTTCGCCGCAGAAGGCCATTTTGCTGCCGACTGCGCCGGCTTGCTGCGCGGCATCGCATGGACATGGCCCAAACGAAGCATCATGCCGCCGAACGTGCTCGACATGCGCATATGTGTCAAGGCCGCGGAGCATCGCACGCGGGTTGCGCAAACGCTGCATGGCGGCGATCGCCCGACCGGGCGCGTGGATGCTTCAATCTGATGTAGACGAACCGGCGCGCGAGACGCTTTATTTCGGCGATGAGTTCCGGCGGCGACACCGGCTTGCTCATATGCGCCTGAAAACCTTCTGCCAGTCCGTATGCAATGTTATAGGCAATGGTTTCGTTGAAAAGCACCGTTCCTGCGGGACGATGCCGATCCACGATGTGCTTGAGTGCAAGCGGTATGAGGAGAACCGTAGAGAGCTTCGCGGCGATCACCAGTGCGATCGAAATCGAAATCTGCTTGCGATAACGCCACACGGCGCTTGCAAGTTCGCCGGCAATGCGGCCGGTGAGTCGTGCATCGTTGCGTGTCGTGGGATTCGACATGGGTTTCCGTGTCGAGGGCTCTCGCAATATGAAACCCTGCGAGCCGGTGAAAGGATATCTGGCGATCCGTGCGTCGAAGGAGTGACTATGCACGCATGGAATGGTTGCGACTGGAACAGTAGCAAGCGGTGCGCCTGCGCGGGCATTCATGCGCGTGTTCACGGCGTATCGATGTGACGGCCAGACGACACCGGGACCGCGCGTCAACCACAGAGCCAAACGAACTCGCCGGTCATGTCATCTCATCGGCGAATGGCGATCGTCCAGCGTGATAGCGCACGTTGTAAAACAGGGAACGCCACACCGCTTCATGCAGGGCCGGCCGGTCGCCGCGCGCACGCCGCCATCGCTCACCTCGTCCCGTCCGGCAAGCATCGCGCCTTCAGGTTCGAACTAAATCTCCACTGCGGCACATCGCATGCTGTTCCAGACTCATCCGCTGCTGCCTTAAAACCTTTGCATCCCTGAACGACCCGCTTCGACCTGCGCTTCAGTGTGTTTAACCGGTTCTCTTATTCGAAGGAATGTCTATGAAAATCGCTCTCATTAGTGAGCACGCATCTCCACTCGCTGTGGTAGGCAGCGTCGACAGCGGCGGCCAGAACATCTATGTTGCGAACGTCGCGCGCGAACTAAAGGAAATGGGCCACACGGTCGATGTCTTCACACGCCGGGACCGTGCGTTGCTGCCGCTCGAGATGGATATGGACGGCGTGCGGGTCATTCATGTTCTTGCCGGTCCGCCGAGGCAATTGCCCAAAGAAACGCTGCTGCCCCACATGCCGGAATTCGCGACCTTCCTCATCGAGTTCTTCAAGCGTGAGCGTGAACCCTATGACGTCATGCACGCGAACTTCTTCATGTCGGGTTTTGCCGCGCTAAAAGTGAAGGCGGAACTGAACATCCCCGTCGTGACCACCTTCCACGCACTCGGGCGCGTGCGCCGGATTCATCAGGGCCAACAGGACGGCTTCCCGGACGAACGCTTCGGCATCGAAGACGATCTCGCCGCGCAATCAGACATGATCGTCGCCGAGTGCCCGCAGGACGAAGCAGACCTGATCGAGCATTACCGGGCTGATCCGGAACGCATCCAGATCGTTCCCTGCGGATTCGACGCCGACGAGTTCAGATCCGTCGCGCGCGACGCTGCGCGCAGGGCGCTGGGCTGGCGTGATGACGACTTCATCGTGCTGCAACTCGGCCGTCTCGTGCAGCGCAAGGGCATCGACAACGTCGTGCAGGCGATGGGCGTCCTCAAGCAGGCATTCCGCGCGTCGGCGCAGCTTTATATCGTTGGCGGCAACTCGGAAACGCCGAATGAAAAAGCCACGCCCGAGATAGCGCGCTTGCGCGGCATCGCCGCCGATTGCGGTGTCGCCGAGCGCACGACGTTCGTCGGCCGGCGCGGCCGCGCTCAGTTGCGCTACTTCTATTGTGCGGCAGATGTGTTCGTCACCACACCATGGTATGAGCCGTTCGGCATCACTCCGGTTGAAGCGATGGCATGCGGCACACCCGTAGTAGGCACCGATGTGGGCGGTATCCGTTACTCCGTCGACGACGGCGTGACCGGCTTTCTCGTACCGCCGCGCGATCCCGCTGCACTGGCCGCGAAGCTCAGCCAGCTGCGGCGCGATCCCGAACTCGCGCACCGGATGGGACAGGCTGGACTTGCACGTGCGCGCGCCGAATTCACATGGCGCGGTGTCAGCGAATCGCTCGCGCAGATTTATACATGTGCCGCACGCGCCACGCCGGCCGGAAGTCTCGACAAGGTGAGCATCGAAGCCGCGAATCGCGCCTCGTATCGCGAAGCGATGAGCGGGCGGCATCGCGCAAACGCGGGCAGCGGTTCATGAGCCGGGAATTGAATGCCCCATCTGCAATCTTTTAGAGAGTTCATTCCCATCATGCTGCAAGCCGCTGTTTTCCTCGACAAGGACGGCACGTTGCTCGAAGACGTTTCCTACAACGTTGATCCGTCGCTCATGCGCTTCACGAAAGGCGCGCGCAAAGCGTTGTGGCTGCTCGCCGCGCTACCGTATCCCCTCTTCGTTATCAGCAATCAGGCGGGCGTCGCGCTGGGTCATTTCGAGCACGACGCACTGCAAGCGGTCGAAACGCAACTGCATCGCATGTTCGGCGAATGTGGCGCAAAACTGAACGGCGTGTACTGGTGCCCACATCATCCGCAGGGCACCGTTTCCCGTTACGCCATCGAATGCGGTTGCCGGAAACCCTCACCCGGCATGCTGCTGCGCGCGGCACGCGAACATCAACTCGATCTGCCGCGCAGCTGGTTCGTGGGCGATATTCTCGATGACGCCGAAGCCGGCAATCGCGCCGGTTGCCACACGGTGCTGCTCGACAATGGACATGAGACGCAATGGCGCAAAGGTGGGTCGAGAACGCCCGATGCGCTGGCGTCCGATCTCCTCGAGGCCGCGCACCTCGTCTTGCAGCGTTCCAATGCGCAGCTACGTCTCGCGGCTGAAAACCGAGGCAGCGTCAGATGAGCGAGCCCTTGTTTCTCAAGCAACCCGAGTTTGCGCACGCGCGCCGCGCGGCGGATCCCGAGCCGAGGCACTGGGGCAGCGACGTCAAACGCATCCTGTGCGTGCGGCTCGACAACCTCGGCGACGTGCTCATGACTACGCCCGCGCTTCATGCGTTGTGCAGCGCGGCATCAGGCAAGCATATCACGCTGCTTGCGTCGCGAAGCGGCGTGGCGTTGTCACCCTTTCTCGACGACGTGGACGACGTGATCGAATACGACGCTCCGTGGGTATCCCATCCGTCTAATTGCAACCATGTCAGCGCGAACGATCACGAGGTACAGAATCGCGTGCGGCGCGGCAACTTCGACGCCGCGGTCATCTTCACGGTCTACAGTCAGAGCGCGTTACCTGCCGCCATGTTCTGTTATACGGCCGGCATCCCGCGGCGTCTTGCGCACTGCCGCGAAAATCCCTATGCGTTGCTCACCGACTGGTTGCGCGATCCCGAACCGCAACAGCGCACGCGTCATGAAGTGGAGCGTCAGCTCGATCTCGTTCGTCACGTTGGTGCGGACTCACTCGATACGGGCATGCGCTTCAACGTGTGCGGCGAAGACCGCCGCACGCTCGAAGCACAACTCGTTGCACGCGGAGTCGATCCGCAAGCCGGCTATTTCGTACTGCATCCAGGTGCGACGGCCGCTTCGAGGCGCTATCCGGCCGAACGTTTCGGCGAGGTAGCCGCGCGGCTCGCGAAAGAGACAGGCGCGCCGGTGCTGATAACTGGTACGTCAGGCGAACGCGCATTGGCGCAAGCGGTTATTGCAGGCGCTACGCCGGCAACACACGCCTCGCTGCACGATCTGAGCGGCACGCTCACGCTCGGCGAACTCGCGGCTCTGGTGGAACGCGCTTCGGTACTTGTGTCGAACAACAGCGGACCCGTGCACCTTGCATCGGCCCTCGCCACGCCCGTTGTCGACCTCTACGCATTGACCAATCCCCAGCACGGCCCGTGGCAGACGCCGAGTCGCGTGCTGTTTCGCGATGTCGAATGCCGGTGGTGTTATCGCAGCGTTTGTCCGCAAGCGCATCACGCCTGTCTGCTGGGCGTCACGCTGGACGAAGTCGTGCGCGCGGCTCTCGAACTGGACGGCGAGGCCGCGCAACGCAAGGCGCGTTGCGCTCCCGCCGCCGAAGCCATCGTTCCCTGATCTCCTCTCTTCTCTTATAGCGAGCGATCATGTACACACTCGGAATCAATGCGGTCTATCACGACAGCGCCGCTGCTCTTCTGCACGACGGCGTCGTGATCGCCGCCGCCGAAGACGAACGCTTCACGCACGTCAAACATGCGAAGCGGCCGATACCGTTTTCAACATGGCAGCTGCCGTTCGATGCGATCGACTATTGCCTTAAGGAAGCCGGCATTACGCTCGCCGACATCGATCATGTTGCGTATTCATACGATCCAAAGCTCTTCGGTGGCATGCCTTCGCGGCCCGGCACCACGATCGAACTGCCGTTCGATCCGAGCGGCGCCCGCGTGTCGAATCCGTCGGAGTCGCCCTGGGACCCGCTCTTTCTCAGCTACATCGCCAACGCCAAAGGACAGTTGCTTGAAGGCGCGCCGCATCATCTGTGCGCGCGCTTCCAGAACGTCGACCGCAACGATGGCTTCACATGGCATTTCGTCGAACACCATCTCGCACACGAGGCAAGCGCGTTTCTGGCCGCGCCTTATAAGTCCAGCGCTGTCCTGACGATGGACGGGCGCGGCGAAGGCGTCACGACCAGCATGGGTCAATTCGTCGATGGCGAATACACGAGGCTGAAACAAGTGGAATTACCGCATTCGCTCGGGCTGCTTTACGAGGCTGTGACGGACTGGCTCGGCTTTCTGCACTCGTCGGACGAGTACAAAGTGATGGCGCTCGCCTCGTACGGCAAACCGGCTTACCTCGATCAATTCCGCGAAATCGTTCGATATCGTCAGGACGGCAGCTATACTGTCGAGGCACCGCGCCTCGTCGAGCGCTTCGGAGCCGCCCGCCAGCGCGGCGGCCCGCTCGAACAACTGCACTTCGATGTCGCGAGTTCGTTGCAGCGCGTGCTCGAAGAAACCGTCCTGCAACTCGCCGGCTGGCTGCATGAGCGTACGGGCCAGCGCGCGCTGTGCATGGCGGGCGGCGTGGCTCTTAACTGCGTGATGAACTCGAAGGTGCGCGACGCAGGTCCATTCGACGAAGTCTGGGTCCAGCCCGCGGCAGGCGACGCCGGCACCGCGCTTGGCGCCGCCCTCTGGATCGATCATCGCGAGCGTAGCGCGCGTGGCGACCGGCAGCGCCACTGGCAAATGGACCACGCCTACCTCGGGCCGGAATACGGCGAGGAAGAGATCGAGCAGTTTCTGCGCTGGTCGAAGATTCCCCATCGCCGGCTGGATGACATCGTGGGCACGGCTGCCGACCTCCTCGCCGACGGCAAGGTGATCGGCTGGTATCAGGGCCGAACCGAATTCGGGCCGCGTGCGCTTGGCGCCCGCTCGATCCTCGCCTCGCCCGTCGATCCGCAGATGCAGGCGAAACTGAACGAGATCAAGGATCGCGAGGATTTTCGTCCTGTCGCGCCCGTCGTGATGGAGGAGAATGCCAACGAATGGTTCGTCGACGGCAGCGTTGCGCCGTTCATGCTGTTCGTATTCGATGTGCGCCCTGACAAGGCACACTGCATTCCCGCAGTACGGCACGTGGACGGCACCGCGCGCGTGCAGACCGTGAATCGTGAGCAGCATCCGCTCTATTACGAGCTGCTGGCCGCGTTCAGGGAACGCACCGGCGTGCCGATTCTCGTGAACACATCGTTTAACACGCGCGGCGAGCCCATGGTGAATTCCCCACACGATGCGGTCGAATCGTTCTGGACCTCGCCGCTCGATGCACTGGTGATCGGGCCGTTCCTGGTGCAGAAAGCAGGAGACCGCGCATGATACCGGCCGCATTCGGCCCGGTCGACGGAGTCAGCAACGCGGCCGGGCGCGCCAGCGACGAACACCCGCTGCCCGACATATCCGTCGTGGTGCCGACTTATAGGCGCCCCGAGATGCTCGCGACGTGCCTCGATGCACTCTACCGGCAAGACCTGCCGCCCGAGCGCTATGAGATCGTGGTTTGCGACGACGGCCCCGACGACGCCACGCGCGCGTGCGTTGAGCGAGTCGCTCGCGAGAATGCGCCGCGCGGCCTTTCGGTGCTTTATGTGCCGGTGACCGCGACGCAGGGACCCGCCGGCGCGCGCAATGCAGGTTGGTGCTGCGCGTGCGGCGCCATCATCGCATTCACCGACGACGACACGCTGCCCGACAGCCGTTGGCTCAGTGCCGGCATAGCGGCGTTGTCGGGCGGTGCGGCGGCAGCCGCGGGCCGCATCATGGTGCCGCTGCCCGAATGCCCAACCGATTACGAAGCTGACGCAAGCGGCCTCGAACGCGCCGAGTTCGCCACCGCCAATGCCTTCGTGCGGCGCTCGTTTCTGTTATCGACAGGCGGTTTCGACGAACGCTTTACCTCAGCCTGGCGCGAAGATTCCGACTTGCAATTCACGCTGATGCAGGCAGGCGGCGAAGTCGTGCGCGCGCCGGCGGCCATCGTCGTGCACCCGGTGCGGCCCGCGCGTTGGGGCGTCAGTATCGCCCAGCAGAAGAAAAGCCAGTTCGACGCGCTGCTTTACAAGAAGCACCGGCAGCTTTTCATAACACGCATTCGCTCGGCACTGCCGCTCCTTTACTACGCGATTCTTTGCGCGGCGCTAGTGACGCTCGTCGCCGCGCTGATGCGCAGTCTTCCGGTCACGCTTGCCGGTCTGGTCGTATGGGTCGGGCTGACGGCGACGTTCTGTGCGATGCGTCTGCGCAACCGCACACTGAGCGCGCAACACGTCGCCGAAATGATCTGGACGTCGGTACCGATTCCGTTTCTTTCCATCTTCTGGCGGCTGTACGGTGCCATGCGTTTCAAGGTCCCTTTCCTATGACTGTTTCCGTGTCGATGGCAACGCTCGAGCCGCGCCGCATTGCGATTTTCCGCGCGCTCCAACTAGGCGACATGTTGTGCGCCGTTCCCGCGCTGCAAGCGCTCAGGCGTGCCGCGCCGCACGCGCATATCGCGCTCATCGGGCTTCCGTGGGCGCAGGCGTTCGTCGAACGTTATCCGCATCTCGTGGATGAGTTGATCGTATTTCCCGGTGCCGTCGGCTTCCCCGAACAGCGTGAATCGGATGACGGCCTGCCCGATTTTTTCGAGCGCATGCGTGCGAGGCATTTCGATCTCGCCATTCAGTTGCACGGCAGCGGTGGCGTCGCGAACGACCTTCTGTTGCAACTCGGCGCCCACGCGAACGCTGGTTTCGTGCAACCGGGCGAACAGGTTCGCGACGGTGGCTTCATCGACTGGCCCGATACATTGCCCGAGCCCGAACGTTATCTCGCGCTGATCGGCGCACTCGGTGTCTCGACCAACGAGTGTGACCTGTCGTTTCCTCTCAGCGCGCAGGATGGAGACGATTACGCAGCGCTCGTCGCGGCGCATGACATCGAAGCGCAGCATCTCGTGATCATTCACCCGGGCGCGCAGTTGCCTTCACGCCGGTGGCCCGCCACGCGTTTCGCCGATGTCGCCGACCAGCTTGCAGCCGACGGCTGGCAGATCGCCATTACGGGAACGGCCGCAGAAGCGCCCATCACGGGCACCGTGTTTGGCGATATGACAGCGCCGGCGCTGCACCTTGCGGGTTCGACGTCGTTGGGGTGCCTCGCGGCGCTCGTCGCTCATGCGCGTCTCGTGGTTTGCAACGACACAGGCATATCGCATATTGCCGCCGCCGTGGGCACTGCGTCGGTCGTGGTGGCGTGCGGTAGCGACACGCGGCGATGGGTGCCGCTCGATCATGCGCGGCATCAGGTCATCGCGGATTATCCCGCCTGCCGTCCGTGCATGTTCCGCGATTGCCCCTACGGCCATCCATGCGCGACGAACGTGAACATCGAGCAGATCGTGGCCGCTGCGCGCATTCAGTTAGCTCATATTCCCGATGCATCTCCGGCATCGGCCTGCGCCTTGCACAGCAACGTGAACGATGCGCCATCCGGGGAGCTGCATTATGCCGCGTAACTCAAAACGCTTACGCGTGCTCACGTGGCACGTACATGGCAATTACATGTACTACCTGAGCCAGGCACCGCACGATTTCTATCTGGTCACGAAGCCGGGCCATCCTGGCGGCTATGCTGGTAAAGTGGGCGTTTTGCCGTGGGGCGATAACGTGCACGAAGTGAGTATCGACGAGGTGCGCAATCGCGAATTCGATGTAGTGCTTTTTCAGCACAAAACGCAGTGGGATTTCGATCGGGAGCACGTGCTGAGCGATGCGCAAAGACGCTTGCCGTGCGTCTATATCGAACACGATCCACCGCAGGAGAATCCGTTCGAGCAGCAGCACTGGGTCGACGATCCCGGCACGCTGCTGGTTCATGTCACGGCGTTCAATCGCTTGATGTGGGATTGCGGACGCACGCCTACTCATGTGATCGAGCACGGCGTTGTGATGCCGGAAGGCGTGCGCTACAGCGGCGAACTCGAACGCGGCATCGTCGTGGTCAATCATCTCGCGCAGCGTGGACGGCGGCTCGGTGCGGACGTATTTCACGGCGTGCGCGAGCGCGTGCCGCTCGATCTCGTGGGCATGGACGCGCAGAGGATGGGCGGCATCGGCGAGATCGGCAATCTCGATCTCGCCGCATTCAGCGCACGCTATTGCTTCTTCTTCAATCCGATTCGCTGGACGAGCCTCGGGCTTGCGATTGTCGAAGCGATGACGATAGGCATGCCGATCGTCGGTCTCGCTACGACCGAACTCGCTACCGTGATTCGCAACGGCGAAAGCGGCTACGTGCATGCCGACGTGGACGCGCTGGTCGACATCATGCAGCAATTGCTGCGAGACCCCGATGAAGCTCGACGCCTCGGCGAAGGCGCACGCCGAGTGGCGCGCGAACGCTTTTCAATCGAACGCTTCGCATGTGACTGGAGTGACACGCTGCTTAACGTCGCGGGCTGACCGGGACCGCACCCTACCTTTGCAAGGGCATGACATGAAAGAACTTACGCGAAAACGCATTCTGGTGACGGGCGGCGCGGGCTTTCTCGGCTCGCATCTATGCGAGCGCCTCGTCGGACAAGGGCATGATGTGCTGTGCGTCGACAATTTCTACACGGGTACGAAGGACAATATTGCGCACCTGCTGGAGTGCACGAATTTCGAATTGATGCGGCATGACGTGACGTTTCCGCTCCATGTCGAAGTGGATGAAATCTACAACCTCGCGTGCCCCGCGTCACCGGTTCATTACCAGCATGACCCGGTGCAGACTACGAAGACGAGCGTGTATGGCGTAATCAATATGCTGGGGCTTGCGAAGCGCATGAAGGCGAAAATTTTCCAAGCGTCCACGAGCGAAGTGTATGGCGATGCGCTGATTCATCCGCAGAAGGAAGACTACTGGGGGCACGTCAATCCGATCGGTCTGCGTTCGTGTTATGACGAAGGCAAGCGCTGCGCGGAAACGCTCTTCATGGACTATCACCGCCAACATGGTCTGTCGATTTGCATCGCGAGAATATTCAACACGTACGGGCCGCGAATGCATCCTGCAGATGGCCGCGTGGTCTCCAATTTCATGATGCAGGCTTTGCGCGGCGAACCGCTCACGCTTTACGGCGACGGTTCACAAACGCGGTCGTTCTGTTATGTCGACGACATGATCGACGGTTTCCTGAGTTTGATAAATTCCGCCACCGACCCCGGCGGCCCCGTTAATCTCGGCAATCCGCACGAAGTCACGATGCGCGAAATAGCGGAGCGTATCGTGAGGATCACGGGCTCCTTGTCTCCTATCGAATTGCATCCGCTACCGGCCGACGATCCGTGGCATCGCCAGCCGGACATTTCGCTCGCGCGCGAACTACTCGGCTGGCGGCCGAAGGTGGCGCTCGACGATGGCCTCGCCGCCGCCGCGCGGTATTTCCGTGAAAGAACCGAGGTCGCCGATATGTCTCAGCCAGCGCATTCCTGAGCGAGCGCTTCGACGCATCGAGAAGATGCGTTTCTTTTGCAACCGGAAAACTTTTCGTTCTCGCATTCACGCCCCGCCTCGATTCGAGCCGGAGCATCTTTTTTAAGCAGGCGCGTCATTTGCTTGGCACATCGGTGATTTTCACCAACGGGCTTATCCGCTGCAATACGTCGCAGCGGATAAGCCCTCGATACAGGAGCCGTGAATGCAGCAAATGACAGGTCGTCGCGAGAGAAAGAACGCCACACTGATTGCTATCTTCTGTGCCAGCATTGCTGGTGCTGACCTACGTTCTCGCGCAGTTCAACACATGGTCACGCAAACTTGCCGATGCTGGAGAATGCTCGGGCAACAACGCCAAATGGCGGCAAAACGCCCTGAAAAGCAAACTGGACGGCAGCGATTCAACGCCGGTAAAAGCTAAAGCCTTTACCATCCATTCCGGTTCATACTGGAGCAACGAAGACCACTTGTGGATCGTTCCGTTCAGAACGGCCGGACAGGATGCGAACGCGAAAAACTTCGTGGTGCTGATCCACTGCACCGGATCCGTGGACATCAGAGCCGGTGAATGACAGGTGCGAGCAGTGCGACTCGCGCGAGCCGGTGCAACTCAGAGCGGCCGCGGTATTTCGCCGGTTTCGTCCGGCTTGTCGCGCTCGTCTGCATTGCCACGCGCATGGTCGTGCAGCGCGGTCTCTTTCGGATCGCGTTGCACGATCGTCGATGTCCTTGTCCGCGATGTCGTTTAGCCGGTTACTGCCCGGCGTGCACGTGTTGGGCTTGACCGCGTTCTCCTGCATTCGTGTCGTTCGTCATAACGCCTCCTCGATCGATGTTCGGGAACACTTCGTCCCCACTCGACAGTCGAGCAAGCGCTATTCCCCCGTGCAAGACGTGAGGCTTCGAACTTGCTTGAGAACCTGCTTGACAGCGCACACGAAAGGACTCGGAGCCATTGCCGATGAAATCGACGAAAACTGCAAAGCCGCAACGCGCCGCGCGCGATTTTTATTACGCGCTTGCGTCGAATATCGTTGTCGCTATTTCCAAATACCTGGCAGCGCTGTTCACGCACTCGGGCTCGGTACTTGCCGAGGCGATTCATTCGAGTGCGGACTGCCTGAATCAGATCGTTCTGTTATTCGGCGACCGTGCCGCGCGCGCGAAGCCGGACGACGAGCATCTACTCGGCTTCGGTCGCGAAACCTACGTGTATGGGATGTTCGTCGCGGTTCAGCTCTTTCTCATCGGCGGGCTTGCGTCCGTTGCCGTCGGTGTCGTGCGGATCGTCCATCGCTCGCTCATCGAGCATTCGGCGCTGGCGATCGGCGTGTTGTGCCTGTCAGGACTGGTGGAGGGCTTTGCGTGCCTCCATCCACACGATCGAGCCGAAACGCCGCGCACACGGCCTGTTGCGCTGGTTCCGCGAAAGCGGCAGGCTGGCGGTGATGCTCGCGGTGGGCGAAAACCTCGCACCCGTGACGGGCGTTTTCATTTCGATGGCCGCGCTCATCGCGTCCATGCTTACCGGCAATCCGATTTTTGACGCAGTGGGCAGCATCGGCGTGGGAGTCGTGCTGATGATCACCGCGCTGTTCTCGATGCGCGAGATCATCAAGTCGCTGCTGGTCGGCGAATCGGCTCACGAGCACACGCGCAAAGCGATGAACACATGGCTTGAACAACGTGCCGAAGTACGCCGTGTCGTGAACCTCGTGGTACTGAAATGGGCCGACGACCTCGTCGTCGCAATACAGGCTGAACTTGCCATAACGGACAGTGCGGCAGAGCTGGTACGCACGATCGACAGAATAGAGCGGGACCTGAAAGCCAAGTTTCCCGCGGCACGGTGGATCTATTTCGAGCCGGAATTACGGGAGCATGGCGATCATCCGCTCTAGCAACAGGCAGCCCTAACATATCGTCAGGCGGCCGCGCTGTCCGGTCTGTTCCGGCCGCATCCGCGCGGCTCATCGCTTCACCGTCCAGGATGCTTCCAGAGCGCCCGCGTCGCAGGCCGAATCGATAAGCGGCGGTACATCGGCAAGATCCGCCGTCCCGTTCCAGCGAACCTCGAACCACTCCTCCGCGTGGTTATCCGATCGACGTACGTACGCCGACGTCGGATAGGTCTTGCAGCCGTGCTTCTTCAAGCTATCGAACAGGCGCTGCCGCGAAAACTGACTGGCGATATAGACCACATGCAGACTCAACGTGTGTTCGCGCGTCACTCGCTGCTCGACTGCTTTCAGGAGCCATAGCACGACGAGCGCGAGGACGAGGCCGATCAGTCCGAGGCCCAGTTGTCCACCGCCGAAACATAGGCCGATCACGGTCACGAACCAGAGCGTTGCGGTGGTCGTTGGTCGTTACGCCTTTGACGAGAATCGCGCCGCCCCCCGATAAAGCCGACTCCGGAAAGAATACCGAGCGGCAGACGCATCAGGTCCAGCACCGCAAACGATCCCGGTTGCTTGTCGGTCTGTGCGAGCAATGCATTGACCTGCAGCATCGCGAGACAGGCCGCGAGGCAAACCAGCAGCGTGGTGCGAGGGCCCGCCGCTTTGCCCGATTCGCCACGATTGAGGCCTACGAGCGCACCGGTAAGGAGCGCGCATGTGAGGCGTACGTCATCCCAACTCAACGACAGTGGCATGAGCGCCATATCTCCCCCGGGGAATCAGCTCATTTCCCATGGAGTAGCAACCCGCGATCCATACTGCGCGATGTCGCCCTCTCGATCCACCCGGCGCGGCAGGTATGGCTCTTGCTAAGAGGGTTTGCATGGCTGTGTGTTTGAAACGGCTGCCATCGATGCCGACGCCGAATGAAGGCGGCCATGGGCCCGCTTTGCGCGCGTCGCAAGTCCTCCTAAGTCCTGCCGCACATTCCGCCACGGGTGCCTTATAAAGCGCTTCTGGCGCGCTTTCGATCGCTTGCACGCCTCCGCCAGTAACCGCCAACAGCGTCCCGCGGGCGCGTCAGGACCGGCTGCGTCCGGTCAAAAGGGTTTCGGATCGCCCCTCTACTGGATATCATGGCGCTAGTGGTGCGTCCCCGATCCGTGTCGAGCACTTTCGGTCCGCGCCCCTGCCGGAGGCACGACCCGCGCCCTGCGGACATATCCGTTCAATGCAACACCGCCCTTGAATTCGCAAAACCCGAAAATGAGGCTTGCCATGCCCCAAACCGAATCAAGCAGAACGCCCGGACCAGACTTCGCCGTGATCGGAATCGGTGCTTCCGCCGGCGGCGTGCAGGCGCTGCTTCGGTTGTTCGAAACGATGCCGGACAAGCCCGGGGTCGCGTTCGTGGTAGTACTCCACCTGTCGCCTGACTACGCGAGCAACGCCCAAGATGTGATCCAGCATGTGACGCGCCTGCACGTCCAGCAGGTGAGCGAACCCGTCCTGCTGGAAAAAGACCACGTCTACGTCATTTCGCCCGGCAAACAACTTTCGATGGTGGACGGCTATCTGCGTCTGACCGATCCCGTGCCGCCGCGCTTGCCTCCCACCACCATCGACGTATTTTTCCGCAGTCTCGCCGACGCGCACGGCGCGCGTGCGGTCGCAATCGTCCTTTCGGGTATGGGCACGGACGGTTCGGTCGGCATTGCGCGGATCCGGGAGCGCGGCGGCATTACGATTGCCCAGCGGCCTGAGGAAGCGGAATACGGCGATATGCCGCGCAATGCCATTGCAACCGGCGACGTCGATCTCGTCCTGCCGCTTGCCGAGATCGCTCCCTACCTGCTCAAACTGGTATCGAATGCGAGCCGGATCGAATTGCCCGCGTCGTCCGATCCGGATGATTCGCCCAGCGAGGAGCAATCGGCAGATCCCGACACCGGCCACACCGCTAACGCGGTCGACGAAGTACTGGAGACACTTCATACACGCACGCGCCACGATTTCTCGGGTTACAAACGCGGCACGCTTTTGCGTCGCATCGAACGTCGCATGCAGGTCAACGGGTTGGCGTCCGTAGAAGACTACCGGAGCTATCTCACGGCAAACGTGGACGAAACGCCCAAACTTCTTTCAGACATGCTGATCGGCGTCACGAATTTTTTCCGCGATCCGGAAGCTTTCAACGCGCTCGAGGCAACGTTGGTCACCGAACTGACACGCAGTCACCAGAAGCACGACGAGTTGCGCGCGTGGGTGCCGGCGTGTGCGACCGGGGAAGAAGCGTTTTCCATCGCGATCATTCTCGACGAAGTCTCGCGGCGGCTTCCGCATCGGCCACGCGTAACGGTATTTGCGACCGACATCGATGAACGCGCTATCGCGATAGCAAGAGCGGCGAGCTACCCGGCGGCGATCGTCAACGACGTCTCTCCGGAGCGTCTGCGACGTTATTTCGTCGCCGAAAGCAGCCGCTTCCGGGTGGTCAAGTCGCTACGTGACACCATCATTTTCGCCGCTCATAACCTGCTGCGCGATCCGCCATTTTCTCGCGTCGATCTGATTTCCTGCCGCAATCTGCTGATCTACCTCGGGCGACGTGCGCAAAGCCGCGTTCTGGAATCGTTTCATTTTTCCTTGCGTCCCAATGGTCTGTTGTTTCTCGGCACTGCGGAGTCGGCAGACCTGTCTCAGGATTGTTTTTCGCTGCTCAACAAGCACAACAAGATTTATCGTGTCTTTCCCCGCGCGGTCAGCGGCAGCCTGCTCACTTACTCGAACTTCCAGCTTCAGCCCTTTGAGGCCGGCGGCCAGACGTTCTTCAGCCTGCCGTCCAACAGCGAACTGCTGGACCGCGGCAGTGCGGGCCAGATGCAAGCGCTGGACCTGTTCGGACCCGCAGTCATCGTCGTGAAGAAGAACGGCGCGATCATCCATTGTTCGGCGAACGCGAACCGGCTCACGCTGGATTTTCGGCGAACGCGCGTCACCAATCTGTTCCATATTGTCCGGGACGATGCACAGGGTCTCGTTCGCACGGCGCTCGAGCGCTGTCTCACGACCGGTGCGCGCGTGGACGAACAGGGTGTGCCGTTCACAACGGCTTGGGGCGATATTCCTGTCGACCTTTCACTGAGGCCCTACCGCGACTCCGTGTGCGAAGAAGATGTGATCTCGCTGACGTGCGATCTGCCGGCAGGATTTCCTATGGGCAGCAAGGCTTCCAGCGCGCCCGGCGATGAAACGCAGGACGCCTTCGAGCAGGGCTTACCCGCAATCGCCGATCAATTGCAGGATGCGCCGCTGGACGCACAGGACTCGGCCGAGGAACTTCGGGCGTCGAACGAAGAACTGCAGGCCATGAACGAGGAACTCGTGACCGTCAATTCGGAACTGGTGGTGAAAGTTCAGGAGTCGGCAAGAGTCAGCGACGATCTGAAAAACCTCATTGCGCTGGTTGGCGTGGCCACGGTGTTCGTGGACCGCACACTCAACATCAAACGCTACACGTCTCCGGCCGAGACGCTCTTCAATATCCTGCAGAGTGACGCGGGCCGGCCGCTGCAACATCTCACGCATAACCTCGACTATCCGGATATGGTCGCGGATCTGCGCACCGCGTTCGAGACGTTGCATATGATCGAAAAGGAAGTACAGAGCAACGACGGCCGCACCTTCCTTGCCCGCGTGATTCCCTACCACACGGATGACGATCGGATCGACGGCGCGGTGCTCGCGCTCATCGACATTTCGGAGCAGAAAGCCGTGCAGCGACACGCGATGCTGAGTGAAGAGAAGCTCAAGCTCGCGGTCCAGGAGACGCATGACTTCGCCATCATCGTCCTCGACGACGATGGTCTCGTCGTCAGTTGGAATGTAGGCGCCAGCCGGATTTTCGGCTTCCAGGCTGAGGAGATGAAGGGACGCACGCTCGAAAGCATTTTCACGCCGGAAGATGTGGCCGACGGCGTCCCGATGTGCGAATGCAACAAGGCGCGCGCCGACGGCCGCGCCGAGGATGAACGGTGGCATGTGACCCGAAGCGGCGAGCGGGTCTTCTGCAGCGGTTTTCTGAGCCGCGTCACTGCCGCCGGGTTTTCCGGTTTCGCGAAGATCGTTCACGATGCCACCGGGCGCAAGCTCAGCGAGGGAAGAAAGGACATGGCGCTCGCCCGGGAGCGCGCGGACAATACCGAAGTCCGCAAGCTGAGCCGTCTGAAGGACGAGTTCATTGCCGTCCTGTCGCATGAACTGAAGAATCCGCTGAATCTGATCCATATGAAAGCGGAGATACTGGCGCGCATACCGGAAGCCAAAAACATCAGCCGCATCCGGGATATCGCGGACGCAATACAACGGTCCGTGCTGTCACAGGGCCAACTCATCGACGACCTGCTGGACTTCTCGCGCATTCAGACCGGCAAGCTTTCCTTGCGCTTCGCGCCGACGGATGTCGCGAGAATCACTCGAGCAATTGTCGAGGGAAGCAGTGCCGATTTTCTGAAGAACGATATTGAATTGACCATCGACGTCCCCGCCTCGCCCGAGATCATTCAGGCCGATGCGGTTCGTGTGGAGCAGATCGTCTGGAATCTCGTCAGCAACGCGCTCAAGTTCACGCCCTCGGGTGGAAAGGTCTGGGTCACCCTTCGGCGTGAAGCAGACAAGGTACGGCTGGAGGTCGCCGACACTGGCATGGGCATCGCGCCCCATCTGCTCGAATCGATCTTCGATATTTTCGAGCAGGCTCCGAACGTGCCGTCGCGTGGACGTGCAGGCGGCCTCGGGATCGGTCTGTCTCTCGTGCGCCAGCTCGCGCAGCTTCACGGCGGGACAGCCAGCGCCTTCTCGGCCGGTCTCGGGACCGGGACACGGTTCGTCGTATGGCTGCCGGCCGACGCCGATTCGGCCCACAGGCAGGCAGGCGACACACCTCCCGATCTCGCGTTTCTCAAAGGCCACCACGTCCTCGTCATTGACGATTCGCGGGAAACGCTGCAAGCGATGGCCGATCTTTTTTCTCTTTACGAAGCCAAGGTGGAAATTGCCGCGAACGCCGCTCGGGCGTTCGAGCGCGTGCGGGATACCGCGTTCGATCTCATCATCACGGACATCAATCTTCCCGATCTCGACGGCTATCAGATCGTGTCGCAGCTACGGAAGATGCCGGAATGCGCCGGTACCGCCATCGTCGTGTTGACAGGCAGACCGATAGACCGGGAGGAACTGCTCGCCCGCCAAGCCGGATGTGACGCGTTCCTGCAAAAGCCATTCAACCTCGAAAGTCTCGCAACGGCGATGCGGTCGATCAGGAAAAGCGAGTGATACCTGTGAAACGACGACCCAGCGGCGATCGACTCTGACCCATGAACTCTCTGACGATCAACGGCCATCGCATTGCCCACGACATTGCGGGACAGGGCGACGTTACGGCAATTCTTGAAACGGGCATTGGAGCGGAGAGCGCGGAATGGTCGCCGGTTGCTTCCGCGTTGGCCGATCACATGCGGGTACTCACCTACGATCGTGCCGGCCGCGGCGCGAGCGACCTCGTGAGTGGCGTGTGCACCGTTGCCGATATGCAAAACGACCTCTTTGCGCTGATCGACGCAACCGGTCTGACTGCGCCGTTCATAGTCGTCGGTCATTCGTTTGGGGGGGGCTGTTGGCGCGCGCGATTGCCAGGGAACGGCGCGAGCTTTTATGCGGTCTCGTGCTCGTCGGGTCGATGCATCCTCAGCAGTTCGATCGGCTCGGCCCGGCCCGCTCTTTCCTCCCGCCGAAGACTCCGATGAGAAGCCTATTCGCAGCATGCGTGAATTCTGGCAGGCAGCATGGAAGCAGACGGACTCGACCGCCGAACACATCGACTTCAGGCGCGTGCTCGCCGATGATCCACTTTCCGCCGACCAGTTCGGAGAGCTGCCCATCCGGGTTCTGACCGCGGCCTCCTTTCTCGGTGCGCCGTTCATTGCAGACGAGAACACGCGCCATGCCCTGCAGTCGGAATGGGACGCACTCCAGCGCGACTTCCACGCACTGTCCAGCGACAAGCAGGCCGTCTATCTCGAGCAAAGCGGACATTTCATGTAACGCGACCAGCCCGAGGCGATAGTGAGAGCCACGCTCGAACTGGCCGCGTTGCACGATCAGGCGCCGTAACCCTCTCCCACAGAAGTCCATTCGGCCGAAATAATTTCAACGGCCGGAGATCGGGCACTCCGGTTGCACAGTCGTGTTTGATCCAGTCAGTTAATGAGGCAATCAAATTGCGAGCGCACCATACTCTGAGCGACCCGTGGGCCGATACGGTCAAACTGTTGTCGGGCGACTTCGGTTTCCCGCTGGCCGCTGCGTGCCGGACTGGATTGCATGCGAATTCGGCCAGCGGCTTCAGTCGTCTGCAAGATTCTCCGTCGGGCAGGCACGCGACTACGATCAACATCATCGCGCGTTTGAGCGACCATACCGTGAGCATTGCGTGGAGCGACCCGACGCTGGGCTCCTACGGCGATCAGGTGTGGCAACGTCTTCGCGCGCGCGGTCCGGGTGTGTGTGCGATCAGCAGAATCGCGATTACACGCGGCGATTATGTTTATAGTCCGCGACACTCTCCGCTGCCGTTTGCCAATGCCGGCGTGATGATTCTTTCCTCCGTGATCGATGCACTATCACCTCGAAAAGATTGACGCCGACTCACTGAAGCTGAGCCCCAAAGAGCGCTCATCGATCACCTGAAAAAGCTGCAAACACTACAGGTAAGAATAGCGTCTACGCCTCGGCAAGCTCAACCCGTCATGTGGGGACCGGCGCGCACGTTCCAGTGCACCGGTTTTTCGTAACTGTCTGACGCACTGCCCGCCCACCGAGGTGGGCATTTTCCCGGCCTGGATCAAGTGCGACACGCGCCCTATCTGTCGCATGACGAAGGTACGTGCGCTGTGAAGATGGTGCCATCTTCGGAACTGGAGCGCACTTCGAGCGTGCCGCCATGTGCCTCGACGATCTGCCGGCAAATATAAAGCCCGAGACCGAGGCCTTCATCGGGAGCGGACAACGACGTTTTCCGGCGAGGTTCGAACACCGTGCCGAGCAGGTGTTCGAGTATGGGATTGTCCAGGTTCATCACGTAGATCGCAAGCTGTCCGGCGTCCTGCGTGACATGAACGCTCACCGGCAAATCACCCGCTCCATGCATGAGAGCGTTGCTCAGCAAGTTCGTCAGCAATTGCTTGATTCGCCCCATGTCGACTTGCACAGGCGACGTTATGGCGATGTCACACCAGATGTTGCGTAACGGATGAGCAATTCGCAGTTCATCGATTGCCGCGAGCAGATCAACCTCAGGCGTTTCAACCGTCTGGATGGAAAGCTCGATGCCGTTTCCAAACTTTCCACGGGCAAAAACCATCACATCGTCGACGAGGTCCGCGATTTTGAGCAGGGTTTGTCGCAAACGCTTACCGGTTGTCACCAGTTCAGGGTCCGCTTTGCGGCAGATCAGCAGTTCCGCTATCCTCTTAGCGGCCGTCAACGGATTGCGCAGGTCATGATCCGACACGGCGACAAACTCGTCGTGCAGCACGGCGGCGTTTTCTTTTTCCACGGCGGTTGCTCCACGGGTCGACCACTGACATTTTTCGTGGGCAATCTGCAGGCCGATCAGATCCGCAAACACTTCGAACATCCGAAACCTTCGCGGACCGCGTATCGAACGCGCACAGGCTGCCGAAGTACTCGCCGTCCGGCAAGACGATCGGACTTGAAATATAATTCTCCAATCCGTAGATTCTCGAAGCGGCATGACCGCGGTATCGGGTGTGGAGGCTGAAGCGATCTACGATGATCGGCGTGGAGCGGTGCGAGGCTCATGGCAAAGCGTCGTCAGCAGCGGAAATTGCCCTCCGGCAGTGAGTCCAAAATTGATCTTGTCCCGAACGGCGCACGCCGTTCATGTCGCATCGGTCACTCTGGCAACGGCGGAAAACCCCCATTCCCGTTTCCTCGCCAATCATCTGCAAGATAGATGGCACCGCAGCGACGCGCGAAACAAGCGCCACATCTCGGGCAATGAAACCGGAGCATTGGGGAACAGCAGCGAATCGGCCGGATCCGGTGACTGCGGAGAGCCGTGAGCCCAAGACGACCCTCGCGGTGTTTGCATCATTCACCTTAGGAACATCGGCCGCGTCTTGCGCCGTTTGATGAACTTCGCATCTCAATGGGAAATCTCGTCCAACGCCCAATGATTCGAAGCTTAAGCGATTGCCGCACACCGATGAACAGAGTTTCACTGTCCGTAATCGTACAATTACGGACACACGGTTTCACATATCGACCCCTCAGTCTGAACGATCGGATGCCGACGCTCGTTGATACTGACGAGCGCGTTTTCAGCCTTAACGCTGAGTCGTCTGACCTTTGGACGACGTCGCATTTTTTTGCCGCTCCCGGCGTGTTGCCGAGGTCGGGGTTCGCGACATTCGCAGATAGGCGGCGAGGCAGCGTAGTTCTTCTTCGGACGCGTCTTCAATGCAGATCAGGTGATTGTCGGCGGAGCGATGTGACGACAGCAGTTCATTCAGCTTGAGATGGAGCGCGACGCTGTCCTTGTTCTGACTTTGCTGGATCAGGAACACCATCAGGAATGTGACGATCGTCGTGCCGGTGTTGATGACGAGTTGTCACCCGTCGGAGTAGTGAAAAATCGGCCCCGATACGACCCAGATCAGGACCGTCAAAACCGCGAGACAGAACGCGACCGGCGAGCCGGCCCAACGCGTGACGAGACTCGCGAAACGGTCGAACAAACGTGTGAGTGGATGATGTCCCGCGTGCGCAGGACTCGACGTATCGGGAACCGTGTCGAGTTCGTCCAACGGCGAAGACTTGCGAGAGATTTTCGGCATGATGGCTCCGGGAGGCTGAGCACGTAAATTAGTGCACGATTCATGCCGCATCTGCTTTTGCGCTTGGCCTCCGGCACCGTTTCCGGCGGCTCGCTTGGGTCAGGCGGCAGGCTTCAGCTCGACCTTGATCCAAGCCCGGCTGTCGCTCGCCGAAAGCCTTGAATGCTTCGATCGCGTTGGACATCGACTCGCGCTGCGTGAGGATTTTCGATGGATCGATCTTGCCGATGCACACCATCTCCACCAGTTCCGGCACGTACTTGCGATGGTTGCAATTGCCCATGCGGATCGTCAGGTTCTTGTTCATCGCCATGCCGATGGTAAAGAACGAGTCGGCAGGCGGATAGACACCGATGATGGATAGCGTGCCCGCTTTCGCCAGCGCCTGAACCGCCCACTGCAAAGTCTGCGAAGGCGCATCGCCGGGGCGCCAGTGAGCGCCATGCGGGTCTGCATGCGGCGCAATCTTTTTGCCTTCCTGTTCGAACGATTCCTTTTGTTCCTCGGCTTGCTGCGCCGCCGGTCCAGCATGAGCATGCATCGCGTCGACACCGACCGCATCGATGGCGCAATTCACGCCAATGCCGTCGGTCAACGACTTGACCGTCTGAACCGGATCTTCCTTGTCGAAATTGACGATCTCGTCACCCTGCTCGCGCGCCATCGCGAGACGGCTGTCGACGCAATCGATGGCGAAAATGCGGCCCGCGCCCATCAGCTTCGCGGAGGCAATGGCGAACTGGCCGACCGGCCCGCAGCCGAACACGGCCACCGTGTCGCCAGGCGTCGAATTCCGTCTCAGCGGAGACGGTGATCGTGCCCACGTCCGCGCCATTCAGCGGTACGCAACACTCGGTATCGCGCTGCGCTTCGCCGCGGCTTCGCGATTCCGCAATCGTGAGCGGATGACGATCCCCGGAGATGCCGCGCGCCCGAACGGCTGCACGGTCATCGGTCCGTTCGCGATGCGGCGTAACTCGAACGCCGACATGCATTGATACGCCAGCACTTTCAACGCGAGAATCTGGGTCTCGTCAAGTTGACGAGGCATGACATCGAGTACGCAGAGTGTGTCGACCGGAAATCCGTCCGGGGTTTTGGGTTGCGCCCCGGCATGGAAATGCTGAGACGGCAGGTTCGCAGTCAGCGGACTGCGGGAGAGTTGCGGCTCGGGTGATGCGTCGGCCATCTGAAGAAAATCTTTTTCCAGAAGGCGTTCTGCGCAAGCCGAACTCAGCACGGGGCCATCCTGAACGTCGAGGCCCACTTCGGCCTCGACGAATTGCGCCGCATCCCCAATCAGAATGATTGCGGCAATGGGTGCGCGGCAAATGGCGGCGGCCAGTTCGACGATTTCATCGAATGCTTTTTCGCGTTGCGTGCCCGGACTTTGGTAGCATGCCAGTACAGCGAGCCGATGGCGCTCGAAATCGGAGGAGACCACATTGTCGTGTCGCTCTCGAACAGTTTAATGATTCGTGGACTCGCGCAAACTCCGTTGATAACTGGCGATTCGAGTTACGCGCGCGTACTACGCACAACCGGAATCCGGCGCTCACGCGCGGACACGGCGGCCGTCGAGGTCATTTCGTTTAGCTGTTCTTTGAGGAGGCGAGCAAGCAGTGTGCCCGCAGCCAGAGATGCGGCAGACGACTCGTTTGCAGAGCCGGTACGTTACATGCTCCGCGATGAGAAGCCATCGTTCATGCAAAAACCACGAGTTGCTCGAGAAATCATGGAAACAGAAATGAAATTGTGGGTCACGGCCGGAAAGGCGGAACGCCTTCTGCATTCGCCCGTGATTAGCCGCCTGCTTGCCGATCCGCCGCACGTCGACGAAACAGTCAGCACCTATTTCGACACGCCGGACCTGTACTTCCGGCGCAATGGCGCATCATTGCGTGTTTGTGCAATCGGCCAGGAGCGGCTCCAGACACTCAAGCTCAATAAATCGGTGAGTACCGGCCTGTACGAGCGGGACGAATTCGAAGAGCTGGCAGAAGGCGATGCGCCGGATCTGGAGTCCTTGCGCCGATTCGTCGATGAGACTCCGCGCGTGGCTCAAGTCTTCTTGCCGAAGCGAGCCTCGACGAGCGCTTGCAGCCACTCTTCGCAACCCGCATCAGCTGCTCGGCGGTGGTGATCCATCTATCGGACGGCACCGTTTTCGAGATGGCGCTGGACGACGGCACGGTCGACACCTAGGCCGGTTCCTCACTGCCCATACACGGCGTCGAGATCGAACTGAAGCGCGGCGCGCCCGAACAACTTTATTTGCTTGCGCTGGAATTACTGGAAGATTTCTCATTGCGAATGGATCACTACAGCAAGGCAGACCGCGGCTACAACCTGATCGTGCAGGAACACGCGACACTCGTGCGCGCGGAGCCGCTTCATCTGCGAAAGCGCGATTCGGTCACCACGGCTTTTCAGAACATCGCGAGAAACTGCCTTGCCCAGATTCATGGAAACGAGCAAGGCGTCGTATCCGGGCATGACCAGGCCAGCGTGCACCAGATGCGGGTCGGGCTGCGCCGGTTGCGCTCGGTGCGCGATCTCTTTGCACCCGTCGTCGCCGCGCCTGGGGACTTCGATCGCGAATTACGATGGATCGCAGGCACGCTTGGCGAGGCACGCGACTGGGAGGTGCTGGCGGGAAGCACCTTGGCGCAGGCATTCGGCTCGATTGCCGACAACGCGGACGCGCAGGCCGTCCGTCAGGCCGCAAGCCACATTGCGATCCAGAGTCGCAAAGCCGCCGTGATTGCCGTCGATTCAGTCCGCTATACGAAACTGATGATCCGGTTGACGCTCTGGATCGAAGCGCTCGGGCACGGCGAGCAGCACTCCGCGAAGGAGCAAAAAGCGCTCGAACGGTCTGTCGTGGAATTCGCAAGCGACACGCTTGCGCGCCGCCATAAGAAGCTACTGAAGCGCGGTCACGGCCTCGCCGATCTGAGCGACAAGAAGCAGCACCGTGCCCGCATCACCGCGAAGAAACTCCGTTACGCGACCGAGTTTTTCTCGTCGCTCTTTCCGAAGAAAGCGGTCAAGCGTTACATCGGCGCGCTCAGTGCGCTTCAGGACGATCTCGGCTGGCGCAACGACGTCGTCGTGGCCGACGGCTTATTGAAGTCGCTGGCGGCATCCAGTCCTGAAACCGCGTCCGGCGCCGGGTTTGCACGAGGATACTTCGCGTCGCGTGCCGCGCAGGATCATGGCTCGCTGAAATCGCTGTGGGAAAAGTTTAGTGGGACGACGCCGCCGCAAGGCTGACAGACACAGGCTGCCGCGCCGTGCGACGGATCTGCCGGACTACATCGCGCTATCGCTACCCTGCGCGGACGCCGCCACCTGCATCTGCGTGAGATGCCGCAGCAGCTTGTTCACCATCGCGACCACCACGAACGCGAGGATCACGAAGAACACCGCGAGCGGTACGAGAGACCGAACGGAGACGAAGCCCGCGAGACCCATCATCGTCGATGAAACGAGCAGCAACGCGCAACCGAGAATCGCGCTCGTCAGCCCCGCGATATGCGGGAACAGCGAATTGCCCTTGGCCATCAGCGTCGGGTACATCGCGCCCGCACAGAAACCCATGACGAGCACCGGCGTGGCAAGCGTCCAGACGCACAGGCCCACCGTCACCGCGAGCAGCATCGCAACCGCGGCGCCCGCCATGACGCGCGTACCAATGCGCAAACGTTGCTCGGCAGTCGGAAGACTCGGGCTATGCACGCGATTCGATAGGCCGCCGAGGAAGTACATCATGCCGAGCGCGAGATAGCCGAAGTAAGTCGGCGGCTTGTGCAACGTGCTCTGAACCATGAACGGGCCCACGACGTTGAACACGAGCAGGATGCTGTAGCACAGTCCCTGCGCGAGAAAGCAGCTTTGAAACACGGGGCTTGACAGCACCTTGCCTGCGTTCTGCACAACGTGCGCGGCTCCAGATGCACGGGCCGCGGCAAGGTTTCGCGGTAATTCCATAACGACACCCACATCACGAGCGAGCAGAGAAGCAGGAACACGAGGCATGCCTGCCAGCCGAACTACGTCTGCAGATGCGCGCCGATCACGGGCGCGACGATAGGCGCAAGCCCCCACGCAATCGACATGTAGTGTAGGTGAACGCGTGAATGAGCGCCTGCCCGGAGAACGAATCGGTAATGATCGCTTTCGCCAGCAGATTGGTGGCCGCAATACCGAAGCCTTGCAGACACCGCGCGACAAGAAAGACGCCGATAGTCGGCGAGGCCAGCGACAACACGCAGCCGAATGTGTAGATGACAAGCCCGGATGCCAGCACGCGCTTGCGTCCATATGCGTCGGCGATCGGCCCGAACACGAGTTGACCAAGCGCATAGGACGCCAGATAGCCCGATACGCTCGACTGCATCGCCTGAGGTGAAGTCGAGAAGTAATGCGCCATCGCAGGCAGCGCGGGGACGTAGACGTCGATGGCGAACTGGCCAGCCGAGCGAACAGGCAGATCAGAAACAGCAGGAATCATGGTGCTCTTCACGTTGTGCAATCTTGCCGTGGGCTTTGCCCATTCAATTTACGACCTTGTTGGCGATGCGGATCGTGATGGCCGTCGCGCACGGCGTTTTCTTCGGTCTCGGGACGGCGGTCGCGATGTCGCTCGTGCCGCAGCAGAAGTCCGGCCGAGCCGTCTCGATTATGGTGAGCGGATTCACACGGTGGCGATGGTCGCCGGCGTGCCCGGCGGTACGTGGATGGGCGAGTTGATGAGCTGGCGTCTGCCCTTCTTCGTCGTGGCCGCAATGGGCGCGCTTGCGACTGCGGGACTCTGGCGGGTTCTGCCTTCGCTCAAGGCACTAAGGTCGCAGGCAATCTTCTCGCGCAGTTCTCGCCACTCAAGAGCCTGACGCTGACAGCGCTTTATGCAATGACCGCCCTCGGCATGGGCGCTACGTTCGCGGTCTTCACTTTTCTATCGCCGTTGCTGACGCATGTTACCGGCTTCGATAGCAAAGGCATCAGCCTCGTGTTGATGGTGTTTGTTCTGGGGCGCGTTCGCCTTCGCGATTCCTCCCATCATGCAGGCGAGCGTCGTCAGCGTGGCTCAGCGGATCGCGCCGCAGGCGGTCGGTACGGCAGCGGGATTGAACATCGCCGCGTTTAATCTGGGCGTCTCGGGCGGCTCGTTCCTTGGCGGACGTGTTCTAACCGACGGGCGACTTCCTTGCAACGGTCTACGTCAGCATCGCGCTGGTCGTACTCGGTCTCGTTGCCGTCGCGCTATACCGGTGGCCGCTGCGTCGTCCTCACACTGCGGTTCCCCGTGCTCTTTGCGAGCAGTGACGATCCACATCCGGCTCATTCATCCACATCGTGTATCGAGGCCCATCATGACCGAATCAGATCCCCACTCGCCACGGATCGCAAGGCGGCGTTTCGTGCAACTGCTCGCAGCACTGCCGCTCGTATCCGGTTACGCACTCGCACAACCCCTTTCAACTCTCTCGTCGGAAGTCACGAACATGACTACGCAACGTACGATCAAGCCGAAGGCGCTGGTCTTCGACATGCAAGGCACGGTCCTCGATTTCTACGATCCGATGATGGACGCGCTGACGCAGACTTCGTCTTTCGCATCGCATCTTGCGGAATGGTCAACTTTCGCAGTCGCATGGAGCGCGGCTGCGCATGACGCGATCGTCGAGATCGCTGCGGGACGCAAGCGCTGGCAGTCGAACGGCGCCGTTTACGCCGACGTGCTGCCGCCGTTGCTGTCACGCTATCCCGGCAGGCTCGCGCTTTCCGCCGACGACAAAGCGCGCCTCCTCGCCGTGTGGAGCAACATGAAACCGTGGGCCGATTCGGCGACGGGACTCGCGGAACTGAAGAAGTCGTTCACGATTGCAACGCTGACGAACGCATCGATGGCCGCGATGATCACGCTCGTCAAACGCGAGAAGCTGCCGTTCGATGCCGTGTTGACCGGCGAACTGGTCCACGCGTTCAAGCCTGACGCATGCGTGTATCAGCTCGCGTCCGACTATCTCGGCTTCGCATCCGGCGAAGTCATGCTCGTATCGGCCCACAAATGGGACCTGCGCGCAGCAAAGCACAATGGCCTGCTCACGGCCTTCGTTCCACGCCTCTACGAGAACGGGCCATTCACCACGATCGATACGTCGCCCGAAACATTCATCAACATCAGCGCGCCTGACTTAGAAGTGGTTTAGAAGTGGTCGCGGGAATTTGGACAGCCGGATCAGTGGAGCGGCCGGGGCCTGAGCCAGCGGATAATGCGGGCAGAGGAACCGGGGAATGACAAAGGGAACCAGACGCACGCACTCAGCGGGGTT
>CALNWS010000046.1 GCA_940747215.1 uncultured Paraburkholderia sp. | reverse complement strand
CTGGCAGACCGGATGCCGGATGAGGCATACTTCGCAACGCTGCCTGCGATCAGATCGGCAGCATGATCGCCCCGGACGTTCCACTTGAAAATCTCAGAAAACTGTCCGAACGAACAGGGCTACCTCTCGCGCTCCGCCACCTTACTCTGAGGGGCGTCGTTAGTAGATCGCATACAGTCAATGCACCGGGGTAGCGGCGAAGATTTTGGCCGGTGATGAGGAGTCGAAGGCAAGCGTTTCGATGAGCCGGAAGTTAGTCGCTAGCGCCACGAGCGAACTGCCCCGCAGCTTGAGGGGCGGTGTTTTGGTAGAGAGTAATGTGGTTCGAATCGTCGTCCATCGTCTCTTTGCCAAATGAAGACTCGTCGCTCTTCAGCAGCCATTCGCCAACCGACTTCGAAGGGTTGCTCATGGCCGCGATGCGTCGGTCACCAAGCAACTCAGCCGCCGTTGAAAAAATCTGTGCCGTCAAGACGCAGTGTCGCCAACGGTTCCAGCACGTTGCGAATCGCCAGCAGATCAGAGACATACTGGTCGATCACGTCTGAGACCTGATCAACGAAAGGCTCGTCCTGTGCGCCGACGGTTAACCCGGCACCGTTGACGAGAATGTGGGCGATGCCGTGCAGGCGCAAATAGAGCGTCCCGAAGGCCTTCCGGATCGTAAAGGCTGGTCGGCCTCGTCGAGCGTACCCGCGGCGTCCACCTCCCCATAGGGTGTCGCGGTCACGGCGGCTCTTGCGCTCATGCAGTCGTTACCTCATCGCGTCACCAAGGCGTGCCGCCTAGCCAAACAGCGCATCGTTGATCCAGCTCCCCGGCGCGTGATCCAAGTGCAGTCTGTAGCGCCCGAACCGACGGATGTTATGCGTCGGATACGGGCTCAGGAATTCAATATCCTCTGGACGAATCTTCTCGCCTTTAGTCACTCTGTCGCGCAGAGCGCGCATCATGTCCGCGTCCGCATGTGTTCTGCAAAATCACGGCCGATGCAAACAGATTATTATAGCGCAGCCGTTTTTGTTGCTCTGCGTTACCGAGTTCGCGAGCGGCCAAGTACAGCCGGTTCTTCCTGCTCTCCGAACCGAGACGGCGCAACAGCAACGGTGACGAAATCGTGCCTGCCTGGATCGACAGCGCGACCTGCATCAGTTCCTGCCAGTGGTGCTGGATTAGTGCCCAGTCGATGGTCGCCGTGAAGAGCTTGTCAATGTGCCTGTATTTTGCGTCGTTGTCCGGCCGATACAGCACGAGGTCCTTCCAGTTGCGAATACGCGGCATCAGCTTGATCCCGAACAGATATGTATGTAAAGGTGAACACGGTGGCCGACTGGCCCTGTGTATCGGTATGGACCGTGTCCGCCTTGACCGACAGGCCTGCCTTGAGCAGGCCCTCGATCACGTAGATGGCTTCCCACACGCCGGGCGAGATGAAGTGCCGGAACACCGATGTAATTGTCAGCAACGTGCCGATAGGTCACGGCGCCCATCTTCCGATAGCGGAAGTGATAGCCGACAAGCAGATTGTTGTCGTAAAAATCGTACTGGGTACCATCGACTGCGACCGTCTTGCCATCACCCCAGTGCTTTGGCAATCAAGCCGCAGGTACAATTCAATCAGCTCGCGCTGCGCGGTTTCGAGCTTCTCGAGGCTCATGTGCCGACGGTTGACGAATGACAGCATATGCGTCGTCGCGTCGGTATTGAGAGATGGCGTGCGGCCTAGGTCGAACCGAGGTTGCAGCCCATCGTGAAGATCGTCAGCAGGTACCGCTCGGGCGCTTTGCGGATTTACGGATCGATACCGGAAAGTGGTCCGAAGTGGCGCGTTGAGCCGCTCCTGCAGGGCGATCGCGCTGGGCGGAATTTCGCGCGCCACAGTCTTGCGCAGGATCGGCTCTTCGTTCTGACCGATCGTGACGTGTTCGCATTTGTGCGGAAAATCGTCATCCAGCTTGCGTGCCGTCTCGCTGAGCCACTGCCGCAGTTGGGTAACGAAGTCCTGTCCATTCTCGGGCAATCCGACCTTCCGCAATAGTCCGGCAATCGCTGCTCGCATTCCCGCCATGGCAGCAAGCGCGCCCGATAGTCGGCATAGGCGTCCGATCCGGACACACACAGGTCACCAACGCGTAGCTCCTCCGCTATGTATGAAAACACGCATAGTTCGATATAGCACCGATTAGTCGGCACACCATCACCGTGTGAGCGCCGCACGAGCTTGCCCCAGCGCGGCGGCGCCGCAAAGCTCACGTCAACGTCGATCCATTCGCGATGCCGTGTTTCGTTCTCCAGCACGACTGCGAGCGCATCGAGCAACGTTCGCACCGGACTGGTTGAATCCCACTCAAGCGTGCGGGCGAGACGCAGGATGACCGAGCGATGCGCGCGGAAATGTTTCCACAGCAGAGGCAGGTAATTGCCGCTGCTGACTACCAGCACTGCGGCGCAGCGCTCGCGCAACGATTCTAGTACTACTGTGTCGTAAGATTCTAGTACTACTGTGTCGTAAAATTCGTGGCATTACAGTAGCTTCTTCATCCTTTGCACGAGAAAGCGATGGACTGGAAGACATCGTTCGACGAGTACTTGGGACCTATGCGAAGCGATTGGACACAACGATCGTCGTGCTGGTCTGGTGGGCTATTGCCAGGGGTTGATGCTGCCGATGCGCGTAAAAGTATTGAGCCGCTGGCGGCCCATCTCGAGACCCAGCGACGGTACCGGGACATAATCCCCTCGCAATCAAAGACCTTGCGCTAGCGCTCGAACCATCCCGCTATCAGATCGTTTCGTGGCGCGAAGGTACGCGTACCGCCCTCAGTTCCCGCTTTGCGGCGTTGCGCGTACGGGCCTCCCACCGTGATTATTGGCGGGCTGCGCCGCGCGATGAAGAATGGCTGCTTATCGAGTGGCCCATTGACGAACCCGAACCAACCAGATACTGGCTTTCAACGTTGCCAGAAGAGACTGCTGTCGAACATCTCGTTCACGTTGCCAAAATGCGCTGTCGCATCGAGCGTGACTACTAGGACCTCAAGCAGGAGTTCGGCCTTGGACACTTCGAGGGACGCGAGTGGCGCGGATTTCATCACCACGCATCGCTATCGCCGCCTATGGGTTTCTCGTCGCGCAGTGCCTCAATGAAGGCGGTAAAAAAACTCCGAAATCCGCAATGCACCCTGCCTTACCCACGGACTACATCGCACGCGGCTCCCCAGCGAATGCAGCGACACGTAGCTGACTCGATCGCAACGCTGCGCTGTCAAATTGCTGCACACATCTCCAAGCGACTACAGAGACGCCCATATTGCCACGTTACTCCCCGCGGATTTTACGACACAGTAGTACAGGTCGCCCTTTGGCGCGAGCCATTTGTGGATCGACTTCGCAATGGTCGTCTCATCGGACTGGTCGACGAGGATGTCAACCACGCCATCACGCACGACAACGGGGTCTTCCACCTAGGTGCGCTGCCGGCGCTGGATCAGCTCCAGTTCTTCGCTCGCCCGTTTGTGAATCGCCCCCATGCGGCGCACGAACATGTCTGCCAGATCGTCACGGGTCCGCATCCGCATGCGGTTAAGCAATGCCACGATCAGCGTGTAACGCTTCTCTGCGAGAGCGTCCTTTTTCAGATTGGCAGTGGCCAGCGAGCGCCGTTTCGACGCAGGAATCCCGGCGATCGCTATGGTGAAGTCACCGAGTTCATAAAGCTAAGTAATCTGGTCGATCAGCAGGTCGAGATGCTGGCGTGAGGGGCGTTTCGCATGGCGCTTGATGCGGCTGAGGCACTCTGGCGGCTCGCCAGGTCACGCGCCAGGAGGCCTAGGAGACGATCAAGGGCACGCTTTTGCTCGTCGGTGAGACGCCGGGTAACACGCCTGAACAGCCGCGCCCGGGTCTTCGCATGGATCTGCTCCGCGATCCGGTCCAGCGTCGAGAACGCGGGCAATTCGACGTTTTGCGCGATGAGCTCATCAATCGTGATATTGACGATGTCTACAGGCTGATCCATCGACAGGGCCGCCGTTTGTGCCGCGCGTGTCGCGATCACGTTGGCATCGGTCCCGTAGTAGGGCTTCACGCCTAGGTATTCACGAGTTGCTAGGTAATGCCGGACAGGGTCGGCGACAACCGCGCGTCATAGCCGAACTGAACTGCGGAACCAATATCGGCAGCAGCCCGCAGGTGCTCGACGACCGGCCTCGGAATGCTGTCGAGCGGCGGGAAATGACGCATCTGCTGGAAGGCTTTGAGCAGCACCAGCAGGCCCAGCCGGGGTCGCTCGCCCCGCGTCGAGCGGCGTGCCCATTCAAGTTCGTCGGGCTGCGGCATGTAGCAGGTTTCCAGGTCCCTTGTAGCAAGGCACGCATGGCGTCGAAATGTTCGTCGGCACGGCGAAAACGCAGGTGAAGCATGCGGGCGTCGGCGTGCTGGTCGGCTATGACGTGGACGTAGGCGTCACGCAGATGCGCGCCGGTCTTACCACGCAGGCCGTGCTGCCTTCGCAGGAACTCTCCGAACCGAGCGGCGTGTCGCTCGCTGCGCGTCGCGCGCCGCGTCAACGCCAACCAGACCGGTTACGGCGACAACGCGATGCGTCAGAAGCTCGAAGGCATCATCGATCACGTGTTCGACGAAACCACCTAGGCGCATGGTCCGGATTCAGGCGGCTCACTCGGCACATGGAATCGTCTTGCCGAACATTATTTCGACGATCCCGATGTGTCCGTCAGCTGGACCGATACGGTGTTGCGCACGGTGAAGCGCGGCGGGTCGGCGGACGTGGGCGTCTCGGTGTGTGCCCAAAACGGGCTCGCCTTTCCGTAAGGGCGCAAACGTCGGCATCGGCTATGAAAAGACCGCGAAGCAGACGCTCGATTCGAACGAACAGAGCGGGCTGCATGCAGATCGAACAGCATCGCGTCGGCGCGGACTCGCGCTTGATCGGCGCCTGAGCGGCACCGTGAGCGCGACGCAGGCAGTCGGCGCGCACAAGTCGAGCGTGGGCGTGGGGCTCGTCTCGCTCGACGCGCCGTCCGCGACGATGACCTTCAACGACGACAGCCATCTCGCGAAGGTCCAGCTCGTGCACGAGGACGGCGCACTGGTGCACCGCGCGTGTCTGCTCGACACCGAGTATTCGAGCGCGGAAACCTACACGCGTGCGCTCGATGCCAGCCGCGATCAATGGGTCGATCTGTTTGCCGAACAGGTGCTGGCCGAACAGGAAGGCGAGCGGCAGCACGCGCAACTCGCCGGCAATCCGCCGCCGCATCAGGAAGACGCGCGCACGATCGCCGCACAACGGCTCGACCGCCATCCCGGCGATGTAAAAGCGAACCGCCGGCCGAACCGGACCTACTTCCACCGTTACCGCCTCAGGCGCGACGCGGCGAAGCAGTTGGACATGCTGTCGGCGATGTCGAAACAGTTGCCGCCGGTCGAGCGCGCGGCGGGTCATGCGCAACTCGATGCGAAGGCCGACGAGATTCTCGGCGATCCCGCTTCGTGGATGTCGATCGAACTGAAGGTGAAGGAGCGCACCACCAGCACACACAGCCCCAATTTAAATTCTGCGCTACAGGTGAACACGCAGACGAGCGCGATAGGCGGCCGCAAACTGTTCGCGGAAGCCATTCCGTTTGCGCTGGTGGATCAGCTGGATAACCGGCGGCCGGGCAACGCTTGACGAAGGTGTGATGAATGTGGCGCGGCCGCCGGGTGAATCAGATGCTTTGAAGCACGGTTTTACGCCGACACCAGTTCCGCAAAACGCTGGATATCCACATTCCCGCCACTGATCAGCACGCCGATGCGTTTGCCCTTCCCGATGCGTTTGCCCTTCAATTGGTCTCTCATCTGGCGCGCGACGGCGAAACTCAGGCAATCCGTCAGCTCGACTATGATCTTCATACGCGACGCGAAAAAGCGCATGCAGTCGATGAGTTCCGCGTCGCTCGCCGTCAGCACGTCGTTCACGTCGCGGTGGATGATCGGGAACGTGTAGTTGCCGAGATGCTGTGTCTGTGCGCCGTCGGCGATCGTGCGCGGCATGTCGATATAAACGATGTTGCCCGAGCGGAACGATTGCTGGCCGTCGTTGCCCGCTTCCGGTTCGACTGCGTACAGCTTTGCAATCTGGCGACAACGCACGCGTGGACAACGCAGAACCCGACAGCAGACCGCCGCCGCCCAGTGGCACGAAAAACGCGTCGAGCGGGCCGACTTCCTCGAACAGTTCCTTCGCGGCCGTGCCTTGCCCGCCATCACGTCCGGATGATCGTACGGCGGAATCAGCGTGAGGCCGTGTTTCTCGGCAAGCTCACGGCCGATCTGTTCGCGGTCTTCCTTGTAGCGGTCGTAAATCACCACATTGCCGCCGTAGCCGCGCGTGGCTGCGACTTTCATTTCGGGCGCGTCCGTGCGGCATCACGATCGTGGCCGGCATGTCGAGCAGACGCGCGGATAGCGCGACCGCCTGCGCAGATTGCCCGACGAGAACGCGACCACGCCACGGCGACGCTGCTCCGCATCGAACTTCGACAGCGCGTTATATGCGCTGCGAAACTTGAACGCGCCCATGCGCTGCATGGTTTTCGCACTTGAAGAACACCTCAGTGCCGAACGCTTCGTTGACGGTGCGCGACGTCATGACGGGCGTGCGATGCGCAACGTCTTCGATGCGCCGGGCGGCAGCGGCAACGTCGTCGAATGTGGGCAATGGGGAGCTGGGCCATGGGAATGATCGATATGAAAAGTGCCGCGGACGGGTCAGCGGTTATCGGGATGGCCTTCCCGCTCAGGCAAAACGCAAAACGAAATGCCATCATGACATCGATTGTCGTTAGACGGCATTGTTCATGTCAAGACAATTTGTCAAATGCAGTTTTGTGCGAGGTTCACCACGTCCCCGGCACGTGCGTGCCGAGTTGTTCGGTGCGAGCACGCTCCAGCAGCATTTGCGCGACAGTCAGGTCCTGCAACGCGAGTCCTGTCATGTCGAAGACCGTGATGTCGTCTGCGTTGCGTTTCAGCTGTTCTGTGCCGCTCAGCAGGGAACCGAGTTCAACGCATGGCAAGTCTGGCGCCCATTGCATTTCGCCAATCTGCACGGCCTGGGCGTGGTCGTCGGCGTAGACGCGTGCGCGTTCCAGCACACCGGGCGGCAACTCGCGCTTGCCTTTCGTATCGGCGCCCACGCAATTGATGTGTGTGCCGGGACGCACTGCGTCGGCGGAAAATGGCGCGCCGGTGCCGGGCGTCGCCGTGATGACGATGTCGCTCTGCGATACCACGCTGTCCGCCTGCACGGCGTGAGCGATAGCGCAGCGATCGGCGAACAGCGCTTCGAACGCCGCATTCGGCTGCCCGTTCGACGTGACGTACTGGATGCGCTTCAAGCCCGACAGAAGATGCAGCGAGAACTGCACCCGAATGCGCGCCTGCGTGCCCGCGCCGAACACGCAAAGCCGTGTGCTGTCGCTTCGCGCGGAGCTGTTGCAAACCGAGGCCGCCCGCTGCGCCCGTACGCAATGTGGTGATGGCATTGCCGTCGATCACGCAGACGGGCGCCCCGTAGACGGATCGAACAGCATGATGGTGGCCTGATGCGGCTCGCCGCCTTGAAGCCGAGCACGCTTTCGCTTTCGATATCGCCCACCTTAATGCCGAACACGCCGCCCGTGGTGAGCTTTTCGCGCACCACCGGAAACACGCGCCCTTTGCTCTCGCTGTGCAGCACGAACGCACGCTTCACGGCCGCGAGCACTTCGTTCAGAGCGAGCAGCTTCTCAACGTCGTTCTTGTCGAGCAGCAGGAGCTGCGCACTGCCTCTTGCGTCTACATTATTTGGCATCGTTGTACACCGTCGCGCGTGACACGCCGAGATGGGCGGCAATCACTTCCATGGATTTGCGGACTTCGAGAAAGCCCGCCTGCTTCAGTTCCTGCATCAACGTGCGCCGCTGCTCCGCCTTGAGCGGCTGCGGCGTGGCGGGCAGCGACACGGCGAACTGGTCGATGCGTTCACGGATCGACTCGGCGTTGGCCGGATCGAGCAACTCGCGCGTGCCCGCGCCGGATGCGCGCAGAACTGTTCGAGCACGTTCTGGATGCCGCGGAACATGTTGAAACCACGTTCATGCAAAGCGCGGCGATATAGCGGCCGGAAGAATCCTTGATGTCGATCGACGTGCTCTTCGCGCGGCGGCCGTCGGCGAACTGGTTCGGATAATTCGCGAGCAGCGGCGGATAATTGTCGTCCACGATGCGTGCGAGGCCAATTTCCGTGGCGGGATCGCCCATGCTGCGGCCGGACAGATTGTTGTGAATCGCGAGAATCGCATGCTCGGGATCGCGCAGATCGTGCACGACCACTTCGCAGAACGGCGCGAACGTCTGCCCTGACCGTCCGCGATTTGCTTAACCTGCTCGATGAGCGACGCCTGCTCACGGCTTGTTGGTGACGATGGCGGTTTTAGTGGCTTTGGCGCCTTTCCGCGATTCGATACCGACTTTTTCATAATGGACATTTAATTCAAATTTTATCAGATTGTACAGTCCAATTTTTTGAGGCGCCACAAGCGGACGAAAAAACGCGGCGATGCGCTAGTCGGAACCCTTCGCGACCTCAGCACCTTCATTCAATGTGATGACGTTCGAGCGAAGCCGCAACGAAGCCCGAGCTTTTCATCTCTTCGACGAAGTCAGTCAGATATGCAGCGGCGGCTTCGCCTCGCGATCTCGGTACGCGCATTGTCTGACGGATGACCATGAAGCGCTTGTCGAGCAGGCACAATCCGCCGGCGCTGGTGGTCTTTTGCGCGACATCCTCTCGAGCTGCTGCTTGATGTCCGCGGCCACGTCGATACGTTGGTCGAGAAAACTTTGCACGACGGCCGGTGACGTCGGAATGCGCACGATGGTCGTGCCTGAGTTCGCGCGTGAGGAACAGGTCGTATGCGCTTGCCTTGCCTACCGCGACGATCACGCTGGGCTGGTCGACATCTTCGTTCGTTTTGAAGCGCGATGCGTCGCGCACGAGATAGCAACCTTCGATCAATACGTAGGGCTTCGTGAACACGATTTCCTGGCCGCGCTTCGGATCGATGGCGAAGAAGCCGATGTCGGCCTTGCCCTAATCCACGTTCTCCACCGACATCCCCGCCGATTTGACCGTGACGAGCTGCAGCGGCACACCGAGCCGCTTTGCGAATTCGGTCGCGAGATCGACTGAGACGCCCGCGACCTTTCCTGTCGAATCGAGACTCGCCAATACAGGATTGCCGAGATTGATCGATGCGCGCAACACGCCATCGGGCGCGAATGTCGTTGCCATCGACGTTGCCGCCATTGCGCGCCGCAATGTGCCCGAGGCGAGCATTGCCGCCAACGAACCGACTACGACGCGGTGGCGAAACGATCGTGGCTGGCGAGACTTGCGTGCGAGCGTGGTCCGCTGCTGCGGCGCACGGCCTTGCTGCGCTCCTTGGGTGCATTACCGCGCTCCGCGTTGTCCGTCAGCTTCTGCCGCAATTCCGCAAGTTCGCGTTGATGCGCGACGCTCGTTGCTTCCACTGCATCGAGCCGGCCTTGCAAAAGTCCTGAGTTGTGACGCGCGTCGCCGAGTTGCTTCTGCAGCGTCTCCACTGCCGAACGATGCTGCGTATCGCGCTGTTCGACACCGGCGGCTTCTTCGTGACGTAGTTCATCACGCCACCAGGCGAGCCGAAGCCGTACATGAAATCGGTCGTTCGACTTTCTCCAGTTGCTCGTACGGCATCGTGATGCCGTAGCTATTGAATGGCATGCCGTCGATCTTGAAGCCGGATTGCCAGTCGAGCTGCATGCCGCGCACCGTCAGATACGTGGCCCATGCGTTATAGGCTTATAGGCGTTGCCGTTGCCGTTGCCGTTGCCGTTGTCGGAGACGGAAGCGTCGGTGGCGAACACGTCGCCGAGTTTGGATGGCTGGATGTCCTGCAACTGTTCGCTCGTGACGACGGTAGTCGAAAGCGGCGTGTCGAGTTGGGTGCGCGTGCCAAGCACGCCGCTGCTGACGTCTTCCTTCAGATGCTGTCCCGGATCCTGCTGCGCCGTGACCTTTACGACAGGCAAGGCGCTCGCGCCGCCTTCCGACGCCGCCGGCACCTGCTGCACCCACGCCGTGTGGCCTGCTGCGGCAAAAGTCAGACAGACGGCCCAATGCAACTGCTTTACCCCGCTTTTCATGCTCATCGCTTATTCCGCTCTTATCTCGACCCTTATAAAAATGATAATAAATCTCATTCATGAAACAGCGATGACGCCAAAAACACAGGCAATTTGTAAGCATTTCGAATGCGACATTTTGCCGCATATCCACCTTTCCGATACTTTCAAAGCCTTGTCTGGCGAGACCTTGAGCACCATTGCCAAAGCCGCCGACGTTGCATGACAACGCCGGGCTTACGGAAAATCTGCAGCCGGTGGCACGTTTCCATAAGATGCTAACAATTCCTATTTGCACACTCGACGCCTGCCATGACGCCTCGTCCTCATACCCATCTCGTTTCGCAGGCTTGCGCATGAGGCAGCAATTCGTCCGGCTGCATCGCTGGTTCGGTGTCGCGATTGCGTTGTTTCTGTTCGTCGCCGGCTGACGGGCGCGATCATTGCGTGGGATCACGAACTCAACGCCGCGCTCAATCCGTCGTTCTTCAAGGCGCACACCGACGCGCCGGCGCTTTCCGGTCTCGAACTCGCGCGCCGCGTCGAAGCCGCCGACCCGCGTTTGCAGGTCACGTTCCTACCGCTCGACGCCGAACCCGGCCGCGCTCTGCAAATGATGGTGCTGCCGCGCGTGAATCCCGCGACGAAACAGCCTTACCCGCTCGACTTCAACCAGATCGCCGTCGACCCCGCCACCGGCGACATGCAGGGGACGCCGCGAATGGGGCGCGGTCTCGCTCGCGCGACTCAATCTGATTCCGTTCATTTACAAGCTGTACTACACGTTGCACTTGCCGTTCGTGAGCGGTATCGACGTGGGCACGTGGTTGATGGGCATTGTCGGGATCATCTGGTTCTTCGACAGCATGGTGGCGCTCTGGCTGTCGTTTCCGAGTTGGAAGGCGTGGCGCAAGTCGTTTGCGTTCCGCTTTGGACGCGGCGGTTACGCGCTCACGTTCGACCTGCACCGTTCGGGCGGCGTCTGGATCTGGGGCGTGCTGATGATCGTTGCGGTGACATCGATCTCGATGAATCTGTCCTCGTGGTTCGGCCGGTCGTGTCGCTGTTCTCGCGCCTCACGCCGGATCCGATCAACAACCCCGAAATACTGCGGCCCGTGCAGCCCGGCGACACCGTGCTAAGCCGCGAGCACATCGTGCAGCTTGCACAGGAAGCCGGCAAGGCGCAGAAGCTGAGCGTCGCGCCGAGCGGCATCTACTACGCGGAATTCCTGCATGCCGTACGGCGTCGGATTCTTCGCACCGGGCAACGATCACGGCGACTTCGGCCTCGGCAACGCGTGGATGTACTGGGACGCGGCCACCGGCAAACCGCTCGGCGCGTCGATTCCCGGCAGAGGCACGGCCGGCGACATCTTCATGCAGGTGCAATTCCCCTTGCACTCGGGGCGCATTCTCGGCCTAAGCGGAAAAATTCTGATCAGCGCGAGGGCCTCGCGGTCGCCGTGTTGAGCGCCACGGGCCTGCTGATCTGGCTGAAGAAACTGAATGCGCGCCGCCGCTCTGTGCAGAACACACGCAACACGCAGAACGCGGGCCGCTCGGCTGCGCGCACATGAAAAAACGCACGTAGCAACATTGCCCGCCGCTACGTGCGCCATCCCGGCATCTAGTCGCCAAACATCAAATTAACGGAACACCACCGTCTTGCTGCCGTTCAGCACGACGCGATGTTCGACGTGCCACTTCACCGCGCGCGCCAGCGTCACACATTCAACGTCGCGGCCAATCGCCGTAAGCTGCTCCGGCGTCATGCTGTGGTCCACGCGCTCGACTTCCTGCTCGATGATCGGACCTTCGTCGAGATCCGTCGTCACGTAATGCGCGGTTGCGCCGATCAGCTTCACGCCGCGGTCGAACGCCTGGTAATACGGCTTCGCGCCCTTGAAGCCCGGCAGGAACGAGTGATGAATGTTGATCGCGCGGCCGGCGAGCGCTTCGCACAGTTTCGGCGATAGAATCTGCATGTAGCGCGCGAGCACGACGAGATCCGCCTGATGCTCGTCGATCACTTCCAGCACGCGCGCTTCCTGTGCGGCCTTCGCGTCGGGCGTGCCGCCCAGCAGCGGAAAGTGATGGAACGGAATGTCGTAGCTCGCGGCGAGCTGGTAGAACTCCTTGTGGTTCGAGATGATCGCCGCAATCTCGATTCCCAGTTGTCCCGTGCGATAGCGGAACAGCAGGTCGTTCAGACAATGCCCGATCTTCGACACCATGATGACGACGCGCGGCTTCACCGACGCGTCGTGCAATTCCCAGCGCATACCGAACTGTTCCGCGAGCGTCGCGAACGACTCGCGTAGCGCGTCGAGCCCCGGATCGCCGCCCACCTGCTGAAAATGCACGCGCATGAAGAACTCGCCGGTGTGGCTGTCGCCGAACTGCGCGGAGTCAAGAATGTTGCTGCCACCCTCGAACAGAAAGCCCGAAACCGCGTGGACGATGCCGGGCCGGTCGGCGCACGACAGTTTGAGGATAAAGCTGTGATCGGTCGACATGACCTAGGTGACTCCCTTTTTCAATGCGTGGTTTGTTTTGGTTGATGCTCGATGCAACGCGCTGCGATGCCGTGTCGCGCCGCTGTGTTCCGCTTCACACGCTCAGTACGCCTTATTCCAGCACGGGCGGCGCAAACAGCGGCTCGACGCCTTCGCACGCTTCTTCGTCGATCCAGCGGCGGCACAGCAGACAATCCAGCGTGGCGAGACTCGCGTCGACGGTCATCGCGCCTTCTTCGATCCAGCGCGCCACTTCGTCGATGCGCGCGAGAAGATGCTCGCCCACTTCGCCATCCTGATTGCGCGGCGCGAAGTCAGCCGGCAACGCGAGGTCGTAGATGAAAATCTGTTCGGCCTGCGTGCCTTCCGGCAGCGATTGCAGCACGTGCGCGGTGCGACCTGCTACCGCGCGCGCGGCGATTTCCTCGGGAATGCCGGTTTCTTCCCAGCACTCCTTGACGATCGTTTCCGCGACGCTGAAGCCCCAGCCGATTCCGCCCGCCACGACGTTGTCGAGCATGCTGGGATCGGTGGCTTTCGTCTCGCTGCGACGCGCGATCCACAGTTGCGGCGCGCCCTTTCGCGCGGCGTCGTCCATATATTCTACGACGCCGTTCAGATGCACCGCGTACGTCATCGTGCCGAAGAAGCACGAAGCGGCACGCTCGATGTACGCGAGCGGCGGCGCATCGAATGCATTGCGGATCGCATACGTTTCGTTGCGCCAGCCGGGAATGCGGCCTTCGGCGGCGAGCGCGCCGATCACCGAACCAAGCGCCGCGCTGAGCAGATCGACCGTGTCGAACGTGGCGGAAAGGCTGACGCGCTTGCCGTCGATGTCGAACACATCGGGCCAGCGCGCGAGCAGCGGCATGTCGGTCGAACGAATCCAGCCGACCTGTTCGGCGTCGATCAGAAACGGCAAATGCGCGTGAACGTCGAAACGACGCGCTACGGTAAAGCAAGGCAAAGTCATCGAATACTCCAGGCGGTGTCGCTTCAGTCGCGCAATGCCACGCGAATGCCGATTGCAATGAAGGTCGCACCGGCGAAGCGGTCGAGCCACACGCCCAAGCGCGGCCGGCGCTTCAGCCAGCCGCCGATGACGCTCGCGCACACGCCGAACAGCGAAAACACCACCACTGTTTGCAGCATGAAGAGCACGCCGAGTTTGAGCATCTGCACCGTGACGCTTTGCGTGCCGCTCGGCTGCACGAATTGCGGCAGGAATACGACGAAAAAGAGCGTGACCTTCGGGTTCATCAGATTGCCGATCACGCTCTGGCGAAACACCGACATCAGCGGTTGCGGCGGACGTTCATGCGCGGTGGCGAGTCCCTGGCTGCGCAGCGCCTTGATGCTGATCCAGATCAGATACGCCGCGCCCGCGAGCTTGATGATTTCGAACGCCACCGGCGACGAGCGCAGCACCGCCGCTACGCCGAGCGCGGCGACGAGGCCGGCCGCGCGGCCTTGCGAAATGCCGCGTGCGAGCACTTGCAGATTGTCCGGGCCGGGCGCCATCGTGATCGCAATCGACGTGGCGAGAAACAGCAGGAAATTGGGCATCGCGCTGACCCTCTCGACATTCAGGAAGAAGTTGTTCGACGCTGACGGCGTGCTCTCGTGCAAAAACGCGAGCACGCCGCCGGGCACACGTTCAGTGGCCTTCGAAATTCGTGACCGTATAAAGCGCGAGGCCGCCCTCGGAGAGCAGCTTCGAGCCGCCCAGTTCCGGCAGATCGACGATCGCCGCGCCTTCCACGACCACTGCGCCGAGTCGTTCGAGCAGAATCTTGCCCGCCATCATCGTGCCGCCGGTCGCGATCAGGTCGTCCATGATAACGACGCGGTCGCCCGGCTTGCAGGCATCTTCGTGAATCTCGACCGTCGCCGTGCCGTATTCGAGTTCGTACGACTGCGACACGCGTTTGTACGGCAGCTTGCCCGCCTTGCGGACCGGAATGAAGCCGATGTTCAGTTCATACGCGAGAATCGGCCCGAAAATGAAGCCGCGCGCGTCGAGCCCGGCAATGTAGTCGAGCTTCGCGTCGATATAGCGCTGCACGAACAGGTCGATCAGCACGCGCAGCGACTTCGGCTCCTGCAACAGCGGCGTGATGTCGCGAAACTGCACGCCCGGCTGCGGCCAGTCGAGCACGGTGCGGATGTGGCTTTTGATGTAGTCGGCCGCATCGAGCGGCGCGCTCGTGAGCGCGTTGGACATGATGTCTCCGGATGGACCTCGGCGGTCCGATGAAAATCTAATCAGGCTGACGGACGCGGCCGTGCCGCGCATGAAGTCGCGTGCGGTACACGCGGTGTCTCGCACCGCGCGCCGCCCCTTGCAATTCATTCAGGCCGCCGCGGTGCCGGCCCGCCGATGCTTCGACAGACGCTCCTCGGCGACGGCCAGTTGCTCGGGCAAACCGCGCAGCACGACGATGTCGCTTGCGCGCAGCTTCGTGGACGGATCCGGCTCGACGCCACGAATGCCATGCCGGCGAATCGCCGTGACTTCGACACCCACGTCGAACAGGCCGAGATCGGCGAGCGTGCGGCCCACGGCGTCGGCATTTTCGTCGACCGGTACCGATTGTAGCCGTACCTGTTCGTGGCCGTCGTCGTTATCCACGTCGTCGGCGCCGTGGAAGTAGCCGCGCAGCAGCGCATAGCGTTCGTCGCGCATTTCCTCGACTCGCCGCACCACGCGCCGCATCGGCACGCCCATCACCACGAGCGTGTGCGACGCGAGCATCAGACTGCCTTCGACGATCTCCGGAATCACCTCGGTCGCGCCGGCGGCGAGCAGCTTCTCCAGATCGGCATCGTCTACCGTACGCACGATTACGGGCAACGTGAGTTCCAGTTCGTGGATGTTATGCAGTACGCGCAATGCGGACGGCGTATTCGCGTACGTAATGGCGATGGCCGCCGCGCGATGGATACCGGCCGCGAGCAGCGACTCGCGCCGCCCTGCGTCGCCGAACACCACTGACTCGCCGGCCGCCGCCGCAACCTGCACGCGGTCCGGGTCGAGGTCGAGCGCCACGTACGACAAACCTTCGTGCTCCAGCATGCGCGCGAGATTCTGCCCCGCGCGGCCATAACCGCAGATAATCACGTGACCGCTCTGATTCAGGCTTTGCGTGGCGATGCGCGTCATCTGCAACGATTGCATCATCCATTCCGTCGAAGAGAGCCGCAGCACGATGCGGTCGGCATTCTGGATAAGGAACGGCGCGGCGAGCATCGACAGCAGCATCGCGGCGAGAATCGCCTGCAGCAGCGTGGCGTCGACGAGATGTTTGTCGAAAATCAGGTTCAGCAGCACGAAGCCGAATTCGCCCGCCTGCGCGAGACCGATACCCGTACGCATGGCCACGCCCGGCGACGCGCCGAAAAGACGCGACAGGCCTGTCACCATCACCGCCTTCAGCACGAGCGGACCGACGAGAAAGCCGAGCACTATGAGCGGATGCTCCCAGATCACGCGCGGATTGAGCAGCATGCCGGTCGTCACGAAGAAGAGGCCGAGCAGCACGTCGCGAAACGGCTTGATGTCCTCTTCCACCTGATGACGATACGGCGTCTCGGCAATCAGCATCCCGGCAATGAACGCGCCGAGCGCGAGCGAGAGTCCGAACTTGTCCGTGATGAACGCGGCGCCCAGCGTCACCAGCAGCAGATTGAGAATGAACAGTTCCTGCGAGCGGCGCCGTGCAACCACGTTGAACCAGCGCGTCATGAACTTCTGCCCGACGATCAGCAGCAGCGCCAACGCCACGACGATCTTGATCGCGGCGATGCCGAGCGCGTTCATCGGGTCTTTCGAATCGCCGCCGAGCGCCGCGATCACGATGAGAAGCGGCACCACCGCCAGATCCTGGAACAGCAGCACGCCGAAGATGTTGCGGCCGTGCTCGGTTTCGATCTCGAGCCGCTCCGCGAGCATCTTGCTGACGATCGCCGTCGACGACATCGCGAGCGCGCCGCCCAATGCCACACTTGCCTGCCACGTGATATGCACCCAGCGCTGGAACAGGAAGCCGAGCGTGACCGCCACCGCAATCGTGCCTATCACCTGGAGCAAGCCAAGGCCGAACACGAGACGGCGCATGGAACGCAGCTTCGCGAGCGAGAACTCGAGTCCGATGGAAAACATCAGGAACACCACGCCGAATTCGGCGAGGTTCTGCGCACCTTCCGAATCGGGAATCAGACCGAATGCGTGCGGCCCCACGACGATGCCGACCGACAGATAGCCGAGCATCGGTGGAAGATTCAGAAAGCGAAACACCACCACGCCTGCCACTGAAGCCAGCAGCAGGAACAGCGTCATTTCGAGCGGGGAGATCATCGGCAAAAACGCATGGGTAAAGCGTCCTCGTTCGTCTGCGGAACCGCGCACGCAAAGCACCGTGCGACAAGGTTGAGGGGCCGGTAAAGGCAGCGTAAAAGACAGCGGCTTGGCATAGCAGGCCCGGCGCGGCGAACAAGCGCCTTTGCTATACTTCGTGAATGATAGCGAAAATCAATGGCGACCGGGCACTCACGCTCGCTCGTGACGTGCTCGACATCGAAGCGGACGCCGTGCGCGCGCTTCGCGATCAACTCGACGAAGGCTTTGTCGGGGCGGTCGATTTCATCCTGGGTTGCCGTGGGCGCGTGGTCGTTTCCGGCATCGGCAAGTCCGGTCACGTGGCGCGCAAGCTCGCAGCCACACTGGCCAGCACCGGCACACCGGCGTTCTTCGTGCATCCCGCCGAAGCAAGCCACGGCGACCTCGGCATGGTCACCGCCGACGACGTGTTCCTTGCGCTCTCCAATTCCGGCGAAACTGAAGAACTCGTGGCTATTCTGCCGCTCATCAAGCGGATTGGCGCGAAGCTGATTGCCATGACGGGCCGTCCGTCATCGAGTCTCGCACAACTCGCCGACGTGCATCTGAATTCCGCAGTGTCGAAGGAAGCGTGTCCGATGAATCTCGCGCCCACCGCCAGCACCACCACCGCGCTCGCGCTCGGCGATGCGCTCGCGGTGGTCGTGCTTGAGGCACGCGGTTTCGGCCGCGACGACTTCGCGCGCTCGCATCCGGGCGGCGCACTCGGCCGGCGTCTGCTCACTTATGTATGCGACGTGATGCGTACCGGCGAACAGGTGCCGAAGGTCACGCCCGAGGCAACCGTGCGCGACGCGCTGTTCCAGCTCACTGCAAAACGCATGGGCATGACGGCGATCGTCGATCACGAAGACCGCGTCACGGGCATTTTCACCGACGGCGATTTGCGCCGCGTGCTCGAACGCGCGGGCGATTTCCGCGAACTGTCGATCGACTCGGTCATGACGCCGAGCCCGCGCACCATCGGTCCGGATCAACTCGCGGTGGAAGCCGTGGAACTGATGGAGCGCCACCGCATCAATCAGATGCTGGTCGTCAATGAAGCAGGCAAGCTGATCGGCGCACTCAATATGCACGACCTGTTCTCGAAAAAGGTGATCTGATGGCTTCCGTGTCCCTGTCCGCTATCGAACGCGCAAGCCGCTTGAAGCTGATGATTTTCGACGTCGACGGGTGCTCACCGACGGCGGTCTGCTTTTCACGGCGGAAGGCGACACCATGAAGAAAACTCGATGGACGGCCACGGCATGAAGCTGCTGCGCGAAGCCGGCATCGAAACGGCGATCATCACCGGGCGCAAGTCGGGCATCGTCGCGACACGCGTGAAAGATCTGAACGTCGCGCACGTCTATCAGGGCATTCAGGACAAGCCGGCCGCCTTCGCGGATCTGCTGGCGAAAACCGGTTTGACGGCCGAGCAATGCGGCTACATGGGCGACGACTGGGTCAATCTCGGCGTGATGCTGAAGGTCGGCTTCGCGGCTGCGCCGGCCAATTCGCATCCCGAGGTGATCGCGCGCGCCCATTGGGTGAGCGAGGCACGCGGCGGCCACGGTGCAGCGCGTGAAGTGGTGGATACGCTGCTGCGCGCACAACACAAGTATGAGGCGCTGCTCGCGGCCGCCTGTAGCGGCGAACAGCGAGGCCTCGTCGGATGAACCAGTTTCGCCTGACGACTTCGCTCATTCCGCTCATTGCGATGGCCGCGCTCGCGGGCATCACATGGTGGCTGCTTCAGGCCACGCTGCCGCGTAAAGGCGAAGGCACGGGGCGCCCAAAAGAACACACGCCCGACTATTTCGCCGATAACTTCTCGGTTTCCGAACTCGACCAATCCGGTTCGACGCAATACCGCCTGACCGCCCAGTCGTTCATCCATTACGAAGACGACGAACTGAGCGATCTGGTCAAGCCCGCGATGCGCGCATTTCAGCCCGGCAAACCGATTGTCACGGCAACCGGCGACACTGGCACAGTGAACGGCGACACCTCGATCGTCAATCTGTACGGCAATGCTCGCATTCTGCGTGCGCCCGGAAACGGCGATCCGCAGATGCAGGCAGATTCGCAGCATTTTAGAGTGCTGGTGAACGACGATGTCATCGAGACTGAAAAGCCAGTTAAACTTCAGCGCGGCATGTCGGTGATGACTGCCAGCGGTATGAACTACAACAACGTCACCCGGGTAATGCAGCTGTTCGGCAACGTGAAGGGCACGATCGCCGCGTCCGACGCCGGTGGCGGCTCCTCGTCCAAGTAACCCGAGTCATCCATTCTAGGCGTGACTGCATGAAAGAATCATTCCCCCGTTTTGAATCCGGCGGCTTGCGCGCGTTGTCCGCGTGCCGCGCCGGACTCGCCGCGTTACTGGTCGCGCTGCCGCTCGCCGGCTTCGCGCCGCTCGCGCACGCCGCTCGCGCCGACAAGGACAAGCCGCTCAACATCGAAGCGGACAACATGACTTACGATGACCTCAAGCAGGTCAACATCTTCACCGGCCACGTGGTCGCCACCAAAGGCACGATCGTGATCAAGGCCGACCGTGTGGAAGTCACGCAAGACCCGCAGGGCTACCAGTACGCAACGGGCACGTCGAGCGGCGGCAACCTGTCGTACTTCCGCCAGAAGCGTGAAGGCCTCGACGAATACATCGAAGGCACGGCCATCCGTATCGACTACGACGGCAAGCAGGACCTGACCACGCTCACCACGAACGCGACGGTCAAACGCCTGCAAGGTCTTTCGACCGTGATGGATCAGGTGCACGGCAGCGTCATTACCTATGACGGTCAGAATGACTTCTATACGGCGAAGGCCGGTAAAGACGTAGCCGGTCCGGGCAATCCGAACGGCCGCGTGCGCGCCATGCTGGCGCCGCGCAACGGTGGCCCCGCACCGCTGAACGGCGCGTCGGCCACGCTCGCACCGTCCACGACGATTCAGGGAGCGCCGAACCAGTGAGCACCTCAGCGTCCCTTCCCAATCGCAAGCTGGCCGGCACGAGCAGCTCGCTGGTCGTGCGCAATCTGAAGAAGCGTTACGGCTCGCGCACAGTCGTGAAAGATGTTTCGCTCGACGTGAAAAGCGGCGAAGTGGTTGGGCTGCTCGGTCCGAACGGCGCGGGCAAGACTACGTCATTCTACATGATCGTGGGTCTCGTGCCGCTCGACGCGGGCGAGATCGACCTCGACGGCAAGTCCATCAGCCTGCTGCCGATCCACAAGCGCGCTTCGCTCGGTCTTTCGTATCTGCCGCAGGAAGCGTCCGTGTTCCGCAAGCTGAGCGTCGAACAGAACATTCGCGCCGTGCTCGAACTGCAGCACGACGAGAACGGCAAGCGGCTCAGCAAGGACACCATCACGAGCCGCACGGAAGCGCTGCTCGACGAACTCCAGATCGCTCACCTGCGTGAGAATCCGGCGCTGTCGCTGTCGGGCGGCGAACGTCGGCGGGTGGAAATTGCGCGTGCGCTCGCGACCAATCCGAACTTCATTCTGCTCGACGAACCGTTCGCAGGCGTCGATCCGATCGCCGTGCTGGAAATCCAGAAGATCGTCAAATTTCTGAAGCAGCGCAATATTGGCGTGCTAATTACCGACCACAACGTGCGTGAAACGCTGGGCATCTGCGATCACGCATACATCATCAGCGACGGCAGCGTGCTGGCCGCCGGCGCGCCGAGCGAAATCATCGAGAACGAAAGCGTGCGGCGCGTCTATCTCGGCGAACACTTCCGCATGTAAGTACACAAGGGATTGCCGGCGACACATGCATGCGTTGACCGGCGCCTTTTGCGGCACCGCACATCAGCATTTTTGACCTGGGTCGTCCTGCGCCTCGCGTCAGCAAAAAACCTACGCACACGTTTTTGCGAGTGTCGCAAGGTATCGCGTTCGTGGCAAACTCTCTACAATGAAAATTGTCATGAAAGCCAGCCTCCAACTCCGCCTATCGCAGCATCTTGCGTTGACCCCGCAACTGCAGCAGTCCATCCGGTTGCTTCAGTTGTCTACGCTCGAACTGCAGCAGGAAGTCGCAATGGCGATCTCGCAGAATCCGCTCCTCGAGAACGAAGATGACTGGATCGCGAGCCCGTTGCGCGTGGCGGCGGACGACTCGCTCATTGCCCAGGCGCCCAATTCATCCGCACCACCCGACCAGATGGGCGGCAACAATTCATCATCTTCGTCCTCGAGCAGCGATCGCGCGGAGAACGGCGAGCCGCAAGGTGTGGACGAGTACAACGGTCTCTCGAGTGACGCCAACGGCGACGCGTCGCAGTGGAATCTCGACGACTACGGCCGCTCGGGCAATGCTTCGGACGACGACGATCTACCGCCGCTGCAAATCCACGAATCTAGCACGTCGCTGCGCGATCATCTGATGGCGCAATTGTGCGTGACTTCGGCGGGCCAGCGCGACCGCGCGCTCATCGCCTTCCTGATCGAATCGCTCGACGACGACGGCTATCTCGCCGCCACGCTCGAAGAAGTGCAAGGTGATCTGCCGGAAGAACTCGAAGTCGATCTGGACGAACTGAACGCCGCTTTAGCTCTTTTGCATAGTTTCGATCCGGCGGGTGTGGGTGCGCGCTCGGCATCGGAATGTCTGAAGCTGCAATTGCTGCAGCTGCCCTCTTCGCCCACGCGCACGCTCGCGCTGGAGATCGTTGCTCATCATCTGGAATTGCTCGCGGCTCGCGATTTCACGCGTCTGCGCAAACATCTGAAGGCAAACGACGACGACCTGCGCGATGCGCACATGCTGATCCGCTCGCTCGAACCGTTCCCCGGCGCCGCGTATGGCAAGGCCGAAGCGGACTACGTCGTGCCCGACATCATGGTGTGCAAAACGGCGCAAGGCTGGCAGGTGGAACTCAATCCGGAGGTGGTTCCGAAGCTGCGCATCAACCATCTGTACGCGAATATTCTGCGTAACAACCGGGGCGATCCGGGCAGCGGATCGTTGCGTCAGCAACTGCAGGAAGCACGCTGGCTGATCAAGAATATCCAGCAGCGTTTCGAGACGATCCTTCGGGTTGCACAGGCAATTGTCGAGCGTCAGAAGAGCTTTTTTGTGCACGGCGAAATTGCCATGCGCCCCTTGGTTTTGCGGGAAATTGCTGATACGCTGGATCTACACGAGTCAACTGTCTCGCGTGTGACAACCGGTAAATACATGCTGACCCCATTTGGGACGCTTGAATTTAAGTACTTTTTCGGATCACACGTTTCGACTGACGCGGGCGGCGCAGCGTCCTCCACGGCGATTCGCGCGCTTATCAAACAACTGATAGGAACGGAAAATTCGAAATCGCCTCTCTCAGACAGCCGCATAGCCGAACTGCTGGCGAAACAGGGCTTCGTGGTCGCACGGCGTACCGTGGCGAAATATCGCGAAGCGCTCAAGATTCCAGCGGTCAACCTGCGCAAATCTCTGTAGCCCGCCGCCTCCCGTGGCGGGCATTTACCGGCCGCTCCGCAGTTGGCGGACGGGCCGGCCGATGCGACCTGCCAGCAGTCCGTCAACGGGGGAACGACTCAGGCAAGCCGTCAGATCGACCGGACCTACGTCATCGTGTGGAACAAGCGGCCTCTAGCTTGGAGAAGCACTATGAATCTGCAGATCAGTGGACACCACCTCGAAGTAACGCCTGCGTTGCGCGAATACGTGATCACCAAACTGGATAGGGTGCTAAGGCATTTCGATCAGGTCATCGACGGCAATGTGGTCTTCTCGGTCGACAACCACAAGGAAAAGGAAAAGCGTCAAAAGGCTGAAATCAACCTTCACCTCAAGGGCAAAGATATCTTTGTCGAGAGTTGCGACAGCGACCTTTACGCTGCGATCGATCTGATGATCGACAAGCTTGATCGGCAAGTGATACGTCACAAGGATCGTTTGCAGGGCCACGCGCACGAGGCCCTGAAGTATCAACCGGTGCTGCAACTGGACGTGCCGCCGCAGTAGGGGAAATTAGAGGGTTTTCTTCATTTTCCTTTCCTAAGGAAACCGCCCGATTCCGGGCGGTTTTTCGTTTCTCCAAGGCCTTTTTCCCGCGCCCGGACGGGCCGTGGACCAAACCGTTAAAAACCGTTGTGCATGGATGGTGCGCCGCACCATCCATCGCTATCCTGTTCTATAATGGTTGGTTACCATTGGGATTCGGTTAGCTCACACGGAAATCGGTCGGCCGGAGTCCTGCGAATTCGGACTCCCACTTACGTCGCCGCGAGCATCTATCGAATGGAACGCCACTCAAACGCCCCAGCGAGAAGAGCCTAGGCCACGTTTTCGCCTGTCAACATGAATCGTTTAGCCAAATTTCTTCCCCTCGAGAACGTCGTCGTCGGACTATCGGTCACCAGCAAAAAGCGCGTGTTCGAGCAAGCGGGCCTGATGTTCGAGAATCAGAACGGCATCGCCCGTAGCACGGTCACCGACAACCTGTTCGCGCGCGAGCGCCTCGGATCGACAGGACTCGGCGAAGGCGTCGCTATTCCGCACGGCCGGATCACAGGCTTGAAGCAACCGCTCGCCGCGTTCGTTCGTCTTGCGGAACCCATCCCCTTCGAATCGCCAGACGGCCAGCCCGTCTCCCTGCTGATTTTCCTGCTCGTCCCCGAGCAGGCCACCCAGCAGCACCTCGAAATTCTCTCGGAAATCGCCCAACTGCTGTCCGATCGCGAAGCGCGCGAGCGTCTGCACACGGAAGAAGACCGAGAAGCATTGCATCGCCTGCTCACTCAGTGGCAACCTTGATGCATCGGCGGTTATCCGTACGCCGGTTGGCCGCATGCCACTGCTTACGCGCGCGCATGCGGTAGTGCCTGGCAAAAATCGCGAGCCGCGTGAGCGGCATCGCCTCGCCAAGCAAAGCGGCCCACACTGGAGTCACTGACTCATGGATACGTCCAGCATCAACGCCCAAAGTATTTTCGACGACCACGCAGCAATGCTCAAACTGAGCTGGCTGACAGGGCATGAAGGCTGGGAGCGCGGCTTTTCCTCGGAATCGGTCGCCAATGCCACGTCGAGCGCCGACCTCGTCGGCCACTTGAACCTGATCCACCCGAACCGGATCCAAGTGCTCGGCGACGCCGAAATCGACTACTATAAGCGTCAAACTGACGAAGACCGCTCGCGCCACATGGCCGAGCTGATCGCATTGGAACCGCCGTTTCTCGTCGTAGCGGGCGGCGTCGCGGCGCCGCCGGAACTGGTGTTGCGCTGTACGCGCTCGTCCACGCCGCTCTTCACCACGCCGATGTCGGCCGCTGCCGTGATCGACAGTTTGCGGCTCTACATGTCGCGCATTCTGGCGCCGCGCGCCACGCTGCACGGCGTGTTTCTCGACATTCTCGGCATGGGCGTGCTGCTTACCGGCGACTCCGGTCTCGGCAAAAGCGAACTCGGCCTCGAACTGATCAGCCGCGGCCACGGTCTCGTTGCAGACGACGCGGTCGACTTCGTGCGTCTCGGCCCAGACTTCGTCGAAGGCCGCTGCCCGCCGCTCCTGCAAAATCTGCTGGAAGTGCGCGGCCTCGGCCTGCTCGACATCAAGACGATTTTCGGTGAAACGGCCGTTCGCCGGAAAATGAAGCTGAAGCTGATCGTGCAACTGGTACGCCGTCCTGACGGTGAATTCCAGCGTTTGCCTCTGGAAAGTCAGACGGTCGACGTGCTCGGTCTGCCTATTAGCAAGGTCACGATTCAGGTTGCGGCCGGCCGAAATCTCGCCGTGCTGGTAGAGGCCGCCGTGCGCAACACGATCCTGCAACTGCGCGGCATCGACACCTTGCGCGATTTCATGGACCGTCAGCGTCTCGCCATGCAGGACCCCGACAGCCAGTTTCCCGGCAAGCTGACCTGAGCGCCAATACGCTGCTTCGGCTCGTTTGCCGTTAGCGGCGAATCCCGCGTCACGCATGAAGGCGCGGGAATAGCTCGCCAGCCGCGGCACGATCGGCGGCAGCCCATGGGGACGCGTACGCAAGCCAGATGCTATGATGAAACATACTGATTTCACCTCCTCATGCGCATAATCCTGATCACCGGTATATCCGGCTCCGGCAAGTCAGTTGCCCTGAACGCACTAGAAGACGCAGGCTATTACTGCGTCGACAATCTGCCGCCGCGTTTTCTGCCGCAACTGGCGTCCTATCTCGCTGACGACGGACAAGAACGTCTCGCGGTCGCGATCGACGCGCGCTCCAGCGCCTCGCTCGACGAAATGCCCGCGATGATCCGCGACCTGTCCTGCTCGCACGACGTTCGGGTTCTGTTCCTGAACGCAAGCACGCAGTCGTTGATCCAGCGTTTCTCCGAAACGCGCCGCCGTCATCCGCTTTCCGGTTCGACCTCGCACGACGCCGACGTCGGCCTTCTCACGTCGCTCGGCGAAGCCATCGAACGCGAACGCGAACTCGTCGCGGACTTGGCCGAATTCGGCCATCAGATCGACACGAGCAATCTGCGCGCAAACACTCTGCGCGCCTGGGTCAAGCGCTTCATCGAGCTGGAGTCGTCGGGGCTCGTGCTGATGTTCGAGTCGTTCGGATTCAAACGCGGCGTTCCGCTCGACGCCGATTTCGTTTTCGACGTACGCATTCTGCCGAACCCGTACTACGATCATGAATTGCGGGCGCTTACGGGCCTCGACAAACCGGTGATCGATTTTCTCGACGCATTGCCTGTCGTGCACGAGATGATCGACGACATCGAAAAATTTCTCGCCAAATGGCTGCCGCATTTCCGTTACGACAATCGCAGTTATCTGACTGTCGCTATCGGTTGCACGGGTGGGCAGCATCGCTCGGTGTTCATTGCGGAGACGCTAGCCGCGCGTCTCGCATCGGCGGCGAATGTCATTGTGCGGCATCGCGACGCGCCGGTCGAAGCCAGGCGTCATCGAAGTTAGTGGCTTAACCGGCCGCATTGCGCGGCCTTAACTTGAAGCGTTGCGCCCATGTCTACTACTTCTACTGTGCTTGCCGATATACCACTGTTTCCGCTGCATACGGTGCTGTTTCCCGACGGACTTTTGCCGCTGAAGATTTTCGAAGCGCGCTATCTCGACATGGCGCGCGACTGTCTGCGGGAAAAGACGCCTTTCGGCGTGTGTCTGCTGAAAAGCGGCGCCGAAGTCGCGCGCGAAGAAGAGCCTTCGGTGCCCGAAGCAATTGGCTGTCTCGCAGAGATCGACGAATGTGACGTCGAAGCGTTCGGCATGCTGCTGATCCGCGCGCGCGGTACGCGCCGCTTCAGACTGCTGTCGCATCGTGTCGAATCGAGCGGCTTGCTGGTAGGCATGGCGGAGCCGCTCGGCGAAGACCTGCCGCTCGAAGGCAATAATGATCAACTGGCAAAATTCGGCGCGTGTGCCGAAGTGCTGGAACGGATCATAGCCACGATTCGCGAGCGCGATCCGGAAAGCCTGCCGTTCGCCGAACCGTTCAGACTCGAAGATCCGTCGTGGGTGTCGAACCGGCTCGCCGAAGTGCTGCCGATCGCGCTGCGCGCGCGCCAGAAGTTGATGGAATTGCAGGACGCCGGCGCGCGCATCGACGTGGTTCATCACTACATGCAGCAGCATCAACTGTTGTAAGCACCAGCCGCGCCGCCCGCTTCAAGTCAAATCAGCGAGCCCTGCAAGCCGTCCAGCAGTTTGCGCACCGGCGCGGGCACGCCGAACGAATCCAGATCGTCGAGCATGACCCAGGCCGTTTCCGCGTCACCAAGCGCGGTCAATGCGTTCACGCTGCGATTGAGTTCCACGAGCCGCGGCTCGATATCCAGCTTGAAATGCGTGAAGACGTGAGCGAGCGGCGCGAGCGGCGACACCGTGCCGTCGCCGCCGAAAGCACGCGCACGTTCGGCGAGCGCGGCTTCGTCCGCGGCTTCCGGCAGACTCCACAAACCGCCCCAGATGCCGGACGGCGGACGCTTTTCCAGCATCACTGCGTTGCCGTCACGCAGAACCAGCATCCACGTGCGACACGTGGGCACGGCTTTCTTCGGACGCGCCGCAGGCAGCTGCCGCTGACGCCCGGTCACGTTGGCCACGCAGTCTTCCGCAAACGGGCAGCGCAGGCAATCGGGCTTGCCGCGCATGCACAGCGTGGCGCCGAGATCCATCAGCCCTTGCGTGTACGCGCTGACTTCGTCGTCCGATGCATTCGACGGAAGCAGCGATTCCGCCAGCACCCACATTGCGTTTTCCACCTTCTTTTCACCTGGGAAACCTTCGACGCCGAATACGCGCGCGAGCACGCGCTTCACGTTGCCGTCGAGAATCGTCGCGCGCGCGCCGTAAGCGAACGACGCGATGGCTGCTGCCGTTGAGCGCCCGATGCCGGGCAGTTCGGCAAGTTCTTCAACGGATGACGGAAACACGCCGCCATGTTTCTCAACCACAGCCTGCGCGCAGCGATGCAGATTGCGCGCGCGCGTGTAGTAGCCGAGGCCGGCCCACAGCGCCATCACGTCGTCGACGGGCGCGGTGGCAAGAGCGACCACGGTCGGAAAACGCGCGAGAAACTTTGCGTAGTATGGAATGACGGTCAACACCTGCGTCTGCTGCAGCATGATTTCCGACAGCCAGATGCGATACGCATACCGCGTGTTCTGCCACGGGAGATCGTGACGGCCGTGCTCGCGCTGCCATGCAATCAGCCGTGTAGAAAAGTCGGTCAGAACGGCCGCATGTGACGCGACAGCCACGGCGGGTACGGCGGAAGCGGCGGACGAACCCGCGCGCGAAGACAGACGAGAAGGCATTGAAAAATTAACGCTGACAGGTGGGACAGAAATACGTTGAGCGCTGCCCCTGCACGATCTGTTTGATCGGCGTTTCACACACGCGGCACGGCAGGCCTGCGCGATTGTAGACGAAATAGTCGAGCTGGAAGTAGCCGCTTTCACCGTCGCTGCCGACGAAATCGCGCAGCGTGCTGCCACCCTTTTCGATTGCGGCGGCCAGCGTGACGCGCACGGCGTCGGCTAGCAGTTCGTAGCACACGAGCGAAACGCGGCCTGCGGCGGTGGTCGGCCGGATACCGGCACGAAAGAGACTTTCAGACGCGTAGATATTGCCCACGCCGACGACGATTTTCCCCGCGAGCAGCGCCTGCTTCACGGATACTTTGCGCCCGCGCGTGAGCCGGTGCATCAGCGCACCGGAGAATGCCGGCGAAAACGGCTCGACGCCGAGACCCGCTAGGAGCGGATGTTCGAGGATGGCGCCCGCTTCGCGCGAATGCCACAGCACGGCGCCAAAGCGGCGCGGGTCGCGATAGCGCAAAATGAAGTCTTTGAAGATCCAGTCGATGTGATCGTGTTTGGCCGCCGCCGGCGGATGTGGCACGTGGCGCAGCACGCGCAGCGTGCCCGTCATGCCAAGATGTATGATGAACCAGCCGGCGTCGATTTCGAATAGCAGATACTTGCCGCGCCGCTCCACCTTGCGGACCACGTGGCCGCGCAAGGTTTTCGCAAAGTCGGCAGGAATCGGCCAGCGCAGCGCAGGCGTGCGAACGTCGACGCGTTCTACCTTGCGCCCGGACACATACGGTTCGATTCCCCATCGGGTAACCTCAACTTCTGGCAACTCTGGCATGTCTAGGTGGTCTGCAACTTGCTTGAGTGGTTGTGCGCGTATTGTAGCGAGTGCGTTACAATCGTCTAAAACATTGAACGGATTTCCATGAAATTGTCCTTCGTGAAGCTGTTTTCAAGGCGCCCGGCTAGCGCGTCCCGTGTGCCGCACGCCGTGTCCGCCCGCCGGATGCTGGGCGCTGCTGCGCTCGCGGTCTGGGCGCTGGTCGCCTTGCCCGCGCACGCGCAGGACCCGTCGCCGGATTCGGATGACACCTCCGTCACCCTGCCCGACCCGCTCGGCCACGCCACGGCGGAAGACCAGAAGTCGCTGCCGAGCGTACCGCTGACGAGCCAGATCGTCTTCCAGGTGCTCGCCGTTGAAGTCGCGCTGCAGCGCGACCAGCCAGCGCCGGCTTATCAGACTTACCTCGCACTCGCGCGCGACACGCACGATCCGCGCATGGCGCAGCGCGCCACGGAAATCGCGCTGGCGGCGCAAAGTCCGTCCGACGCACTCACCGCCGCTCAATTGTGGCAGCAATATGCGCCCAGCTCGGAGCGCGCGGCGCAATTCGACGCGTCGCCGCTTCTCGCGAAAGAACTCGCGCGCGTGCCGGCCGACAATCGCGGCAGCGCGATAATCGCGCTGCAACTGCTGCTTTCGCGCGGCCCCAACCGCGTTGGCGGTCTGCATGTGCTTCAGGATCTACTGAAGAACGACATGAACCGGCCGGAAGCGAACCTGGCGGTGGCTCGTCAGCAGCTTCTCGCCGACGACGCACCGGGCGCGCACAAGTCGCTCGAACAGGCGCTCACGATCAAGCCCGACTATCTTCCCGCCGCGCTGATGCTCTCGCAGATGGGCCCAGAAGAGCGCAAGGAAGGTATCGCGTCGCTCGAAAAGTACGTGCAGCAGAATCCGAAGTCGCATGACGCGCGTCTCGCGCTCGCGCAGATATATCTCGCGAGCGACCGTCTCGACGACGCGCAGAAGCAGTTCGAGATCATGCACAAGGACAACGCGAACGACCTGACGCCGCTCATGGCGCTCGCGCTGATTAAGATCCAGCAGAAGAACTTCAACGACGCGCAGACATATACCTATCTGACGCAATACGCGCAGCAGGCCGAGAAGACGCCGGGCGCCGATCCGGGCCAGGCGTATATCTATCTGGCGCAACTGTCGCTGGAACAGAAGAACGAAGCCGCGGCGAACAACTGGCTGAACAAGATTCCGCAAACGAGCCAGCAATACGTGCCGTCGCAGATCACGCGCGCGCAGCTGCTCGCGAAGCAGGGCAAGATGGACGACGCGCGTCGGCTGCTCGCCAATCTGCAATCGGCCGATCCGCGCGACGAAGCGCTGATCGCTCGCACCGACGCCGCCGTGCTTTTCGACGCCAAGCGTTCCGGAAGCGGAAGCGCGTTTGCAGCAGGCCACGGCCCGCTTCCCGGACGATCCCGATCTAGCCTACGACCACGCGATGTCAGCGGAAAAGAACGGCCATTACGACGTTATGGAAACGCAACTGCGCAAGCTGATCCAGACCCAGCCGGACAATCCCTAGGCGACAACGCGCTCGGCTACTCGCTTGCCGATCGCAACCAGCGTCTTCCCGAAGCGGACAAGCTCGTCGAGAAGGCATCGTCGCTCGCGCCGAACGACGCGTTCATCATGGACAGCGTGGGCTGGGTCAAATACCGCATGGGTGACACGTCGGACGCGATCAAGCTGTGGCGCAAGGCGTACGCATCCAGCCGAACGCCAAGATTGGCGCTCATCTCGGCGAAGTGCTGTGGAAAACTGGCGCGCAGGATCAGGTGCGTCAGGCATTCCGCGAAGCCTCGAAAGCTGGAACCGGATAACGACACGCTCATCAAAACGCTCCAACGTCTTCAGGTGAACGATCTTTGATGCGCATTTCCCGCTTGATCTCCCTTCCCCGGGCACCGCGTGGCGCGGCGCTCGCCTCCACCTTCGCAGCGGCAGCGGTTGTCGCGCTGGCCGGTTGCGCGTCTGTCAAACCTCAAGGGCCGTCCACGTCGAATGCCGCGACTTCGGTCACGGCACAGACGAACCGCAGCTACCAAGGCCGCTTCGCCGTGCAGTACAACGACCAGAACAGTCAGCAGCGTAACGCTTACGGCAACTTCTCCTGGCAGGAAACCGGCGACACCGTTACGTTGCAACTGCGCAATCCGCTTGGGCAAACGCTCGCGGTCGTCACGTCGTCGCCGTCTTCGGCCACGCTAGAATTGCCGAACCGCCAGCCGCTTACCGCCGACAACGTCTCCACGCTGATGCAGAACGCGCTTGGTTTCGCATTGCCGGTGGAAGGTTTGCGCTACTGGCTGCAGCCGTCGCCGGCACCCACGTCGCGCGCGAAAACGGAGAAAGACCCGGAACAGCCGTCGCGTCTCAAGCAGATCACGCAGGATGGCTGGACAATCGACTACCTCGCGTACGCCGAGGCTCCTGCAACGGGCATGAAGCGCCTCAATCTGAGCCGCACGGAACCGCCGTTTGACATCAAGCTCGTTCTGGATCAGTAACTCGCGACTGGCCGCCTGCTCGCTTTATCGCGGCCGCCCTTCGCTTCTTCTGCGTCCTCGTGGCGCACGTAGCCGACTCATGATTGAAACCACCGATTCGCTGCGCGACTGCCTCGCGCCAGCGAAACTCAACCTCTTCCTGCACATCACGGGCCGTCGGCCGGATGGCTATCACACGCTGCAAACGGTTTTCCAGTTGCTCGATTGGGGCGACACGCTGCATTTCACGCGACGCGACGACGGTCTCATCACGTGCAGCACAGAAATCGCCGACGTTCCGCCCGAGCACGACCTCACCGTGCGCACCGCTACGCTACTCAAAGCGCATACAGGATCGACGCAGGGTGTCGACATCGAAATCGAGAAGCGTCTGCCGATGGGCGCGGGCCTCGGTGGCGGCAGTTCGGACGCGGCCACCACGTTGCTCGCGCTGAATCGCTTGTGGAAGCTCGATCTGCCGCGACTCGAACTGCAGGAACTCGCGTTGAGACTCGGTGCCGACGTGCCTTTTTTTGTTTTTGGAAAAAATGCGTTCGCACAGGGTGTCGGAGAAGCTTTGGACGTTGTACTATTGCCGCCGCGTTATTTCTTGATAGTGACGCCGAGAGTTCATGTTCCAACCGCAGCGATTTTTTCTGAAAAAGCGTTGACAAGGAATTCAGAAGCTCTCATAATTACAGGATTTCCTGCAGAACTTAGCTGCAACACAGATTGGCCAGAAAGTTTTGGTCGAAATGACATGCAAGCGGTTGTCGTGGGAAAATACGCAGAAGTAGCGCAAGTGCTGCGATGGTTTGAAAACGTCGCACCAGCACGGATGTCTGGATCAGGTGCAAGTGTCTTTGCAGCGTTCCGTAGTAAAGCTGAAGCAGAAGCGGCACAAGCCAAACTGCCCGGCGAATGGAACAGCGCAGTGGCAGCAGGTCTCGATCAGCATCCACTCTTTGCTTTCGCGTTGTAAGTTTTGCATCGTCGAACGAAAACTCCACGTTCGGCGGAGCTCAAAGTTCGGCGGAGCTCAAAGTTAGTTAGTGTAGGGGAGTCGCCAAGCTGGTTAAGGCACCGGATTTTGATTCCGGCATGCAAAGGTTCGAATCCTTTCTCCCCTGCCAAAATTTCTCGCATTTCCCCTCGCCCCCAGCCTGAAGCAGGTGCACGATGAGCAGCCATGACGGCCTGATGGTTTTTACTGGCAACGCTAATCCGGCGCTTGCACAGGAAGTCGTCAAAATCCTCAGTATTCCCCTCGGCAAAGCTATGGTTAACCGTTTCTCGGACGGCGAAATCCAAGTCGAGATTCAGGAAAATGTGCGTGGCAAGGATATTTTCGTCCTGCAATCCACGTGCGCACCGGCGAACGACAACCTGATGGAACTGATGATCATGGTCGATGCGCTCAAGCGCGCATCCGCTGGCCGGATCACCGCAGCCATCCCTTACTTCGGTTATGCCCGTCAGGATCGTCGCCCGCGTTCGGCGCGCGTCGCCATCTCGGCGAAGATCGTGGCGAACATGCTGGAAATCGCGGGCGTCGAGCGGATTATCACGATGGATCTGCACGCTGACCAGATTCAAGGCTTCTTCGACATCCCGGTCGACAACATCTACGCTACGCCCGTGCTGCTCGGCGATCTGCGCAAGCAGAACTACGAGAACCTGCTGGTCGTTTCGCCGGACGTCGGCGGCGTGGTTCGTGCCCGTGCATTGGCGAAGCAGCTCAATTGCGACCTCGCGATCATCGACAAACGTCGTCCGAAGGCTAACGTTGCCGAAGTGATGAACATCATCGGTGAAGTCGAAGGGCGCACTTGCGTGATCATGGACGACATGGTCGACACCGCCGGCACACTCTGCAAGGCAGCACAAGTTTTGAAGGAACGTGGCGCGAAGCAGGTGTTTGCTTACGCTACTCACCCGGTTCTGTCGGGCGGCGCAGGCGAACGTATCGCCGCATCCGCACTCGACGAACTCGTTGTCACGGATACGATCCCGCTCGGCGAAGAAGCCCGCTCGTGCGCAAAGATCCGTTCGCTAACCAGCGCCGGCCTGCTTGCCGAAACGTTCTCGCGCATCCGCCGCGGCGATTCGGTCATGTCGCTGTTCGCTGAAAGTTAAGTATTTGCGAAGGCGCAGCGTTGCATTTCATGCATGCTGCGCTTTGGCACAATCGGCGTGAACGAACGAAGGTTCATGCCGCCACTCTGGGCCTCAGCCATAACGGCTTCGAGGCCCTGTTTTTACTGCCTGGTCGCGGGCAGTGCAATGGAGATTCAAAATGAAAGTAGTCGCTTTCGAGCGTTCTTTGCAAGGTACGGGTGCGAGCCGCCGCCTGCGTAACTCGGGCAAGACCCCGGGTATCGTGTATGGCGCTGGTGCTGAAACGCAATTAGTCAAACTGGACCATAACGCACTTTGGCACGCGCTGAAGAAAGAAGTTTTCCACTCGTCGATTCTCGAACTGGAAGTTGCTGGCAAGACCCAACAGGTTCTGCTGCGCGACGTGCAATACCACCCGTTCCGTCAGCTCGTGCTGCACGTGGACTTCCAACGTGTCGACGCGAAGAAGAAGCTGCACACGAAGGTGCCGCTGCACTTCATGAACCAGGAAACCAACCCGGCAGTGAAGCTGTCGAGCGCGGTTATCACTCACGTTCTGAACGAAATCGAAATCGAGTGCCTGCCGTCGGCACTGCCGGAATTTATCGAAGTCGACCTAGCTGCGATCGAAGCCGGTCAATCGGTTCACGCTAAAGACGTCAAGCTGCCGGCAGGTGTTGCACTGATCGCTCACGTCGAAGCAGAAAACCCCGTTCTGGCCGCTGCAACGATCCCGGCTGGCGTGGTTTCGGAAGACGAAGCCGCTGCTGAAGGCAAAGGCGAAACGCCGGCTGCTTAAGTTGCCCACCAGGCAGCAAGCAATCCTCTCGATCCGTTTCAATGAAACGGTCGACGTGACCCGCCGCGATTCGCCCCGGCGGGTTTTTCGGTTTTTTCGGCCTGGTGTGTTTGATTTCCGGGCCAGACGGACCTACGCAATCATGATCAAGCTGATCGTCGGGCTCGGCAATCCGGGCGCCGAGTACACTGCGACGCGCCACAACGCCGGCTTCTGGCTGGTCGATCAACTGGCGTACGAAGCGGGCACCACGATGCGCGACGAGCACCGCTTCCACGGCTTTTACGCCAAGGCGCGCCTGCACGGCGAAGAAGTGTATCTGCTGGAACCGCAAACCTATATGAACCGCTCGGGCCAATCGGTCGTGGCGGTTGCACAGTTCTTCAAAATCCTTCCCGACGAAATTCTGGTCGCGCATGATGAACTCGATCTGCCGCCTGGCAGCGTCAAGCTGAAGCTCGGCGGCGGTAGCGGCGGTCACAACGGCCTTAAGGACATCACGGCGCATCTTTCGTCGCAGCAATACTGGCGGTTGCGAATCGGCATCGGGCATCCGCGCGATCTGATTCCCGAGGGCGCGCGCGCGGGCGCGAAGCCCGACGTCGCCAACTTCGTGCTGAAGCCGCCTCGCCGCGAGGAGCAGGACGTGATCGACGCGTCGATCGAGCGCGCGCTCGCCGTCATGCTACAAGTAATCAAGGGCGAACTCGAACGCGCCATGATGCAACTGCATCGCAATTCGTAAGCGGCCGCCCTCGCCTAGCCGCAGTTTGCCGTGCCGTTCCGCTCATGACAGAAGAATCGCTTGAGCCGCTATTGGAGTGACATCGTTCACCAACTGACGCCGTATGTGCCGGGCGAGCAGCCCGTGGTCGCGCATTTGGTGAAGCTGAACACCAACGAAAACCCTACCCGCCGTCCGCGCGTGCTTGAGGCGATTCGTGCGGAATTGGGCGAGTCGGGTGAATCGCTGCGCCGGTACCCGGATCCTACGGCGCTCAAGCTCCGCGAGACCGTCGCCCGTTATAACGGCATTCAGGCGAATCAGGTGTTCGTGGGCAATGGCTCGGACGAGGTGCTCGCGCTGACGTTCCAGGCGCTGCTGAAGCACGACAAGCCCCTACTGTTTCCCGACATCACGTACAGCTTTTATCAGACTTACGCACGCCTCTTCCAGGTCGAGTAGCGGACAATTCCGCTCGACGACAGCTTCGCGATTCACGTCGACGATTACGCGCAACCGAACGGCGGCGCGCTCTTTCCCAATCCGAACGCGCCGACCGGCCGGCCTCTGCCGCTTGCCGACATCGAACGGCTGCTCGAAAAAACACGGATTCGGTTGTAGTGATCGACGAGAGGCCTAAGTCGATTTCGGTGCAGAGTCGGCGATTGCGTTGATCGGCCGCTATCCGAATCTGCTAGTCATTCAAACCGTGTCGAAATCGCGCTCGCTGGCTGGCATGCGCGTCGGCTTCGCGTTCGGCAATTCGGACTTGATCGACGCACTGAATCGCATGAAGGACAGCTTCAACTCCTATCCGCTCGATCGGCTCGCGTAAGCCGCCGCGGCCGCAGCATACGAAGACGACACCTACTTCCGCGAAACCTGCGCGAAAGTCGTGGCGAGCCGCGAACGGCTCGCGGCAGGTTTGACGTCGCTCGGCTTTGAAGTCGTGCCGTCTGCAGCAAATTTGCTGTTCGCGCGCCACGAAGGCTATGACGCGGCCATGCTGGTTGCCCGGCTGAGAGAAAAGAAAATCTTCGTGCGCCACTACTTCAAGGCGCCGCGCATCGATCAGCATCTGCGTATTTCGGTGGGCACCGACGCCGAATGCGACACTTTGCTCGCCGCGTTGCGCGATATTTTCGGCGCGTATGTCGGCTAACTGCGGCGAGCCATCGTGCTGACGCACTAAAGCTGAAAGCCGCCACAAAACAGAACGGCGAGGCATCGAGCCTCGCCGTTCTGTTTTCCAACACCGATTTTACGCGCTCTTCGCCGCCTGCAATGCATGATATTTCGCCATCAACCCTTCAGGCGTTTCCAGATGCGCCGGATCGCGGGGAATACATTCCACCGGACACACCTGAATGCACTGCGGCTCGTCGAAATGGCCGACACACTCGGTGCATTTCTTCGGGTCGATCACATAGATTTCCGGGCCCATCGAAATTGCGTCGTTCGGGCACTCGGGCTCGCACACGTCGCAATTGATGCACTCGTCGGTAATCATCAAGGCCATACGTCTCCCACTTCACGCCGGCAAATCCAGCTTTGATCAGAGGTGGCCCTGTTCGTTCGGACAGTTTTCTGAGATTTTCAAGTGGAACGTCCGGGGCGATCATGCTGCCGATCTGATCGCAGGCAGCGTTGCGAAGTATGCCTCATCCGGCATCCGGTCTGCCAGACTGTCATGAGCGTGCGCACGCGGCGGCGCCCGATCTCGCGATACCGACAAGCCGGACCTGCTGCGAAACCGGCAACGCGGGACCACGGTCGATCATCGCTTTGCGCTCAGCAATCCCGCCTTGCTGAGCGCACCGCTTAAAAATCATTTTCCAGAGTGAGCTGCCCGATCTTGGCGTGTAACGTCGTCACGTCTACCGGCGGCTCGTTCGATACCGTGCCAGCCGACCCGAACCCGGTTCCTCTGCCCGCATTATCCGCTGGCTCAGGCCCCGGCCGCTCCACTGATCCGGCTGTCCAAATTCCCGCGACCACCTCTGACGTCGATAATGGATCGCTTACCGTCGATCGTCTTTTTCAGGGTTGAGCGACATTTTTCAAGCAGGTTTGAGCACGAACGCCGTTCGTTCTTTTGCTGGCTGTGGTGAGAATCTAATGAAGTGCCAGACCGCGCATACCTGTC
>CALNWS010000045.1 GCA_940747215.1 uncultured Paraburkholderia sp. | reverse complement strand
GATCTTTGCCGAACTACTCTTCGCTCCGAGTCTTTGTCAGCCATAGGTGTCCACCTCACAAATAGGTGAACACCTATGCCCCTCGCTCAGAGTGCTGTTGGATAGACGTCGATATTGGATCGCTTACCTTTAACGCAGGCAGCGGATACTCGCTCGAACGGCTGCCTTCGAACGGATTGCCGCCTTCCACAACCTTGCCGTCGATTACACCGGCTTTGCCCGACACGCCCGCGATACGTTCGAAGCGGTCGTAATGCGTTTCGAGCCCGTCGTACGTCACGCCCCAGTCCTGCATAATCAGGCCGTCCGCAATCTGCTTTGCGCCGTAGCACTTCATCGTTTGCGAGTACAGCTGGAAATCGAACGGCGAGAAGCGCCACGCCATGCCCGCCCAGTGCGTGCCCGAGCCGCCGACGCTGTAACCCATCTCGTTGAAGTTCCAGTCGCGCGTGGGCAGCGCACGCTGACCGCGATTGTTGCGTTCGACGGCAGGCGGCAGCAGCAGACTGCGGCGCGTGTCCCAACCCAATTCGTCTGTATCGACGGAAGGCGGGAAATCCACTGATGTCTCCACCCACGGGCCGCGCTCGATCGCGACGACGTTCAGACCCGCGCGGGTCAGTTCCTCGGCCATCAGCAAGCCGCACCATCCCAGACCGACGATGACGGCATCCGCCTTCGGACGCTTGTTAATTGCCATGGCTATACAACCTTGTTTGGAAGGGCGGACGCGCCGCCCGAAAGAACCGGACACGTTGCGCGAAGCGGTACCCGGCGCGCTCGACGACGCGTGGGTTTCGATTCGCGTTTTACGACGCGTTATCGACGAGACTGATCGGGATGATCGCGAGCTTCTCGCCTTTCCTGTCGAGCAAATCGCGGAAGTCGTACTGCGCGTCGGGGAAGCCGAGCATCTTTCCAGCTTGCCATGCTCTTATTGCCCGCCGTACACGGGATCGGAAAGAAAGCCTTCGTGCACGTTCTGCAGAATCAGTTCGAAGAGCGGCACGACTTCCACGTTCGCGCCGAGATCGAGCTTGCCGGTTTCCATCTGCGAGAGAAGCACGTCCTGTTTCTCGCCGTCGAGCTGTACGAAGCTCACGTTGAAATACGCGTGGCAATAGGTGTCGAGCGCGGCCAGTCCCTGGCGGTAGCGTTCGGCCTGCGTCAGCGCCGATTGCGGTCCCTGTTCCGGCGTGCCCTTGATGAAGCGGCCGAGGCGATACTGCGTCGCCGCGCGGCCGAAGTCGCCGGCCAGCTGGCGGTCGATGAATTCGGCGCAACCCGCTTCTTTGCCGCTGATGCTCAGTTCGTCGGCGGGAATCAGGCGTTCGGCCATCGCGCCGAACGTGTCAAACTCGGCAGGCGTGAGCCATTGCAGGCTGTCGGGCTGGACGGTGAGATCCGCGAGGCTGGCTTCGCCGGGACGCCACGGCTGGCCCGTTCGCGACGACTTCGGCTTCGCTCGCCGGCAGCACGGAGCCTGTGGTTAGTGTCGCGAGCGTGGAAAGTGCCTTTCTGCGATCCATGTTTTTCCTGTTGTGGGGTACCGCTGGTGGAATCGTGTGTTGCGCTCAGAACGTCACCGAAGTTCTGAGTCCCGCGACGAACGCATTGCTGTTCGCCGACATGCCGCCCGGATGCAGCACGTATTGCAGGTCGGGTTGCGTGATCGATCACGTCGGCTTGTACGCGTAAAAGATTTCCGTCGTGTATTCGTAGCTGTGGCCGACGGCGCTTGCATCGTCCGTCGGGATGCGCGGCGTTCCAGGCGAGCTGGTATTCGGCCTCGCGGCTGCTCGTGTGCGTCGCGGCGAAACCGATGCCGAAGCGCCCGCCCACACGCTGAAATGGGTTGTCGTATTCGAGCGTGGCCGTGATCTGCCGATCGAGCACGGAGGTCTTGCGATCGCCCGCCACGGCGCGCAGACCCACGCACCAGCCTGCGCCGCCGTTCGTGCCTGAAATGCGCTGGTTGAGCGCGACGAACGCGTTGTAGCTCTCGCCCGACCGGCGCGCGGTCACGCCTGTCGTGTCGAGCTGTTCGCCGTTCACGTCGGTGGTGATCTCGGGCATGCCGCCCGTGTCGAACATGAAGCCGACGCGATACGCGCCTTCATAGCCGAACAGCTGCGGTGTCCAGCCGAATTCGATCGGCAGCACGACGCCCGTGTTGCCGCCGGCGGCTGATCGGCTTCCATGCGTTGTGGTGTTCCTACGAGGCGTCGTAGTACTGTGGATTCTGCTGGTAGACACCGAACTTCACGTACGTCGAAGCGCTCGCGCGCCACGTGGCGCGCGCTATCCAGACGCTGCCCGGATAGCTCATCCAGTAGCTGCCGTACAGATTCGGCCCTTGCGGACCACACAGGCTCAGGTTCTGGAAATTGCAGTCGGCGTAGTCGAAGTCGCTGCCTTCGCTGTCGCGGCCTGCTTCGATGGCGAGGCGTCCGTCGAAGAGCGTATGTTCGAGCGTGAGACGCGTGAGCCACACTGTCTGGCCGCGTCCGTAGATTTCCTGCGTCTGCTGGCTCGTGCCGAGATGTGCGTCCTGATCGACGCTGCGGCCGAAGCGATCTGTCAGCGTGAACGCGAACGTCGTATCGCGGATGCCCCAGAGCTTGCCGAGATCGGCGGTCATGCCGACGTCGAATCCGATGCCGCACACGGCCAAATGCCGTGATTTCTGGCCAACTGCTTTCACGAAGTGTCGATGCTTGAGGAAAGATGGCGGGCGCCGATAACTCACGTGTCACGTGGGCTGGCGCGTCGTCGCGAAATTCGCAGCGGCAAGATTAGAGTTGGCGGCATAATGCCGCAACAGCGGCGTTGACGATTTATCCTCAACAAATTTAAGATGAGGAGCTTACGGTGATTCGTGGGTCCGGATAAGTCAAAACCCATGCATGTGAAGGCAACTCCTGCCCGTCCGAGGCGCAAGCGCGCGCCGCGTTTCTCCAACATCGCGGCCGAAGCCGGCGTGAGCGAAGCCACCTTAGACCGGGTGCTCAACGAACGCGGCAGCGTCTCGCGACCGCTCGCGAACGTGTCGTCGCAGCGGCAACGCGGCTCGGTGTGACGCGGCTGTTGCCGGACGTTCGGCACGGTTTGTTGCACGTGGACATTCTGCTCCCTGTGCTGTGAATAGCACGCCGTTTTTCCGGCGTCTGGATATCGCGCTGCAACGGGCCATCGAAAGCCTCGATCGCCGCATTGTGGTGCACCGCCTGCATCTCGGCGAACAGGGCGACGAGGACTACACGCGTGCGATTCTCGCGCCGCCGTATCCGCGTGCGGGGCTCATTATTGCCACGCCTGTGTGGCCGTTCACTATCGACGCATTGCGTTCGGTCGCCGAGAAGGGCAAACAGGTGGTTACGATGGTGTCCGACGTTCCTGAGGTGGCATCGTGCTTTTACGTCGGCATCGACAATTATCTTGCGGGGCGCACGGCCGCGCATGCAGTGGCGAGACGCATCGGTGGTAAGGGCAACGTGTTCGTGTTGCAGGCGTTGCGAGGCTATCCTGCGCACACCGAGCGGATGCAAGGGTGTTGTGATGAGCTCGCAGAGTTTTTCCCTGACTGCCACGTCATCGTGCCGGATGCCGATACGCTTGACGATCCGAGCGCGTGCTACCGGCTGGTCCGGCGCGCGCTGCGCAAAGAGCGCGTGGCGGCTATCTACAACACTACAACACGGGCGACGGCGCGTTAGGTATCGAAGCGGCGCTGAACGAAGTGGAACTGACCGGGCACGTGGCGTGGGCCGGGCATGAGATGGACGATGCGGCATGAGATGGACGATGCGCACCGTCGCCTGCTTGCCGAGAGGAAGATGGACCTCGCGATTGACCAGAATCCAGATGGCCAGGCATTCACTGCCTTGCAACGTCTGCTGATGCCCACAGGGCAAGCGACGCCGCAAGCGAACCGTTTTCGCAGCGAGTTTGCTTTGTTCACGCCGACCAACATACGGAATTCTGCCTATTTCGAGCAGGATTCCAGCGATTAGTTTTCGATGAGATGCATGTTGCGTCACTCCGAAGTCTCATGCCGCATGGAACTGCTGACGCCACGTTCACTGGCGTCCTGCCGCTTGCCTGACACTGTCATGCGCTAGCGCACATCCGTCAGATGCCCGAAGCAATTCGTACACCGTTTCACAAGTAATACGTTGTTGCCTGCAGAAGGGGCCGGCGTTGCCATCGCGCCAACGATCGTTGTTTCGTGCGCCAAGCCCTTGGCCAAGCTCTCTGAGACGTTCTGGGCGCAGGCAGGTCCACGCGTTTCGCGAGCGAAGGTGCATCGGACAGTCAAGGATTCGCCATTGTTTGCCGATAACCAGTCTTGACCAAATTGAAGGGAAAGACTGGCATGCGCCTGAACATGACGATCGAATTGCGCCTGCTCGGAACGCTGACGCTGCTGGGCGCGCTGCTGGTGATCACCGGACTGTTCGGCATGGCCGGCATGAGAGCATCGAACAGTACGGTTAAACAGGCATACATGAACGACGTTGCCGCTGCGACCGAACTTGGCAAGTCGAATCTGAATCTCACCGTCGTTCGCACGACACTCGATCGTGTGCTGCTCCACCCGGAAGCGGCGGACACACCCGCGTTGATAGACAAAGCGCTCAACTATCTCGCCGTCTCCAACGCGGCGTGGACCGCTTATCAGGCTCTGCCGGCGTCGGACGAAGAGGCTGCGTTGTCGAAGGCAGTGGCGGACGCGCGCGGCGCGCTGCTGCGCAAGGCGATAGAGCCAATGGTCGACATTCCCCCGCTCGCCGCGGAACTCACGCAAAAGACCGCCGTACTCGACAAGTTTCGCAATGAGCAGGGCGCATCGCGTTATCAGTTGGCACAGGATCGATACGACACCTTGCTTGCTTTCACACTGTTGGCGATTGCAATCGGTTTGCTGGCCTGCCTGACCAGCGGCTTCTCGTTGCTGCGTGCAATTTCGCGTCCGTTCGATCTCACGGTGCGTCACTTCGAGCGGATTGCGAAGGGTGACATGAGCGCAGAGTTGCATCTGGATTCACGCGATGAAATGGGTCGGCTCGTCAGCAGCGTCGCGACGATGCAGAACGGCATCGTGGCGATGATTGAGCAGATCACGAGCGGCACGGAATCGATCGCTGCCGCCACCCATCAGATCTCGGCGGGCAACAGCGATCTGTCGCAGCGCACGGAGGTGCAAGCAGCGTCGGTCGAAGAGACGGCGGCAAGCATGGAACAGTTGACCAGCGCGGTTACGCAAAACGCGGAGCATGCTCGCCAGGGGCATGATCTCGCTCAGTCGACCAACGACGCGGCAGCGACGGGCGCGCAGGTGGTCGAGCAGGTGATTGCGACGATGAGCGAAATCGACGCGAGCGCGCGCAAGATGAACGAGATAACCACGACGATCGAATGCATTGCGTTCCAGACGAACATTCTCGCGCTGAACGTGGCCGTGGAAGCTGCGCGCGCGGGCGAGCAAGGCCGCGGTTTCGCAGTGGTCGCCGGTGAGGTGCGTACGTTTGCACAGCGTTCAGCAGCGGCGGCGAAGGAAATCAAGGAACTGATCGACAACTCGACCGCGCGCGTGGCGGACGGCTCGCGGCTCATCAACCGCGCAGGCGAAGCGATCCGCGAGGTGCGCGGCTCGGTGAGCCGTATGACGGCCATCATGGACGAAATCGCGACGGCTTCCGCGGAACAGAGCGACGGCATCGAGGAAGTAAATCGCGCGGTGTCGCAGTTCGACGAGATGTCGCAGCAGAACGCGGCGCTGGTCGAACAGGCGGCTGCCGCAGCGGCCTCGCTCAAGGAACAGACTGCGCTGTTGAAGGTAGCGGCGGGGCGCTTTCAGTTGCACTGGTCATTTAGCCGTCCAGTCCTGCCAGCACTCAGGCCGTCACGTACAACAGTGGTTCGCCCGCACAAGCGGGACTGTAGCCGATCAGCAAGTTGCCGGGATGTCGCCTCGATATACCGCAACGTGGTTATCAGGGCGTTTTCTATCGGATCAGTTGCGATGCCCAAGCGCAGGGCATCGCAGCGAGCACCCCAGTGACACACCCGCGATGAACGATTGCCGACTTCTTCTTTTCTCTCGTACCGAACTGGTCGTCTTTGTGCGTTCCTCGACTATAACGGCGGTGCCGGATGTCCCCGGAGCCGGCACCAAGAAAATCGATCGCGAAATTATCCGCCGGAGAACACCACGCAACGACGATTATTCCGATGTTCTCTCATCAGTTTCTGTCGGCGACAGTCCGGAAGGCAGCCAGCGCTCCGCCCGCGCACCATCGTTATAACGGATCGGCTCAGCAAAGCTTTCGAACTCGATCAACAAGCCCCACGGCGTGAGGCCGAAACGCCCGCGATTACCCGCGCCTTCTTCCTGTCCGCTCAACGGATACGGACCTTCGAGCAGCGTGCCGCCCGCCGCCTCAAAGCGGGCGGTGACGCCTTCCAGATCGTCGATCGTGAGGCTGATGTGCGTGATGCCGATATCGCCGATATTCGTAGCATCGTGGCGGCGCGGACGGTCGATCTGGAACACTTCGATGTTCGGTCCATTTGCGAGCCGCAGCATCGATAGTGAAACGATTTTCAGGCCGGATAGCAAACCATTTTTTGCACCCACTTCGGCCGCGCTCATCGGCGCGGCACCGGGTTTGACGAGCGAAAAGAGACGGATGGCGCCAAACGCCGATTCGAAGAAGCGGAGTGCCTCGTCGTGGTCGGGCACGGTAATGCCGACGTGTTCGATACCGCGTGGCGCGGCGTGTGAAACGTGTTGGATCATAGTCCGGCTATTTGCGTGGTATGAGTGGAGGGAAAATACTCGAGCACCTCGACGCAGACAGGCACCGCCACGTTTCTCGCGCGTTCGTTTCGCAACAAGGTCGATCACGGAAATCGAGCCGCTCTTTTCGTTGGCGACGAGAAATGCGCGGCCATCGGGTGTGAATGCACCGTCGAGCGGTTTGTCGCCGACTTCGGCGGTGAAGAGATGATTGAGGTCGGCGTCGTAGAAACTCGCAACGGGTTCGAAGTCTCCGATTACCGCAACGATGCTGCCATCGGCGCGATAACGCACGATCTGGCCGTGCTTGCGATGGTCATGCAGCTGGACCGTTTTAACCGGCGTGAGATCGTCACGATCGACGACGAAAAGCCGTGGTTCTTCGCCATCGGTACATACCACCCACGGACGTGTCGGTGCGGCGTCCACGCCGTTCAGCGTTCCCGGCATACGTCGTTCAACGAGAATGGTGCCCCCATCTGCCTTCGCATCGACCAAGCAGAGCGTCGCGTCTTCTTCGCTCTCGGTCACGATGCGCGCGAGGTCGGGAAGCGCCGCCAGCCGATGCACGTTACGCGAATCGAGCGCGATCGCGCTGGTCACCGTATCGCGTACCGGATCGATCACGACGACGGCACCACTTGTTTCGCAGCAGCAATACACCATGCCGTTGGCGGCGAGCCGCGCTGTATGGGGCCCCCGATAGGGTCCTAAGTCAATCAGTTTTTCGAGCGAACGGCTCGTGAGATTGACCACGGCGATCTGATGTCCCGGGTGCGGGTTCTCACCATGCACGCCGTCGCCGAAAATTGGCACATATGCTTTATCAAGATGATGCAGGATCAGTAATTCGTGCGGTTTTGCAGGGGCATCTTCGAGTGCCGTGCGAATTTCGAGCGTTCGCGGGTCGAGAAACAGGACGCGTCCACCGGCTTTGTCGATGGCGATCAAGTCGAAGCCTTCTACGCTGTCGATCATGCGTTTTACCGCTCCTTCAGGTTGGGCATCGCTCTCAATCTAGAGGTGCGCATGGCATTGTGCAACAACGCATTTGACAATTTATCGGCAAGATTAATTGTTGGCGCGGCAGCAAAGAGTCCGTACCTTCGGGAACTCGCCGTTAAAACATCAACAGAGTGCGAAACGAAATCAGCGTTCGCCTTCGGTTTCTTCCAGCAGCCACTCGCGAAACGCTTTAACCTGCGGAAAGTCAACGCGATGCGGACGGGTGAGGATGTAATACCCCATGCCTTCCACTGGCTCAGCGTCGCACGCAATGGAGAGCTGCCGCGAACGCAGCAAAAAGCGTTATAGCTTCGCCTGCACTCGCATACGCTGCCAGCGTGCATCGCTCTGCGTGATCAGTTGCTTCGTGTCGATCCGCGTGAGTCGACCGTCGCGCTTGAGAAAACGGCCATCGGCGATCACATGCCGCACGTTCGCGGGTTGCGTGGCCTCGGTGACGATCGCCAGCGCGTCGGTGGCGGGCGCCGTGCCTAATTGCAGCGTATCCACGATCACGATATCCGCATCCTTGCCCGGTACAATCGACCCAGTACGTTCGCCGACGCCGGCGGCACGCGCCGCATCGAGTGTCGCCATCTGCAATACGCAGCGTGCGCTCAGTGCGAGTTCGTTTTCCGCCTGACCGTTGCCGAGATCCAGCACCGCGCGCATTACGCCAAACAGATCGGCGTTGCCCGACAGCACGGTCGTATCGTTGCCTATCGTCATGCGGATACCGCTGTCGAGCATCCGCTTGACTGGCGTGACGCCGAACCCGACGCGTATCTCCGTGAACGGCGTGACGACGACCGGCGAGCCCGAAGCGGCAACGGCGCACAGGTCATCGTCGCTGGCGTGTGTCGCGTGGACCAGCTCGGTCAGCAGGCCGAGGAAGCCTTTATCGTTCATCTGCGCAATCGCATGTTGTTGCTGCGCGTCGCGCGTCACCGAAACGTGCACGGAAAGCGGCAGACCCTGCGTGCGCGCGAAGCCCGCTTCCTGTTGCCAGATGGCGGCGGGCGTGCGTTCCGGTCCGCGAATCGCGATGCCGAGCGCGAGGCGGCTTCCGGCGTCGCTGAAATACTGCCTGCGTACGCGCAGCACGTCAGCGAGATCGTTTGCGCGAGCCGACGCGAGATCCTGCGGCTAGCCATACAGAAAGCGTCCGCCTACGCCGCTTTCGCGCATTGCCTGTATTTCGGCGTCTGCGTGCTCGGGACTGCGGATGTTGTGAGCCCAGTTCGTTGCACGCGTAATGCCGTTCGACACCGCTTCTGCCAGCGCCAGTTGCACGGCGAGGTAGTTGTCCGACGGCGTGTAACAGGTGCTCAACTGCTTCATCGCCTCGAAGAAGCGCATGCCTTTTGCGTGGGCGCAAGGCCGCGAGCCAGGCTGTTCCACATGTGCCAGTGACTGTCGACAAGGCCCGGCAGCACGATCATGCCGCGCACGTCTAGTATCTGCGCGTCCGACACGGCCGACGCATCGAGCCTGTCCGCGATGGCTGCGATCTTGCCGTTGCGGATGAGTACGTCGGCGCTTGCGCGATCGCCGATGGTGGGGTCCATCGACAGCAATGTGCCCCTTGCAACAGCAAGGCTGAAGGCGCGTTATCGACGGTCGAGGCGGGTGTGACCGCGGCGGGCGTTGATGGTTGCGCCTGCGCGCGAAAGGGCAACGCCGCCATCAACGCGAGCGCAGCCGAAGCGCGGAAGAAGTGGCGGCGGCAACAGATGGGCATTCCAGCGGACATGGTGCTCCACGATGTGAGTTGAAGAGGTGAACGGTATGTCCCGCCGCGAGGTTGCTCAGGCCGGGACGTTCGCATGGGAGTCGCTGCTTAGTTCGACGCGCGGTGGCGCTGCGAAGTTCGCGAACGTGAATGAGCGGTGCGATTGCCTTGGATAGTGCGTGCCGGGACTCCGCCTTGAGTGTTCCAAAGAAGCTTTCCATCGCTGCGTTGTCGTGGCAGTTTGCCCGGCGTGGAATGCTCTGGGTGAACCCCCGTGCTGCGCCAGCGCCTGTCGATAGGCGGCCATCTGGTATTGTCAGCTTTGGTCGGGATGTTGATCGAGAGGAACTGGACGTCGTAGTAGGTCGATTCTTTAAAGTTCTTCACCAAGACCAAGACCTTCAAGCGGAAATCATTGTTGAATAGGACTGGTTTGCAGCGGACACCTGCTTTCAGGTGAAGCACAAACGATGGCCCAAGGCACACGCACTACCGTTCACATGGACCTTGTCATGCGACAGATCGAGATCTTTCATGGCGGCCATCGGCACGACGGCGAATGCTTCGTTCAGCTCGAACAGATCCACTTTCATTCAGATTCCATCCCGTGGTCTCCGTGATCTTGCGCAATGCGCCGGTTGGAGCGGTCGGGAACAGGTTCGGCTTGAATGCATAGGTCGCAGTCCGGCGATCGTCGCCAGCGGCTTCAGACCACGTTTCGCGGCCTCCGATCTGCGCATCAGCACGAGTGCCGCCACACCGTCGGAGATCGAAGACGAGTTCGCCGCCATCACCGTACCGCCCTCGCGGAAGGTCGGTTTCAGGCCGGGAATCTTGTCGAGCTTTGCTTTGCTGGGCGCTTCATCGATGGATACCACGGTTTCGGTTTTGTCGGCGACGGTGACCGGCGTGATTTCGTTCGCGAACGAACCATTGGCGATCGCGGTCTGGGCGCGCATGAGCGAAGCGATCGCAAACGCGTCCTGCTGCTCACGCGTGAACCGGTATTCGGACGCGCAGTCTTCGGCGAAGGTGCCCATCAGGCGGCCCTTGTCGTACGCGTCTTCCAGACCGTCGGAGAACATGTGATCGAGCACCTGGCCACATGACCCATGCGATGACCGCCACGGCCCTTGGGCAGCAGGTAAGGGGCATTCGTCATGCTTTCCATGCAGCTCGCGACCATGACGTTGCTCGAACCCGCAAGGATCAGATCATGCGCAAGCATGATCGCCTTCATACCCGAGCCGCACATCTTGTTGACGGTGAACGCCCCCGTCGAGACCGGAACACCGGCCTTGATCATCGCCTGACGCGCCGAGATCGGATGCGGCGAGGCTCGCGAAGTTGCCCTGGAAGCCGCCCATCGGCGTGCGGGTTGCGGCAACGATAACAACCGGATCAGCATTCATTCCATGTCTCCTCTGGTTACCTGACGTTCATGCGTACTGCGCCGTCGAGACGGATCACTTCGCCGTTTAGCATCTAGTTTCGGCGATGTAGGCAACGAGCGCAGCGTATTCGTGGGGTTCGCCGAAACGCGGCGGGAACGGCACGTTCGAGGCAAGCGATGTCTGCACCTCCTAGGCCATACCCTCGACCATCGGCGTCCGAAAGATGCTGGGCGCCATGGTCATGACCCGGATTCCCGAGCGTGCAAGCTCACGCGCAATCGGCAGCGTCATGCCGACGACACCGCTTTTGGACGCTGAATAGGCGGCCTGTCCGATCTGACCGTCGAACGCGGCGATCGATGCCGTATTGACGATCAGGCCACGTTCGCCGCCTTCACGCAGTTCCTGCTTTGCCATGGCATCGGCGGCGAGACGAAACATGTTGAACGTACCGATCAGGTTGATGCCGATCGTGCGCGCGAAACTGGCCAGATTATGAGGTCCGTTGCGACCAACGACGCGCGCGCCGAGTTCGCCGCCTGCGCAGTTGACGAGCGCATCGATGCGGCCGAAGCGGCTCACCGTTGCGTCGATTGCGGCCACGCTCTGTTCTTCGCTGGTCACGTCGGCGACGCTGTATGCAGCCTGCTCACCGAGTTTCTCGTGGCCGTGGCGTGGAACCTCACCGGCGGCATTGCGCCGATGGTGAAGAGCATGCCGGCGCATTGCTTCACGTGGCGCGGCGCGCTGTCGGGTGGCACGATCGGCGCGTGGATCATCGGCACGGCGGGCGCGATCTTCTCGACTCAGTTCATCATTCAGGCCATTTCGGCGACGCGCAGCCCGGAGGCCGCGCGCGCTTCTTCGCTGATGGCGGCCGTGCTGTGCGTGCCGATCTCGCTCGCGCTCGGTTTCATCGGCGTGGCGGCAAAGTTCGTGCACCCGGAGATCAAGAGCCTGTACGCGCTGCCGGTGTTCCTCGAGCACATGAATCCGGTGCTTGCAGGTATCGTCACGACTTCGCTGGTGGCGTCGATTTTCGTGAGCGTGTGTACGGTCGCGCTGGCGATTGCCTCGCTCATCGTGAAAGACTTCTACGTGTTGCGTTTTCGCCCGACCCCTGAAGTCGAGTTGCGCATGACACGCTGGATTTCGCTCGTGGTCGGCTTCCTGCCGCTGGTGTTCGTGCTGTTCGTGCCGCAGATCCTTGCGCTGTCGTTCTTCACGCGAGCGCTGCGTCTATCAGTCTCGGTAGTGGCGCTGATCGGCATCTATGTTCCGTTTTTCAGTAGCCGACGCGGCGCGATCTGGGGCCTCGTGCTCGCGACGCTCGCCACGACCGTGTGGTATCTGCTGGGCAACCCGTTCGGTATCGACAACATGTATATCGCGCTGATCACACCGGCCATCGTACTCGTGTTCGGCCGCCTGCTTTTTAATGGCGATGCATCCGACAGCGTGCAGGACGAACGCCTCGCCACGCAAAAATCGCATTGATTGAAACGCTCGAGGATTTGATTCATGACTTCCGCATCTTCCGAAACCACGCCTATTTCCTTCGATCATAACGTCCGCAAGGAAGCGTTCCTGCCCACGCCATGCGTGCAGAATCACGCGGCGAATCTGCTTGCCCTCGACGACGGTGACCTGCTGTGCGTATGGTTCGGCGGTACGCAGGAAGGCATTCCGGACGTGTCGATCTACATGTCGCGACTCGCTTCGGGCAATGACGCGTGGAGCGAGCCGGTGAAACAGTCGGAAGACCCGACGCGCTCGGAACAAAATCCCGTGCTCTTCACGGCGCCCGACGGCAAGCTGTGGCTCATTTACACGGCGCAGTTGTCAGGGCATCAAAATACGGCGATCGTGCGCCGGCGCATCTCCACCGACAACGGCAGGACCTAGGCGCCGATCGACACGCTGTTCGATCGCGCGGGCACTTTCGTGCGCCAGCCGATCGTCGCGCTGCCGAACGGCGAATGGCTGTGCCCGATTTTCCTGTGCCGTACGGAAAGCGGCGAACGCTGGGTCGGCAACGCTGACATCAGCGCAGTGATGATTTCGAACGACGAGGGCATCACGTGGACGCAGCATGAAGTTCCGGAAAGCATCGGTTGCGTGCACATGAACGTGCACGTCCTGAAGGACGGCACGCTGCTCGCGATGTATCGCAGCCGCTAGGCGGATTTCATCTATGCGAACCGCTCGAAAAATGGCCGCACGTGGAGCGCGCCGCAGCCGACCGAACTGCCGAACAACAATTCGTCGATTCAGTTCATCGTGCTGCAGAATGGGCACCTCGCCGTGGTCTACAACGCGAGCGATGCATCGCACAGCACGCAGCGCCGCGCGTCGCTTTATGACGACATCGAAGATTCGGAAGACAGCGGTGAATTGCGCGACCAGAAGGCGTCGGCGAGAGGCTCGGCATTCTGGGGCGCACCGCGCGCGCCAATGTCGCTCGCCATTTCCGAGGACGACGGCAGAACGTGGAAACGCAGCCGAAATCTGGAGATCGGCGACGGCTATTGCATGACGAACAATTCCGCCGACGCCGCAACCGCGAGTATTCGTATCCGTCGATCGTGCAGTCGAAGGACGGCGCGCTGCATATCACGTTCACCTTTTCCGTCAGCGCATCAAGTATGTGACGGTGTCAATGAATCGTGGGTGCACGGACGGGCATAACGGGCGCATCGAGGCAAATTGGCTACACTTGGTGTCTCGTCGGTGTCGGACTCGGTGTCGGACAACGGCACGCTCACAGAAACGAACCCAAGAAAAAGCTGACATGAAAGTGACCAAACGCCGGGAGGCGATGCTCTAGGCCGTACTCGGCGGCATGAACGATGTGGCGACGTTGTGCGAGCACTTCGGTATGTCCGAAGCCACCGTGTGCCGCGATTTGCGGGTGCTCGCCACCGACCAACGCATCGTGCGCACGTATGGGGGCGCGGCGGCGGTCGGTTCGCACGAGCCGGAGGCCTTGCTCGAAGAGCGGCGCGGCAGCGCGCGCGAGCAGAAGGACGCGATCGCGAAAGCGGCGAGCGAATATATCGAGGACGGCGACACGGTGTTTTTCGATGGCAGCACGACGGCCGCCGCGCTCGCGCGTCATCTGGCGGAGCGGCCGTCGGTGCGGGTGGTCACGAACAATCTGCTGGTCGTCGGCCAGCTTGCGGCGGCGGGGCTGTCGATCACGCTGATCGGCGGCGAGGTGCGCTCGTCGAGCATGAGTACGCTCGGGCCGCTTGCGCAGGTCAAGCTGAACCGCCTGTCTTCCTGCTCGTAATAGAAATTATCGACAGGTTGACGGCCCTGTTCTTCGCGAAACGGCGTGAGCGGCACGTTGCCTTTCCCGTAGGCTTCGAACGGTTCGAGATAATGCTTGAGCCCCGTAACCAGCGCCGCATGCTGAATGGTGCCGGACGGTCCGAGCACGTCCAGCACATGGCGCACCATAGCGCCGTTCACTTCAATGTTCTCGCGCTCTGTCGTCTGGCGCGACCACGCCGTAAAGAAGACGTGACTGAATTGCCGCTCACGCAGAGCGTTCGCGACAGATTCGGCGGAGGTCAGGTGGGCCGTAACGGATTCGATGCCGTCGATGGTCGTCGTGCGGCCACGAGAAAGCCCCGTTACGTGCCAGCCGCCGGTGGCGAGCAGATGTTGCGCGAGGTTGCCGCCGACAATCCCGGTCGCGCCAATAATGAGTGCCCTTTTGTCCATGTGAAGTAAAAGTCGGAGAGCCCATGGGCCTGTTATCTTGGCACAAGCGGCTCGACGGTGTTCGCCCGCACACGCAGCGCGCCATCGTGGGGCATCGTGCGTCTGCCTCCCCGTTTCGGACGTGCATGAACATTTGTTTCGCGTCAGCAGATGAACCGTCGAGCGTATCCACGTCGAACGTACAATATGGTTTTTTCATTCGTTTCTCGCGAGAATTCAATGCGGATCGATCAACTGGCGGCGATGCGTCTTTTCGTGCGCATCGTGGAAACGGGCTCATTCGGAAAGGCAGAGAAATTGATGGACATGTCGTCATCGAACGCCACCGAGAGGATGGCGCGGCTCGGAGAGACGCTCGGTATCAGGCTTCTCGCGTGGACAACCCGCGCCGTTGGGCCAACGCCTGCAGGAAGCCGCTATTTCAAAGCTTGCCGGCGAATAGGCATCGACCGTGTCGATCAGATTGACGCCGCGCTCGAGCGCGACACGAACGAGTTGCGCAGCCTCATCCTGACCGAGACCCGCGATGGATTTCCAGATGCCGTCGCCCGCGCCAAAGGTCATGGCGCCGCGCGTCAGGCGGGATACGCGAAGCCCTGAGCAGCCGAGAGTGCAGTAGTTCATTCGTAATGCTCCGTTTGAGTAATGGTGCATACGATAATTACCGCGCCTTGGCCTGCCTAGAGCGAAAAGGGCGAATTGATTGTTCGTGTTGAACGAGAAATCATCTTGCCGGTTGCCCGGTCGTCCAGTACGGGAAACGACCGGACCCGGGCACTGAACGGCAACCAGGCGCGCTTACCGAACTCCTCCGTAACCGTCGTCCATGCAATGGCCTGTTCGCTGAGACTGAAACCTAGACCTAGCCGGTTCGGCACGTACATGCGGCCGTCGCGTAATTGCAGCCGTTCATTGAACATCGGCTCGAGCCATTCGAAGTGTTCCAGCTAGGGCTCGGCTTCGAAAGCCACAGCCAGATGCAGGTGGATTTCCATTGCGAAGTGCGGCGCTAGCGCTAGCTTCAGACCTTTGAGGTTTGCGTACTACATGATCTGCAGGAAAGGCGTGATACCGCCAACGCGCGGCGCGTCGGGCTGTACGAAATCCGCGCCGCCGACTCCGATCAGCTGCGCGTGCTCCTCGAAGCTCGTCAGCATTTCGCCCGTTGCGATGGCCGTGTCGAGCGGCTCTCCGATCCACGTGAGATTGAGCGGTTCGAATGCGCGACAGGCACGCTGTGCCTTCAGGCGATCCCACTGCTGATTCACGTCGACCATGAGCGGAAAGTCGGGACCCAGCAGTTCGCGAATCGCCGAAACGCGGCGAAGGTCTTCACGGGTGTCCGGCTGGCCAACGTTGATCTTGATGCCGTCAATACCGTTCTTGCGAGATCTGTCGACGTTTTCGAGGACCTTCTCGAGCGGCGACGACAGATAGCCGCCCGAAGTGTTGTAGCACTGTACGGAATCGCAATGTGCGCCGAGCAGTTTCGCGAGCGACAGATTCGCACGTTTCGCTTTCAGGTCCCACAGCGCGATGTCGAATGGCGCAATGGCCTGTGTCGTCAGGCCGCTTCGTCCCATCGACGCATCGGCCCACAAAAGCTTGTTGAAGATCTTGCCGATGTCGTTCGGGTCTTCGCCGATGAGAACCGGCGCGAGCTCTTTCGCGTGGGCATACATGCCTTGCCCGCCCGCGCGTTTGGAATAGCCGAAGCCGATGCCGGTATGCCCCTTTTCGCTACCGATCTCGGCAAAAATAAACGCGATCTCCGTCAGCGGCTTTTGACGTCCCGTCAGCACTTTTGCGTCGCTGATCGGCGCCTCGAGCGGCAGGAACGTGAGCGACAGTTAGACATACAGGTTCTCCTGATGATGCCTGTTAGCCCAGTTCGTTGAGCTTGAAACGGCGGATCTTCTGGACGATGAAGAGGTACGAGAATGCTGCGACGAGCCCGTGTGCACCGACGAAAAGCAGCGCACTGTTGAATGGAATGAGCTGCTCGAATGCAGCAGGTACCCGATAGCCACCGGCGTGACGATGCCGGCGATATTGCCGATCGCGTTGAACACGCCACCCGTCACGCCGACCATTTCCTGCGGAGCCGTATCGACAACGACGCTGAAACCTAGGTTGCCGAAACCCTTGCCGAAGAACGTAAGGCTCATGATTGCGACCACGAGCCAAGGCGCGTCGATGTAGTTGCACAGGATCATCGTCGAGCTAAGCAGCACGCCCGTCACGATCGGCGTTTTCCGGGTGATGCTGAGCGAGCCGCTGCGTTTGAGCAGCGCGTCGGAGACGAAGCCGGAAACGATTGCACCGATCAGGCCGCAAAGCGCCGGGATCGACGACACGAAGCCCGCCTGCAGGATGTCGAAGCCGCGTTGCTTGACGAGATAGATCGGGAACCACGTCACGTAAGACCAGGTCACCGCGGTAATGCAGTATTGGCCGAGAAACATGTGGCTGCGGAAAAGCAGGCCGATTTCGGCAAGCTGGGAACGCTTTGCATCGTCTGTTGCCGCATGCTTGCGTCTGCGCAGATTGACGAGACCGCCGCCCTCACGAATGTAGGAGAGTTCGCCTTCCGACAGTTTCGGGTGTTCGACGGGCAGGAAATAGAAACGCGACCAGATCGCGGCAATTACGAACCCGACGCAGCCCATTGCGATGAAGACATACTGCCAGCCAAAGCGGTAGCAGACCCAGCCCATGAACGGCGTAAAAACGGCGAGCAAAAAATACTGTGCGCTGTTGAAAATGGCGCCTGCAATGCCGCGTTCAGACGACGGAAACCACGATGCAATCACACGGGTCGATGCTAGGCCGACGGGTGTTTCCGCAATGCCGAGCAGAAATCGCAAGGCAAGCAGCAACGGGAAAATTACGCCGACGAATTCCACGAGGCCCATGCAGATCGTGAAAGCTGACCAGATCGACACGGCCCAGAACATCGATTTCTTCGATCCGACTAGGTCTGTCATCCAGCCGGACAGAATCATGAAAATGACATTGCCCAACTGAACGCAGAAAACAGATAGCCAATCTCGATCGTGGAGATGCCCAACTCGCGGCTCATGTCCGTACCCCCCACCGAGAGGGCGGCACGATCCCTGCTGCTCAGCGCGAGCACGATGGTAATCAGCGCCAGCATGCCAAAACGCCAGCGTCCCCACGTGGTGCTTACCGCGTGCGGCGACTGTGAAGCGGTGAGACTGTGGGCGTCGGCCGCTTGCGGCCACGCTCGTTCGTTGCTCATTGGAGTGTCTCCTTGTGTCGTTCTCTTCACGTCCTGTCGCTGTGTGCCGTGCCGGCAGACACATCGACAGAACGTATCGTGTCCCACTTGGTGGAACGTTAGGGTGCTTAATGGTCGTCGCGAGATCGAAAAATGACAGCGTTTACTACAAATGACAACGGTTACATGGTCCAAAATGAGGTACCCTGCTGTCAATGAGGGTAGGGGAGGTTCAAGCCCTTCGCAGTCGTTCGTGGACCCATATGCTGGTATTTTGGGGCGTGCAACATTCCGTTTTAAGTGAAAACCCTGATGACCGATCTTGACGCGCCGGCCGCTTCCGGGGATGGTTCGCCACGTTCGGTGACCCTGCGTGATGTCGCGCAACTGGCGCGTGTGTCGTTTGTAACCGTCTCGCGCGTTCTCAATCATCCGGAGAAGGTGTCCGAGCAGACGGCGAGGAGCGTGCGGGCCGCCATCAAGAAGACAGGCTACGTATCCAATCTCGTTGCAGGTGGGCTGGCATCGCAGCGCAGCCGACTCGTCATCGCCGTGATACCGACCTTCGCTCACTGGCCATTCATCAGCACGCTGACCGAGTTGGGGCACGTGCTCGAAGTGGGCGGATATCAGCTCTTCGTCTGCCAGTCCGGCTATTCGGGCGAGATAGAGGAGGCCTTGCTCGAATCGATGCTCAAACGCCGGCCTGACGCAATCGTGCTCACGGTGCCGCTGCACAGCAAGGCGATGCGAGCGCTCCTGCAGCAGCGGCAGGTTCCTGTCGTCGAAACATGGCAATTGCACGATGCGCCCGTCGATATGCAGGTCGGCTTCGATCACCTTGCCGTTGGTCACGCCATGGGCACACACATGGCGGAAAGAGGCTATCGCTCGGTAGGCCTGATCTGGAGCGCGGACGCGCGAGCGCAGTTGCGCCGCAAAGGTTGCGTCGCCGCGCTGGCGGAAGCCGGAGTCAAGGTGGTGGGAACCCAAGTCGTACCGGTACCTGTCAGCGTGCGCGACGGTCGCCGTGCGGCCGCCGAACTTCTTGACGCGAGGAAAAAGCCGGACGCGATCATTTGCAGCATCGACCTGCTTGCGCAAGGCGTCTTGATCGAGGCGCAACATCGGCGGATTGCGATGCCGGCGGAACTCGGAATCATGGGGTTCGGAGACTTCGAAATAGCCGCGGATCTCGAGCCGCCGCTCACCACGGTGCGCGTGGATGCCGGGAAAATCGGCGCTGTTAAGGGGGAACTTTGCTGCGCCGCTTCAATAGCCTGATGGCGGCGGATGTCGTTGAACGCACCGTCGATGTGGGCTTTCAGATTATCGCGCGCGGCACGGCCTGAGTGCGCCTTGTCACGCTGAAAATCAGGTTATCCCCAGTTCCATAAGATGAGACTGGCGCGTGCGTGGATGAGGTGACGAGATTGCCGGAGATCGGTCAGCGCAAGACAATGAATCGTCCGGGAATCAGGTCATCTCTCATGCAAGCGAAATCGCAGTGTCAGACTTTCAACGGCTATCTCCGTGCGGACGGTCGTGTCGGAACCCGAAACTATATCGGCGTGCTCGTCGTGGGCAATTACGCTGCAGCCGCGGCGCGTCAGGTGGCGGCGTGGTTCACACCCAAACGCCTTGCCGCGTATCCGAACGTCGATGGCGTCGTTCCATTCGTTCTTGAGCTCGGTTGCGGAATGGAAAAGAGCGGCGAGCCGATGGAACTGTTGCGCCGAACGGCTAGGCGGCTCCATTCGAAATTCGAATCTCGCAGGCGCGGTCGTCATGGCGCTCGGTTGCGAGCGCAATAACATCTACGGCTTTCTCGAACAGGAAGGACTCGAAACAAGCCCGATGCTTCAGACCGTCGTGCTTCAGGAAGTCGGAGAAACGCGAGCGTCGATCGACGAAGGTATCGCAGCAGTAAATGGCATGCTCTATGCCGCGAACGAGGTCTTGCGTTAGCCCGTATCGACCTCGCATCTGACGGTCGGGATCGCCGCGGCAGCCGAGGATGCGTCGCGCCACGTTCATGCCGCCGTGGGGCAGGCGGTCGACAGACTGATCGACTGATCGACGCGGGCGGTACGGTCACCCTCACGGACACGTCGCGCACGGCGCGGGCGTTGCTTGCACGCAGCGATTCCGGCTACGTAAGGGGCGAACTCGAACAACGCATCGTCTGGTGGTCGCAATACACCGCGCAGCGCGATACGCCGGCAATGTTGAGCGAAACGGCAGGTGAGTCGCCCGCGAGTCTCGCGTATAGCGGCACGACAGAACTCAAAGCGGTACTCTCACCTACGGCAAGCCATCGCCTGCCCGAGGATAATGTCGTGGTCGCTCGCATCGACGTTCCAGCCGACACGTCCGTGCAGAGCAAAATCGTCACCTTGCAGGCCGTGCCGGCGGGTCACAAGGTGGCTACGAGTCTGATTCGGCGCGGTGAGCTGGTTCTGAAATACAACACGACCATCGGCTTCGCCAGCGACGACATATCGGCGGGCACGTGGATGCACAGCCACAACATCACGTTCGGCGATTTGGTGAAAGACTATCGGCACGGTCTCGACTATGTGCCGCTCGATCCCGTGCTACAGCACGAACGCGTGCGTTTCATGAGGTACGTCCGTGCCGATGGCCGCGTCGCGACTGGCAATTACATCGGCATCTTCGCATTGAGCCATCGCGGCGCCACGGTGGCGCGCAAGATCGCCGCCTTTTTCGACGAGGTCGAACGGGCGGCTTTCTCCAGCGTCGACGGTGTGGCGCCTTTCACGCATGAACATGGCGCCGGCATGGAGCGCAGTGGCGAACCCATGCAACTGTTGCACAGGACGCTCGGCGGATACATCGCACACCTGAACACCGCGGGCGCTCTCGTGGTGACAGCCGAAGGGGAAGACGTCGATCTGAACGCGCTGTTCGCGGATCAGCAGCTTGTGCCGGGGCCCATGTTGCGAACGCTCGGCGTTGGAGAAGCCGGCGGTACGCGTGCTGCGATCGCGCAAGGTATCGAGATCGTACGTACGATGCTGCCTGCGGCGAACGAGGCGAAACGGGAACCAGTGTCCGTAGAACACATCAAGGTGGGTCTTCAGTTTAGAGGATCGGACGGATTCTCCGGCCTGTCGGCCAATCCGGCGCTTAGTGTGGCGATGGAGATCCTCGTTCGCAATGGCGGTACGGCGATCCTGTCCGAAACCTCCGAAATCTACGGCGTCGAACACACACTGACGGCGCGTGCGCGAACGCCGGAAGTGGACAACGTCTCATGAAGCGGATCGACTGGTGGCTCGAATATAACAAGGGCCGCGATACGCAGATCAACGGGCAGGTGAGTCCGGGCAACAATGCCGGGGGTCTCGCCAAAGTGCGGGAAAAATCGCTTGGCGGCGCGAGGAAAGGCGGCAATGCACCGCTCATGGAAGTGTACGAATACGCGGAGCGCGTCACGCAAGCGGGACTCGTCTTCATGGATACGCCGGGCTACGATCCGGTCTCAGCCACAGGGCAGACTGCCAGTGGCACAAGCATAATTTAATTCTACCACGGGCCGCGGTTTATGTTTCGGTTCGGTGCCCGCACCCACGATGAGGCTGGCGGGTAACACACCCATGTTCGTCCGTATGGCGGCCGATATGGATATCAACTGCGGAACGGTTATCGACGGCGATTCCACCGTTGCCAAAATGGGCACGGCGATTTTCGAGCAGATCGTACGCCACGCGTCCGGGGAACCGACGAAAAGCGAAGCGCTCGGTGTTGGTGCGAATGAATTTGTTCCGTGGCCGCTCGGCGTCACCGTGTGATCCGCGAACGGATTGAATAGCGCAATGACGAATGCCCGGCACAAAGGTGTCGGGCATTCGTCATTCGGAATCCAATGCGTTCGAACTTGCTAATCATGTTATTCACGCGACGCAGCGCCGTCTGCCCCGTTCTATTTCCACTCTCTGGAACTTGGCTGCCGGAATACGGATATCACCAGTGTCCAATGCACGGCATACGCCAATAGCATTGTCCCAAGCAGCCGAATCGTGTGCGTTCACTGCATTCCAGACAGTGGAACTCCGGCGGTCATCTCCTACAGGACTTCGTCGTGAAAATTCACAACTACTCGGATTCACTGCAGAACGCCGTTGAGCGCAATGTTACGGTTAGCGAAGAAACACTCGATAAACTCGCCAGTATCAGCAGCGGCTCGCTTACCACGCAACTTTTCAAACACTGTTTTCGTCAGCCGGCACTCGTCGGCCTTCGCGCTCTCAACAGGAAAGTCAAACCGTTCGCAGGGCGCGCGTACACCATGCGTTTCATTCCCGCACGCGAAGACATCGATACGTACGGCACCATGACCACGAAGCCGAATATGGACAACCTCCAGTGGCAGGGTGTCGAACAGGTGCAGCCGGGCGACGTACTCGTGATCGATAGCCGGAACGATCCTCGCGCGGCGTCGGCAGGGAACATTCTCGTGACGCGCCTTCTCGCGGTGCGTTGCGTGACGGCACTGAAATTGCGAATTTGCCTTTGCCGGCGTATTGCCGCGAAGTGACGGCGACCACGCGCATTTCATATCATCACGTCGCCGATCTGCAGGTACCGATCGGCTGCGCGGGTGTCGCAGTGTATCCCAGTGATGTGATCGTGGGCGACGCCGATGGTGTCACCGTCATTCCTCCGCACCTTGCCGTTGAGCTGGCTGACTTCTGCACACGGCAGGACGATGTCGAAAGCTATCTCGCCATGCGTGTGGCTGCTGGTGAAGCGCTGTGGGGAGTCTATCCGCCGAGTCAGCAGACCTATTCGGAATACGAGACCTAGGCCGCTTCGGGGCGTCCTGCAATTGCGTCCGTCATCGAGCGCGACGAAGATTGAGCGTTCGATAACGGATGCTCATGTTAGACACAGACTTTCTCTCCGCGGTCGGCGACACGATCACGACGTGGCATGTCGACGTAGAGGCCGCGCGTCTGTCGCCATTTAGCCGCCTCGAACTCGGCACGGCTGTCCAGTACGCGTGGCGGCACCCGTGGTGGTTACCGCTGCTGTACGTCGCATTGAGTGACCGTTTTTCGCGCGGCGGCGATCATCATGCAATGGCTGTTCTGGGTATCGATTCATCGTCCGGCGCGCTGTCCGAGCCGATTCAGTTCCTGCTGCTCGACAATCGTCCCGTTCATCTGACAGTGAACCGGCGGGGCAGTCTGCTCACGATTGCGTATAACGAACCGAGCGAAGTGTCGTTGCACCGGTTGGAGCAGGACGGACGTATCAGCGAAAACAACCGTGGAGCGCTGCACGCAGGCGCCTACGCGCATCATGTGCGGTTCAGTCCGGATGAAGAAAGTCTGATTGTCTCCGCACGCGGCAACGACCCGGAAGGCAACCGCAACGAAGATCCCGGCTCGCTCGAAATCTTTCGGATACGCGATTCGAAGCTCGAACGTGCCGGGACGATCGCACCGTTGCAGGGCTATGGATTCGGTCCCCGTCATGTCGACTTCCGCCCGAACAGCAAGTGGATGTATGTGAGTGTCGAGCGGCAGAACGCTTTGCAGATGTTCAAAATGCGCGACGGCACGCTTCAAACCGAAGCGAGCTTTTGCGTTGCAACGCTGCAGTCGCCGCAAACTGTCGTGCGACTGCAACTGGCAGGGGCCATACACGTTTCACACGACGGACGGATCGACTATGTCGCTCAGCTCGGGAAGGCCGAGAGTCCGCGACCGACTACGCTACTGCTCGAACGACTGTTACATTTTGAAAGCCGTCATTGCCGGTACAAGCTGCCGACCGGCCGCTTCGGGTCGACCTCGGTCCTTTGCATCGGGCAGGACGTGGCCAGCTGCAGACCCAACGAACGAGCGCAACTCACGCCATAACGGACTGTGGCATCGGACCCGTCTCGCCGCTCGCCACAGTCTCCTCGCTGATTACACCGTCACCACGATCTTTCCAAACTGCCCGTTGGTTTCCAGATAGCAGTGCACATCGACCATCTCGTCGAATGCAAACGTACGGTCGATGACCGGTTTGAGATACCGGTTCATTTCGGCAATGCGGAGGTCGCCGCGGACTAAATCGTTGCAACGATACGCGCTGCGGGCGGCCGCGCCGACGAGGTGGCGGCGGACTGAGTGACGCACATGGCCCACACGAACTGGCTAAATAGGTTCGCGAATTCGTCGGAGGTCGCCTGGATATTCTCGTAGCGAACGCCGGGATCTCGAAAGCGGCCAGTATCGAAGAAACCATTGTCGAAGACTTCGACAGACTGTTCGCCGTGAACGTGCGTGCACCTTACTTCCTCGTGCGGCAGTTCGCGTCGACGCTCGGAGAGCGCGGCATACGCGTGAACGCGATCGCACCGGGCATCGTCGAAACAGATATGTCGAATTTCGCGAGGACCGACGCGGGACGAAGCTCCGCGCTCTGCATGCAGGCGCTCAAGCGCGTCGCGCAACCCGACGATATCGTCGGCGCGGCAGTGTTTCTGGCGTCCGACGACGCGCGCTGGGTGACGGGCGACGCGCGCTATGGCTAGACGGCGTTCAAGACTTTGAACGCCCGGACGCGCAGCCGCTTACATGACGGTCGAGGCGCGCGCCTGTTGCTCCTGCTTCACGGTCATTGAAGACGGATGGGGATGGCGCCGTGGGTCGCGAGACGACGACCCACGGCACTCAGACTATGGAAGGGCCAATGTCTACCGAAGCAAATGGGTAAGATCTAGCGCTGCCGGGTGAGTCGCATTAGGCGACTTCAGTTAAGGCTGCGGATTTTTCACTCTCTCAAATGTCAGTATCCCAACGCCTTCACGCCCGTCCACGGGACTCTTGTTTGGTTCGGTCTTGATCGACAAAACATCGCGATCGATCTTATAGAACCGCACCTGATCGGTTCCGATGCGCTTACCGTCCCATTCGATGTCGATGTGATGCACGACCTTACCGGGTGTCATCACGCCGTATGTTCTACCGTAAGCAAGCATCGATTTATGTAACCGGATTCGCTCTTCATCGGTAGGCTCATTTCGTGGGTGTGGCTGATCGCCGGAAACAAAAAACGCGACCATCCGACCGTCCGATGAATAGGTGAGATAGCCGTCGGGATGCTCGCCGAGCTGGTTGTACCGTTCGCCGGTGTCGGTGACCTAGCGAACAAACGATTTTAGGCGCCACGTTCCAGCAACTCATTTGCATCGGCCCAGGAAGGCAAGCATGCACGCGCACGGCATGCCGAGAATGAACAAAGCAGCGATCGTTATCTTGTGCATGGAACGCCCCTTTACATACAAGATGAGCGCATTTTCCGCTTCTGCGATTCACACCTCGGACTTAGAGCGGCAATGTGCGATTGGCAAAAGGGCAGCTTATCACGGTGCGGACTATAGGTACACGTACTCAAGCTGTTCGCGCAAACGATTTGATCCGACTATCGGGCCACAAGGTCAGACTGCCGAGGGGCTCGCGTGGCTTGGACTCAATTGCGGGCATGCCCGCGAGCCCTATGGATTTCGCCGCGAACGTCCTGATCTAAATGCTGGACTCGCAGTATGTGTGAGAAATGCTTCAGGTTTGCCTTTGTATAAACCAACTTGTCTTACCATCGGTCAAAACGCCTGTGCAACCGTGGATTGTGGCTAGTGGCTTTGATGCAGTGATTATCGCGCTCGTGTTGCCTCATACGGTTGGCCGCGGTCATTAGCGAGGCGAAAATCCATAAAGGAATGAAGGCTGCATTCGCATCGCCGCAGAACGCGAAACCAAGAAGGCTCTAATCGACTCGTTCAACGCCGACTAGACTTTGATGCTCGAGCAGGAGCTTTTCAAGCGGCGGAAGCGGTTGGCAGACACCGAGCGAACTCTGCTGACAAAGACGACAGAGGTCGCCTCCGAATTCGAGGGTTGCGCGTGCGTTACTTGCAAAACGCGAGAAATCGGGCATTTTTGCGTGAGAAAGAAAGCGCCGATGATTATCGTGTCGGCGCATGGTCCGCTAGGCCTTACGGCGTTTCCCCACCACGTACGCCTTTAGTTCGACCATTTTCCCGCCGTCGAACCGCCATACGTCACAGTATGCGTACTGAATCTGCCCGCCGCCTTTCCCCTCGGACTTGATCTGGCCGAGCGCCACCACAAAGTCGCCGTCACCGATCAATGTTTCGACCTTGAACTACGGGGGCGTGACATATTCTTTCTCCATCCACTCGGCGGACAGCCTTCTTTCCGTGGAGGCTCTCTGCGCCCATCGTGGTCCAGACGATGTCGTCCGCGCATAGGCTAGAAATCCTTCGTTGTCGCCAGCGCTTACCGCGGCATTCGCTTTTCCCTTTCCTTTCAATAACGAGGCCTAAGGGCGGGCTGCCTTTCTGGTGAGAGGCATTGGCCCAAGATGTCCAATGTTAGCATCGCGAGCAGTCTCGAGCGAATGCGTCGCCACCATGCGACGTCGACCTCGTTGTGCGGGATCAGCTTGCGGTCATGCCTCCATTTCCATACTGGCCAGTTACATTGCTCCATCGCGTGTTTTCACGCGGAACTGCAACGCGCTCGTGAGCACCGAGCCGATCATGAATAGAAAGCCGCTGCTGAACGTACCGCTCGTTTTCACCAGATAGCCGACCACGAGCGGCGCTATGAGGCCGCCGATCATGCCGCCCGTGCTGATCGCGCCGGTGAAGACGCCGCGGGCGCCGTCCGGTCCCAGTTGCGCAATCAGTCCGGTGAAGGGAGCTAGGCAGCCGTATAGCAGGAACGACGTCGCCGAGAGTCCGACACGCACGAAACGAGATCCGACGCGCCGTACGCATAGTAGAGCGTGAAGGCCGCGCGCACATAGCTCACCGCGAGCAATGCAGGACGCTTGCGATGCAGACGACCGCTTGCGAGCGTGGCGGCGTATACGGTCAGTCCGAGAAAGCCGAACACATACGGAACCGAGGCGGCGACGCCGAGCGCCTTGAGATATTTGCCAAGCGCCTCGAAGTAGCTGAAGGTCGATTCGGTCGCCGTGAAGTGCAACGTCATCAGCCGGCCGGTCGCGTCATCGATAAACACCAGCAGCGTGTACGCCGGTACCCGGTCCTCGAACCACCGGTGATCGCTGCCATCGATCTGGACATCTTGTCATCTATTTGGGACCTACAAAAAATATGTTGATAAATATAATTATGTTAAATAACCAAAACTAAACGGCGGTCCTTGAGCCTTTTCCCCGCAGCCCGGCCAACCCCCGTCCGACCCGAACAGCTTGGCATGTTGCGCTATCCAACCGGCTCGCTTCCGCGTCGCGTAATGTTGCCGCACTACTGAATGCGCATTCTTGCTGGTCGCATACTGTAACAACCACGTCGGCGACGCTTCGCGTCTTCAACGCCCAAGTCCGCACCTCGGCAACGAGACCTGGCACCCACACATGACCGCGTCTGTCTTGTGCCGCAAGGCACTCCCAAAGACGAAGCTCGTTGTCTCCTCGTCACAAAAGGCAATCCCATGCGAATCCTGCTCGTGGAAGATGAGCCCGAGATGGCCGGCACCCTTCGCAAAGTGCTCGAAAAGGAACGGTTCGTGGTCAATTGCGTTGGCGACCTCGCCACAGCCCGCGCAGCCATGAACCAGGACCTCCACGATCTCGTGATCCTCGATCGCACGCTGCCCGACGGCGACGGCCTCACCCTGATCCCGGCATTGCAGCCAGACACGGAGCGCATTCCCGTCATCGTGCTGAGCGCACGCGGCAGTCTTGTCGGAGCGCGTGCGCGGACTCGACCAGGGCGCGGACGACTATCTGGCCAAGCCATTCGCACTCGAGGAATTGCTCGCGCAGATCAGGGCTGTACGGCGACGGCCCAACCAGATGCGCGCTGGCGAAATTCGCGTCGGCAAACTCGTATTCGACATAGACGGCGAAGAAGTCAGCGTCGACGGCACGCGCCTCGAACTTCCACGCTGCGAACTGCGCGTGCTCTCGACACTGCTGCGCCGTATGGGCCGCACGGTACTGCGCGAATCGCTCGAAGAGGCCGTCTACAGCTTCGACGACGAAATCCAGTCGAACAGTCTCGACTCGCATGTTTCCCGCCTGCGCAAGAAACTCGCAGATAGCGACGCCGGCCTGGAGATCTATTCGATCCGAGGCGTTGGTTATCTGCTCAAACCTGCTCAATGAAAACGCGTCAACCTACCCTCAAGCGGCCGCTGATCGTGCAACCGCTGCTGGTGCAACTTGCCACGCTCGCGATCGGATTTGCGGTCCTGACGGCGCTTCTGCTGCGCCTCGACAGTGGCGGAGCAATCACGCAGGAGGACTTTGCGCCCGTCGCGGCCGCGTCTGTCGTTCGTGACGCGGCAGGCAGACTCGTAATCAGGCCCACGGATGCCTTGCGGGAGGCGCAGCATGAAACGCCCAGTTTCTAGTTTATCGCGTCCGACAGAACGGGACAAACCGCTTCGTACGGACACGTCCCGTCGTAGTATGCATCGCTGATCCCTGCACTCAACCAGATCTCGTACGCGCATGTATGCGCCCGCTCGACGCCCTACGATCTGTCCGCGGCCATCCGGCGCGTAAGCGGCCCAGCGGGCGAATTGACGATACTCGGCCACGGCAAGGTCACCGCCATAACGCTGACGGTCGAGATGGCAACCAACGCACTTATACTGCCCGTGTTCATCGTGCTGGCGTTGGTAACGCTGATCACGACGCCGTGGGTCGTACGGTGGTTCGCTCGCGGGCATGTCGAAGGTTTCGGAAGAAGTCGGGCAGATCGACATCGACCGGCGCGGCATCCGCCTGACCGAAAACAAAATACCGCGCGAAATTGCGCCGCTCGTGCGCGCCGTCAACGCTGCGCTCAGCCGGCTTGACGATGGCTACGCGCGCCAGGAACGATTCATTGCCGCCGCAGCGCACGAACTGCGAACACCGATTACGATCCTCCGGGTCAAGATCGAGGCGGCAGATATCGAAATACAGTGCGAGTTCCAGTCCGACGTCGCTCGCCTGTCGAATCTCGCCGAGCAACTCCTCGATCTCCATCGTCTCGAAGACAGGCAGTCTCGCGCGCGAGTCGATCCGTCGTCGCTGGTTCGCGACGTGGTCGCCGATCTCGCGCCCCTGCTCATCTCCCTCGGAAAGTCTATCGAAGTCGAAACGTCGCGCAGTGCAAGCCGGTCGCCGGCAACGCAGGCACAATCAGGCACGTTATCACCAATCTCGTCCACAACGCGGCCGAGCATGGCGGTACGTATACCGTGGTGCGCGTGTCCGGAACGACCCTAGAAGTCGAAGACGACGGCCCCGGCATTCCCATCGCTGAACGGGAAAAGGTGTTCGAGCCTTTTCACCGCTACGTCCCCGTCAGAGCGGGATCGGCCTCGGCCTGAATCTGGTGCAGGAGGTCATGCATCAACACCTCGGCAACGTGGTCGTCCTGAGCGGTCCTGCAGGCGGAACGATCGTGCGCGCCACGTTCCGGTCTTTCGCGAATCTGGGCGGCGCTCAACGTTCGGGCAATGTTGGTTTGTTACTTTGAATGCCGACCCAACACCCCGATCCCGTTCATGCGTACATTGCCCTTTACCGGCTTACGGCTACCTGCCGTCGACCTGATCTCGACGGCGAGAGGCATGTGTAACCTCTGCGACGTCGAGCATGGCATTCTGTTTTTCGTTCCCTTCGCGAGCCCATTGGACGCCATGCGGCCAGCCAGTCGCGCAGGCACTTCTCCCCGCCCCTACGACCTCTCTTATCTGCTCAAGGACGCCAACGCGCAAGGCATAGCGCTGCTATCCGTTGGAACGAAGGTGTTCGGCGTGACCACGCAGACGCCCTTCGTCCAGCGGATCGTGGCTGACATGCTACGTCTGCCGTTCCCACTTCTGAGCGACCGCCGACGCATGCTCACCGAGCGGATCGGTCTTCCATTGATCACGACCGGACGAGTGCCGCGCGTGCGTACCGCCGTACTCGAGGTGAGGAACGGCTGTGTGATTCGGGCGCGATACGGCGATCCTGCCTGACCGGCATTCATCAATAGTTCGCGCCGACATCTGCAGCGAAGTGGGCGGCCATGCCGCGTGCGCGCGTTAATTTGAACTGTCTTCTGAAAAGGCCAGGACATGACCATAGTTTTACGCTGCAGATGAGCACGTTGAACCGTCCGCATCCGATCGCTCGCTCGACTGCTACGAACGAATACCGCGTCGCCAACGCTGAAAGATCCAATGCATTGCATCGGAGCGCAATGTGCCCCGCGGACAGCGAGGCCAAACCGGAACAACCTGTCGGGACGCAGGCTGTATTACTGATTCACGGCCTCGGCGGGACACCTCACGATCTCGGCAGTATTCGCAGGCATCTGATCGACGCCAGGATGCCCGCATTCGACATGTTGCTGCCGGGGCATGGCGGCCATCCCACGGATCTGGCGCACGTCCGGTGTGAAACATGGCTCGATGCGATCGCGCAGACGTTAACCGCGGCTCTTCCACTAACTTCGGTTTCGCCGAGAAGCTCGACCTGGAACTCGCTGCCAATAGTCGAACGCGAAGCGAGTGCGTCGCCTGCTTTGACCTTGCCGCGAGCAGCAAGAGTAGCGAGGTTCTCTGAACTGCCCATACCGCACGACGAGCGATCGATCCGGCCTGGCGACAATGTCGTGCATGTCTGGTATGTCGTGCCGTCCAGACGGTTGCGGAACATCACGTAAGCGATCTTGTTGATGGCCGAATACAATGGATGCTGAACCTTGACCTGTGCATCGATCACGGCACGCAGTGCGACACCCAGATCGGCAAGCGGGCGTGCGTTCTCCGGCACGATGGTGATGCCGAGTTGATCGACGTCGACGAGCGCGTAATAGACACCGCCAAATGCGATATCCACCTTGATCTTGCCGTGCGTCTCCGTGTCGACGAGCACGTCGAGATGTTCGACGAACGCAGGCACTATGTTGAGCGAAACCGACGTGCAACGGCCGTCCTCGCAGGTCGCCTCTGCCGTTACGAGCCCTGCCGGCGTATCGAGCACGACGGTGGTCTCGGGTTCCTGCATCGGCACCATGCCGAGTTCGAGCAGCGCGGTGACCACGCAGATCGAATTGCTGCCTGACATCGGATACGCCTTGTCAGACTGCAGGACGATGAAGCCCACATGAGCTTCGGGACGCGTTGGCGACAGCAGCACATTGACCGGCATCTGCAGACATCCTCTCGGCTCCAGCACGACGAAGCGCCGCAGGCTGTCATCGACCTCGTTGATGTAGTTCATCTTGTCGAGCATCGTCTCGCCGGGAATATTGACGACACCGCCGGTGATGACCTTGCCGATTTCGCCTTCACAGTGCACGCCGACGAGTTGTACAGATTTTTTCCAACGCATGATTACCTCATTTCCCTGATAGGTCCTAGCCTTGCTGGATTAACGGTGAAGGCGACATGCATAGCCGCCCTCGATAATCAGAAACGATACGCGCTAAAGGGCGACAGGTCAGTCGACGGGCTGCGCCCTGATGCCATTTCGGCGATCAGCCGTCCCGTCGTTACGCCCAGTGTCAATCCCAGTTGGCCGTGCCCGATTGCCATCAATACATTGGGAAGCCGTTTCGAGCGGTCGATAATCGGTTTCGTATCCGGTAAAAACAGGCGATACCCGACGCCGAACTCGTGCGATTCCATTTTCAGTTGCGGTAGTACGCGTCGGGCTTTGTCGAGAATGATCTGTGCGCGCCGGGAGTTTGGTGCCGCGCCCCGCCGCGCAAATTCGATCGTGCCGCCAATCTGCAGACCGCGTCGCATCGGCGTGAAGCATAAGCCGCCGTCTCCGTAGATCACGGAGTTGCGGAATTCGACCCCAGAGTCGCTCAACAGAACTTGGTAACCCGCCACGCCTTCGAGCGGAACGTCGATTCCGAGCAGAGTGAAAAACTGTCGCGCGCCCGCCCCCGACGCCAGAACCACATGGGCGGCCGCAACACGTTCGCCCTTGCTAAAGCGTAACGCCAGTGGCCTTGCCCTGGTCTTCGTTAATTGAAGCGACGCTGCTGCGGATCCGGCGACCGCCCTGCCGTTAGAAGCTTTCCGTCAACGCGGCGATGAAGCCTTCCGTGTCGCTAACGAAACGCCACTGCGGCAGCAGGATACCGTGCGAGAAGTGGCCGGCGAGTGCCGGCTCGAGATCGCCGATTTCCGCTGCGCTTAGTACACGGGACTCAAAGCCTAGCGACTGGCGCAATTCATTATGCGAACGTTCTCTCTCGATGCCCTTTGGTCCATCGAAAACCTGAAGAACAGATCGCTGGCGGATAAGATCTTTATCATCGCATGCATCGAGCAACGTTGCGTAGTCTGCGAACACATGTTCCGTGAGAGTCGCCATCGAACGGGCAATATCGTCGATGCGTGAATGACGCGCACACGCCATGAAGCGCAGCAGCCAAGGAATGATGCCCGGGAGCGCGCCCGGACGCATGGCAAGCGGACCCGTCTGATCCATCATCCAGCCAGGCACCTTCATCAGAATGCCGGGCTTCGATAGCGGAATGATTTCTCCGACCGAAATCTGCCCGTAACTCCACTTGGCCGTGCTGTCGCCTGGAGCCGCTGGATCGACCAGCGTCACGGAGAAGCCGCTGCGCTGCAGATTAAGCGCGCAACAGGTGCCAACAATGCCACCGCCGACGACAACCGCCTGCTTCGACGGGTCGGCAGCCGGTGCCTGTGAGATGTAGTTATCGAGAGGTACAGAGTTCATCTTTTTTTAATCCGTGATACGGGCCGAGTGATGCATGCACTCGTGAGCTCAGTAAGCGGAACGTCGCAGAAATCGGGTTTCGATAACGCCGACCAGTCTGGTGAGCGGGAAGGCAACCACGAAGTAAATCACGCCCACCGAAGAGCTCAACGCGCTTTCTTTGAACAGGCTGATGATGTTCGATAGCAGCGGTGGAATGGCGCGCAACAAGGTCTGCGGGAAAATGACGTGAACGATTTTCACGCGTGGGGTCAAGCATCAGCGCGATGCACGCGTCGTGTTGCTCGGACGAAATCGATTTGAGCGCCCCACGGAAAGTTTCACTCGTGATCGCCGTCATGTAAAGCGTGAGCGAGATGATGACAGACAGATACGGCGGAATCGGAAGGCGGAAGACGACCGGGAAACAGAAGAACACCCAGAAGAGTTGGATGAGTAGCGGCGTGCCGCGAAAAAATTCGACGTAGAGCATGGTGATGGTCTTGACTAGCCGCGAAGGCGACATCCGCAGCAGGCTCAGCCCGAAACCGAGCATGCTGCCCAGCAGAGCGCAACCGCTCGTGAAAGCCACAGTCAGTCCCAGCCCTTTGAGGAGCACCAGCCAGTAGGATGCGATAATGGAGACGTCAAAAGTCATATCCCCTAGCGTTGGACTGCCGCGTCCTAGCGGCGTTCGATGACATGGACCAGTCGCGAAACAGGCAACGACAACGCGAAGTAAATGAGCGCCACGACCGAATAGGTCTCGAGCGGCCGATACGCTTCGGTGGCGAGGCTTTTCGCGACATACATCAGGTTTGCGACAGCCACGATTGCGACGAGCGCGCTTTGCTGCAACGTGCCAATTCCATTCGTCATCAACACAGGCAGTGCACTGCGCAGCGCCTGCGGCAAGATCACGTATAGTGTACACTGCATAGTTTGAGACCGAGCGCGATACAGGCGTCTAGATGCTCCCTAGGCACCGCCTGTACGCCGGCACGGTACGCCTCGGCATTGAACGCAGTGAGGTTTAGACTGAGGGCGAGTACGCCCGACGGGATCGATGAACACGTTCACCATCATCGAAATGCAGTAGAAGAACCAGGCGATCTGCAACAGTGCCGGTGTGCAGCAGAAGAATTCGATGAATAGCTGCGCGGGCCAGCGGACGATCGTCCAACGGCTCATCACCATCAGGCAGAGCAGGAAGCCCAGCACGAGCCCCATCACGTTCGCGGCGAGCGCGAGTTCAATGGTGACTTTCAGCCCTTCAAGCAGAGGTCCGGCACTACCTTTGAGGAAGCCGAAATCGAAGTGATAACTCATAGCTCTGCCCTCTAGTCCAGATGGAGGACTTTCTCAAGAAACTCGCGGGTGCGCGCTTCCTTCGGACATTTGAATATTTCTGCGGGAGGCCCCTGCTCGACCGCTTTCCCACCCGTGCAGAAAATCACGCACGCAGCGATGTCGCGCGCGAAATGCATGTCGTGCGTGACGATGATCATGGCCATTTTCTGGTCCGCGAGTTGTAGCATCACGTTCTGCACTTCGATGACCATTTCTGGGTCGAGTGCAGACGTCACTTCGTCGAAGAGCATCAACTTGGGTTCGAGCATCAGAGCTCGCGCGATGGCGACCCGCTGCTTCTGACCGCCTGATAGCTGGCTCGGGTATGCGTTCAGCTTACTTTCGAGCCCGAGGCGAGCGAGATATTTGCGCGCCCGGTCGGTTGCTTCGCCCTTCGACAGCCCGCCCACCTTCACAGGCGCCAGAATCAGATTACCTGGCACCGGGAGATGAGGAAACAGGGTGTAGTGCTGGAACACCATGCCGATTTGCCGTTGCAGTTTTACGTCGATCTTCGCCGAGCCGCGACCCGTGCCCCCTTTTATATAAGGACGCCCGAGAAAGCCGATATCGCCTTCCTGGATCCCCTCGAGTCCCATCAACACTCGCAGCAGTGAGCTTTTGCCGCTTCCGCTCGGACCGATGACGACGAGCCGGTCGTCGGCTCACATATCCAGACTCATGCGGTCCATTACGACGAGATTTTTGCCATACGATTTATACACGTCGCGCAACTGCACGAAATTTGCAGACGTCGTCGGCAGAGGCGACAAAGTTTCCGCACCGGTCAGCTTAGCCACCGGATCTGACTGTGTCTGAAATAGCAACATGGGAACCATTCTCCAGCGGAGCACAGTACTTGCGCTCGATAAATATCCATTCGGCTGACGATCTGGTCGGACGTCGTCTCGTCGCGTGGACGCGATGGTGGCGTCATCTCCGGGCACGCCACCGATACCACCAAGACTATTTGGACAGCGCGAGTGTCTCTTTCACCGATGCGTCAACCAGCTTGTTGACAGTTCCGGCCTTGATCTGCTGATCGATATACTGGTCGAGGACAGCAATGTCAGGCTGCCGGTGTTTCCTTGCGCACGCCGAAGCAGATACCCTGCGGCGCGAGCAGTGGATCCGGCTTGAACGCCTCTGCCCACTCCGGATGCGCGCGCGTCAACAGCAGGTTGCTCATGTTGTCGTCAGCGAGGAGGTCGGCACGCTTGGACATCAACGCGAGGCGCGTTTCGTCGAAACTGGGCAGACGCATGACCGTCGCCTGTTTCAGCACAGCCGAAACCGCCTTGTCCCCTGCCGAGCCGGACATGACGGTGACCGTGTAGCCCGGCTTGTCGATGTCCGAAATCGTATGCACGGCTTTCAGCTTCGGATTTGTTCTTGTTGTAGGTGAAGGTCACGCTGTAGTCGATTACCGGCTTCGAGAAAGAGATGGCCTTCTCGCGCTCCGGCGTGTCGTTCAGCGAAAGGGAAAGATCCCACTTGTCCGATTGCAGGCCGGCGACGATGTTGTCCCATGTCGTATCGAAATATTCGACCTTCACCTTCAGGACCTTCTCACCGAAGTCGCGGCACAGGTCCGGGAAAATTCCACTGTATGCACCTGTCTTCGGATCTTTTATGGTGTAAGGTGGTGAAGTCGCAATTCCGCAGCGCAATACACCAGCCTTACGGACACTCTGCCACGTCGAAGAATCCTGAGCATGTGCCGCCTGCGCGGTCATGAAAAACCGAATGCAGCCGCACACATCAATGTACGACCGAAAATGCGAGTCTTCCGAAGCATTGAGAACCTCACTACTCTTGAGTTAGGTTACCGTCCTACTCGCGTGTCGCGGGACGTTACGGGGTCTTCACGCTTTGCCGGCTCCTTCCCGATGGCAGGGACCGTTTGTGCTGCATTTCAAAACTTTTTCACTACGTTCCGCGCCGATGGATCGTCACTTCACAGGCTGGCGATCGCACTTACACGAGCTCGAATATGTGTCCTCCAGTTCCACTGCCACGCCGCGAGGCAGCGAGATGCGCCCACCGCCGCCCGGGTGTGGCGCCCCGCTTCGCCCATCACGTCGACCATCAGGTCGGACGCACCGTTAATGACCTTCGGATGGTCGGTGAAGTCTTCGGCCGCGTTCACGAAACCACCGAGTCGTACGCATCCGGCAACTTTGCTGAAATCGCCGTCGACCGCCCGATTGACTTGCGCCAGCATGTTGACCGCACACAATCGGGCTGCCGCCTGACCCTCTTCGATCATCACGCCGCGCCCCAGTTTGCCGACGTACTGATCCACGCCGTTCAGGACCGGTACCTGGCCCGACACGTACAGCAGATTGCCCACGCGCTTGACCGGCAGGAAGTTGGCGCCGAGTTTCGGAGCGGAGTCGGGCAGCTCGATGCCCAGTTCCTTGAGCCGCGCCTTGAGGTTGAGCGTCATCATGTCCTCCGTTTATTTTTTTGTCCACGCAGCCGCCGTGCGGTCGCGATCGATGCGTTCGCTGTCGAATACGACGTTGTGGTGCCGCTCCGCGTACTCACGGGTGACCTTGCCATTCGCAAGGTCGGATTCGATCAGCTCCAGCGCACGTTCGGATGGCGCACCATATCCACCACCTCCCGCCTCTGTTCGTGGCGGATGATCGCGCCGCGTTGCAGCGTGCGAGTGAACTTGCTCGGTAGAGGTGCCAGGTCGTTTCCGGTGTGCAGATAGTTCGCCGAACGCGCTCCTTCCGCACCGCCGAACAAGCCGTACGGTGCATGCGCCGCGCGATCGGAACGGATCTGTGCGACGACCTCTTCCACTTCGACGCGGTATTCACGCACGAGCCCCAAACCGCCGCGATATTGCCCGGCACCGCCCGAGTCAAGAGCGAAACCGTATTCCTCCATCACGATCGGATAGCGCGCTTCCAGCGTTTCGATCGGCATGTTCGACATGTTCTGCGATGGATTGGTCACCCCTTCGATGCCGTCCTTGTTGAAGCGACCACCCCATGCGCCGTTATTATGTCCACGAGAATGAAGGGCTCGCTCGCGTCCTTGTCGTAGTCGCTCAGTGCAATAACGGTATTGCCCCCTTCGCTGGCCGCCATCACCTTCTTCGGCGCAATCTGGGCCAGTGCGCCGTACGCAGTCGACCACGCGATAGCCGGTCAGCGCACGCGCCGCCACAGGCGCCGGCATACGCGGATTCAGAATGGAACCTTCCGGTGCGGTTATCTCGATGCACCGATACACGCCCGCGTTGTTAGGAACATCGGCGTCGAGCGCACAGCGCACGCTCAGGTATGTCGCCGACTTGACGAATGACAGCGTGGAATTGATCGCACCGCGCACTTGCGGCGAAGATCCGGCGAAGTCGACTTTCACCGCTGACCCCGCCACCGTGATTGCGCATTTGATGGGAGTCACGTCGTCGGTGAAACCGTCGTTGTCGATGCGGATTTCGGTGATGATGATCAGCCGTTTCGGCGAACGTGATCAGTTTGGAAGGTGGCGTTGCGCGGTCTTATAGCGAAGGTGATCATGATCAGGATGCGGAGGACTGCTTGGCGTTGGTCTTTCGTATGCGCTCAGAGGTGGTCGCGGGAATTTGGACAGCCGGATCAGTGGAGCGGCCGGGGCCTGAGCCAGCGGATAATGCGGGCAGAGGAACCGGGGAATGACAAAGGGAACCAGACGCACGCACTCAGCGG
>CALNWS010000044.1 GCA_940747215.1 uncultured Paraburkholderia sp. | reverse complement strand
AACAGGACCGTGAAACGACTCCACGCCGATGATAGTGCGGATTACCCGTGTGAAAGTAGGTAATCGTCAGGCTCCCCAGCAGCATCAGAAACCCTACCCCGAAAAGGTGGGGTTTCTGCGTTTACGGAACGGAAATCTTACTACTCATAGTGAGAGCTGTGGGTTCGGAACAGTCAAGCAAGTCTTGACATTAAGCGGTTGTTCCCCTCATAATCATCAGTTATCTGCGGAGGGGTGCCCGAGTGGCTAAAGGGGGCAGACTGTAAATCTGTTGGCTTACGCCTACGTTGGTTCGAATCCAACCTCCTCCACCAGAATGCAAGTTGTAGCAGTTGTTGGGAATCCATGATCCTTGCGGGTGTAGCTCAATGGTAGAGCAGAGGCCTTCCAAGCTTACGACGAGGGTTCGATTCCCTTCACCCGCTCCAGCAGAAGCAGCGCCCATGTGGCTCAGTGGTAGGGCACTCCCTTGGTAAGGGAGAGGTCGGCAGTTCGATTCTGCCCATGGGCACCAGAGAAGGTACTCAGTGATTGTTTGCGCACGGCGCAACGTACGGAAAATCCTCTTAGGATCGAACATGGCCAAGGGTAAGTTTGAGCGGACCAAGCCGCACGTGAACGTCGGCACGATCGGTCACGTTGACCACGGCAAGACCACGCTGACGGCAGCGATCACGACGGTTCTGACGCAGAAGTTTGGCGGCGAAGCAAAGGCATACGACCAGATCGACGCGGCGCCGGAAGAAAAGGCACGTGGTATCACGATCAACACGGCACACGTCGAGTACGAAACGGCTAACCGCCACTACGCACACGTCGACTGCCCGGGCCACGCTGACTATGTGAAGAACATGATCACGGGCGCCGCGCAGATGGACGGCGCGATCTTGGTGTGCTCGGCTGCAGACGGCCCGATGCCGCAAACGCGTGAGCACATCCTGCTGGCGCGTCAGGTTGGTGTTCCGTACATCATCGTGTTCCTGAACAAGTGCGACATGGTGGACGACGCTGAGCTGCTGGAACTGGTCGAAATGGAAGTGCGCGAACTTCTGTCGAAGTACGACTTCCCGGGCGACGATACGCCGATCATCAAGGGTTCGGCCAAGCTGGCGTTGGAAGGCGACAAGGGCGAACTGGGCGAAGTGGCGATCATGAACTTGGCTGACGCGCTGGATTCCTACATCCCGACACCGGAGCGTGCAGTTGATGGCGCGTTCCTGATGCCGGTGGAAGACGTGTTCTCGATCTCGGGTCGCGGCACGGTGGTGACGGGTCGCGTCGAGCGCGGCATCGTCAAGGTCGGCGAAGAAATCGAAATCGTCGGTATCAAGCCGACGGTGAAGACGACCTGCACGGGCGTGGAAATGTTCCGCAAGCTGCTCGACCAAGGTCAGTCAGGCGACAACGTCGGTATCCTGCTGCGCGGCACGAAGCGTGAAGACGTGGAGCGTGGTCAGGTTCTGGCGAAGCCGGGTTCGATCACGCCGCACACGCACTTCACGGCTGAAGTGTACGTGCTGAGCAAGGACGAAGGCGGCCGCCATACGCCGTTCTTCAACAACTACCGTCCGCAGTTCTACTTCCGTACGACGGACGTGACGGGCTCGATCGAGCTGCCGAAGGACAAGGAAATGGTCATGCCGGGCGACAACGTGTCGATCACGGTGAAACTGATCGCTCCGATCGCGATGGAAGAAGGTCTGCGTTTCGCTATCCGCGAAGGTGGCCGTACCGTCGGCGCAGGTGTCGTCACTAAGATTTTCTCGAGTAACGCCAGCTAGTTCTCGTTAATCGGTAGTTTCGGGGTTGGCGGTGTCGTCAGCCCCAAAAATGGTTTAGGGGTATAGCTCAACTGGCAGAGCGTCGGTCTCCAAAACCGAAGGTTGGGGGTTCGATTCCCTCTGCCCCTGCCAACTTTCGCGCTGTAGTAGGCGCTTCGTTAAGGTGTTATGGCGAATCCTTCCGTGGAAACTGTGAATACTTCCGGCGACAAGTTGATGCCCGTCGCGGGCGTATTGTTGGTCTTGGCCGGGTTCGTGGGGTTCTTCTGGCTGAATGGTCAGGAATGGTACGTCCGCGGAGCCGCCTTGGCTGTTGGCGTCATCGCGGGTGTTGCAGTCGGTCTTCTCTCTGCGCTTGGCAAGGGTTTCATCGCTTTCGCCAAAGATTCGTATAAGGAAGTCCGCAAGGTTGTGTGGCCGACTCGTAAAGAGGCAAAGCAAACTACCTTGGTTGTTTTCGGCTTCGTATTCGTTATGGCGATCTTTCTTTGGGTTAGTGATAAATCCATCGAATGGGCGATTTTCTCGGTGATTCTGGGTTGGAAATAGATATGAGTGATACTCCGGCATCCCCGAGCTGCAAACGTTGGTATGTGGTGCACGCCTACTCCGGAATGGAGAAGAGCGTGCAACGTGCACTTCAGGAGCGTATTGAGCGTGCTGGCATGCAGGATCAGTTTGGCCAGATTCTGGTTCCGACTGAAGAAGTTGTCGAAGTTAAAGGTGGTCACAAGTCAGTCACCGAGCGTCGTTTCTTCCCGGGCTACGTGCTCGTTGAAATGGAAATGACGGACGAGACGTGGCATCTCGTTAAAAATACCGCTAAAGTGACAGGTTTCGTGGGCGGTGCGCGTAATCGTCCCAGCCCGATTTCCCAACGGGAAGTCGAGAAGATCATGTCGCAAATGCAGGAAGGCGTGGAAAAGCCGCGTCCGAAAACCCTGTTTGAAGTGGGTGAAATGGTGCGAGTCAAGGACGGCCCATTCACAGATTTCAACGGCAGCGTCGAAGAAGTGAACTACGAAAAGTCACGCGTGCGTGTTTCGGTTACAATCTTTGGCCGCGCGACACCGGTCGAACTAGAGTTCGGCCAAGTCGAAAAGCTGTAAATCCGAATTCTACGGAACGCACCGAGCGGTGGTGCGTTCCGTATCTCGTGCTTACGATCCGCGTTAATGATCATTGAGGAGCGCAACTAGCCAGTTTCATTAGCGAAAGCGCGCTATCACTCACTGAACGTCTCCTCACCGTGGCGTTCCTAAGAGGTTTCCAAACATGGCAAAGAAAATCATCGGCTTTATCAAGCTGCAGATTCCTGCAGGTAAAGCCAACCCGTCGCCACCGGTCGGTCCGGCACTGGGCCAGCGCGGTCTGAACATCATGGAGTTCTGCAAGGCGTTTAACGCGCAGACTCAAGCTCTGGAACCGGGTCTGCCGATTCCGGTCGTGATCACTACGTTTGCCGACAAGAGCTTCACGTTCGTCCTGAAGACGCCGCCGGCAACGGTTCTGATCAAGAAGGCAGCGAAGATTGACAAGGGTTCGAGCAAGCCGCACACCGACAAGGTCGGCAAGATCACCCGTGCTCAAGCTGAAGACATCGCCAAGACCAAGATGCCCGATCTGACGGCAGTTGACTTGGACGCAGCGGTCCGTACGATCGCTGGTAGTGCCCGCTCGATGGGCATCACCGTGGAGGGCGTGTAAATGGCTAAGCTTTCGAAGCGTCTGCAAGCATTTGCAGCCAAGGTTGATCGTCAAAAGCTGTACGCGATCGACGAAGCGCTGCCGCTCGTGAAAGAGTGCGCAAGCGCAAAGTTCGACGAATCGATCGACGTTGCAGTGCAACTCGGCATCGATGCAAAGAAGTCGGATCAAGTGGTTCGCGGTTCGGTCGTTCTGCCGGCTGGTACCGGTAAGTCGGTTCGCGTCGCTGTTTTCGCCCAAGGCGAAAAGGCTAAGCAAGCTCGTGCAACTGGTGCTGAAGTCGTCGGTATGGAAGATCTGGCTGAGCAGATTAAGGCCGGCAATCTGGACTTCGACATCGTCATCGCTTCGCCGGACACGATGCGCGTTGTTGGTACGCTCGGTCAGATCCTCGGCCCGCGCGGCCTGATGCCGAACCCGAAGGTCGGTACGGTTACGCCGGACGTCGCAATGGCCGTGAAGAATGCTAAGGCTGGTCAGGTGCAATTCCGTGTCGACAAGGCCGGTATCATCCACGCCACCATCGGCCGTGCTTCGTTCGAACCGGCAGCTCTGCGCAGCAACCTGAGCGCGCTCGTCGACGCTCTGCAAAAGGCAAAGCCGGCAACCAGCAAGGGTGTCTACCTGCGTAAAGTTGCACTGTCGAGCACGATGGGCGTTGGCGTTCGCGTCGACCAGGCATCGCTGGCAGCACAGTAAGAGAATTCTCCGCTTCGATGAAAATTCGAGGTGGTTTTAAGGGCTTTGGGCGGTTGTGAGATGGCAATTTGCATCGTGCAACCGGTTGTCAAAGACCGTTGGCGGGCACGCAGCAGGTAGGCGGACCCTTAATGTAAAGCCAACGCAGATGGCGAACCCGAAAAGGTTTTGTAGTTGTGAAGCTGTTGGACATCCAATGAAAACTGGATGTTGGGCAGTCGAAATACTCCTGACTGGTCGGACGCCGTTATTGAACGCGGTACACAAGGCGCACGCTGCGTGTATCGAATCTGGAAGTTAACCGTGCCACTCAACAAAGAAAGCAAGCAGGCCATCGTCGCTGAGGTTGCCGCGCAAGTCGCGAAAGCCCAGACCGTGGTTCTGGCTGAGTATCGTGGGATCACGGTTGGCGATCTGACCAAGCTGCGCGCGAAAGCGCGTGAGCAACAGGTTTACCTTCGCGTGTTGAAGAACACGCTAGCACGCCGTGCTGTCGAAGGTACCCCGTTTGCTCCGCTGGCAGAGCAGATGACTAGCCCCCTGATCTACGGCATCTCGGAAGATGCAATTGCTGCTGCTAAGGTCGTCAACGACTTCAGCAAGAGCAATGACAAGTTGATCATCAAGGCTGGCGCCTACGAAGGCAACGTGATGGACAAGGCAGGCGTGCAAGCGCTGGCCAACATCCCGAGCCGCGAGGAACTGCTCTCCAAGCTGTTGTTCGTTATGCAAGCACCTGTTTCTGGCTTCGCGCGCGCTCTGGCCGCGCTGGCTGAAAAGAAACAAGGCGAAGTCCGCTGCTTAACGCACTTCAGCAGAGCGTAATTGATCGCTAGCTGTATCCGAATTTAATTTAGGAATTTCAAATGGCAATCGCAAAAGAAGACATCCTCGAAGCCGTGGGCTCGATGTCGGTTCTGGAACTGAACGAGCTGGTTAAGGCGTTCGAAGAAAGGTTTGGCGTGTCGGCAACTGCTGTTGCAGTGGCAGGCCCGGCAGGTGCAGGCGGCGCTGCTGCAGCTGAAGAGCAAACCGAATTCACGGTCAACCTCGTTGACGTTGGCGCGAACAAGGTTTCCGTCATTAAGGCAGTTCGTGAACTGACGGGTCTCGGCCTGAAGGAAGCGAAGGACTTGGTCGACGGTGTACCGAAGCCTGTTAAGGAGTCAGTACCGAAGGCTGCCGCTGAAGAAGCCAAGAAGAAGCTGGAAGAAGCCGGCGCGAAGGCTGAAATCAAGTAAGTTTCAGCGCGCTGTGCGAAGGCTGGCGGTTTTTCACCGCCAGCCTTTTTGTGCTTTGTGGGGGACACGTTTTTGCATAGCCGATTCGGCAAGAACGTGGCTCCCAGAAGCCAAAGAAAAAATCGCCAATCGGCAATATTGACTGGCGCTTCTCTTTGTCTTCTGAAGCGACTGCAGAAGGCAAGTTTGGTCGGGTAGCGGGCAACACAGGCAACCGCTGCCGTCAGCCAGCGGTTGGTAGAGGCCAACCACCAAGCTTCAAGGCTCGTTCAAGCCATCGGACGGCCAACGGGTCTCAGTCGGTGAACACTCGGGTTGTCTCATCAAGGTATCCTGCCTCGACAACAAAGCCCGCCGTGATTTGGAGATCGTATGCAATATTCCTTCACCGAGAAGAAGCGTATTCGCAAGAGTTTCGCGAAGCGCCCCATCGTTCACCAAGTACCATTTCTGCTGGCTACCCAGCTTGAATCATTCAGCACGTTTCTGCAAGCAGACACGTCTTCCACGCAGCGCAAGCCGGAAGGTCTGCAAGCTGCATTCACATCCGTTTTCCCGATTGTTTCGCATAACGGGTTTGCACGTCTAGAGTTCGTCAGCTACATGCTGTCGCCGCCGGCATTCAACATCAAGGAATGTCAGCAGCGCGGTTTGACGTACTGTTCCGCCCTGCGCGTGAAAGTGCGCCTCGTGCTGCTCGACAAGGAATCGCCGAGTAAGCCAGTCGTTAAGGAAGTGAAGGAACAGGAAGTGTACATGGGCGAAATTCCGCTCATGACGCCGACCGGTTCGTTTGTCATCAACGGCACGGAACGTGTGATCGTTTCCCAACTGCACCGTTCGCCGGGCGTGTTCTTCGAACACGACAAGGGCAAGACGCACAGCTCGGGCAAGCTCCTGTTCTCGGCACGTATCATTCCTTACCGCGGTTCGTGGCTCGATTTTGAGTTCGACCCGAAGGACGTGCTGTACTTCCGCGTCGACCGTCGCCGCAAGATGCCGGTCACGATCCTGCTGAAGGCAATCGGCCTGACGCCGGAACAGATCCTCGCAAACTTCTTCGTGTTCGATAACTTCACGCTGATGCCGGAAGGCGCGCAGATGGAGTTCGTGCCCGAGCGTCTGCGTGGCGAAGTCGCGCGCTTCGACATTACGGACCGTGACGGCAACGTGATCGTCCAGAAGGACAAGCGGATCAACGCAAAGCACATCCGCGACCTGGACAACACGAAGACTAAGTTCATCTCGGTTCCGGAAGACTATCTGTTCGGCCGCGTGCTGGCCAAGAATGTCGTCGACGGCGACACCGGTGAAGTCATCGCCAATGCGAACGACGAAATCACCGAAACCGTCCTCGAAAAGCTGCGCGAATCGAAGATCAAAGATATCCAGACGCTCTACACGAACGATCTGGATCAAGGTCCGTACATCTCGTCGACGCTGCGTATCGACGAAACCGCGGACAAGATGGCCGCTCGCATCGCGATCTACCGCATGATGCGTCCGGGCGAACCGCCGACTGAAGAAGCGGTCGAGGCGCTGTTCAACCGTCTGTTCTACAGCGAAGACGCTTACGACCTGTCGAAGGTGGGTCGTATGAAGTTCAACCGTCGCGTTGGCCGTGATGAGATCGTCGGCCCGATGATGCTGCAGGACGACGACATCATCGCCACGATCAAGATTCTTGTCGAGCTGCGTAACGGCAAGGGCGAAGTGGACGACATTGACCACTTGGGCAATCGTCGTGTGCGTTGCGTCGGCGAACTGGCGGAAAACCAGTTCCGCGCAGGTCTCGTGCGTGTCGAACGTGCTGTGAAGGAACGCCTCGGCCAGGCCGAAAGCGAAAACCTGATGCCGCACGACCTGATCAACTCCAAGCCGATTTCGTCGGCGATTCGCGAGTTTTTCGGTTCGTCGCAGTTGTCGCAGTTCATGGACCAGACGAACCCGTTGTCGGAAATCACCCACAAGCGCCGTGTTTCGGCTCTTGGCCCGGGCGGTCTGACGCGCGAACGCGCTGGCTTTGAAGTCCGCGACGTGCACCCGACGCACTACGGCCGTGTGTGCCCGATTGAAACGCCTGAAGGTCCAAACATCGGCCTGATCAACTCGCTCGCTCTGTACGCGCACCTGAACGAATACGGCTTCCTCGAAACGCCGTACCGCAAGGTGGTGGACAGCAAGGTGACCGATCAGATCGACTACCTGTCGGCGATCGAAGAAGGCCGTTACGTGATCGCTCAGGCGAACGCGGCGGTTGCTGCCGACGGTACGCTGACCGACGAACTGGTTTCGTCGCGTGAAGCTGGCGAAACGCTGATGGTCACGCCGGACCGCATCCAGTACATGGACGTGGCGCCGTCGCAGATCGTGTCGGTCGCAGCATCGCTGATTCCGTTCCTCGAGCACGACGACGCGAACCGTGCGTTGATGGGCTCGAACATGCAGCGTCAGGCTGTGCCGTGTCTGCGCCCTGAAAAGGCTGTGGTCGGTACGGGTATCGAACGCACAGTGGCGGTCGACTCGGGTACGACGGTTCAGGCATTCCGCGGCGGCGCGGTGGACTACGTCGACGCAGGCCGTATGGTGATTCGCGTGAATGACGACGAAGCCGTTGCCGGCGACGTTGGCGTGGACATCTACAACCTGATCAAGTACACGCGTTCGAACCAGAACACGAACATCAACCAGCGCCCGATCGTGAAGGTCGGCGACATCGTGTCGCGTGGCGATGTGCTGGCTGACGGCGCATCGACCGACCTCGGCGAACTGGCTCTCGGCCAGAACATGCTGGTCGCGTTCATGCCGTGGAACGGCTACAACTTCGAAGATTCGATCCTGATCTCGGAGAAGGTGGTTGCGGACGACCGTTACACGTCGATCCACATCGAAGAACTGAACGTCGTGGCTCGCGACACGAAGCTCGGACCAGAAGAAATCACGCGCGACATCTCGAACCTGGCTGAAGTGCAACTCGGCCGTCTCGACGAGTCGGGCATTGTCTACATCGGCGCTGAAGTCGAAGCAGGCGACGTGCTGGTCGGTAAGGTCACGCCGAAGGGTGAAACCCAGCTGACGCCGGAAGAAAAGCTGCTGCGCGCGATCTTCGGTGAGAAGGCTTCGGACGTGAAGGACACGTCGCTGCGCGTGCCGTCGGGCATGAGCGGCACGGTTATCGACGTGCAGGTGTTCACGCGTGAAGGCATTCAGCGCGACAAGCGTGCGCAACAGATCATCGACGATGAACTGAAGCGTTATCGCCTCGACCTGAACGACCAGCTGCGTATCGTGGAAGGCGATGCATTCCAGCGTCTCGCACGTATGCTGAACGGCAAGGTCGCGAACGGCGGTCCGAAGAAGCTCGCGAAGGGCACGAAGATCGAACAGGCTTACCTGGAAGATCTGGATCACTACCACTGGTTCGACATCCGCCTCGCGGACGAAGAAGCGGTGGCACAGCTCGAAGCTATCAAGGACTCGATTGAACAGAAGCGTCACCAGTTCGACCTCGCGTTCGAAGAAAAGCGCAAGAAGCTCACGCAAGGCGACGAACTGCCGCCGGGCGTGCTGAAGATGGTCAAGGTGTATCTGGCAGTCAAGCGCCGTCTGCAGCCTGGCGACAAGATGGCAGGCCGTCACGGTAACAAGGGTGTCGTGTCGAAGATAGTTCCGATCGAAGACATGCCGTACATGGCCGACGGCCGTCCGGCTGATGTCGTTCTGAACCCGCTCGGCGTGCCGTCGCGGATGAACGTGGGTCAGGTTCTCGAAGTGCATCTGGGTTGGGCCGCGAAGGGTCTCGGCTGGCGTATCGGCGAAATGCTGCAGCGTCAGGCGAAGATCGAAGAACTGCGCGAATTCCTGACCAAGATCTACAACGAGTCGGGCCGTGCCGAAGAGCTGGAAAGCTTCACCGACGACGAAATCGTCGAACTGGCGAAGAACCTGCGCGAAGGCGTTCCGTTCGCTACGCCGGTGTTCGACGGTGCGACGGAAGACGAAATGGCGCGCGCGCTGGATCTGGCATTCCCGGACGACATCGCGAAGAACCTCGGCATGACGCCGTCGAAGAATCAGGTTCGTCTGTACGACGGCCGCACGGGCGAGATGTTCGAACGCACGGTCACGGTCGGCTACATGCACTACCTGAAGTTGCACCACCTGGTCGACGACAAGATGCACGCACGTTCCACGGGCCCGTACTCGCTCGTGACGCAGCAGCCGTTGGGCGGTAAGGCGCAATTCGGTGGCCAGCGTTTCGGTGAGATGGAAGTGTGGGCGCTCGAGGCGTACGGCGCATCGTATGTGCTGCAAGAAATGCTGACGGTGAAGTCGGACGACGTGACCGGCCGGACCAAGGTCTATGAGAACCTGGTCAAGGGCGATCACGTGATCGACGCCGGCATGCCGGAATCCTTCAACGTGCTGGTGAAGGAAATCCGCTCGCTCGGTATCGACATCGACCTCGACCTCGACCGCAACTAATCGGACTACGGAGAGAAAGCAATGAAAGCTCTGCTCGATCTATTCAAGCAAGTCCAACAGCCTGAAGTTTTTGACGCGATCAAGATCGGTCTGGCGTCGCCGGACAAGATTCGTTCGTGGTCGTTCGGTGAAGTGAAGAAGCCGGAAACCATCAACTACCGGACGTTCAAGCCGGAACGCGATGGTTTGTTCTGCGCGAAGATCTTCGGGCCGATTAAAGATTACGAATGCCTTTGCGGCAAGTACAAGCGCCTGAAGCATCGTGGCGTGATCTGCGAGAAGTGCGGCGTCGAAGTGACGCTCGCGAAGGTGCGTCGTGAACGGATGGGCCACATCGAACTGGCCTCGCCGGTCGCGCACATCTGGTTCCTGAAGTCGCTGCCGTCGCGTCTGGGCATGGTGCTCGACATGACACTGCGCGACATCGAACGCGTGCTGTACTTCGAAGCATACGTGGTGATCGATCCGGGCATGACGCCGTTGAAAGCGCGGCAGATCATGACCGAAGAGGATTACTACAACAAGGTCGAGGAATACGGCGACGAATTCCGTGCCGAAATGGGCGCGGAAGGCGTTCGCGAACTGCTGCGCGCGATCAACATCGACGAGCAGGTCGAGATGCTGCGCACTGAACTCAAGAACACGGGTTCGGAAGCGAAGATCAAGAAGTACGCGAAGCGCCTGAAGGTGCTCGAGGCTTTCCAGCGTTCGGGCATCAAGCCTGACTGGATGGTGCTCGAAGTGCTGCCGGTGCTGCCGCCGGAACTGCGTCCGCTCGTGCCGCTCGACGGCGGCCGTTTCGCGACATCGGATCTGAACGACCTGTATCGCCGCGTGATCAACCGTAACAACCGGTTGAAGCGTCTGCTCGAACTGAAGGCGCCTGAAATCATCGTCCGCAACGAAAAGCGGATGCTGCAGGAAGCCGTCGATTCGCTGCTCGACAACGGTCGTCGCGGTAAGGCCATGACGGGCGCGAACAAGCGTCCGCTGAAGTCGCTCGCCGACATGATCAAGGGTAAGAGCGGTCGTTTCCGTCAGAACCTGTTGGGTAAGCGCGTCGACTACTCGGGCCGTTCGGTCATCGTGGTGGGCCCGACGCTCAAGCTGCATCAGTGCGGTCTGCCGAAGCTGATGGCGCTCGAACTGTTCAAGCCGTTCATCTTCAACAAGCTCGAAGTGATGGGTGTCGCTACCACCATTAAGGCTGCGAAGAAGGAAGTCGAGAACCAGACACCGGTGGTGTGGGACATCCTCGAAGAGGTGATCCGCGAACATCCGGTCATGCTGAACCGTGCGCCGACGCTGCACCGTCTTGGCATTCAGGCTTTCGAGCCGGTGCTGATCGAAGGTAAGGCAATCCAGCTGCACCCGCTCGTTTGCGCGGCGTTCAACGCCGACTTCGACGGTGACCAGATGGCTGTTCACGTTCCGCTGTCGCTCGAAGCGCAGATGGAAGCGCGCACGCTGATGCTGGCGTCGAACAACGTCCTGTTCCCGGCTAACGGCGATCCGTCGATCGTGCCGTCACAGGATATCGTGCTCGGTCTGTACTACGCGACCCGCGAAGCCGTGAATGCGAAGGGCGAAGGCCTGTCGTTCACGGGCGTCTCGGAAGTGCTGCGTGCCTACGAGAACAAGGAAGTCGAGCTCGCCTCGCGCGTCAACGTGCGGATCACCGAAATGGTTCACAACGAAGACAAGTCGGAAGGTGAGCCGGCGTTCGTGCCGAAGATTACGCTGTACGCAACCACCGTCGGTCGCGCAATCCTGTCGGAAATCCTTCCGCCGGGCCTGCCATTCTCAGTGCTGAACAAGCCGCTGAAGAAGAAGGAAATCTCGCGCCTCATCAACACCGTGTTCCGCAAGTGCGGTCTGCGTGAAACGGTGATTTTCGCCGACCAGTTGATGCAGTCGGGTTTCCGTCTGGCAACGCGCGCTGGTATCTCGATCTGCGTGGACGACATGCTCGTGCCGCCGCAGAAGGAAACCATCGTCGGCGACGCGGCGAAGAAGGTGAAGGAATACGACCGTCAGTACATGTCGGGTCTCGTCACCGCGCAGGAACGCTACAACAACGTAGTCGACATCTGGTCGGCAACGTCGGAAGCGGTCGGCAAGGCGATGATGGAGCAACTGTCGACGGAACCGGTCACAGACCGCGACGGCAACGAAACTCGTCAGGAATCGTTCAACTCGATTTACATGATGGCGGACTCGGGTGCTCGTGGTTCCGCAGTTCAGATCCGTCAGCTGGCCGGTATGCGTGGCCTGATGGCGAAGCCGGACGGCTCGATCATTGAAACACCGATTACGGCGAACTTCCGTGAAGGCCTGAACGTGTTGCAGTACTTCATCTCGACCCACGGCGCACGTAAGGGTCTGGCTGATACGGCACTCAAGACGGCAAACTCGGGCTACCTCACGCGTCGTCTCGTCGACGTGACGCAGGATCTGGTGGTGGTCGAGGACGATTGCGGCACGTCGCAAGGGGTGGCGATGAAGGCGCTGGTCGAAGGCGGTGAAGTCGTCGAAGCGCTGCGTGACCGTATTCTCGGTCGCGTCGCGGTGGCTGACGTCGTCAATCCGGAATCGCAGGAAACGCTGTACGAAGCGGGCACGTTGCTCGACGAAGATGCGGTCGAAGAAATCGAACGCCTCGGCATCGACGAAGTGCGCGTGCGTACGTCGCTCACCTGCGAAACGCGCTACGGTCTGTGTGCAGCCTGCTACGGCCGCGACCTGGGCCGCGGCTCGCTGGTCAACGTCGGCGAAGCAGTGGGCGTGATCGCTGCACAGTCGATCGGTGAACCGGGCACGCAGCTCACGATGCGTACGTTCCACATCGGTGGTGCGGCATCGCGTGCGGCAGTGGCTTCATCGGTTGAAGCGAAGTCGAACGGTACGGTGCGTTTCACGGCAACGATGCGTTACGTCACCAACGCGAAGGGCGAGCAGATCGTCATCTCGCGTTCGGGCGAAGCGATGATCACCGACGACCACGGTCGCGAGCGTGAACGTCACAAGGTGCCGTACGGCGCCACGCTGTTGCAACTGGACGGCGCGCAGATCAAGGCAGGCACGCAGCTGGCCACGTGGGATCCGATGACGCGTCCGATCATCACCGAGTACGGCGGTACGGTGAAGTTTGAAAAAGTCGAAGAAGGCGTGACAGTTGCAAAGCAGATCGACGATGTGACGGGCCTGTCCACGCTGGTCGTGATCGACGTGAAGCGTCGTGGTTTGCAAGCTTCGAAGACGGTGCGTCCGCAGGTCAAACTGCTCGACGCGAACGGCGAAGAAGTGAAGATCCCGAACACCGAGCATTCGGTGCAGATCGGCTTCCAGGTCGGCGCTCTGATCACCGTGAAGGACGGTCAGCAAGTGCAGGTCGGTGAAGTGCTCGCACGTATTCCGGTTGAATCGCAGAAAACGCGTGACATTACCGGTGGTCTGCCGCGTGTGGCGGAACTGTTCGAAGCACGTTCGCCGAAGGACGCAGGTATCTTGGCGGAAGTCACGGGTACGACGTCGTTCGGTAAGGACACGAAGGGCAAGCAGCGTCTCGTTATCACGGACCTCGAAGGCAATCAGCACGAGTTCCTGATCGCGAAGGAAAAGCAGGTTCTGGTTCACGATGGTCAGGTCGTCAACAAGGGCGAAATGATCGTGGACGGTCCGGCGGATTCGCACGACATCCTGCGTCTGCAGGGTATCGAAGCGCTGTCGCGTTATATCGTGGACGAAGTGCAGGACGTGTACCGTCTGCAAGGCGTGAAGATCAACGACAAGCACATTGAAGTGATTGTTCGTCAGATGCTGCGCCGCGTGCAGATTACGGACAACGGCGATACGCGTTTCATCCCGGGCGAACAGGTCGAGCGGTCGGATATGCTCGACGAAAACGACCGTATGATCGCGGAAGACAATCGTCCGGCAACGTACGAAAACGTGCTGCTCGGTATCACGAAGGCCTCGTTGTCGACCGATTCGTTCATCTCGGCGGCGTCGTTCCAGGAAACGACCCGCGTGCTGACCGAAGCGGCGATCATGGGCAAGCGCGACGACCTGCGCGGTCTGAAGGAAAACGTGATCGTCGGTCGTCTGATTCCGGCCGGTACGGGTCTCGCGTTCCACAAGGCACGCAAGAGCAAGGAGCTGTCTGACCGCGAGCGTTTTGATCAGATCGCAGCGGAGGAGTCGTTCGAATTCGGTACGCCGGAAACCCCGGCTACCGAACAGCAGCACTCAGGCGAGTAAATCCCGGCGGCGCAAGCCGCTCAGTTTCGACTGAGCGGCTTTTTTATGCGCGTCTGTTTTGCGTTTTTGTCTACGCGTTGTTGGCCAAATGGATAACGTTGCTTGAAAGCGCGGGCGATATGCGAATGGGTTGGTAAAATTCGTGTCACCGGCCTCACGCTGCTTCTCTCAAATTCATGTCCCGTTCGCTCGAAATCCTCAACGAAGTCTTCGGTTATCCCGCGTTCAGAGGGCAGCAGGGCGAAATTGTCGAGTACGTCTCCGGTGGCGGCGACTGCCTCGTGTTGATGCCCACGGGTGGCGGCAAATCGCTGTGTTATCAGATCCCTTCGCTCGTGCGGCGCGAGGGCGGCTTTGGCGCCGGCATCGTCGTATCGCCGCTCATTGCGCTGATGCAGGATCAGGTCGCGGCGCTCACCGAAGTCGGCGTGCGCGCGGCGTATCTCAACTCCACTCTGTCGAGCGCCGAAGCCATGGCTACGGAGCGCGCGTTGCGCGACGGCGAGATCGACCTGCTCTACGTGGCGCCCGAACGATTGATGACGCCGCGCTTCCAGGAGTTGCTCGAGCGCACGCGCATCGGCCTCTTCGCCATCGACGAAGCGCACTGCGTGTCGCAATGGGGGCACGATTTCCGGCCGGAGTACATCCAGCTCTCGGTGCTGCACGAGCGCTTCCCGAACGTGCCGCGTATTGCGCTGACGGCGACGGCAGATGCGATTACGCGTGACGAAATCATTCACCGCCTCGCGCTCGACGACGCCCACATTTTCGTCTCGAGCTTCGACCGGCCGAACATCCGTTACCGGATCGTCGAAAAAGACAATGCGCGTGCGCAGTTGCTGGACTTCATTCGCGCCGAACATACGCGCGCCGATGGCACCACCGACGCCGGCGTCGTGTATTGCTTGTCGCGCCGCAAGGTGGAAGAAACCGCGGAATGGCTGAAGAAAAAGGGCATGCGTGCGCTGCCTTATCACGCCGGCATGGAATTCGAGATTCGCCAGAAGCATCAGGAGATGTTTCAGTGCGAGGAAGGCATCGTGATGTGCGCGACGATCGCGTTCGGTATGGGTATCGACAAACCGGACGTGCGCTTCGTGGCGCACCTGGATCTGCCGAAAAGCGTGGAAGGCTACTATCAGGAAACCGGCCGTGCGGGTCGCGACGGCATGCCGTCCAACGCGTGGATGGCGTACGGTCTCGGCGACGTCGTTCAGCAGCGCAAGATGATCGAGGAATCCGATGCCGACGACGCGTACAAGCGCGTGCAGACCGGCAAGCTCGACGCGCTGCTCGGGCTGTGCGAAGCCGCCACGTGCCGACGCGTGCGGCTGCTCGCCTATTTCGGCGAAACCAGCAAGCCGTGCGGCAATTGTGACAATTGTCTCGAGCCGCCAGCCACGTGGGACGCGACGCGCGAGGCGCAGATGGCATTGTCGTGCGTGTTTCGTGCGCAGCGGGCGAGCGGCTTCAACTTCGGCACCGGTCACCTGATCGACATTCTGCGTGGCAATCGCAACGAAAAGATCCTGCAGCGCGGTCACGAGAATCTGACCACATTCGGCATTGGTGCCGCGCTCGTTGAAGCCGAGTGGCACGCTGTCTTCCGTCAACTGGTGGCATTCGGCTACCTGACCGTCGACCACGAAGGTTTCGGCTCGCTCATGCTCACCGAAGCCGCCAAGCCCGTGTTGAAGGGCGAGCAGCACGTCACGATGCGCCGCTACGTGAAGTCGACTCGCACACGCCAGGCGTCCGGCCGCACGAGCGAGCGCGCCGATCCGACAATCGGCATGGGGCCGCGCGAACGCGCCCGCTGGGAACGGCTGCGCGCCTGGCGCACCGAGACGGCGAAGAGCGACGGCGTGCCCGCGTACGTCATTTTCCATGACGCGACGCTTGCCGAAATCGCGCGCAACGGCCCGGATTCGATCGAGGATTTGCGCGGCATCCCGGGTATGGGCGCGCGCAAACTCGACCGTTTCGGCGACGAATTGCTGGACGTCGTGGCTGCTGATTGACTTCCGAGCGTTCAACAGGTCTGCGAATCATCGCAACCTGTTGACTCCCTTAGTAATTTCGGAATACTATATTAAGTTCTGGTTCTTGGAATACCTGCGCGCGAGGTCAATTCGCATACAGGCAGGGTCAGATCCGGAGTTCGATGCGCAGTCGGTTCCGCCTTGCCCGGAAACCTATGCGTCGATTTTGTTCAATTTCAGGAATAAACAATGCCAACCATCAATCAACTGGTTCGCAAAGGCCGCGCGTCGAAAACGACGAATAGCAAGAGTCCGGCTTTGCAGGACTGCCCCCAGCGTCGTGGCGTGTGCACCCGCGTGTACACCACGACGCCGAAGAAGCCTAACTCGGCACTCCGTAAGGTTGCCAAGGTTCGTCTGACGAACGGCTTCGAAGTCATTTCGTACATCGGTGGTGAAGGCCACAACCTGCAGGAACACTCGGTCGTGTTGATTCGCGGCGGTCGTGTGAAGGACTTGCCGGGTGTGCGTTACCACATGGTTCGTGGCTCGCTGGATACCCAGGGTGTCAAGGATCGTAAGCAGGCTCGCTCGAAGTACGGCGCGAAGCGTGCCAAGGCTGGCAAGTAATTAGCCGGTCAGTAGTTAGTTTTAGGTCACCTGCAAAGGCGGCATTAGCGGTGGTGCCGGATTCGTCGGTGCTGTCGAGTAAGTGGTCACCCGACCAGGCTGGTAAGTCGTTAGAGATGAGTCGGGTTAGTTGGTGACCGCGGGGCTAAAAATAGCTCCAACTGAAAAGTTAAAGGAAGAAACATGCCGCGTCGTCGCGAAGTCCCCAAGCGGGAAGTGTTGCCGGATCCGAAGTTCGGTAACGTAGATGTAGCTAAGTTCATGAACGTGCTGATGCTCGCCGGCAAGAAGTCGGTTGCTGAGCGCATCGTGTACGGCGCTTTCGAACAGATCCAGACCAAGGGTGGCAAGGACCCGCTGGAAGTGTTCACGGTAGCGCTCAACAACGTCAAGCCGGTGGTCGAAGTGAAGAGTCGCCGCGTTGGTGGTGCGAACTATCAGGTTCCGGTCGAAGTGCGCCCGTCGCGTCGTATGGCATTGGCGATGCGTTGGCTGCGTGAAGCCGCGAAGAAGCGCAGCGAGAAGTCGATGGCTCTGCGTCTGGCAGGTGAACTCTCCGAAGCGGCCGAAGGCCGTGGCGGCGCAATGAAGAAGCGCGAGGAAGTTCACCGGATGGCAGAAGCCAACAAGGCGTTCTCGCACTTCCGTTTCTAAGCATCCCGATCCCGGGTTTAGCGGAAAAACGGAAAGAAATTCCGGGCAGGTGCGCTTACAAGCGCCTCGCCCGTTTGTGTTACAGCGCGATGGGTATTTTCTCGCATCGCGTCATCCCAATGGAGGATCAAAGTGGCTCGCAAGACACCTATCGAGCGCTACCGTAACATCGGTATTAGCGCTCACATCGACGCCGGCAAAACGACGACGACCGAGCGCATTCTGTTCTACACCGGCGTGAACCATAAGATTGGTGAAGTTCACGACGGCGCCGCCACCATGGACTGGATGGCGCAGGAGCAGGAACGCGGTATCACGATCATGTCCGCTGCTACCACGGCGTTCTGGAAAGGCATGGCCGGCGACCGCGCTGAGCACCGTATCAACATCATCGACACCCCGGGCCACGTCGACTTCACTATTGAAGTTGAGCGCTCGATGCGTGTCCTCGACGGCGCGTGCATGGTTTATTGCGCAGTGGGCGGCGTTCAGCCCCAGTCGGAAACCGTGTGGCGTCAGGCTAACAAGTACAAGGTTCCCCGTCTCGCGTTCATCAACAAGATGGATCGTACCGGCGCGAACTTCTTCAAGGTTTACGACCAGTTGAAGCTGCGTCTGAAGGCAAACCCGGTTCCGGTCGTGGTGCCTATCGGTGCAGAAGAAAACTTCACGGGCGTGGTTGACCTGATGAAGATGAAGGCGATAATTTGGGACGACGCGTCCCAAGGCACTAAGTTCTCGTACGAAGACATCCCGGCTGAGCTTGTCGAATCGTGCAACGAATGGCGCGAGAAGATGATCGAAGCGGCTGCCGAGTCGAGCGAAGAGCTGATGAACAAGTACCTGGAAGAGGGCGAGCTCTCCGAAGCGGAAATCATCAAGGGCCTACGCGACCGTACGATCGCTTGCGAAATCCAGCCGATGCTGTGCTGCACTGCGTTCAAGAACAAGGGCGTGCAGCGCATGCTCGACGCCGTTCTGGACTTCCTGCCGTCGCCGATCGACATTCCGCCGGTTACGGGCGAACTGGAAAACGGCGAGCAGGGTGAGCGCCGTGCGTCGGACGACGAAAAGTTCTCGTCGCTGGCATTCAAGATCATGACCGACCCGTTCGTCGGCCAGCTGATCTTCTTCCGCGTGTACTCGGGTGTGGTGAATTCGGGCGACACGGTGCTGAACGCGACGAAGGACAAGAAGGAACGTCTTGGTCGTATTCTGCAGATGCACGCGAACCAGCGCGAAGAAATTAAGGAAGTGCGCGCTGGCGACATCGCCGCGGCAGTTGGCTTGAAAGAAGCGACGACTGGCGACACGCTGTGCGATCCGCAACACCCGATCGTGCTCGAGCGCATGATTTTCCCGGAGCCGGTGATCTCGCAGGCTGTTGAGCCGAAGACGAAGCCGGACCAGGAAAAGATGGGTCTGGCGCTGAACCGTCTGGCTCAGGAAGATCCGTCGTTCCGCGTTCAAACGGACGAAGAATCGGGCCAAACCATTATTTCGGGCATGGGCGAGCTCCACCTCGAAATTCTGGTTGACCGTATGAAGCGCGAATTCGGCGTGGAAGCAACGGTCGGCAAGCCGCAGGTTGCTTACCGCGAAACGATTCGTGGCAAGGCGGAAGACGTTGACGGCAAGTTCGTCAAGCAGTCGGGTGGTCGCGGCCAGTATGGTCACGCGGTCATCACGCTCGAGCCGAACGAGCAGGGCAAGGGCTACGAATTCCTGGACGAGATCAAGGGCGGTGTGATTCCGCGTGAATACATCCCGGCAGTTGACAAGGGTATTCAGGAAACGCTGAAATCTGGTGTTCTGGCAGGCTTCCCGGTCGTTGACGTGAAGGTTCACCTGACGTTCGGTTCGTACCACGACGTTGACTCGAACGAAAATGCGTTTCGCATGGCCGGTTCGATGGCGTTCAAGGAAGCAATGCGTAAGGCTCAGCCGGTCATCCTCGAACCGATGATGGCTGTTGAAGTCGAAACGCCTGAAGATTACATGGGCAATGTGATGGGCGACCTGTCGGGTCGTCGCGGCATCGTGCAGGGCATGGACGACATGGTTGGCGGCGGCAAGATCGTTCGCGCTGAAGTGCCGCTGTCGGAAATGTTCGGTTACTCGACGTCGCTGCGTTCGCTGACCCAAGGTCGTGCAACGTACACGATGGAGTTCAAGCATTACGCTGAAGCACCGCGTAATGTGTCCGAAGCGATAATCAACGCGAAGTCGAAGTAATCGCGCGGCAAGTCATTCAATGATTAACTTTTTGAAAGAAGAGAAACATGGCCAAGGGTAAGTTTGAGCGGACCAAGCCGCACGTGAACGTCGGCACGATCGGTCACGTTGACCACGGCAAGACCACGCTGACGGCAGCGATCACGACGGTTCTGACGCAGAAGTTTGGCGGCGAAGCAAAGGCATACGACCAGATCGACGCGGCGCCGGAAGAAAAGGCACGTGGTATCACGATCAACACGGCACACGTCGAGTACGAAACGGCTAACCGCCACTACGCACACGTCGACTGCCCGGGCCACGCTGACTATGTGAAGAACATGATCACGGGCGCCGCGCAGATGGACGGCGCGATCTTGGTGTGCTCGGCTGCAGACGGCCCGATGCCGCAAACGCGTGAGCACATCCTGCTGGCGCGTCAGGTTGGTGTTCCGTACATCATCGTGTTCCTGAACAAGTGCGACATGGTGGACGACGCTGAGCTGCTGGAACTGGTCGAAATGGAAGTGCGCGAACTTCTGTCGAAGTACGACTTCCCGGGCGACGATACGCCGATCATCAAGGGTTCGGCCAAGCTGGCGTTGGAAGGCGACAAGGGCGAACTGGGCGAAGTGGCGATCATGAACTTGGCTGACGCGCTGGATTCCTACATCCCGACACCGGAGCGTGCAGTTGATGGCGCGTTCCTGATGCCGGTGGAAGACGTGTTCTCGATCTCGGGTCGCGGCACGGTGGTGACGGGTCGCGTCGAGCGCGGCATCGTCAAGGTCGGCGAAGAAATCGAAATCGTCGGTATCAAGCCGACGGTGAAGACGACCTGCACGGGCGTGGAAATGTTCCGCAAGCTGCTCGACCAAGGTCAGTCAGGCGACAACGTCGGTATCCTGCTGCGCGGCACGAAGCGTGAAGACGTGGAGCGTGGTCAGGTTCTGGCGAAGCCGGGTTCGATCACGCCGCACACGCACTTCACGGCTGAAGTGTACGTGCTGAGCAAGGACGAAGGCGGCCGCCATACGCCGTTCTTCAACAACTACCGTCCGCAGTTCTACTTCCGTACGACGGACGTGACGGGCTCGATCGAGCTGCCGAAGGACAAGGAAATGGTCATGCCGGGCGACAACGTGTCGATCACGGTGAAACTGATCGCTCCGATCGCGATGGAAGAAGGTCTGCGTTTCGCTATCCGCGAAGGTGGCCGTACCGTCGGCGCAGGTGTCGTCACTAAGATTTTCTCGAGTAAAACCGCGAGTTGATGTATTTGCAGTAAGTGGCGCCCGGGCGCCGGGTGCCTGTCTCAAACAAGTACCCGGCCCTACGTTCTTTTACTATCTGGCGGCGCAACACCGCCTCGCTCTTTTCAAGGAATTGTCATGCAGAACCAGAAAATCCGCATTCGCCTGAAGGCTTTCGACTATCGCCTGATCGATCAATCGTCTGCTGAAATTGTCGACACGGCAAAGCGGACTGGCGCAATTGTTCGTGGTCCGGTTCCCCTGCCGACCCGCATTCAACGTTTCGATATCCTGCGTTCGCCGCACGTCAACAAGACGTCGCGCGACCAGCTTGAAATCCGTACCCACCAGCGCCTGATGGATATCGTCGATCCGACGGACAAGACCGTCGACGCACTGATGAAGCTTGACCTGCCGGCTGGCGTGGACGTTGAAATCAAGCTGCAATAAGCCTTCCAGAGCTTTTTTCGCGCATTTGCGTATAAAAAAGCCGGTGTGCTGCAGCGTGTTTCACGCCCGAAACGGCACTAGCATTTTGTAAATTAGCCCCGACCAATCGCAGTCGGGAATGGAGAAAACGATGAGCCTTGGACTCGTAGGTCGCAAGGTTGGCATGACCCGTATCTTCACGGCAGAAGGGGATTCAATTCCCGTCACCGTGCTGGACGTGTCCGACAACCGCGTGACGCAGATCAAGACTGTTGAAACCGACGGATACACGGCTGTGCAGGTTGCATTCGGTGCGCGCCGTGCGTCGCGCGTGACGAAGCCTTTGGCCGGTCATCTCGCCAAAGCCGGTGTTCAAGCCGGTGAAATCCTCAAAGAATTCCGGATCGATGCTGCCAAGGCTGCCGAGTTGTCGAACGGCACCGTGGTTGGTCCCGAACTGTTCGAAGTAGGCCAGAAGGTCGACGTGCAAGGCACCTCGACCGGTAAGGGCTATGCCGGTACCATCAAGCGTTATAACTTCGCATCCGGCCGTGCATCGCATGGTAACTCGCGCTCGCACAACGTGCCGGGTTCGATCGGTATGGCGCAGGATCCGGGTCGTGTTTTCCCGGGTAAGCGCATGACCGGTCACATGGGTGACGAAACGGTAACGGTGCAGAACCTCGAAATCGCTCGTATCGACGCTGACCGCAAGCTGTTGCTGGTCAAGGGCGCCGTTCCGGGTGCGAAGGGAGGCAAAATATTCGTTACGCCGGCTGTGAAGACGCGTGCCGTGAAAGGAGCGAAATAATGGAACTTAAGCTCCTGAATGCCAATGGTCAGGAAGGTGCAGGCGTTAGCGCGTCGGACGTCGTGTTCGGTCGCGATTACAACGAAGCCCTGATTCACCAAGTTGTGGTGGCGTATCAAGCGAATGCCCGTAGCGGCAACCGCGCGCAGAAGGATCGTGAGCAAGTCAAGCACACGACCAAGAAGCCGTGGCGCCAGAAGGGTACGGGTCGCGCCCGTGCCGGTATGTCGTCAAGCCCGTTGTGGCGCGGCGGTGGCCGGATCTTCCCGAATTTGCCGGAAGAAACCTTTTCGCACAAGGTCAACAAGAAGATGCATCGTGCAGGTCTCTGCTCGATCTTCTCGCAGCTGGCTCGCGAAGGCCGCATCTCGGTCGTGGTCGACGAGCTAACGCTCGAAGCGCCGAAGACGAAGCTGCTGGCCGAAAAATTAAAGGCGATGAGTCTCGACTCTGTGCTGGTGATTACCGACACGGTTGACGAAAACCTGTACCTCGCGTCGCGCAACCTAGCCCACGTGGCCGTTGTCGAGCCGCGTTACGCCGACCCGCTGTCGCTGATCTACTTCAAGAAGATCCTGATCACGAAGGCTGCGGTCGCCCAGATCGAGGAGTTGTTGTCATGAGCGAGATTCGCAAGAACGATCATCGTTTGATGCAGGTCCTGCTCGCGCCGGTGATCTCCGAAAAGGCGACGCTGGTGGCCGACAAGAACAAGCAGGTTGTGTTCGAAGTCGTGCCCGATGCCACGAAGCAGGAAGTGAAGGCTGCAGTCGAGCTGCTGTTCAAGGTGGAAGTCAATTCCGTCAACGTGCTGGTCTCGAAGGGCAAAGCCAAGCGCTTTGGCCGCTTCATGGGCAAGCGCAAAGACGTGAAGAAGGCGTACGTCTGCCTGAAGCCCGGCCAGGAAATCAACTTTGAAGCGGAGGCCAAGTAATCATGGCAATCGTTAAAGTTAAGCCGACTTCGCCGGGTCGCCGTGCGATGGTCAAGGTGGTCAACAAGGATCTGCACAAGGGCAAGCCGTACGCTCAGCTGCTCGACTCGCAGTCCACGACCGCCGGCCGTAACAACAACGGTCACATCACCACCCGTCATAAGGGCGGTGGTCATAAGCACCACTATCGTGTCGTCGACTTCCGTCGCACGAAGGATGGTATTCCGGCCAAGGTCGAACGTCTTGAGTACGATCCGAACCGTAGCGCGAACATCGCGTTGGTTCTGTACGCAGACGGCGAGCGCAAGTACATCATCGCTCCGAAGGGTGTGACGGTTAGTCAGCAACTGATGTCGGGTTCGGAAGCTCCGATCCGCGCCGGTAACACGTTGCCGATCCGCAACATTCCAGTCGGTACGACGATTCACTGCATCGAAATGCTGCCGGGCAAGGGCGCGCAAATGGCGCGTTCGGCTGGTACGTCGGCGATGCTGCTGGCTCGTGAAGGCATCTACGCACAGGTCCGTCTGCGCTCGGGTGAAATTCGCCGCGTTCACGTTGAATGCCGCGCAACGATTGGTGAAGTTGGCAACGAAGAGCACAGCCTCCGTCAAATCGGTAAGGCTGGCGCAAACCGCTGGCGCGGTATCCGCCCGACGGTGCGTGGTGTTGCAATGAACCCAGTCGATCACCCGCACGGTGGTGGCGAAGGCAAGACGGCTGCAGGTCGCGATCCGGTGAGCCCGTGGGGCGCGCCTGCTAAGGGTTATCGCACCCGCAGCAACAAGCGCACGACGAGCATGATCGTCCAGCGCCGTCACAAGCGTTAAGGAGTAGGCAATGGCACGTTCTGTAAAAAAAGGTCCGTTCTGCGACGCCCATTTGCTGAAGAAAGTTGAGGCGGCAGCAGCTTCTCGGGATAAGAAGCCGATCAAAACCTGGTCGCGTCGCTCGACGATCCTCCCAGATTTCATCGGTTTGACGATCGCCGTTCACAACGGCCGTCAACACGTTCCGGTGTACATCTCGGAAAACATGGTCGGCCACAAGCTTGGCGAGTTCGCACTGACCCGTACGTTCAAGGGTCATGCAGCCGACAAGAAGGCCAAGAAATAAGGGGCTCATGATGGAAGTGAAAGCAATTCATCGCGGTGCCCGCATCTCGGTGCAGAAAACGCGCCTTGTGGCTGACCAGATCCGCGGTTTGCCGGTCGACAAGGCGCTGAGCGTTCTGACGTTTTCGCCGAAGAAGGCTGCAGGAATCGTGAAAAAGGTCGTGCTGTCGGCGATCGCGAATGCGGAGCATAACGAAGGCGCCGATATCGATGAGCTCAAGATCACGAGCATCTACATCGACAAGGCTGCGTCGCTCAAGCGTTTCACCGCGCGCGCTAAAGGCCGTGGTAACCGCATCGAGAAGCAATCCTGTCACATCACTGTGACGGTCGGGAATTAAGGGGTCGTACGATGGGAAAGAAAATTCATCCGACTGGCTTCCGTTTGGCCGTCAGCCGCAATTGGGCGTCGCGTTGGTACGCGAACAACAACAATTTCGCGGCGATGTTGCAGGAAGACATCGGTGTTCGTGAATACCTGAAGAAGAAGCTGAAGAACGCGTCCGTTGGCCGCGTTGTGATCGAGCGTCCTGCAAAGAACGCACGTATCACGATTTTCAGCTCGCGTCCGGGTGTCGTGATTGGTAAGAAGGGTGAAGACATTGAACTGCTGAAGTCCGAGCTGCAAAAGCGTATGGGCGTTCCGGTTCACGTCAACATCGAGGAAATTCGCAAGCCGGAAACCGACGCGCAACTGATCGCGGATTCGATCACGCAACAGCTCGAGCGCCGGATCATGTTCCGACGCGCAATGAAGCGTGCGATGCAAAACGCAATGCGTCTGGGTGCTCAAGGCATCAAGATCATGAGCGCTGGCCGCCTGAACGGTATCGAAATCGCTCGTACAGAGTGGTATCGCGAAGGTCGCGTGCCCCTTCATACGCTGCGTGCCGATATCGACTACGCAACTTCGGAAGCGAAGACGACGTACGGCATCATCGGTGTGAAGGTGTGGGTCTACAAGGGCGATACGCTCGGCCGCAACGACGCACCGGTGGTGGAAGAAGTCGCCGAAGAAAAGCGTCCGCGCCGTAACGTACGTCCGGGTGGCGATCGCCGTCCGCGTCGTGATGGTGAAGGTGGTGGCCCGGCAGGTGCACGCCGTGGCGCTCCTCGTCGTGCTGGCGGTGCCGGCGGCGACGGGAAGACTGGAGAATAACGATGCTGCAACCGAAACGCAGAAAGTATCGCAAAGAGCAGAAAGGTCGTAACACCGGTATGGCTACTCGCGGCAACGCGGTGTCGTTCGGTGAATTCGGCCTGAAGGCTATCGGTCGTGGTCGCCTGACCGCGCGCCAGATTGAAGCGGCGCGTCGTGCAATGACGCGTCACATCAAGCGTGGTGGCCGCATCTGGATTCGTATTTTCCCGGACAAGCCGATTTCGCATAAGCCGGCTGAGGTACGGATGGGTAACGGTAAGGGTAACCCTGAGTACTACGTCGCAGAGATTCAACCGGGCAAGATGCTGTACGAAATGGACGGCGTAACCGAAGAGCTGGCACGCGAAGCGTTCCGTCTGGCTGCAGCTAAGCTGCCGCTGAAGGCGACGTTCATCGTGCGTCAGCTTGGCACCTAAGGAGCAAATGATGAAGGCTTCCGAACTTCACCAGAAAGATCAGGCCGCGCTCAACAAGGAGTTGTTGGACCTGCTGAAGGCGCAATTCGGCCTGCGCATGCAACTCGCGACCCAGCAGCTCACGAACACGAGCCAGTTGAAGAAGGTTCGTCGCGACATCGCACGTGTGCGGACCGTCCTGACTGAGAAGACGAACCAGAAATGAACGATAGCGTAAAAACCTCGCTCAAGCGGACGCTGGTCGGCAAGGTCGTCAGCAACAAGATGGACAAGACGGTCACCGTGCTGGTCGAGCACCGCGTGAAGCACCCGATCTACGGCAAGTACGTTGTGCGTTCGAAGAAGTACCACGCGCACGACGACGCGAACACGTACAACAAGGGCGACCTCGTTGAAATCCAGGAAACTCGTCCGATTTCGAAGACGAAGGCTTGGGTTGTTGCTCGCCTGGTCGAGGCTGCTCGCGTCATCTAACGTCGCGAAGTAGTAGAAGTTGTTGAAATCGCAGTAGATTTCTCTTGCAAGATAGAGATTGTTTGTTATAAACTCGGTCTTGCCTCTTTATGGGAGCCCCGTCGTGGGCGAAGTTGGTGGGGGAAGCGGCTCAGGCGCCAGCCTGTGCCGAAGGATTCACCGGATTGCGATGGCGGGTTTCGTTTGTCGTCGCTGCTGTTCTGCTGTTCATACCCAAGCAGCCGATTGGCTGACGGGACCAAGACTGACCGGGTACGCCATGGTGGTGTAGCCGGGTTAAGTTGGGAAAGATAAACCATGATCCAGACCGAAACTCGGCTTGAAGTGGCCGACAACACGGGTGCGCGTGAAGTCATGTGCATCAAGGTGCTCGGCGGCTCGAAGCGTCGTTATGCCAGCATTGGCGACATCATCAAGGTGACCGTCAAAGAAACAACACCGCGCGGGCGCGTGAAGAAAGGCGAAATTTATAACGCCGTGGTGGTTCGTACCGCCAAGGGTGTGCGCCGTCAGGACGGCTCGCTGATCAAGTTCGATGGCAACGCCGCAGTGTTGTTGAATGCCAAGTTCGAACCTGTTGGCACCCGTATTTTCGGGCCTGTCACGCGTGAGTTGCGCAGCGAACGATTCATGAAGATCGTTTCGTTGGCGCCCGAAGTCCTGTAAGGAGTCACGATGAACAAGATTCGCAAAGGTGACGAGGTTATCGTCATCACCGGCAAAGATAAGGGTAAGCGCGGTGTCGTGCTGTCCGTTGGCGAAGGCAAGGTGATTGTCGAGGGTATCAACCTCGTCAAGAAGTACGTCAAGCCGAACCCGATGAAGGGTACGACGGGCGGTATGGAAGCCAAGACGATGCCGCTGCAAATTTCGAATGTCGCATTGGTCGACGCGAATGGCAAGGCGTCGCGTGTAGGCATCAAGGTCGAGGGAGACAAGAAAGTCCGTTTCCTTAAGGCGACCGGTGCCGTGCTGAGCGCCTGAAGCTGCGGAGTAAAAATGCTGCGGAGTAAAAAATGGCTCGTTTGCAAGAGTTTTACAAAGAAAAGGTTGTACCAGGCCTCATCGAGAAGTTCGGTTACAAGTCTGTGATGGAAGTGCCGCGCATCACCAAGATCACCCTGAACATGGGCCTTGGCGAAGCGGTTGCTGACAAGAAGATCATCGAAAACGCCGTTGGTGACCTGACGAAGATCGCAGGCCAGAAGCCGGTGATCACGAAGGTACGCAAGGCAATCGCTGGCTTCAAGATCCGTCAAGGCTATCCGATCGGTGCGATGGTCACGTTGCGTGGTCAGGCAATGTACGAATTTCTGGACCGTTTCGTGACGGTCGCGCTCCCGCGTGTGCGTGACTTTCGTGGCGTGTCGGGTCGTGCATTTGACGGCCGCGGCAACTACAACATCGGTGTGAAAGAGCAGATCATTTTCCCCGAAATCGATTACGACAAGGTCGACGCACTGCGTGGGCTGAACATCAGCATCACGACCACTGCGAAGACCGACGACGAAGCAAAGGCTCTGCTCGCCAGCTTCAAGTTCCCGTTCAGAAACTGAGGTTACCATGGCTAAACTGGCGCTGATCGAACGTGAAAAGAAGCGTGCTCGCCTAGCCGCTCAGTACGCTCCCAAGCGTGCTGAGCTGAAAGCGATCATTGGCGATATGAGCAAGTCGGACGAAGAGCATTACGCAGCACGTCTGGAACTGCAACAACTGCCGCGCAACTCTAACCCGACCCGTAAGCGCAATCGTTGCGCAATTACCGGTCGCCCGCGTGGCACGTTTCGTAAATTCGGGCTAGCGCGTAACAAGATTCGTGAAATCGCGTTCCGTGGCGAGATCCCTGGCCTGACCAAGGCGAGCTGGTAATAGGAGAAACATAAATGAGCATGAGTGATCCTATCGCCGATATGCTGACTCGCATCCGCAATGCGCAGATGGTCGAGAAGGTTTCGGTGACAATGCCCTCGTCGAAAGTCAAGATTGCGATCGCGCAGGTCCTGAAGGACGAAGGCTATATCGATGACTTCGCAGTGAAATCCGAAGGCGCGAAGTCTGAACTGAATATCGTGTTGAAGTACTACGCTGGCCGTCCGGTGATCGAGCGCATTGAACGCGTTTCGAAGCCTGGTCTGCGTGTGTACCGCGGCCGTAACGACATCTCCGTGGTCATGAATGGCCTCGGCGTGGCAATCGTGTCGACGCCCAAGGGTGTGATGACGGACCGCAAGGCGCGTGTAACGGGCGTTGGCGGTGAAGTCATCTGCTACGTCGCTTAAGGCCGAAAGGAGAGAAACATGTCTCGAGTAGGTAAAAGCCCGATCGCGCTGCAAGGCGCAGAAGTGGCCCTGAGCGACGATCGCATTACCGTCAAGGGCCCGCTGGGTACGATTTCGCAGGCGGCAAACCGCTTGGTGAAAGTGGTGAACAACAACGGCACGCTGAATTTCGAGCCGGTTGATGAAAGCCGCGAAGCGAATGCGATGTCGGGCACGATGCGCGCACTGGTTGCGAACATGGTGAACGGCGTGACGAAGGGTTTCGAGCGCAAGTTGACGCTGGTTGGCGTCGGTTACCGCGCACAGGCGCAAGGCGACAAGCTGAACCTGTCGCTGGGTTTCTCGCACCCCGTGGTGCACCAGATGCCGGAAGGCGTGAAGGCTGAAACCCCGTCGCAAACCGAAATCGTGATCAAGGGGATCGACAAACAGAAAGTTGGCCAGGTCGCTGCAGAAGTGTGCGGTTATCGTCCGCCGGAGCCCTACAAGGGCAAGGGCGTGCGCTATGCCAACGAGGTCGTGATCCTTAAAGAAACGAAGAAGAAGTAAGGGTGCGCAATCATGGATAAGACTCAATCTCGCCTGCGCCGCGCTCGTCAGACGCGTATCAAGATCGCTGAGCTGCAGGTCGCGCGTCTCGCCGTGCATTGCACGAACACGCACATCTATGCGCAAGTGTTCTCGCCGTGCGACACTAAGGTGCTCGCCAGCGCGTCGACGCTCGAGGCCGAAGTGCGTGCGCAACTGGCTGATCAGACGGGCAAGGGCGGCAACGTCGCTGCTGCAACGCTGATCGGTAAGCGCATCGCAGAAAAGGCTAAGGTTGCCGGCATCGAATCCATCGCCTTCGACCGTTCGGGTTTCCGTTACCACGGCCGCGTGAAAGCGCTGGCTGATGCGGCGCGCGAAGCCGGACTCAAGTTCTAAGGGAAGAATTCGTCATGGCAAAGATGCAAGCGAAAGTTCAGGCTGACGAACGCGACGACGGCCTGCGCGAAAAGATGATTTCGGTCAACCGCGTGACCAAGGTTGTGAAGGGCGGCCGGATTCTCGGTTTCGCCGCACTGACCGTGGTTGGCGACGGTGATGGCCGCGTCGGTATGGGCAAGGGCAAGGCGAAGGAAGTGCCGGTCGCTGTTCAAAAGGCGATGGAACAAGCCCGCCGCAACATGTTCAAGGTGCCGCTGAAGAACGGCACCCTGCAACACGAAGTGCACGGTAAGCATGGCGCATCGATGGTCCTCCTGGCTCCGGCCAAGGACGGTACCGGCGTGATCGCTGGCGGCCCGATGCGCGCAGTGTTCGACGTGATGGGCGTGCAGAACGTTGTGGCCAAGAGCCACGGTTCGACGAACCCGTACAACCTCGTTCGTGCAACGCTCGACGGCCTGCGTAAGCAGTCCACGCCGAGCGACATCGCGGCGAAGCGCGGCAAGTCCGTCGAAGATATTCTGGGCTAAGGTGGGCGCCATGTCTGAAAAAACTGTCAAGGTCCAGCTCGTCAAGAGCCTGATCGGCACCCGTGATACGCACCGTGCTACGGTACGTGGCTTGGCCCTGCGCCGACTTAACTCGGTCAGCGAGTTGCAGGACACGCCGGCCGTGCGCGGGATGATCAACAAGGTTTCGTACCTCGTTAAGGTTATCAGCTAAGCGGCTGACTAGGGCTCAAGGAGTTGATAATGGAATTGAATAACCTGAAGCCTGCAGAAGGCGCGAAGCACGCAAAGCGTCGCGTCGGCCGCGGCATCGGTTCCGGCCTCGGCAAGACCGCTGGCCGTGGTCACAAAGGTCAGAAGTCGCGTTCGGGCGGCTTTCACAAGGTTGGCTTCGAAGGCGGTCAAATGCCGCTGCAACGTCGCCTGCCGAAGCGTGGCTTCACCTCGCTGACGAAGGAGTTCGTCGGTGAAGTGCGTCTCTCGGATTTGGAAAAGCTGCCGGTCGACGAAATCGATCTGCTGGCTCTGAAGCAAGCCGGCTTGGTCGGCGAGCTGATCAAGAGTGCCAAGATCATTGCGACGGGCGAGCTCAAGCGCAAGGTCGTTGTGAAGGGTCTGGGTGCGACGAAGGGTGTGCGTGCCGCTATCGAAGCAGCCGGCGGCTCTTTTGCCGAGTAACGAGCAAGTTACTTGCCGTCACTAGCATTTGCATCGGAGAAGGTACTTGGTTAACAGCCCGAGTCTCGCAAAACCCGGTCGCAGCGCGGCGAAGTTTGGCGATCTGCGTCGGCGAGCAGTTTTTCTGCTGCTGGCGTTGATCGTCTACCGTATCGGCGCGCATATTCCGGTGCCGGGTATCGACCCGGACCAGCTGGCAAAGTTGTTCCAAAGCCAGTCGGGCGGCATCCTTGGCATGTTCAACATGTTCTCGGGTGGCGCACTTTCGCGGTTCACGATTTTCGCGCTTGGGATCATGCCGTACATTTCGGCGTCGATCATCATGCAGTTGCTGGCGATTGTCTCGCCGCAGTTGGAAGCGTTGAAGAAAGAAGGGCAGGTAGGACAGCGCGAGATCACGCAGTACACGCGTGTTTTTACCGTCCTGTTGGCAATGTTCCAGGCATTCGGTATCGCCGTTGCGTTGGAAAATCAGCCGGCTCTAGTGATCGATCCGGGGATGGTATTTCGTTTGACGACGGTCGTGACGCTGTTAACCGGCACGATGTTCCTGATGTGGCTCGGTGAGCAGATCACGGAACGTGGGCTTGGAAACGGTATCTCGATCATCATTTTCGGCGGTATTGCGGCGGGCTTCCCGAACGCAATCGGTGGTCTCTTTGAACTGGTGCGAACCGGCTCGATGAGCATCATCTCGGCGATTATAGTCGTCACGCTGATTGCTGCTGTAACGTATCTGGTGGTGTTCATCGAACGCGGCCAACGCAAGATTCTTGTGAACTACGCAAAGCGGCAAGTCGGTAACAAGATTTACGGCGGTTATTCTTCGCATTTACCGCTGAAGTTGAATATGTCGGGTGTGATTCCACCGATCTTCGCATCGTCGATCATTCTCTTCCCGGCAACTATCCTGAACTGGTTTAGTTCGGGGTCGCGTACCAGTTGGTTCGCAGACACGTTGCACAACGTGGCCGAAGCCCTTAAGCCCGGTCAACCTGTGTACGTGTTGCTGTACGCGTTGGCGATCGTGTTCTTCTGCTTTTTCTACACCGCACTGGTGTTCAACAGCAGGGAAACGGCCGACAACCTGAAAAAGAGTGGCGCTTTCGTCCTAGGCATCCGCCCGGGCGATCAAACGGCTCGATATATCGACCGCATCCTCACGCGTTTGACGCTGGCCGGTGCGATCTACATCGTGTTTGTTTGTCTGCTACCCGAATTTCTGGTGCTGTGCTGGAACGTGTCGTTTTATTTTGGTGGAACGTCGTTGCTGATCATTGTCGTCGTCACAATGGATTTCGTGGCGCAGGTGCAGTCGTACGTTATGTCGCAACAGTATGAATCGCTGCTGAAGAAAGCTAATTTCAAAGGCGGCGGCGTCCCGATGCGTTGAAAGTACTTATGGCCAAAGACGATGTTATCCAGATGCAGGGTGAAGTCATAGAAAACCTGCCTAACGCTACCTTTATGGTGAAGCTGGAAAACGGCCATGTCGTATTGGGACACATATCCGGCAAGATTCGGATGCACTACATCCGAATCTTGCCGGGCGACAAGGTGACGGTTGAATTGACGCCTTACGATCTGTCACGTGCTCGGATCGTGTTCAGAACGAAGTGACTTGAAAAAAAGGGTAATATCATGAAAGTGATGGCATCGGTTAAGCGCATTTGCCGCAATTGCAAGATCATCAAGCGCAAAGGCGTTGTGCGCGTGATTTGCAGCTCTGATCCGCGCCACAAACAGCGTCAAGGCTGAACGCCGCGCTTTTTGTTTGAGGAAAAACAATGGCTCGTATCGCAGGGGTTAACATCCCGAATCACCAGCATACCGAAATCGGCTTGACGGCTATTTACGGTATCGGCCGCACGCGCTCACGCGACATTTGCGTCGCTGCTGGTGTGGCATTTTCGAAAAAGGTCAAAGACCTGAACGACGCAGACCTCGAAAAGCTGCGTGAAGAAGTCGGCAAGTTCATCGTTGAAGGCGATCTGCGCCGTGAAACGACGATGAACATCAAGCGCCTGATGGATCTCGGCTGCTACCGTGGCGTGCGGCATCGTAAGGGCTTGCCCCTGCGCGGCCAACGTACGCGTACGAATGCCCGTACGCGCAAGGGTCCGCGTCGTGCAGCGCAATCGCTGAAGAAGTAAGCTGAATTGACAGTTACAGGAAAACGTAATGGCTAAGGCTTCGAACAACTCCGCGGCGCAACGCGTTCGCAAGAAGATCAAGAAGAACGTCGCCGAGGGCGTGGTTCACGTTCACGCGTCGTTCAACAACACCATCATCACGATCACCGATCGTCAAGGCAATGCACTTGCCTGGGCAACGTCGGGTGGTCAGGGCTTCAAGGGTTCGCGTAAATCGACCCCGTTTGCAGCTCAGGTTGCAGCTGAATCGGCTGGCCGTGTGGCGATGGAATACGGCGTTAAGAACCTCGAAGTGCGGATCAAGGGCCCCGGTCCTGGCCGTGAGTCGGCGGTGCGCGCACTGCATGGTCTCGGTATCAAGATCACCGCGATCTCCGACGTTACCCCGGTCCCGCACAACGGCTGCCGTCCGCCGAAGCGTCGTCGTATCTAAGACGCTGTTTTCGCCAGCGCCTGCTGTCGCCGGCAGTGACCGGCGACAGCAGGCGCTGCGTTATTGAATTGACTAAGCCCACCGTTCGACCCAAAGGGTTCGGACTGGCGCGGGTGCTTGCATTCGCGTGATCAATCAACGAAGGAATCAACGTGGCACGTTATATCGGCTCTAAGGCCAAGCTGTCCCGCCGTGAAGGCACTGACCTCTTCCTGAAGAGCGCTCGTCGTTCGCTCGCTGACAAGTGCAAGCTTGACAGCAAGCCTGGCCAACACGGCCGCACGTCGGGTGCACGTACGTCCGACTACGGCACGCAACTGCGCGAAAAGCAAAAAGTGAAGCGCATCTACGGCGTCCTCGAGCGTCAATTCCGCCGTTACTTCGCTGAAGCCGACCGCCTAAAGGGCAACACGGGTGAAAACCTGCTGCAACTGCTCGAATCGCGTCTCGACAACGTCGTGTATCGCATGGGCTTCGGCTCGACGCGCGCTGAAGCACGTCAGATGGTGAGCCACAAGGCGATCATGGTGAACGGCGTTGTGTCAAACATCCCGTCGATACAAGTGAAGGCAGGCGATGTCGTCGCTGTTCGCGAACAGTCGAAGAAGCAGGCTCGTATTTTCGAAGCCCTGTCGCTGGCTGAGCAAGGCGGCCTGCCGAGCTGGGTTGCTGTCGATTCGAAGAAGTTCGAAGGTACGTTCAAGCAGAAGCCGGAACGTAGCGACATCGCTGGCGACATCAACGAAAGCCTGATCGTCGAATTGTATTCGCGGTAATCGGATTAACGGCCGGGCACCCTGATTGCGTTGTGCAAGGGGGCGCCCGGCTATTTATTTTCAGGTTGTTACCGGTCAGCCTTATCGGTGTAACGAGCCGAGGGTATTGAAAAGGAAAACCTATGCAAACCAGTTTGTTGAAGCCCAAGATTATTGCAGTTGAATCGCTTGGCGAGAGCCACGCGAAAGTGGTCATGGAGCCGTTTGAACGCGGTTACGGCCACACCTTGGGTAACGCACTTCGGCGCGTGCTGCTGTCGTCCATGGTTGGCTATGCACCGACCGAAGTGACGATCGCTGGCGTCGTGCACGAATATTCGACGCTCGACGGTGTTCAAGAGGACGTGGTCAACCTGTTGTTGAACCTGAAAGGCGTGATGTTCAAGCTGCATAACCGTGACGAAGTGACGGTTATGCTGCACAAGGAAGGCGAAGGCGTTGTTACCGCCGGCGACATCGAACTCGCGCACGATTGCGAAGTGATCAATCCGGATCACGTGGTTGCTCACCTGTCGAAGGGTGGCAAGCTCGACGTTCAGATCAAGGTCGAAAAGGGCCGTGGTTATGTGCCGGGCAACGTGCGTCGTTATGGCGAGTCGGCCAAGATCATCGGTCGTATCGTTCTGGACGCGTCGTTCTCGCCGGTTCGCCGCGTGAGCTATGCCGTGGAAAGCGCGCGTGTCGAACAGCGTACCGACCTCGACAAGCTCGTGATGAACATCGAAACCAACGGCGTGATCTCGCCGGAAGAAGCGATCCGTCAGTCGGCGCGTATTCTGGTTGATCAACTGTCGGTGTTCGCTGCACTGGAAGGCACCGAAGCAACGGCCGAAGCGCCGTCGCGCGCACCGCAGATCGATCCGATCTTGCTGCGTCCGGTTGATGATCTCGAACTGACGGTTCGTTCGGCGAACTGCCTGAAGGCCGAGAACATTTACTACATCGGCGATCTGATCCAGCGCACGGAAAATGAACTGCTCAAGACCCCGAATCTGGGTCGCAAGTCGTTGAATGAAATCAAGGAAGTATTGGCGTCGCGTGGTTTGACGCTCGGCATGAAGCTCGAAAACTGGCCGCCGGCAGGTCTGGACAAGTAATTCGGGAATCACTCCAGGGCGAAAGCCCGCCGCTGCACTGGCAAAGACGCGGATTTTCCTTTAAAATCTGCGGTTTGTCTTTTTTCACTACCGGCCCGCGTTAACTCACATCGTTAGATGAATGAGCGCGATAGAAGAGCTGGACCAAAACTTTGAAACGAAGGAATTAACATGCGTCACCGTCATGGTCTGCGGAAACTGAACCGCACGAGCAGCCACCGTCTGGCAATGCTCCGTAATATGTCCAACTCGCTGATCGAGCACGAAGTCATCAAGACCACGCTGCCGAAAGCAAAAGAATTCCGTAAAGTTGTCGAGCTGCTGATCACGCTCGGCAAGAAGCCGTCGCTGGCAAATCGTCGTCTGGCGTTCAACCGCCTGCGCGATCGTGACTCGGTCACGAAGCTGTTCGACGTTCTGGGTCCGCGTTACGCTACTCGTCCGGGCGGCTACCTGCGCGTCCTGAAGTTCGGCTTCCGCGTTGGCGACAATGCGCCGATGGCACTGGTCGAACTGCTCGACCGTCCGGAAGTTGAAGAAAACGGAAGTCTAGGAAGCTGAATATGAATAAGCTTTGGGAATCTAGAAAAAGCCAAGCGGTTGGCTTGGCTTTTTCGTTTTCTGCGACACCAGAATCACGCAGTACGTCCGAACAAACCTCCATCAGCCGTGCCGCGGCATCAGCGGGACACCAGATCGAAGTGATACGATAACGGCACCTGAATCGTACCTCTGCTAGAGTCTGTCGTGAGCGTGAACGTGACTTTGATTCTGACCACGGTGCCGGACGCGACCGTCGCTCAGAAGCTCGCCGCCGACGCCCTTGCCGCCCGGCTCTGCGCGTGTGTCACGCAGCTCGGTGCCGTACAATCCAGCTATCATTGGCAAGGCGCCATCGAGCAGGCGCAAGAAATCCAGTTGCTGTTCAAAACGAGCGCTGCACGCGCGCTCGAACTGGAGCAGTACATTCAGGCGAACCACCCCTACGACACGCCAGAAATCCTCTCGTGGCAAGCCACGGCGTCGGCCGCGTACGGCCAGTGGATCACTGCAGAAACCCAACGCTCCCTCTATGTTTAACGGTCTTGACCGACGCGCGCGTCATGCGTTGCGCGCAGTCTTTCTCCTGCTTGGCTTCGTGTTATTCGCGCAGATCGGCACGCTCGCTTGCGCGGACGATTTTCTCGACCCTGCCGTCGCGTTTAAATTCAGCGCAACCGAGAAGCCCGGCGAAGTCGACGTGACCTACAAGATCGCCGACGGCTACTACATGTACCGCGAGCGCTTCGCCTTCGCCACGCGCAACGGCATGAGCACGATCGGCGATCCGCAACTGCCGGCGGGACAAGTCAAGTTCGACGAAACTTTCAACAAGAACGTCGAAACCTACCGCAAAGAACTCACCATCCGGATTCCGGTGAAGCAGGCCAATGGTCCGTTCGATCTGGCCGTGACCTCGCAAGGTTGTGCCGACGCCGGCATCTGCTATCCGCCGATGGAGCGCGTCTACCATGTGAGCGGCGCAGCGCTTCAGCCCGCCGGCAGCACAGGCACAACCAGCGCAGCAAGCCCAAAAGCAGCAAAACCGAACGCTGCAAACAACGCCTCAAACGACGCCCCGTGGTACGAACGCGCCACAAGCGCCGATTACGCGCAGTCGCTCCTCGAGGGCGGCGGCTTTTTCGCGATCGTCGGGCTGTATTTCGTCGCGGGCATGGTGCTCAGCCTGCTGCCGTGCTCGTACCCGATGATCCCGATTCTGTCGGCCATCATCATCGGAGAAGGCGCACGCGTGACGCATGCGCGCGGTTTCGGCCTGTCGCTCGCTTACGTGATCGGCATGGCGCTCGTCTATACGGCACTCGGGGTCGCCGCAGCGCTCGTGGGGCAAAGCCTCGGCGCGTGGCTGCAGAATCCGTGGGTGCTTGGCGCATTCGGCGTGCTGCTCACCGTCTTTGCGCTGACGTTGATCGCGGGTGTCGACATCGTGCTGCCGCAGCGCTGGCAGGACAGCGTTTCGCGTGCGTCGACGGGACGCTCGGGCGGCAAGTTCGCGGCCGTCGCCGTGATGGGCGCGCTCTCGGCGCTCGTGGTCGGTGCTTGCATGACTGCGCCGCTCTTCGCCGTGCTGGCGTTCATCGCGCATACCGGCGACGCCGTGCTGGGCGGCGCCGCACTCTTTTCGATGGGCCTTGGCCTTGGTGTGCTGCTGCTGATCATAGGGCTCGGTGCCGGCACGCTGTTGCCGCGCGCCGGCGTCTGGATGGATGGCGTAAAGGTCTTTTTCGGCGTCGTGCTGCTCGCGGCCGCGCTGTGGATCGTCTGGCCGGTGCTCGGCGCGACCGTCATCATGTTGTTGAGCGCGCTCTGGCTGCTGATCGCCGCGGCATCGCTCGGTCTCTTTTCGGCGCCGGCCGCCGGTGTTTCCGTTTGGCGCAGGCTGGGCCGCGGCCTCGGTGCGGCGTTCGCGATCTGGGCGGCCGTGCTGCTGGTTGGTCTTGCGGCGGGGTCGTCGGATCCGCTGCGTCCGCTTGCGGTTCTTGCAGCGCGAGGCGGCGAGTCGAATGTGGCCAGCGCCAATGATGCCGCCAAGGGCAATACAGCGTCTCAGAGCGATCTGACGTTCGCGACGGTGCACTCATCGAATGAACTCGACCAAGCCGTCAAAACGGCTGCACAGCCCGCTATGCTCGATTTTTATGCAGACTGGTGCGTGAGCTGCAAGGAAATGGAGAAGTTCACGTTCAGCGACCCACGCGTTCAGGCCAAGCTCAAGCAGATGAACCTGCTACGCGCCGACGTCACCGCAAACAATCCCTACGACCAGACCCTGCTCAAGCGTTTCAGCCTTTTCGGGCCGCCGGGCATCATTTTCTTTGACCCGAGCGGCAAAGAAGTCATGCGCGTAGTCGGCTACGAATCGGCCGACAAATTTCTGCGCAGCCTCGACCGGGCGAGCACACCGGGCGTCTGACCGGTGCAGGCGCAGGTGCGACCGCAAGGGCCCGCGCGCCGACAATAAAAAACGGAGGCCGAACTCAAAGTCCGCCTCCGTTTTTTTCATAACACCTGCCGCACAAGACGCCACCGAGCTCCGACAGCGCTCAGAGGTGGTCGCGGGAATTTGGACAGCCGGATCAGTGGAGCGGCCGGGGCCTGAGCCAGCGGATAATGCGGGCAGAGGAACCGGGGAATGACAAAGGGAACCAGACGCACGCACTCAGCGGGGTTCA
>CALNWS010000043.1 GCA_940747215.1 uncultured Paraburkholderia sp. | reverse complement strand
CAAGCAGTCCTCCGCATCCTGATCATGATCACCTTCACCATATAATCCATTGCCCGCGCAACGCCACCTTCCAAACTGATCACGGTCGCCAAAACGGCCTGATCACCATCACCGAAATCCGCGGTCACGGGGAAAAAACTGAAGCTAGGCACGGGCGATGCCCGACTCTCACGCCCATGGCGCGTCAATAAACCGTTGCGAAAAACGGCTCGTCGCGACGCTGCATTACTGCTACTTGTGCGCGGCCGCCCAGTCCTTCACCGCATTCAACGTGTTCTCCACATGCTTCTCGGGCGACAGGCTCGTGTATTCGTAGATGATCTTGCCGTCCGGCGCGATCACATACGACACACGATTGGCCATCGACGCATGCATCGGCAAGCCCGCGTCGTATGCGCCGATCACTTTCGAGTCGGCATCGGCGGCAACCGGGAATTTGTTGCGACATTCGCTGACCGAGAACTTCGTGAGCGTGTCGATGTTGTCGTGCGAGATGCCGATCACGGTCGTGGCGTACTTCTTGTATTCGTCGACGGCTTCGGCGAATTCATGCGCCTCGATCGTGCAGCCTTTCGTGAACGCGGCCGGATAGAAATACAGCACCACCGGACCTTTCTTCAGTTCGTCGGCGAGGGAATAGGTGTAGGTCTTGCCGCCGAGCGATGCCTCGGCGGTGAACGCCGGCACCGCGTCGCCAGGCTTGAGCGTAGCGGAAGCGCTTAGGGAATAAGCGGCGAATCCCGCTGACAGAACGACAGCCAGGCTTAAGGTTACGAGTTTTCGTTTCATCTGCGATTCCTCCGGGCATGATGCACGTGATTGTGTCCAACCAGTGGAAGACCGCGAGACGCTTTTTCGAACGATCGTCCGGCTTCGAACCGCTATTGGACCACGTACGCACGAATCGCGCGTGAAACTCGCCGCGTGCGACCCTTCGGCCGCGCGGGGAATGCGTCAGGCCGCGGCTTCCTGCACATGCGCGCCGAACCACGCGGCGGCGGACAGATTCAGTTCGGCGAGCACATCCGGCGTCAGTTCGGCAAAGCCGGCCGGCGCGTCGGGCGAAGCCGCAACAGCGCGCCGAGCGGCCCGCGGCGCCCGACGATCGCCTCGCGGATCGGCAGCGCCAGGCCGAGCTTCTCCAGCACGGCGGCCGGCGTGCTGCCGAGCACCACGTAAACCAGCGAGAAAATGCCGGTCATGAAGGCGGCGTCGGCGAAATCGTCGTCGTGCGGACGCAGCCAGTTCCATGAAGCGCGAACGCGTGCCAGCCAGTTGCACGAGCGGATCGGCGCTGTCCGCTTACAGCAGCTGCGCCCAGCGCGCGACCTGCCGCGTGCCGGTGGCGATGATCGCCTCGCGCAACGACGAAATATTGCGGCCGAGCCCGAACGCGCTCGAATTCACGAGGCGCAGCAGTTGCACCACCACGCTCGGATTCAGTTTGAGTTCGGCTTCCAGTTCGCAGATGCCCGCGTCGCGCGACAGCAGCGCGAGCAGACGCAGCAGGCCCGGACGCGGCGAACGGTTGCGCGGCGCGGCCAGCACCTGCGGCCGCGCGAAGAAGTAACCCTAGAACAGATCGAAGCCGAGTTCGCGCGCGAGCGCGAAGTCTTCCCGCGTTTCCACTTTCTCGGCAATCAGCGTCTTGCCCGGCCCACGCACCGCGGCGACAATCTTCGCGAGGTCTTTACGCTTCGTTTGCAGAAAATCGATCTTGACGATGTCCGCGTACGGCAACACCTCGAACAGGTCGTCCGACAGTTCGCTGACATCGTCGATGTGCAACCTGAAAACCTTGCACGGCGCAATTCGGCGAGACGCCGCAGCAGCGTTGCATAGATCTTCACCGTTTCGAGGATTTCGAGCACGAAACGCTCGGGCAGCAACACATGGACGATGTCGTTGAAGAGCAGCGCCCGGTCGATATTGACGAAACCCCGATGCTGCCCGAGCACCGTCTGCACGCCGATGCCGCCTATTGCAGCATATTGCACGCGTCACGACCTGGGCCGTGGCCTAGGCGTCGTCGGTGACTTAGGCATAGTTATGCGCGCCGGCCCGAAACAGCAGCTCGTAAGCGTTGAGCGCGCCGTCGCGGCCAAGGATCGGCTGGTGCCCCAGGTAGACGAACTGGCTGCCGACGGCCGGATCGGCGTCGTCAGCGGAGTCGCGCACCTCTATGTGCCGGGGTTTCGCCCCGGCAAAATGACGTTCAGACATGGATCATCGGTGCAAGTGATCGAAAGGCTACGCAGCGAGATTATGGCCGACACTGTACAACCTCGCCAACCAGCCGGCGCTGATCCCGATGCTGCTCGACGCGCACGGCACGCTCGCCGCGCTGCTGCTCGACATCAACGACTATCAGCGCGTGAACCGCGGGCTCGGCTACGACGCCGGCGACGACATGCTGCGCGACACCGCGCGTCGCATCCTCAACATGACGAGCCCGAGCGAGACGGTTGCCCGCGTGGCGAGCGACGAACTCGCGATCCTCGTGAAGCCCGCCACGAGCCGCACCGACGCCACGGCCGCCGCCGAAGCGCTGGCGCGGCGCCTTCCGACCGCGATCCAGCAGCCGCACGTCTACAAAGGCCAGCAGGTCCACCTGTCGGCGAGCATCGGCATCGCGCTCTATCCGGACGTGCGCCACGCCAACAACACCGCCGGCCACGACACGCATCTGCTGCGCTGGGCCGACCACGCGCTGCTGCAGACCAAGGCGGCCGGCGGCAACACACTCGCCTTCTACGTGCCGGACGACAATCCGGCACGTAGAAGGCGAGCGCCTGAAACTGGAGGCCGACCTCTACGACGGTGTACGCAACGGCGAGTTCCACTACACTTCCAGCCCATCACGAGCAGCCGCACGCTCGGCATGGTGGGTGTCGAAGCGCTGCTGATCCGCTGGACGCATCCGGTGCATGGTCTCGTGCCCCCGTCGATGTTCATTCCGCTCGCGGAATCCATCGGGCTCATCAACTTCCTCGGCAACTGGGTGTTGAAGGTTGCCTGCATGCACAGCTGATCCAGTGGGATACAAAAGGCATTTCGATGCAGTACGTGGCCGTGAACGTGTCGCTGCAACAGTTCCGCGATCCGCGTTTCAAGGATTCGGTGCGTGAAGCAATCGAACTGACGGCAATGGGCACCCGCTTCGCGATCGACGACTTCGGCACGGGCTATTCGAGTCTAGCTTACCTGCAACGCTTCCCGCTTGCGAAGCTCAATATCGACAGGAGTTTTGTCGAGAATCTGCCAACCTTGCGAAATGATCAGACAATTGTGAGCACCGTGGTCGGGCTTACGCAGACACTGGAGCTGGATCTGGAGCTGGTGGCCGAAGGTGTCGAAACGGAAGCACAACGCACCCTGCTCACCGAGATGGGGTGCGACCATATTCAGGGGTGGCTCGTCTGCAAGGCGCTGCCCTCCGACGAACTTGCGCGGCGTTTCGAATCGCGCACGCTCCACCTGCATTCCGCCTAGCATGAAGACGCGATGCTCATGTAGCGGACCATGCAGCGGAACAGGCCGGCCTGAGGCTGGCTTGGCATTCTTTGGAACATGTTGGCTTTTGCGGTACTCACATGGTAAAGGCGGCGGTCCTCGACCGGCTATGGACGCGAATGAGCGAGCGCGGCGATTTCCCCATGCTGTCGAAGTCGCTTCGCACCACCATGGCGGCGATGACAATGACGACCTCGACTTCAACGGCCTCGTGCAGGTGGTGTTGTCCGACTTCGCCCTGACGCAAAAAGTGCTGTGGCTCGCCAACTCGGCGATGTATATGGCATTCGGCGGCAACATCACCACCGTGTCGCGCGCGCTGATGGTGCTCGGCATGAACGCGGTCGGCCATCTCGTGGTCGGTCTGAAGATCGTGAATCACTTTCACCACAGCGCGCCACGGCGCATCGACGCGAAACTGGAGCTGAACCGCACGTTGCTCTCCGGCTGCATCGCACGCAAGCTCACGGAACGCGGCGATCTGCGCGCCGGCGAGGAAGCCGTGGCCTGCACGCTGATGCGGCAGATCGGCAAGCTGCTGGTGGTGTTCTATCTCGACGCGAAATGGGACCAGATTCGCCGTCATATCGACGACGGCACGCTGGAAGCCGACGCCTGCGTGCTGGTGCTCGGCGTCACGTTCGACGAAATCGTCGAAGAAGCGGCCGTGCGCTAGCGTCTGCCGGACACGATCCGCTCCGGCATGGGCGAATTCGATCCGCAGGACACCGAGCAGCCGCGCCAAGTGCAGTGGCTGCGCGCCATTATTCGACGGGCGGTTGCCGACGTCCTTACCCAGCAGAACATGCCGGAATGGGAGCGCGAGGAAGGCGGCGACGGCGTGATACGCGAGATCGTGGAATTGCGCGCCAACGCGGACGCGATCGCGCGCGAGGCGCTGAGCCCCGAAGAACGGATCGCGGCCGGCGTGGACGACCTGCGCGGCCTGCCGGACGGCAGCCCGCTTGCGCCCGCGTTCAGCATGGCGGCCGAAACCGTGCTCGCCGGTCTCGGCTTTGCGCGCACGGATCGTGTTCGTCAAGCATAGCAACGGCACCTTCAAGGCACGGCTCGGGCTCGGCCCGAGAATCGACGCGGCGCTGCCACGCCTGACCTTCAACACCGCGTTCGAACCGGACGTATTCCACCTCGCGATTGCGAACTCGGTGGGCATTTTCATCGAGAATGCACGCGATCCGAAAATGTTCGCGCGGTTGCCGGAGTGGTTCCGCCGTTCGTTCGACGACGCCCGCGCCTTCGTGCTGCTGCCAATCGTCGACGAGAGCGATCAGACGGTGGCGCTGCTGTACGGCGACTGGTCGCACAGCCACGAGCCGCGGCGAATATCGCAGAAAGAGATGAGCAAGCTCAACGAAATGGCCAAGGAACTCGGCCGTTTTTTCGGCCTGGGGCAGATACAGGAAATGGAAATGATGTAAAAACGTGGCGCGATCGCTGATTGCGGTATTTTACTTCAACTCTTCTGTGTTTGCCCTAAGCTCGCCGAAGTCCATAAGCGCGGCATGCGGCCCCATGCCGCCGTCTTTCCGTCCCGCCACCTCACACGCCTGCCTGTCGCACGGCGCTCCTGCGCTTGCCCGCCCTGCTCTTCATCCTGCAACGACACGCTCCCGACGCAATTTCCGCTAACAATCGGCGGCGACGCTGACATCAAAGCGGCACACAACCCGCGATACTGTTGCACAGTGCAAAAGCGTTCCACCTGTCTTTTACCACCAAGGAAAAACATGGACGTCAAAAGCGTGCTGTCAAATGCCTTCGCTATGCCGATCACGAACCCGGCGTTTCCCATGGGTCCGTATCGCTTCATCAATCGTGAATTCCTGATCATCACGTACCACACCGACCCGGACAAGCTCCGCGCCGTCGTGCCCGAGCCGCTGCAGATCGGCGAGCCGCTCGTGCATTACGAATTCATCCGCATGCCGGACTCCACCGGTTTTGGCGACTACACCGAAAGCGGCCAGGTGATTCCGGTGTCGTACGAAGGCGTGGCGGGTAGCTACACGCTCGCCACGTATCTCGACGACCATCCGCCCATCGCCGGCGGCCGCGAACTCTGGGCTTTCCGAAGAAGCTCGCGAAGCCCGTGCTCGACGTGCATACCGATACTCTCGTCGGCACGCTCGACTACGGTCCCGTGCGCATCGCCACCAGCACGATGGGCTACAAGCATCGCCAGCTCGATCTCGCGCAACAGAAAGCGGCTCGAGACGCCCAACTTCCTGCTCAAGGTGATTCCGCACGTGGACGGCACGCCGCGCATCTGCGAACTCGTGCGCTACTACCTGCAGGACATCGATCTGAAAGGCGCATGGACCGGTCCGGCCGCGCTGGAACTCGCGCCGCATGCGCTTGTGCCGGTCGCGGAATTGCCGGTGCTCGAGATCGTCGAAGCGCGCCATCTGCTTGCCGATCTCACGCTCGGTCTCGGCGAAGTGGTGTTCGACTATCTCGATCAGCCGCAGAACACGCGCTGAAGCTGCGAACCCGCGTTTCGCGGATATGAAAACGGCTGCGATCAGCGGCCGTTCCTTTTCCTGCCTGCCGTGCCTTACTTCAACACGACTTTCATGTCGAAGTACTTAGCCGCGAGGCGGTCGATCGTGCCGTCCGCCTTCAACTCTTTCAGCGCCTGGTTGAGCGCGTCCTTCAAAACCTTGTCATTCTTGCGCACGCCGTAGCCCACGCCCGCGCCGAGCAGTTTCTCGTCCGTCACGGCCGGACCCGCGAACTCGAAGCCTGCGCCTTGCGGCTTCTTCAGGAAGCCTTTCGAGGCCGCTTCGGCGTCCTGGAACGCCGCGTCGAGACGACCCGACGCGAGGTCGGCGTAAATCTGGTCCTGCGTCTGATACGGCACGACGTCGACACCCGCCGGTGCCCAGCGCGCCTTCGCATACGTCTCTTGGATCGCGTCCTGCAGCACGCCGACGTGCTTGCCCTTCAACGACGCAGGCGTCGGCAGCAGACCGCTGCCCTTCTTCGCGATCATCTGGTTCGGGATCGTGTAGATCGGATCTGTGAAGTCGATTGCCTGACGACGCTGGTCGGTAATCGTCATGTCCGAGTTGATCGCGTTGAATTTACGCGCTTCGAGTGCCGGGATCAGACCGTCGAACGAATTCTCGACCCACACGCACCTTGCCTTCAGCTTTGCGCACACGGCGTTGCCGACGTCGATGTCGAAACCCTGCAACTGGCCCGTCGACGACTTCGATTCAAACGGCGCATACGACGCCTCGACACCGAAACGCACTTCCTTGATGTCCGCGGCCATCGCGGTGCCGGCCGTCAACTTTGCCGATGCGAACAGCAGCACGAGTGCAGCCATGTTTCGCCAATTCATCTTCATTACAGATCTTCCTCTACGATATGAAAAAACGGAGCCGAATCTGGGCAGGCATCATTGCCGCGCCAAAAAAACGCTTCAAACTCCGGCAGCCGCTGTGATGCAGCGCAGCAACCGCGAGGACTGAATTGTACATACAACTTGGGCCGTGCCCGCCGGATGCGCACAGAGGCATGCTTCAAGCGAGCGCGAATCGGCCGCGAATGGCTGCACTGCAAACGTGCAAATTCGTGTCGCGCTCAAGCAAGGAAATCGGGAGGGAAAGCTGTGACGAGCCGCAGGGAAATGGGCGCTGCCGTCATGAAAAGACAGACAGCGCCGTGGCTTAGGCGAGCTGTGAAAGCGTCGCGTCGGTCGTGTCGACCACCATCAGACTGACGCGCAAACCGGGCTTGACCGTCGCGTTGGGAAACACGATGCGCTCTTCATCATGCGCAACGACGTAGCGATAGTCGCCGTCGCGAGCGAGCAAGGTGCCGCGCGCGAACGGCGTGAAATTCGGCACGTCCTTCTCGACCAGCAGTTCGAACGCGTCGCTCTGCTTCGTGATCTGATCGATCACGGTAAACACGCGCAGCAACGGCGCGGCGGGCGGCTCTTGCTTGCCCGCACTGTCCGCACTGTCTGCATTGCCCGCGACGAGCCGGCGCACGACTTCGTCGGCGCCCGCGAAGCGCGTGAGGTCGTTCTCGCCGAACGGCCGCATTTTGCCCAGCTCCAGCGTGCACGCTTCGGCGCCGCAAGTTTCGGCGGTGAAATGCGAATACGTATTGCCCTTCGTGGTGTGCAACAGCACCGCGCTGATGGTCGCTTCACCGAGCCATTCGAACATCGCGCGCGCGTACGGCTTGCCAGTGTGCGGCAGCAGTGCAAATCGCTCGAAGGCGGACGCGCGAATCGCCGTGTGCATGTCGATGTGCCAGCGCGCACCTGGCTCACTCGACGCCCCGGCGAAGAACCGCTGCGCCGCCTCTTCAAGCGCCGCGGCGCGCGGTGCTTCGTGGCTGTCCGGCACCTGACGGTGACGACCGCTGAAGAGCCGGTTCAGATCGTCGTCGCGATAACGGTGCGCGTTGCGCATCGCGTCCACGTTGCCGAGTATCACCAGCAGACGGCACGCGAGCGCCGCTTTGCCGCTCGCCAGGTCGCGCACGAAATACGACAGCAGTTCGATCGGCGCGGTCTCGTCGCCATGCACGCCCGCCGATACCAAGATGCTGCGAAGCGGCGCACCGAATGCCTGCACGCTAGGTTCGAGCAGCAGCACACCTTCGTCCTGCCATTGCCAGCGCACGCGGCCATTCGCGCACACGCCTTCGCGTTCGCTGACGCCAAGCCGCGTTCCCGCCAGTGTATAAGCGAGAAAATCGCCCGTCATCGCCGCAGAATTCGCTTCAGACATGGCCGCCTCAGCGCTGGAAGTCGTACAGCGAACCTAGGCCGAGAATCTGGGTGAGTTCGTCCAGCGCCGTACGCGACTCGTGAAGCAGTTGCGGATCGGTCAGATCGGCAGGCGCGAGACGATCGCAATAGTGCTTTTCGATCCACGCGTCGAGCCGGCCGAACAGCGTATCGTCGATCCACACGCTGCGCGACACCGCCGCGCGTTCCGCTTCGTCGAGCACCACGCGCAGACGCAGGCACGCCGGGCCGCCGCCGTTCTTCATGCTTTCGTGCAGATCGAACACGAGTACGTCGTCGATCGGACCGCTGTGCGAAGTGAGGTCGTCCAGATACGCGGCCACGCGCGCGTTTTCAAGGCACTCCTGCGGCACCACGAGAATCTGCCGGCCGGCCGGGCGCGTGAGCAACTGGCTGTTGAACAGATACGAACTCACCGCGTCGGCTACGGCGACCTGCGAGTCCGGCACTTCGATCACGTTGAATTCCGCCTTGAACGCGGCGAGCTTCGCGCGCAACCCGTCGTACACCGCGTTCTGGTCGACGAATGCAAGCTGATGGCAAAACAGCGTGGTGCGGTTGCCGACCGCGATCACGTCGTTATGAAACACGCCTGCGTCGATCACGTCCGGGTTCTGCTGTGCGTACACAGTGGCCGCTTCTTCGAGACCATGACGATGCGCGACCGCGCGGCTCGCCTCAAACGTCTGACGCGCGGGGAAGCGCTTCGGCTCCGGTCCACGGCGATACTCGCTGCGTCCGTACACGAAGAATTCGACACCACGTGCGCCGTATTCCGCTGCGAAGCGCGTATGGTTCGCGGCGCCTTCGTCGCCGAGCGCAGGCGTGCCGGGCAGCGCTTCGTGCACGACGAAACGGTCGGCGTCGCTGAAAATCGCGCGCAACGTGCGGCGCGTGGATTCATGCTCGATCGCGCGATGCAGCTTGCTGCACAAATTGGCCGGCGTGAAATGCACGCGGCCGTCGTGTGTATCCGCCGAAGGGCTCACGGTGGCCGCGTTCGCCGTCCACATCGCGGAGGCCGAACTCGCGGCTGCCAGCAACTCGGGCGCATCGCGGGCAACGCGGGCGATCACCGAAGTGTCGTCGCCGGAAAAACCCAATTCACGCAACAGACGCATCGACGGCCGCTCCTGCGGCGGCAACACGCCCTGATGAAAGCCGAGGTCGGCCAGTTGCTTCATCTTGCGCAGACCCTGCTTCGCCGCCGCACGCGGATTCGCGACCGATTTCTCGTTGTTCTGCGACGCGACGTTGCCGAACGACAGGCCGGCATAGTTGTGAGTCGGGCCAACCAGGCCGTCGAAATTGGCTTCAGTGGCTTGCATCGTCGATCCTTAGAATTGGAGGCCCGGCGAGACGCTCGCGGGCATGTTCAGTTGCGCGCTTTCGACGGACGCCATCGGGTACGCGCAATAGTCGGCGGCATAGTACGCGCTCGGACGGTTGTTGCCCGAGCGGCCCGGACCGCCGAACGGTGCGCCCGACGAAGCGCCGTTGGTCGGCCGGTTCCAGTTGACGATGCCCGCGCGGATAGTGCGTTGGAAATGCGTCCAGTGCGCTTCGTCGTCGGCAAGCAGGCCGGCGGAGAGACCGAACGCGGTGTCGTTCGCTTTTGCGAGCGCTTCATCGAAACTGTCGTAGCGGATGATCTGCGCGAGCGGGCCGAAGTGCTCTTCGTCGGGCAGATTCTTCACGGCGGTCACGTCGAGAATCGCGGGCGTGACGAAGCCGAGCGCTGGATCGCGCTGCGCCATCTTCAGGAACGCGTGCGCGCCGTCCGCGATGAGCCGCTCCTGCGCCGCCACGAGACGCGCAGCCGCGCGCGCCGAAATCACCGCGCCCATGAACGGCTGCGGATCGGCGTTGTATTCGCCCACTGCAATGCACGACGTCACATCGAACAGACGCTCGACGAAGCGCTCGCCGTTCGCGTCGTTCGCCACGAAAATGCGGCGCACGCACGTGCAGCGCTGCCCCGCCGACAGAAACGCCGACTGGATCGTGTGATGCACGGCGGCGTCGATGTCCGCCACGGGCCCGACCACGAGCGGATTGTTGCCGCCCATTTCGAGCGCCAGCACGATTTCCGGACGGCCGCCGAACTGTTTGTGCAGCAATGTTCCGGTATCCGAACTGCCGGTAAAGAAGAGCCCGTCGATCTGCCGGTGATTCGCGAGTGCCACGCCCGTGTCCTTCTCGCCCTGCACGAGGTTCAGCACGCCGGCCGGCAAACCGGCCTCGCGCCAGATCTGCACGGTGAGCGCAGCGACACCCGGCGCGAATTCCGACGGCTTGAACACCACCGCGTTACCCGCGATCAGCGCGGGCACGATGTGACCGTTGGGCAGGTGCCCAGGGAAGTTGTACGGGCCGAACACGGCCACCACGCCGTGCGGACGATGCCGCAACACAGCCGTGCCGTCCGCCATTGGCGAACGCTTTTCGCCGGTGCGTTCATTGTACGACTGGATCGAAATCTCGACCTTCGCCGCCATCGACGCGGCTTCGGTGCGCGCTTCCCACAACGGCTTGCCGGTTTCGCGGCCGATCGCTTCGGCGAGCGCTTCCTTGCGTTCGGTGACGAGCGCGGCGACGCGGCGCACCACCGCGCAGCGTTCGTCCAGACTCACCGACGACCACGCGCCGAACGCGCGGCGCGCGCTCCGCACGGCGCGATCTACGTCGTCCGCCGATGCGCTGTGGCCTTCCCACACCGTCGCGCCCGTGCCGGGGTTGCGCGATGCGAATGCGGGTCCTGTGGCGGCGGTCCATTCGCCGTCGATGAAAAGCTCGCTCATGATCATCCCTGTTTGTATTTCAACGGCAGCACGCGCATGGTGTCGCCTGCCTTGACATCGAGCGCGGCGGCTTCGGCCGTGCCCAGACGGAACACGCCGTCCTGCGGCAAGCCCGCGGCCACGCCCACGCGAAAATCGCCGAGCGACGCATTCGACACCATCGAACGCGGCGCATCCTGCGGCGCGCCGCGCGGCACATCAGCGATCTCGCCCGTGGCCAGCACGCTTTCGCGTACCGTGCGCAAGTCGGAGATATGGCATTCGAGCACCGGGCCCGCGTCGAAAATATCGACGTAGTTTTCATAGCGCAGCCCTTCCGCTTCGAGCATGCGGCGCGCCGGAATCGTGTCGTTATGCGTGAGGCCGACGCAGGCCTGCGCTTCTTCCGGCAACAGCTCCACATACACCGGATAACGCGGCATCAACTCGGCGAGAAACGCCTTGCGGCCGTGCGAACTCAGATAGTCCGCGGCGTTGAAGTCGATCTGGTAGAAATGCGAGCCGACCGCGCGCCAGAACGGCGACGTGCCTTCCGCATCGAAATGGCCGCGCAATTCCGCGCACAGACGCTGCGGAAAGCGCTCGCGAAACTGCGCGAGAAACATGAAGCGCGAACGCAAGAGCAACCCGCCCACGCCGCTCGTGCGATAACGCGGGCTCAGAAACAGCGAGCACACTTCGGCGTCGCCGGTCAGATCGTGCGAGATGTTCAGCGCGCGCATGCGCGTCCAGATGCCGAGATCCTGGCTCGCATGCACGACTGTGCTCACGCGATAGTTGTAGAACGGCTGCTGAAGTCCCACGGCCGTTTCGATTCCGCAGACGCCCGCCACGTCGCCGGTATCTGTGTCTTCCATTACGAAGAAGTAGCCGGCCTCGTGCGGCTCGGCCCTGTCTTCCATCGTGCGGCGCGCGCGTTCCACGCGCGCCGCGAGCGCTTCGCGGTCGGGCTTGAAAGTGGTGAGGCCCGGACCGGTTTCCTGCGCGAGCCGCATGAGCGCGTCCACGTCGCCTTGTTGCACCACGCGAACGACGATCATTGCGCCTCTCCCGATAGTTCATCGTCATGCGGCGCGTGCAGCGGCACGCAGCGCACCGTGTCGCCTTCGCTCACGTTAAGCGCCAAACGCGCCGCTAACGGCAGCGAAGCGCCCTCTTTGCGCTCCGCCGCCAATTCACCGAGCACGCAGCGGAATTCGCCGTTCACGCCATTATGCGCGATCAGATATGTCGCGCCGTGCGCTGCCGTATCGCTTTCGTGCAGGGCGCGCGTTTCGTTGCGCGTCACGCAGGCGCTGCGATCCACCTGCGCCGTGAGCACCGGACCCGCGTCGAAAATATCGATGTAGCGGTCGGTCTCGAAGCCCTCTTCCTGATGAATCTCGTACGCGAGCAGCGCCTTCGAATCCGGCTCGCCGAGCACGCGTTGCGCGGCTTCGGGCAGCAACGGTACGTACACGGGATAAGTGGGCATCACTTCGGCGATGAAGGTACGGCTGCGTCCACCCGATTCGAGTTCGATGTCCTTGAAATCGCGGCCGAAGAATTTGCGGCCCACCGCTTCCCAGAACGGCGACACGCCGGAATCGTCGGTGACGCCGAGCAGTAGTGAGAACACTTCCGGCGTGAAGCGCTTGCGGTTCGCGGCGATGTACATCATGCGGGCGCGCGACATCAGATGCGCCGCCGCGTCGCCGCGCAGCGACGGGTCGATGTAATAGCCGGCGAGGCGGCTCTTGCCCGTGAGTTCATGCGACATGGTGAGCGCGTGAATCTTGCGGTTCACGTGCAATTCACGCGACGCATGAATCAGCGCATCGTTGCGAAATGCGTAGAACGGGTCCGCGTATCCCGCCGAAGCGACGATGCTCGCCGTGCCCATCAGCTTGCCACTCGCGGAGTCTTCGAGCACGAAGAGATAGAACTCCTCGCCCGGAAAATCCACGTCCGCGCGAAACGAGTCTTCCGACAGCGCGACACGCGCTTCGAGCGCGCGCCGGTCGTGCGGCAGCGAATGCAGCACGGGCTGCGCAGTGCGCGCCATATGTTCGAGCGCGTCGAGATCGGCGAGGCGGCCGGGGCGTACGAAGAGCATCATCGTTCCTGTTGAATGTCGCGCATGAAATCAGGCGTAAGCGGAGCACGGATCAATGCGACGCCGCCGCGGCCTTCGCGCCGACGATCGATTCCACTGCCTTCGTGAGACGCGCGAAGCCCTTATTCATGTCCTTTTCCGGCATGATGAGCGAGGGCACGAAACGCAGTACGTCCGGGCCCGCCATCAGCATGATCACGCCGTGCTGGCCTGCCGCCGTGACGAAATCTTTCGCGTGGCCCTTATAGGCGTCGTTCAGTTCGGCGCCGATCAGCAGACCCTTGCCACGCACTTCGGTGAAGAGACCGAAACGCTCGTTGAGCTTCGCGAGATACGCCTTCAATGCGGCGCTGCAGGTGCGCACGCCTTCGAGCAGCTTCGGGTCGCTGATCAGCTCCACGACTTTCTCCGCGATCGCTGCGCCGAGCGGATTGCCGCCGTACGTCGTGCCGTGCACGCCGACCTTGAAGTACGCGGCCAGTTCGTTCGTGGTGAGCATCGCGCCGATCGGGAAACCGTTGCCGAGCGCTTTGGCGGTGGTCAGGATGTCGGGTGTCACGCCCGTGTCCTGATACGCATAGAAATAGCCGCTGCGGCCCACCCCCGTTTGTACCTCGTCAAAAATCAGCAGTGCGCCTTGCTGGTCGCAGGCTTCGCGCAGGCCCTTCAGGAACGCCGGATCGGCGGGAATCACGCCGCCTTCGCCCTGAATCGGCTCGACGATCACCGCGCAGGTTTTCACGCTGATGGCTTTCTTCGCCGCTTCGAGGTCGTTGTACGGCAAGTGGACAATGCCGGCCGGCACGGGACCGAAACCTTCGGAATACTTCGGCTGACCACCCACGCTGACGGTGAAGAACGTGCGGCCATGAAACGACTGCGTGAACGAAATGATTTCGTATTTCTCCGCGCCGTGACGATCGAACGCGACGCGGCGCGCGAGCTTCAGTGCCGCCTCGTTCGCTTCCGCGCCCGAATTGGCGAAGAACGCGCGGTCGGCGAACGTGAGGTCTTCGAGACGTTTGGCAAGACGCAGTACCGGTTCGTTGGTGTAACCGTTGCCGATGTGCCAGAGCTTGCTGCCCTGCTCCTGCAATACTTTCAGCAGTTCAGGATGCGCATGACCGAGTGCAGTTACGGCGATGCCGCTGGCGAAGTCGATGTAGTCGCGGCCTTGCGTATCCCAGACGCATGAGCCGACACCGCGGTCCGGCACGAAGGCGGCGGGCGAAAACACCGGCACCATGACTTCGTCGAAGGTTTGGCGTGTCACTGTCAGGTCGTTCATGGCAAATCCTCGTTACAGGTGAGAGGTAATACACGGGTAATGTAGGAAACCGTGCGCGATATGTCTTGCGCATACGCGACGCTTTCTATGAGCTTCCGTGCGCAGCCCGTCGTGCCGTGCCGTGTCATGTCGGGGGCACATGCGGCCCCTTTCAGAGGCGAGCGCTAATCCGTCTGATCCGGCCGTTCGATCAACGCCGCGGGACGGGGTTCGCTGGCCGCCGCGCCCGCGCCGCCGGTCTGTTTGTCGATCCAGTTGCGACGATCCTCTTGCGGTGTGACACCAAAGCGTTCGCGGTATGCATTGGAAAAATGCGCCGCCGACGAGAACCCGCACGCGAGACTGATCTGCACCACGGATTTGCTGGTACGCTGTAATTGCGTGCGCGCCTTCGAAAGCCGCAGGCCGAGATAGTATTTGGACGGCATCGAGCCGAGATACTGGCGAAAGAGCCGCTCCAGTTGCCGTCGCGATACGCCGACGAGACCGGCGATTTCGTCCGTGGTGAGCGGGTCTTCGATATTCGCTTCCATCAGCAGCAGCGCGTCGTTCAGGCGCGGATGACGCTCGCCCGGCGCGGTCACGAACGGAATGCGCTGACGCTCCTCGCCCGCGCGCAATACGCCAACGCCGAGCGTGTCGGCGATGCGCTCCGCGAGTTCGGGGCCGTGATCGCGGCCGATCATCGCGAGCATGAAGTCCACGGTGGCCTGGCCGCCCGCGCAGGTCGCGCGGTCACGGTCGATTTCGAAAATCTGCTGCGTGACGATCGAGCGTTCAAACTGCTCGGAAAATTGCTGATACGTTTCCCAGTTCACGCTCACGCGATAACCGGATAACTGCCCTGCCATCGCGAGCCACCACACGCCGTGATGAATGCCCGTGACGAACGGCGTGCGCTGCCCGACGCGCGAGAGACTGGCGAGAAATAGCCGGTAGTCGGCGAACTGCTGGAATCGTTCGCTGACAATGATCAGCCAGTCGCATGAAATGGCGTCGCCGAACGCGGCATCCGCGGGCCACAGCGCGCCACCCGCGAGCAGCACCGCGCGGCCGTCCCACGAACACACCTGCACGCGGTAGAGCGCGCGGCCGTCGATTTCATTGGCGAGATTGAGCGCGTCCACGATCGGCCCCACGCCCGACATGGAGACAGGCGGCAAGGCGACGATGGCGACCTGGGTGGTGCGAGTCGGGCTGGACGTGCGAGGCATGCGCGGCAATAGCGGCTTCGCGCCGCGTTACTTCAGGCTGCCGGAAAGAAACTGCTTCAGACGTTCGCTGCGCAGCGCGCTCCCTTGATGCAGGAACATCACGTGGTTCGACACGTTGCGCGCGAAACCCATTTCGTGCGTTACAACGATCATCGTGCGCCCTTCTTCCGCGAGCTTCTGCATGACCTTCAGCACTTCGCCGACGAGTTCCGGATCGAGCGCGGAAGTCGGTTCGTCGAACAGCATGACGTCGGGGTTCATCGCGAGTGTGCGGGCAATTGCAACACGCTGTTGCTGCCCACCCGACAGGTGCGACGGATACTGTTTTTCCAGACGTGGTGCGAGGCCTACTTTCTCGAGATATTCGCGGGCGCGTTCTTCCTCTTCCGCTTCGCGACGCGGCACGCCAAGCACGTGAATCGGCGCTTCGACGACGTTCTCAAGCACGTTCATGTGCGCCCACAGGTTGAAGTGCTGGAGCACCATCGCGAGCTTCGTGCGGATACGCTGCAACTGCTTGTGATCGGCCACTTCGAGATTGCCGGCGCGATCGGCTTTGGTCTTCACCGCTTCGCCATCGACGACGATCTGCCTGGCGTTCGGCCGCTCCAGAAAATTGATGCAGCGCAGGAACGTGCTCTTGCCCGATCCGCTCGCGCCGATGATGCTGATGACATCGCCCTTGTTCGCATTCAGCGATACCCCCTTGAGCACTTCGTTGTCGCCGTAGCGCTTGTGAATGTCCTGAACGGCGAGCTTGCAAGCTTCGGTTTGAGTCGTGTGGAGCAAGATGCTCTCCCTTTGAAAAAAGCGGATCGGTCTTTCGTGACGGTGCGGCGTGCGCCCGGTTCAGGCTTAATGCGTGCGCACCGCCAGGTAGCCCAGCCAGTGACGCTCGGCGCGCCGGAACAGCGCCACCAACGCGAACGACACCATAAGGTAGATCAGCGCGGCGAGGCCAAACGAGTCAAACGACTTGTACGTGGCCGAGTTCGCGTCGCGCGCCACCTTGAGAATGTCGGGCACCGTGGCAGTGAACGCGACGGTGGTGACGTGCAGCATCAGGATCACTTCGTTACTGTACAACGGCAACGCCCGGTGCAGCGCGGACGGTATCACAATGCGCCGGTACATTGTGAACCCGCTCATGCCGTAGGCGCGTGCCGCTTCCACTTCGCCGTGCGAGGTCGAACGGATCGCGCCCGCGAAAATCTCCGTGGTGTACGCGCAGGTGTTCAGTGCGAACGCGAGAATTGCGCAGTGAAAGCCGCTGCGAAAGAATGCGTCCAGCAGTTGATGCGAGCGCACAAATTCGAGACTGTACATGCCCGTGTAGATGAGCAGCAGTTGCACGTAAAGCGGCGTGCCGCGAAACACGTACGTGTAGATGCGCACGGGCGCGGACAGCCAGCGTTTCTTCGACACGCGCGCGACCGCGAGCGGAATCGAAATCACGAAGCCGATTCCGATCGAAGCGACGAGCAGCCACAACGTCACCGCGAGACCCGAAATACGCTGGCCGTCCCAGTAGAGAAACGCGCGCCAGAACTGGTTGAGAATGTCGATCATGGCTTAGAGCTCCGCGTGGCGCACGCCGATCGTGTAGCGCTTGTCCAGCCAGATCAGCACGAAATTCGACGCGGTGGTGATCGCCAGATAGATCAGCGCGGCGATCAGGATGAAGAAGAACATGTTGAAGGTGCTCTTGCCGGCGTCCTGCGCGGCTTTGACGACATCCGCTAGACCGATGATCGACACGAGCGCCGTCGCCTTGACGAGCACCTGCCAGTTATTGCCGATGCCCGGCAGCGCGAAGCGCATCATCTGCGGGAACAGGATGCGCGTGAACACGCGCACGCCGCTCATGCCGTAGGCGCTGCCTGCTTCGAACTGTCCGCGCGGCACGGCGAGGAATGCGCCGCGAAACGTCTCCGTGAAATACGCGCCGTAGATGAAGCCGAGCGTGAGCACGCCGGCCACGAACGGATCGATGTCGAACTGCGGCAGATTGAAGGCGTCGGTGACATGGTTGACGGTGATCTGAATGCTGTAGAAAAGCAGCAGCATCAGCACGAGATCGGGCACCGAGCGGATCAGCGTCGTATAGCCCATTGCAACGGCCCGCAGCGGCCGGTTGAACGAGAGTTTCGCCGCCGCGCCCGCGAGCCCGAGCACCACAGCCGCCGCGAGCGAGAGAATGGATAGCTCGATCGTCTGGATCGTGCCGGCCAGCAGGACCGGACCAAAGCCGTAAAGGAACACGCGTGTCTCCATCCAGTTTATTGACGATGTCCTGGATGGCCGCGCCGTCTGCTTACGCGAGACCCGACTCATCCAGCATGGCGCGGAGTCTCGCAAGACGAAAGGATTTCCTCAAAGGCAGCGAGCGGATTTGCTGCAACGCATCAAAGCCTGAGCGACAGCGCTTTGCGGCTGTTCTGCGCGGCAATCAAGGGGCGTGGCCACGCCGGGCGCACGGGAGGCGCGGAGGGAGGCGCCGCGATTTAGCAAGTTTCGAGTCGCTTTTTCGATAGATGGCGGTGGCCGATCGAAGCCCGAGCGGCGGCTTACGGCCGCTCGCCCGCGCCTGGCTTCTCGTGGATCAGTCCATGCCGAGCCGCGCGCGAATCGCCGGCAGCATATGCTCAACCGCCGCGCGCCCTTCCGCGATCGCGGGCGCCGCACGATGGAAATCGAAGATGCCCATGCCGCCGAGACGCGGCTGGCTCAGGATGTCGGCGGGTTCGCCCGCGAGACGGCTGCGCGTAATCCGCGCCTGCATGATGTCGATGCTCTCTGCGCGATCGAACTCAGCATGGACGGCACGCGCGCGCTCGGTGCGGGCGGCACGCGTACATCGTCGGTGACGGTCGACTCCGCGGGCGCGAGCCAGCGCGGCCACGGTTTGCCGTTGCGGCGCAATGCGACGGGCGGCGTCGCGGTCGGATCGATGGCGGGCGTGTTGACCACCGCGCCGCCGAAGTCGCGGCCGTTGAGAATGTCGTTGTTCAGATCGACGGCAATCACGCAATTGGCCCGCATGCCGCGTGCAACCGAAACGGGTACCGGATTGCATAGCCCGCCATCGACGAGCCAGACGCCGTTGTGCCACACCGGCGTGAAGATGCCCGGTATCGCAATGGAAGCACGCACGGCTTTCACCACGCTGCCGCCCTGCAGCCAGTTTTCGCGGCCCGAGTCGAGTTCGGTCGCGACCGCCGCGAACGGCATGCTGAGTTGCACGATAGAACGGCCATTGAATTTGTCGGCGAACAGTTGGATCATCTTGCGCCCGCCAAGCAGTCCGCCCGACAGACGCAAAGTCCGCCCGACAGACGCAAGTCCAGAAGACGCACCACCGTCTGCCAAGTGAGCCGCGAGACCCATTCCTCGAGCCAGTCGAGGTCGCCGTTCGCGTACACCGCGCCGATATGCGCCCAGCCGCGCGCCGCACCGCCTCCCAACACCAGCCCGATCCGGCTGTATCGACGTCGACGAATCATTCCCCACCCCGCTTTCTTAGCGTCTATCGCCCACGGTATCACGTCTGAGCGCGATGTGGTGTACACCTTGTGATACTGGTCGAAATGCACGTTGAAAATCCCTTCTTCGGTGACGCCGCGCTCGCGCCACTTCCAGCTCCACACCGTCTCCGGTTTCAGCGGAAACACCGCCATTTCACCGGATTTGCCGAGCAACCGGCGCACTTCGTCTTCGGTCATGCCCATGCGGATCTTCGCGAAGTTTTTCGCCGTCAACACCTGCATGATAGCCTGCAATTTGCCGTCGCGGCCGATGTCTACCATGTACGTATTCAGGCCTTGCGGGCCGCACGGATATTCGAAGCGCTTCGAGCCGTCGGTAAAGGTGCGCTCCGTTTCGGGCTTGCCCATCTGGTCGCGTATCTGCGCCTCCGTCGTGACGCCGGGCGTCATGTCCTTCAGCAACAACGCGTCCGGCTTGACCGCGTTGAAGAATTCCTTGAGTTTTTGCACGGCGCGGTCGCTCTGTTGTTCGTCGCAGCCGGCGAGCGCGACGCACGCAGTCAGTATGGCGACAGGAAGCAGTTTCAGGCTCACAGCGTATTTCCTGTAGGGACGCGAACCGTTGTGTCCGCATCCACGAATGTAAGATGCGCGAGGATGGCCCCCGCGCCGTTACAGGATAACCGCGCATGACGAAAACCGCGAGCGAACCGGGCAGCGGTTCTCGCGGCAATGTGATGTGACGTACGAAGCGGATGTACACAAAAGACGTACGCAGATGACGACGAAGCGGAACACGCGAGCGCCTTGCGCGAAGCGATCAGAAGCCTTGGCCGCTGACCTCGCGCTATCGTCGGAATGGCGGGCTGCTGCTGGTTCGGTCGCCCTAGTCTCTCGATGAGCCTTTCAGGTGCAGCTAATCTAAACGCAACCGACGCTTTAGACGAGAGCGCGTTTACACCGAATCGGCAGAGGATTCCGGGCGAGCCGAAGCGCTAATGCAGACCGTTTTCAGATGACGTGAAAGCCGTGCGTGCCATCTTTCGCGAGCTGCGCAACGAGTCCGTATTCCCACTCCAGATACGCGTTCATCACTTCGCGTGCGTTGTCCGTTCCCTCGTAAGGACGACGATAACGATCGCTTACTTCTCGAAGTACTCGATCGCTTCCTGTTCGTGCGCGTCCACGCTCATGCACATCTGCTCGAAAATCTCTTCCTGCTCGCTGCGGATATAACCGTCCATCTGTACCTCGTCTGCTGTATGCCGGATGCTTGAAAATGCGGCGCGACCTGGACGAAGCCCGGCTCGCGCGGCACGCATTATAGGACGCCCGGCTGACAGCTAGAGTTCACAGGGAAAAATACGTCGAGGACATGCAGGGACGGGCCGTGAAAGTCAGGCTCGGTCAGGTCTGGTCAGGCGGAATCCGCGACCCACGCATCGAACCACTCGCGCGGCTGCGCGATGTCGTTCTGCGCGGGCACGAGTTCGAGCTCATATCGGCCCGCTTGCCACGTGGCTTTGACGACTGCGTTGACGGCGGCGAGCGTATGTTCGAAGGCTGCGCGGATCGAGTCGCCTAGCAGCGTACGCGCGACGAACACCGCGCTCGTCAGGTCGCCGATGCCGACAGGCTGACGCGCGAACGGGTAGAGCGGGCGCTGGCCCATCCATCCTTCGCGTTCGGTGACGACGAGCATGTTGAAACGGTCGGCGGGACTGTTGCGGTCGAGCAGATGTTTGACGAGTACGAGCTTCGGCCCGCGCGCGATGATTTCGCGGCACGCGATCACCGCTTCTTCCAGCGTTTCGATCTCGCGGCCCACGAGCAATTGCAATTCAGTGTGATTCGGCGCCATCGCGTCGGCTTTCTCGGGCATGGTGCGCACCAGAAACTCCTGGATGCCGGGCTCGACCTTACAACCGCTCGCCGCGCCCATTACCGGATCGCAGAAGTACCAAGCGCACGGATTCGCGGCCTTCACCGACGCCACGATTTCCAGCACCGACTCCGCCTGTTTCAGCGTGCCGAGATAGCCGGAGAGCACCGCGTCGCAGCGCGGCAGCATGCCGATCGCGCCGATGCCGTCGACGAGTTCTTCCATCTGCATGGCGTCGATCGCGCTGCCGGTCCAGTGGCCGTACTGCGTGTGATTCGAAAACTGCACGGTATTGAGCGGCCACACGTTGACGCCGAGGCGTTGCATGGGAAACACGGCCGCGCTGTTACCGGCGTGCCCAAAAACGACATGTGACTGGATGCTCAATACGTTCTTCGTCATAGTCTGGCCCGCGCAAGCGCTCATGCGCGATAGGGGAACGGGGAGAAGGCGCCGCGAACGGTTCAACGAAGGTCTGGCGGCGGCCGGACGATTTGTCCGGTGGGCAATGCTTCAAGCCATACAAGAAAAATGCGGGTCTACATTATCTGGAAACAATACATGAGTTTACCTATGAGTTTGCCGCGCGCGAGTTAATCCGGCCCCGTGTTGTTGCGTCGAACCATCAAACGCGTGGGCGGCGCACAACGGAATAGCGCTATGCAGACACGTCGCGCTGGACGCGGTGCCCGCTTCGACGTGCACTGCGTCATCTCGCCGTTCTTCGGACCAGTTCGCGGTAGAGCGCCAGATAGCGCTCGGCAGATGCGCCCCAGCCGAAGTCCTGGCGCATCGCGCGCCGCTGCATGGCTTTCCAGTCGGTGCGCCAGCCGTAGAGCGCGAACGCCCGGCGGATCGCGGCGCCGATGCCATTCAGCTCGAAGCGCTCGAACACGAAACCCGTGGCGAGGTCGTCCCCGAGATTTTCGAGCGACGCGTCCACGACCGTGTCGGCGAGACCGCTGACGCTGTGCACGAGCGGCAGCGAGCCATAGGCCAGCGCGTAGAGCTGTGTGAGCCCGCAAGGCTCGAAGCGCGACGATGGTATGCGCGAGCATTTCGTCGAAACCGAGTTCCACCGCGACCGATTGGGGATGCGCCTGCGCCGCGCGCTTCAGGCCGTTTTCGAGCGCCGGGTCGCCGGTGCCGAAGACGACGAGTTGTCCGCCGCGTTTGACGATTTTCGGCACCGCTTCGAGCAGCAGGTCGAGACCCTTCTGCTCGGTGAGCCGGCTGACCACGCCGAACAGCAGCGCGTCGCTCTTCTGCGCGAGGCCGAGGCGCTTTTGCAGTGCTTCCTTGCAGGCGATCTTGCCGGCGATTCGCGTGACCGTGTAGTGATTCTCGAGTAACGCGTCGTTGGCGGGATTCCACACGGAGTAATCGACGCCGTTCAGGATGCCGCTCAGATCGTGCGAGCGGTGGCGCAGGAGTGCGTCGAGTCCGCCGCCCTGGGCGAGCGTCTGGATCTCGCGCGCGTAGGTTGGGCTGACAGTGGTGATGCGGTCGCTGTCGCTGTAGTAGAGGCCGGCCTTGAGAAACGAAAGCTGTCCGTAGAACTCGATGCCGTACATGCTGAAGAAGTCGTCGGGCAGGCCGAGCTGGCCGAACTGGTGCGCCAGAAACACACCCTGATAGGCGAGGTTGTGCACCGTGAAGATGCTGCGCGCAAGTGGCCGCCCCAACTGGCGCTCGGCGGCTTTCAGATAGGCGGGCGCGAGGCCTGCGTACCAGTCGTGCGCGTGGACGATTTGCGGCGACCACGCCGGGTCGAGTTGCTACGCGAGTTGCGCCGCGACCCAGCCGAGCAGCGCGAAACGCTGGGCGTTGTCGCCGTACGGCACGTGTTTGTCGTTCAGATAAGGATTGCCCGGCCGGTCGTAGAGCGTGTTCGCGCGGATCAGATAGACGACGAGCCCGTTCGGCGGCAGCGTGCCCCGTTCCAGCACGACGCCGGGCGTGTCGAAGCGGCGTTCCAGTTGCGCGACCGGCTTGATGTCGGTGAGACCGGCAACCACGGCCGGGAAGCCCGGCAACAGCACGCGGACGTCCGCGCCACGCTCGATCAGTGCGGGTGGCAGCGCACCCGCGACGTCGGCGAGACCGCCCGTTTTGAGAAGGGGATACAGCTCGCTTGCGACGTGCAGGGCGCGAATCGTCATAGGCTCCGTCTCGGTCCGGTTGAGGGTTATTCAATACGTTTGGCAGCCCGGCTGTTCAAACACTTTTTAGCCGGGCGGGGCGGTGCCGGGTTACGTGCCGCCCGTTCACGCGGCGCTACTTCGCCGCCTTCTCCCGTGCCTCGGGCGTGACCAGCACCACGCCGTCATCGGTCCGGTAGAAGCGCTCCGCGTCGGCCACCGGGTCCTCGCCGATCACGGTGCCGTCCGGTATCGTGCAGCCGCGGTCGATCACGACCTTCTGCAGCCGGCAACTTGAGCCGACCGTGACCTGCGGCAACAAGACTGCCTCAACGATGTTACAGAACGAACTCACCTTGACGTTCGACGACAACACCGAGCGCGATATCTGCGAGCCCGAGATTACGCAGCCGCCGCACACGATCAGGTCGCACACGATCAGGTTATTGCCCGAGCCTTGCAGACCTTTCATGTCGCGCACGAACTTGGCGGGCGGCAACTGTTCCTGATACGTCCAGATCGGCCAGGTGTGGTCGTAGAGGTCGAGCGTCGGGATCGTGGAAGCGAGGTCGAGGTTCGCGGCCCAGTAGGCGTCGATCGTACCGACGTCGCGCCAGTACGGCTCCACGTTCGGATCCGACGACACGCACGACATGCTGAACGAATGCGCGATCGCCGTGCCCTGCATGACCACGCGCGGCAGGATGTCCTTGCCGAAGTCGTGGTCCGTGTCCACGGACGAAATATTCTCCTCGAGCAGCGAATACAGATAATCGGCGTTGAACACGTAGATGCCCATGCTAGCCAGCGCCCGTATCGGGGCGGCCGGGAATGCAGGACGGATCAGCCGGCTTTTCGACGAAGCCCGTCACGCGCCGGTTTTCGTCCACGCGCATCACGCCGAAGGCGACCGCGTCCATTCGCGGCACTTCGATGCAGCCGACCGTGCAGTCCGCGCCGCTCTCGGCGTGGTCCTGGATCATGCGCGTGTAGTCCTGCTTGTAGATATGGTCGCCCGCCAGCACGATCACGTACTTCGGCCGGATGGAGCGGATGATGTCGAGGTTCTGGAACACCGCGTCCGCGGTGCTGCGATACCAATGGGCGCCTTCCACGCGCTGCTGCGCGGGCCAAAGGTCGATGAACTCGCCGAATTCACCGCGCAGGAAACTCCAGCCGCGCTGCAGGTGGCGCAACAGCGAGTGCGTCTTGTACTGCGACTGCGTCACCACTGCGATGCGGCGAATGCCGGAATTCAGACAGTTGGACAATGCGAAGTCGATGATCCGGTATTTGCCGCCGAAATGCACCGCTGGTTTCACGCGTTTGTTGGTGAGCGGCTCGAGCCGCGTGCCCCGTCTGCCCGCGAGGACGATGGCGAGGGTGGTGCGTTGCAGATCGTTCAACCGTGCCGGAGTGTCCATGTCAGTTGCTGGTTAGTATGTCCGGAATTGTTTGCTGCGTTCTTCTCCACTGATCGTTCGTCGTGCCAAGCGGGTGTGAATCCGTCTGACGGGTAGTTCTTTCTAGCACCGAATTGCTTTGCACGAATAATATGACATGGGTGCGACGCGTATGCGCATGCACAGGCCGCATCTTTGTTCACGATCCGGGCTTGAGCGGCTTTGCTCAGTGCGGCACGACACACAGGAAGTCAGGGAGTTGCGCAAATATGCATGCCCAAACGGGGTGGCACATGAGCAGTGCCGGAGATGACTTGCTTTAGTCGGTTGAGGGCTGGTCACGATTTATTCTGCCTGCCCGCAGTGTGGGATTGCAGCGGGTGTATCGACTGTGCGACTCGCAGCGCGCTTCGGCTGCACATCTTAGAATCGGACGTTCCTGGCTGGGGCGATGTGCCTGCGTGCCGTTCTAGTTCGTTCGTGGTTTCTTCCCATGATCCTCTCCTTGCCCATCTATCGATGACTCTCCATCGCCATCTCCTGTCCGTCATCCTGAGCGGCTGCGCGCTTGCCGGTGCTTGCACTGCTTCCGTCGACTCCAACGTGCCGGTTGCCGCTTCCGCCACCTCGGCGCAGTCTCCGCAAATGCGGCAAACGCGGCCGCCGATTCCGACAACGCCGGTCCTGCGCGTACGGTCCCGAGTTGCAAGGCTTCAATTATCCGGTTCTGGTCGAGCAATACGAGTTCAGTTCGCAAAGCGTGGCCTTGCATATGGCGTACATGGACATCAAGCCGGCGCATGCGAACGGCAGGCCGAGCGCCGCAGCCATCTGCGCGCTGAAGAGCGGCAAGCCGATCAGCCACAGCGGCACGTGCAGACCCGCGCCGGGTATGGCGCGAATCCGCTGACCAGGCACGGGAGGTCGGCGAAATAACGCTGCAATTCCACGACGTCGTCAGGGAAAGAGTCCGTGCTGTTCTGCAGATCGCGGCGCAGCGCGCGCCGACGCGGATCGGCTTCGCCGCGCCGCTGACCGGCGCGAACGCAGGCTACGGCAAGGACCTGCAAAACGGCGTGCAGCTCGCGCTCGAAGAAGCCAACGCGCAGAAGATCAAGATCGGTGACAAGGTGGCGCACTTCCAGATCGTCGCCGAGGATGGTCTGGCCGTCCGCGCATCAGCGTGCAGGCCGCGCAGAAGCTCGTGGACGCGGGCGTCGCGGCAGTGGTCAGCCACTTCAATTCGGGCACGACGATTCCCGCCTCGCAGGTATATGAAAGCGCGGGCATTCCCGTGATCGACCCGGCCGCGACGAATCCCGTGATTACCGGACGCGGCTTCGCGAACACTTTCATGGTGATTTCCACAGACGCGCAGAATGCCGGGAACGCGGGTGTCTACGCGGTGGAAGTGACGAAGGCGAAGCGCATCGCGATCATCGACGACCGCACCGCCTTCGGTCAGGGCGAAGCCGACGAGTTCGAGAAAGCGGTGAAGGCGCACGGCGGCAAGATCATCACGCGCGAGTACACGGACAACAAGGCCGTGGACTTCAGCACGCAGATCACTAAGATCAAATCGATCAACGCCGACCTCGTTTTCTTCGGCGGACTCGACACGCAGGCGGCCGGTTTCGCCAAGCGCATGAAACAGCTCGGCCTGAACGCGCAACTCGTGGGCGGCGGCGTGATGGACGAGGAATTCATCAAGCTCGCGGGCGATTCGGCCGAAGGTGTGATGGCCTAGGAATACGGCCGGCCGCTCGCGCAACTAACTGCCGGGCGGCAAGGACTTCTCGGCGAAGTTCAAGAAGTGCTTCGGCGTGACATCCTCTCCTATGCGCCGTTTGGCTATGACGGCGCATGGGCCGCGATCAAGGCGATGCAGCAGACCAAATCCACCTCGCCTGCGCAGTATCGTCCCACGCTGAAGGCGATCGATTTCGACGGCGTCACCGGCAAGATTTCGTTCGACAGTACCGGCGGCGCGCTGAAGAGCGGTTCGTCGACGCTCTATCAGGTGAAGAACGGCGCGTGGGTGTCGATCGTCACCAAGAGCGCGGGACGTAAATTCGAAAGCGTGCAGAGCTACTTCGACGCCTTCAGCACCAGCTCGGCGTCGAGGTCGCGCTCGATGCGCGTGAGGTCGTCCTTCATGCCGTTGAATTCGTCGGCGGAATACATCTGATGGCCGAAGGCGGCATGCAGGTGCTGCCTCACCTGCAACGTGCGGGTCGCCGGATCGAACACGTAGCGCGACGTGAATGCAATGAAGTGGTCGTTCACGCTCGTGTCGGCCGGCAGATCGGTCACGCGCGCGAAAGCGGGCAACGTCATTTCCAGCGTTTCATCGAATTCGCTGCCGGCAGGCCCACGGCTGCGTTCTCGCGGGCTCCGCGAGCCACGCCTGCATCTGCGAACTCATGCCGCCTGCAAGGCTCGTCAGAGCGGGTACGGCCGTCGTGCCGTCACGCCAGACGAAGTGCTCCACCTTGCCCTGCATCGACGTCGCAAACGGGCCGTCCGTCGCGCTTACGTCGCCGGTGCGCAGTTGCGCGGTGCCGTGCAGGCCGGTCAGCAACAGACGGTTCGCCGCGCTCTGCTGCGCGCGCTGACGCGTCGCGCGCCGGAACGTGTTGCGCTCCAGTTCAGCCGGATAGCCCGCATCTTCCACGCGATAGGCGTAGTTCACCGTGCCGTTTGCATCGACATCGATCTGCACGCGCGCCGTGCGCTCGCGCGGCTGCGTGGCGGACGTGCGCGACAGCAAGCCTTCGTCGACGAGCAGCACTGGACGATCCATCACGTTCGGCGGCAGCGTGCCGAAACTCATGCCGCCCACAGTGGTGTCCGCAAACGTGGACAACTCGGGTATCCACAGGATCGCGTGATTGATCGCGCTCACCCCGTACCGGACACGCCCGGCAAGCTATAGTACGGCCCGAGATTGAGCAGCACGGCCTCGCTGCGAATGCCGACCGCCGAGAGCAACGCGCCATAGAGCGCAACGTAGTCCTTGCAGTCGCCGTAACGGTTACGCAGGATGTCGGCCGCCTTGTGCGGAATCGCGGCCGTCTCGCCGAGAAAGAGCGCCACGTAGCGGATATTCAGGCGCATCCAGTCGTACAGGATGCGGGCTTTCTCGCGCGGATCGTCGGCGTTCGCCGTCAGGCCGCGCGCAGCAAGCTGCACGATGGCCGGATCGCCGACGGTCGTGTCCGTGGACGGCCCGCGATAGCGCGCGGCAAAGGTCGCGAAATCGGGCACCGTCGACACCATCAGCCGGTCGCCCCAGTTCGCATAGCCGACCGCGCCCGCTTCGAGCCGTGGATACGGACCGTGTTTGTAGTCGAACTCGTAGCGCGTACGCCCGTTCGCCGTGACGGGCGGCAGCGCGACATAACCGCGCGCGCGTCGGCGTAGAACGGCACGTTGGCGGGAAGATCGAAGATGAGACGCTGCAGTTCCACCGGTTCGAGCGTCGGTTCGACGAGGTAGGCAAACGTGCCCGCTTGCAGCGGCTTCGAACGCGTTTTGCGAAACGCCGAATGCACACGCGAGCCCGGCGCCACGCCGGGGAAAATCACCGTGTGCAATACGCCGTCCTCAAAACTTGGTGCGCCTGCCGAGCGCGGTTCCTGCACGTCGCGAATCGCTTCAGGGCTGACTGCGTGAGCGGTGCCGTCGGGGTCGATCGTTTCGGCCGCGAGCAGTTGCACCTGCTCGATGTCCTTGTTGAACCACACGTAGCGCTGCGCGATATCGTCGACGCCGCTCGTGGTGTTGGCACGCATCACCGTGTCGTCGTGCTCTTCGATCGAGCCGTCTTTCTGGATCGTAAAGACGTGGACGTCGCTTTGCATCGTCGATGGCGCGACGTCGTTAGGTAGTGTAGACGACGTATCGGCTTCGTCGGCGTGCGCGGGTTGCTGTGCGATCTGTTGCGCGAGCACGGCGTCAAGAACGAATGCCGCAAGTCTGCCGCGCCCGCCACGTCGGCCGGTTCGGAGCAACGCCAAGCTCAATCGCTTTCGCCGAGTTGCGTAAGCAGCGCCTGCAGCCGCTCTACGTGTCTAAGCAGCAGATGACGATCCTTACCGGTACCTCACCTGGCTGTTCCAGCGCCTGCCTCTGGCCAAGACCGTCGACAACCATGACGCGTTGCTTCCCCGGAAAATGCCGGCCGACCTCCGCTGACCCGCTTCACTACTACACCTCACGCGCTCCGCTACCTTACTCTGGGGAGCGTCGTTCGTGGATCGCATACGCTCAATCTCTCCTCATGACCACCCAGATCCTGTTCATCTGTCACGGCGAAACTGACTGGAATCGCATCAAGCGCATTCAAGGTCACATCGACATTCCGCTCGCAACAACCGGCCTCGAGTAGGCGCAACGCCTCGCGCGCCGCAAACCGCCCAACCCACGGCCGACGCCCTCAGCCTGACGCTGCAACTGAGCGAAGGTTTGCGCGAGCGCTCATACGGCGCGTTCTAGGGCCACGACAGCGACGAGATTGCCGTGCGTTTTCCCGACGAATACGCACATTGGCAAACCAGCGATCCGGGTTTCGCGCCGCCTGACGGCGAGTCGCAACGCGTCTTCTATCATCGCGTGCTGCACGCCATCGAGCCGCTAGTGGCCGCGCATCGCGGCGGTCGCATTGCATGCGTCGCGCACGGCGGTGTGCTGGATTGCGTGCGCCGCTTCGCGGGCCGCCTGTCGCTCGACGCGCCGCGCGATTACGCGCTGCTCAATACGAGCATCAACGTGGTCGATTACGCGGACGACGCGAGCGAAGCGACGATTGTTTCGTGGGCCGACGTGTCGCATCTCGACGCACCGGGCGCTGACAACAACTTCAGGAAGGTGCCCGAACCCGGGCGTTGATTAGCGACCGCTCGCGGGGCCGCTTAACAACGTTGAAAAAGAAAAAGGCCGGATTCTGCCGGCCTTTTCATTACGCGTGAACAGCTTCGCTTAGCTCGAAGCCAGATCCCACAAACCCGGCAGCGCGCTCGACGCATCCAGCGCGGCGAGCCCGAAGTGCCGATAGGTGAGCAGTGTGGCGACGCGGCCACGCGGCGTGCGCTGAAGGAAGCCTTGCTGGATCAGATATGGCTCCAGCACGTCTTCGATCGTGTCGCGTTCTTCGCCAATAGCGGCCGCGAGATTGTCGACACCGACCGGACCGCCGTCGAACTTGTGCAGGATCGCTTCGAGGAGCTTGCGGTCCATCAGGTCGAAGCCCACCGCGTCTACGTCGAGCATGTGCAGCGCCGCGTCGGCCACCTGAGCGGTGATGTTGCCGTCCGCTTTCACTTCGGCGTAATCGCGTACGCGGCGCAGCAGACGGTTCGCGATACGCGGCGTGCCGCGTGCGCGCTTGGCGATTTCGAACGCGCCGTCCGGATGGATCTGCGCATTCAGCAACGCAGCCGAGCGCGTGACGATGCGCGCCAGTTCTTCCGAATTATAAAACTCGAGCCGCGCGACGATGCTGAAACGATCGCGCAGCGGACTGGTGAGCATGCCGGCGCGCGTGGTGGCGCCGACCAGCGTGAACGGCTGCAGATCTAGCTTCACGCTACGCGCGGCCGGACCTTCGCCGATCATGATGTCGATTTGATAATCCTCCAACGCCGGGTACAGAATTTCTTCGACGACCGGCGAGAGCCGGTGAATTTCGTCGATGAACAGCACGTCGTTGGCTTCGAGATTGGTGAGCAGCGCGGCGAGGTCGCCGGCGCGTTCCAGCACCGGCCCCGACGTTTGCCGCAGATTCACGCCCATTTCCCGCGCGATGATGTGCGCGAGCGTGGTTTTGCCGAGACCCGGCGGCCCGAACAGTAGAACGTGGTCGAGCGATTCCGAGCGGCGCTTGGCCGCCTCGATGAAGATTTCGAGCTGACCGCGCACCTTTTCCTGCCCGACATATTCTTCGAGCTGACGCGGGCGCAGCGCGCGCTCGAATGCTTCTTCGTTCGGCGAGACGGGCGTGGCCCCGATGATGTGTTCGGCGGCGAGTTTGTCAATTTCGATCATGCGTTCATTGTACCGCGCCGCGCACGTTGCGAAACCCGGCCGAACGGCCAAGGTGCGCGCGCTCGCGCCGTGTGCGAAGCTACTCCGTCACGCGCGCTGCCAACGGTTCTCACGCCTTGGACAGCGCCTTCAACGCAAGCTTGATGCCTTCGGAAACGCCGGTGCCGGCCGGCACGTTCTTGATGGCCGCCAAAGCTTCTTTTTCAGAGTAACCCAATGCGAGTAGTGCGTTCAGGATGTCCGAGGCGTGGTCGTTCGGCGAGGCCGCGCCCGCCATCGCGCCGAGATCCGCGCCGAGTTTGCCCTTCAGTTCGAGGAGCAGCCGCTCAGCCGTTTTCTTGCCGATGCCCGGCACGCGCGTAAGGCGCGCCGCGTCCTGCATCGTCACGGTTTGCGCGAGTTCGCTCACGCTCATGCCGGAGAGCACCGCGAGCGCCATGCGCGCGCCGATGCCGGAGATCTTGAGCAACTCGCGGAACGTCGAACGTTCCTGCGCGGTGCCGAAACCGTAGAGCAGATGCGCGTCTTCGCGCACGATCATCTGCGTGAGCAACACCACGCGCTCGCCGGTGGAAGGCAGGTTATAGAACGTACTCATCGGCACGTCGACTTCGTAACCTACGCCGTTGCAGTCGACGAGCAGGTGCAGCGGATTTTTTTCCAGCAGAACGCCGGCAATGCGACCGATCATGGCGGATTCAGTATCGAGAGAAAGGGCGAGTGTAGCGCAGGGAGATGGGGCACGATGAACAGATGCCTGTGCCGAAGCGGAAAATATGCAGGCGTCTTACGTGCAATCGCAATTGACCGTCGCAAACACGCCTCATAGAGACTGATATTCCTTTTGGCACGTATTCGTCCGGCGCATCTTCCGGCATAACCCCAGAAGGAGACTTCATTCTGCAACTCACCACACTCGGGCTGTTCGCCGCGGCCTGTCTCGCGCTCACCGCTACGCCGGGTCCCGGTATGCTGTTGATCGCGTCGCGCAGCCTGAGCCAAGGGTGCGCAGGGGGCTTTACCACTTACGCGGGCATTGCAGCGGGCACCTAGTGTCACGCGCTGGCGGCGGCGTTCGGCTTGTCGCAACTGTTTCTCGCGGTGCCGATGGCTTACAACGTCGTGCGATTTGCCGGCGCGGCCTATCTTCTTTATCTCGCGATCAAGAGTTTTCGCGCAAAAGGCACCGTGTTTTCGCCGGACGCGTCGGCGAAACGTTATCCGATTGCACGCATTTTCCGGCAAGGCCTGTTCACCAATCTGCTGAACCCGAAGGTCGCATTGTTCGTGCTCGCGCTATTTCCGCAATTCGTGCGTCCCGAGGCCGGGTCGGTCGCGTTGCAGATCATGGTGCTTGCCACTGTGTTGAATCTGATTGGTTTCTGCGTGAACGGCTCGGTGATTCTGCTGGCGAGCCGATTGAGCCGCAAAATGTCGGCGGGAAAGCGCGCTCCGCGGTGGCCGCAATATCTAATGGGAACGGTGTTCGCCGGACTGGCTTGCCGTCTCGCGCTGGCCAGCCGCAACTGATCTCGCTATCCGACGAGGCGTCCGCGCCTCACGCGCAAGCCCTTCTTTGCCAGTGCGGGCGCGATGCCGCCCAGCGTGCCGAGCGTGCTGCCGCCGTGCGCGTGGCAGATCGCCATGCCGAGTGCGTCGGCGGCGTCGGTGCTGGGTACGCCGGTGAGATTGAGCAGGCGCACCACCATCTGCTGCATCTGTTCCTTGGTCGCGTGGCCGTAGCCCACGACGGCCTGCTTCAACTGCAACGCGGTGTATTCCGCGACCGGCACGCCGCCCGCCACCAGTCCGCAGATGGCAGCGCCGCGCGCCTGGCCGAGCAGCAGCGTGGATTGCGGATTCACGTTCACGAACACCTTTTCGATCGCCGACTGATCCGGCGAACACTGGCGGATCAGCGTCGAAATACCTTCGAAAATGGTGCCGAGGCGCGAGGGCAGGTCCGCGTCGGCGGTCTTGATGACGCCGCTCGTCACGTAGCTGAGCGTGTGACCGCTCTGGTCGATCACGCCGAAGCCGGTCACACGCAGACTGGGGTCGATGCCGAGAATTCTCATGAAATGCCGCACAAGCGGTTAAAAGCAGGTGCCTGCGATACTACAATACACGCCCCGCGCGAGCGGAATAAAACCTGCTGTCATCCAGCTATGAAGCATGAAGGAGGGCAGCGCAGATGGAACGCTATCGCAATCTCAACGGGCACTCGGGTGTCGCCGCCTATGAAATCGGCGATGATTTCATGCGCGTACGTTTCAACTCGGGCACGGTCTATCTCTACACGATGGAGAGCGTCGGCGCGCAGCATCTCACGGCGCTGAAACAGCGGACGTGGCGCGGGCAAGGACTCAGCGCCTACATCAGCTAGCACCCGGAAGTGAGCGGAGGCTACGCGAGCAAGGAGGACTAGCTGCACGCTCCGGCAGAACCGGCGCGACAAAGAAAACGGCCCAGTGCAAAAGCCACTGGGCCGTTCCTGGATGTTCAACTAACGATCAGTGACGGAAGTGACGCACGCCCGTCATGACCATGGCGATGTTGTGTTCATCCGCCGCGCCGATCACTTCGTCGTCGCGCATTGAGCCGCCCGGCTGGATCACGCAGGTTGCACCTGCTGCCACGACCACGTCCAGACCGTCGCGGAACGGGAAGAACGCGTCCGACGCCACCGCCGAACCCGCCAGCGTCAAACCGGCGTTCTGCACCTTGATGCTTGCGATGCGCGCCGAGTCCACGCGGCTCATCTGACCCGCGCCGACACCCAGCGTCATGCCGTTGCCGCAGAACACGATCGCGTTCGATTTCACGTACTTCGCCACGCGCCATGCGAACAGCAGATCGTCCATTTCCTTCGGCATGGGGTGACGCTTCGTCACGACGCGCAGTTCGGGCGGCTGCACGTTCTTCGAATCGAGCGACTGAACCAGTAGGCCGCCGCCCACGCGCTTCAGATCGAACGCGTTATGGCCTTCGCCCAGCGCGATTTCGAGCAGACGCACGTTCTGCTTCGCAGCGAACACCTGACGCGCTTCCGTACTGAACGACGGAGCGATCAGCACTTCGACGAACTGCTTCGCCACGGCTTGCGCTGTCGCTTCGTCCACTTCGCGGTTGAAGGCGATGATGCCGCCGAAGGCCGAAGTCGGGTCGGTCTGGAATGCCTTCGCGTAAGCCTCGTTCGCGTTCGCGCCGACTGCCACGCCGCACGGATTCGCGTGCTTGACGATCACGCAGGCCGGCACGTCGAAGGTCTTCATGCATTCCCACGCTGCGTCGGAATCCGCGATGTTGTTATAGGAGAGTTCCTTGCCCTGCAACTGGTTGTAGTTCGCCAGCGCGCCAAGCTGCACCGACAGATCGCGATAGAACGCCGCGCTCTGATGCGGGTTTTCGCCGTAGCGCAGATCCTGCACCTTTTCGAACGCGAGGTTGAAGGTGGCCGGGTAAGCGTTGCGCAACGAGTGTTGCAGTTCGCCGGTCAGGCTCGTCAGATAGTTCGTGATCGCGCCGTCGTATTGCGCCGTGTGCGCGAATACCTTGGTTGCTAGGTGGAAATTCGTCTTGTACGATACGGCGTTGCTGTTCGCGCACATTTCTTCGAGCACGACCGCGTAGTCCGCCGGGTCGACCACCACTGTCACGTCGCGGTGGTTCTTCGCGGCCGAGCGCAGCATAGTCGGACCGCCGATGTCGATGTTCTCGATCGCGTCTTCAAGCGAGCACTCTTCCTTCGACACCGTCTGTACGAACGGATACAGGTTCACGACGAGCAGGTCGATCGTGGGAATGTCGTGCTTGTCGAGCGCTGCCATGTGTTCCGGCAGATCGCGGCGCGCCAGAATGCCGCCGTGCACCTTCGGATGCAGCGTTTTCACGCGTCCGTCCAGCATTTCCGGGAAGCCGGTGTAATCCGCGACTTCGGTGACGGAGAGGCCCGCGTCCGCGAGGAGTTTCGCGGTGCCGCCGGTCGACAGGATCTTGACGCCGAGGTCAGACAGCGACTTGGCGAAATCGACAATGCCGGACTTGTCGGAAACGGAGATGAGCGCTTGCTTGATCATGACGAAGACGAAAAGCCGAAGGGAGACGTGGCAGGGCGCCGGAAAACTGCAACGGGCTACAGCAACCCGTGTTGTTGCAGTTTCTTGCGCAGCGTATTGCGGTTGATGCCGAGATACTCGGCGGCCAGCGACTGGTTGCCGCCAGCCTGCTCGAGCACCACTTCGAGCAGGGGTTTTTCCACGCACGAAATCACCATGTCGTAGACGTCGTGCGGATTGGAGCCGTCGAGATCCTGGAAATACACACCTAGGCTGTCGCGGACAGATTGTTCGATGTTGTTCTTGCTCATGCTGCTAGAAGGTCGGTTGGGTCCTCGCCCTTGTTGTTGAGCGATTCGTCGACGTAAACGAGGCGGTCGGAGATCGCCTTCTGCGCGTCGAAAAATTCGTTGACGGCGAGGAGTTGTTCGCGCGTGGTGTTCAGCGTATTCATGCGATGCCGGAACACGTTGGCGCCAGAAAGGCCGCGAGCGTACCAGCCGATGTGCTTGCGCGCAGTGCGGACACTGGTAAATTCCCCGTAGAACGCGTAGTGATCTTTCAGGTGCTCGTTCATCACCTGCCGGATTTCGTCGATGCGCGGCGGCGGCAGCAGCTCGCTCGTTTGCAGGAAGTGCTCGATTTCGCGGAAGAGCCACGGGCGCCCCTGCGCCGCGCGGCCGATCATGATGGCGTCGGCGCCCGTGGCCGCCAGCACCTCGCGTGCTTTCCAGGGTGACGTTATGTCGCCGTTGGCCACGACCGGAATGCGCACCGCCGCTTTCACCGCGGCGATGGTGTTGTATTCGGCGTCGCCGTGATACAGGTCCGCGCGCGTGCGGCCGTGCACGGTGAGCATCGAAATGCCCGCCGATTCCGCGAGACGCGCGACGTTCAGCGCATTCCTGTTCTCGCGATTCCAGCCCGTGCGGATTTTCAGCGTGACGGGCACAGCGTCGGGCCCGACACCCACCGCGCCCACCACGGCCTCGACGATGCGCTGCACGAGCGGCTCGTTCTGCAACAGCGCCGAGCCGGCCGCCACATTGCAGACTTTCTTGGCCGGACAACCCATGTTGATGTCGATGATCTGCGCGCCGTTCGCCACGTTATAGCGGGCGGCTTCGGCCATCATGGCCGGATCGGCGCCGGCGATCTGCACGGCGATCGGCTCGACTTCGCCTTCGTGATTCGCGCGCCGCATGGTCTTTTCGCTTTTCCACAACTGCGCGTTCGAGGCGGCCATTTCCGACACCGCGTAACCTGCGCCCAACCGTTTGCACAGTTGACGGAACGGCCGGTCGGTCACGCCGACCATCGGGGCGACGAACAGGTTATTGCGCAGATTGTGGGAGCCAAGAGTGGGCATGAAGTGGACGCGCGAGCGGCCGATTGATCAATTTGTGTCAATCGGAGCGTTCGCGAATTGCGAGGAAAAACCGTTATTTTAGCGTTAACAGATAGCCGACACCCGACATGTGACTGTCGTAACTCATTAAATCTTCCATGAAAGTGTGGCGCGTTTCACATAGAGATGCAGATGCGCAGATGCGGGCGACGCTGTGCTTAGCGGCGCTGGCCGAACATCATCTGACGGGCGATCGCGGTTTTGACCGGTGGCAGGAATTCGAGCGCCGTGAGCGCGAGGCCGCGCATGACCGCGAGCGGTGCGAAGTCGATGGTGAAAAGGCGGGCGAGCGTGTCCGTCGCGCCGATCGTCATGCGGCGGTCGAGCGCGCGGCGCTGCGCGAACGCGGCGAGCGCGAGCGGCGTGGCGCCTTCGGTGGAAAGCGCGTCGGCGAGCGAATGCGCATCTCGCAACCCGAGGTTGAGGCCTTGCCCCGCCACCGGATGCAGCGTTTGTGCCGCGTTGCCGATGGCGACCACGCGCCCCTTCACGAGCGTGTCGACGGCATTCAGGCCCAGCGGGAACGATGCGCGCTGACGGATTTGCGTGAAGCTGCCTATGCGGTCGCCGAACGCGACGCCGAGTTCGCGCAGAAACGCCTCGTCGAAGATTTGCGCGCGACGCGCGGCTTCTTCCGGCGAGCAGCACCAGACGAGCGCGTAGTCCGCGCCGCGCACGCCGCCCATCGGCAGCAGCGCAATCGGCCCTTGCGACGTGAAGCGCTCCCACGCCACGTGCGGCTGCGGCGCAGAGACGCTCACCGTGCCGACCAGCGCGGTTTGCCCGTAGTCGCGCGAATCGCCTTCGTCCGGCTTCGCGCCTTTCTGGTCGCCGAACAGGCCGCCTTCGGCATTTACCAGAACCCGTGTTCGCACATGGCGCGTGACGCCCGCGGTTTCGATCGGCAACGTCACGCCGTCGAGGTCCTGCGTAGGCGCGGCGGCCGACGTGGAGCAGAACCAGTGCACGTCGGTGGCATGCACGGCGGCGGCGAGTCCGTGCACAATCGAGCCGTAACGCAGCACGTAGCCGAGCGCGGGCAAGCCGTGCTCGCTGTGGTCGATCAGCGTGCGGCCGAAGTGCCCGCGTTGCGATACGTGAATGCGATGGATTGCGCTGGCGTCGGCGGGCCAGCGCAGCGGCTCCAGAATCATCCGGCTGCCTTGCGACACGGCGATGACGCGCGGGTCAGCGATCGAATCTTCCGGCTCGCGCGCGTCCACGAGCGCAATTTTCAGCGCCCGCGTCGCACTGCGGCGCGCGAGCCAGCCGGCCAGCGCGAGGCCGACCGGTCCGGCGCCGACGATCGTCACGTCGAAATCGAACGGTTGCGCCGACGCCGCCGGCTTCAGGATGATGGTCGACGGTGCAACGTCGTTCATGCGATTGACTTCCCTGTTTCGTTTGACGCGCGGGCGGCCTGCATCAGCGCTTCGATTGCGTCGGCGCCGACCGCTACGTCGCGCGTGAGTAGCTCGCAGCCGTTGGCGGTGACGATCGCGTCGTCTTCGATACGAATGCCGATGTTCCAGTAGCGCTCGGGCACGCCTTCCGTCGGACGGATATACAGACCCGGTTCTATGGTGAGCGTCATGCCCGGCTTCAGCGTGCGCCACGGCAACGCGCCGGTTTCGTCGCGCGGCGCGCCGCGTTCCCGGTAGTCGCCGCAATCGTGCACGTCTATGCCGAGCCAGTGGCCCGTGCGGTGCATGTAGAAGGGCGCGTAGGCGCGCTCGGCGATCACGTTGTTGACCGAGGCGAATTTCGTGCGATCCAGAATGCCCGTGTCGAGCAGACCTTGCGACAGCACGCGCACGGCTGCCTGATGCGGGTCGTCGAACGTCGCGCCCGCGCGCGTGACGTCGATCGCGGCCTGCTGCGCGGCCAGCACGATGTCGTACAGCTCGCGCTGCGCCGGCGTGAAGCGGCCGCTCGCCGGGAACGTGCGTGTGATGTCGGACGCGTAGCCGTCCAGCTCGCACGCGGCGTCGATAAGGATCAGGTCGCCGTCCTGCGCAATCGCGTTGCCGGCCGGATAGTGCAGAACGCATGCGTTCGCGCCCGCCGCGACGATCGACGTGTACGCCGGTGCCTGCGCGCCGAATTTGCGGAATGTGTAGAGCAGTTCGGCTTCGAGTTCGTACTCGCGCACGCCCGGATGACACGCGGCCATCGCGCGGCGGTGCGCCTGCGCCGAAATCTGGCCGGCGCGGCGCATGATCGCGAGTTCGTGCTCGTCCTTGATGAGCCGCATGTCGTCGAGCAGCGGAATCAGATCGCGCGCCGCCGTGGGCGCGGCTACTCCGCCGCGGCCTTGCGCACGGACCGCGTCGAGCCAGCCGCGCACCTGTGCGTCCAGTTCGGACGAACTGCCGAGCGCGTAGTGCAGCACTGGTTTGTCGGCGAGAATGCGCGGCACCTGCGCGTCCACTTCGCCGATGGCGAACGCGGCGTCGAAGCCGAACGCCTCGCGCGCGCCTTCCGGTCCGAAACGGAAGCCTTCCCACGTCTCGCGCTCCACGTTCTTCTCGCGGCAGAACAGGACCGACGCCGGCGCATCTGGCGCGGCGCTTGCATCGAGCACGAGCAGAGCCTCGGGTTCGGTGAAGCCAGTCAGATAGTAGAAATAGCTGTCGTGACGGTAGGGATAGTCGGCATCCCGGTTGCGCAGCGCTTCCGGCCCGGTGGGGACGATGGCGACGCCGCCGCCCGCTGCGCGCAGCGCAGCGAACACGCGCTCACGGCGCTTGCGGTAGACGTCGATGGCGATGGTGGGTTCGGTCGGCTGGTTCATCGTGCGATTGTAGCGCCCAATGGCGCGACTTATTTCGCGGCGATACTGTCGGAGCGGTGCGTAAAGACCGTCCGCCGGACGTTGGCTGATCGGCCAGCTAGACGGCGTGCAAATATGACGGCAATGTTGCAAACTATCCACAGCGAGTCTGCATGCGGCTCGCCGGAGCGCGGCAGCACGTTCGTGAACGCCTCCTAGCACTTATACTTGCGCCGGATTTAGTTGCCGGATTTAGTTAAAGGCAGATGTTAATGATGAAACTCATCGGTTCGCTCGGCAGCCCGTTCGTGCGCAAAGCGCGGATCGTGCTGGCCGACAAGAAAATCGACTACGAACTCGTTCCCGAGGACGTCTGGTCGGCGGACACCCGGATTCACACGTTCAATCCGCTTAGCAAGGTGCCCTGCCTCGTCATGGAGGACGGCGAAACGGTGTTCGACTCGCGCGTAATCTGCGAATACGTGGACACACGCTCTAGCCGGTCGGCAAGCTGATTCCGCAATCGGGCCGCGAGCGCGTGGAAGTGCGGTGCTGGGAGGCGCTGTGCGACGGCGTGCTCGACGCCGCCGTGCTGATTCGCCTCGAAGGCACGCAGTGCGCGCCGGCGCATCGCGTGGAAGCGTGGGTCGTGCGCCAGCAGCGCAAGATCAACGAAGGTCTGATCGCGATGTCGCAGGGGCTCGGCAGCAAGACGTGGTGCGCGGGCAACACTACACGCTCGCGGACATCGCCATGGGCTGCGCGCTCGGCTACCTCGATTTCCGCATGCCGGATCTGAACTGGCACGAGCTGCGGGATTTCGGTGATGGTGATCAGGCCGTTTTGGCGACCGTGATCAGTTTGGAAGGTGGCGTTGCGCGGGCAATGGATTATATGGTGAAGGTGATCATGATCAGGATGCGGAGGACTGCT
>CALNWS010000042.1 GCA_940747215.1 uncultured Paraburkholderia sp. | reverse complement strand
AGGCAAATCGATGCGAAAAACCAGCACCAAGCAGTCCTCCGCATCCTGATCATGATCACCTTCACCATATAATCCATTGCCCGCGCAACGCCACCTTCCAAACTGATCACGGTCGCCAAAATACGCAAGCTTTCATGCGGCTGTGTCAAATTGCCTCGCAAACCGCACGCGTTGGGCGTTCGCCAACGCCGCGCGCAAAATTGCGCTAGGGTCGCAGCCACGCGGACTATTGCCGTTGCGATCATATTTGGCATACTACGGCCGTCCACGCGCCGCATGTGAAGCGCCGCGCATATCACAGGCCGCATCGTGCGCCGCCTTTCAATCGAGTCATTGAGCCCTGCTTTGTTCCCGATCACGCCGCTTCGCCAGAAGCTATCAGACATTGCAACGCGGGTCCTGCCGCCGGCCGCGCGCACTGCACGGCCGAGTTGCCTGGCCGGCCAGATAATCGTCGAGCGAGAGCACCGAGAGATCGGGCGCCGGGTCGTTTCGAATATCTCCCCACCACTTCGCCTTGCGCGACGACGGTGTAGAGCCGCATCTGCTGACGCGTGGGCGGCTCCGGCCGTCGCCTCCAGAAATTTGCCCGTGTGATAACGCGTTTCGGCGATGGCCGTGGCGCGCGACCGGGCGCAATAGAACACGCCATACGAGCCGTCCGAAAAGCGGCTGCCGAGCGGATTCAGATGCGTGAGCGTGGCCATGATCGAACCGTAGCCGGGACCGAAACGCCGTTCTTCGCTCGGCACCCGATCCAGTTCGCCGACTTTGGTACGTAGACCGGTCGTTCGTCATCGACTCGAGGACGTAGAGCGCGTCGAAGTCTTCAGGCGAAGCGACCCGGTCGAACAGATTGATGGCCGGAAAACGTGTTGGAATGACCCGATAAGCGGGCGACCAGTCGAGCGGCGCAGTGCGCCAGCGGTCCTGCCATTGCGGTTGTGTCACGCCCAGCCGCCTCGCATTGCGTCGAGATACTGCCGCACGCGACCACGAGGTCGCTGACATTGCCGGCCAGCATGCGGTCCAGCGCGCGGCGTCCGCCGAACGGCGCGGCACTGCTGTTGGGGCGTTTGATCCAGCTGTCGGCGGCGTTGGGTTGCGGAAGCAGAATTTGCAGTGTCTTGTAGATGCCTAGTAGCAGCAATAGTCGCTTCAGCGTGTAACGCCCCAGACGCGCGGTTCCCGGCGACTGTTTCCACTTGAAATAGGTGGAGCGGCCGGGCAAGCCGAGCAGCACGATCTGCTCTTCGGCGCTCAAGTCCCACAGTCTTGCGCGATATTGAAGAAAGCGCGCAATGCTACGGACATGTCCGAAAGCGTGGGTGCCGAAACCGGCTGACGGATGGGCGGTTCAGGCTGATGGGCACGGGCAGTGTGTGCCATGACTAAACGAGTCCGTTATGGCACCGCCGAACCGCCGCGCGGCCTGATCGACGTCGGCGCACGGCTGGGTTTGCTGTCACAGCCGGAGTCCCGGAGTCGCGCGTCACGTTGCATGCGCGCGTGAAAGACGAGCGCTCGCTGAACTCGTTGAAGCCGTAGCGAGCGGTTTGAAAACCGGATAACGCGCGCCAGAAGCGCGTTCGTTGACGCGGCCGGCGTTAGTGAAGAATCGGCGGCAACGAGCCGCTGTTCGCCGTGGTCGGATCCGTGTTGTTCGTTGCCGGATCGTGAGACGTGCGCTATTCGCTGGCGCCGCCGGCGTGTTCACATGCTTGGCGGACGCGGGTTTCGAGACGTTGTTGCTATGCGCCGCCGCTACGGTCGCCGCCTTGCTTACGCCGGTTTGCTCGGCGCGGCCGTGGTTGCCTTGGCCTGAGCCGCCATCTGCGCGTGAGGCTTTTTCGCCCGCTCCGTCGACGGTGCTTTGGAGCGAGTCTTGTCCGCCACGGCCGCCGGATGCTTCGGCGCAGTTTTACCCGCTGGCGACCCGGCAACTTTCTTCACTGGTGCATGCGCAGCGGTCTTGCCATCAGCCGGCTTCGCGGATGCCTTGGCGCGCGCTCCGCTTTTCACGCTGGCCGCTGGCTTTTTCGACGGCTTCATCGCATGCCCGCTCGCCTCGGGCGGATTCCACACTTCGGCGTAACTTGCGGCCATCGCCGCGCCCGACACACACACCATACGCACACGGCTACTGCCGTTGCCACTGCTCGCAACCCCATCTCCTGCTTCTCCTAATTCTTCCGCTTGTCTATGTCTTCCGCTTGTCTATGAGCCAAGATTATAGTCTAGTCGCTTGCAAAAACCCATTTTAGACTATTACCAATGCCAATACTAAGAAGGACGATCACCGCGAAGGACGATCACCGCGTCGAGGCGCCGTTCGTCGAATTGGGTGAACAGCGCGGCCGACATACCCAGATGCAACTCCACCACCAGACCCGGATCGTGCGCGTTCAGGCGCGCCAGCAACTGCGGCAGTTCGAGACCGGCCACGTGCTTGCTCAGCCCGAGCGAAAGCCGCCTGCGCTCCACCGACAGCGAACCCAGTGCGCGCTCGTGCGCGTTCAGCAGATTGCGCGCGGCGCTGAGAAATGTGTTGCCGTTGGCGGAAAGATGCACGACGCGCGGCGTACGCTCCAGCAACTGCTTGCCCAGATAGCGCTTCCAGCCGTTTCAGCTTGAGGCTGACGGCAGATTGCGTGGTGTCCAGCGCGTCGGCGGCGCGCGTGAAACTGCTCAGGTCGGCGACCAGCACGAACGCTCGCACGGCCTCGAGATCGAGTACTTTCATTTCGATTTGAAATGGATGAAATAGTCAGCCATGTCTGTTTATTATGACAGAGCGCGCCTAAGCTGTATTTACCGTTTCAACACACCGAAGGAGTTTCATCATGCCGATCACCCGAATCGCTCTGCGCGCCGGCAAGCCGGCCGAATACCGGAAGGCCGTCTCAGACAGCATCCAGCGCGCGCTGGTCGCCACCGTCAACGTGCCGAAGGACGACATCTTCATGTCCATCAACGAGTACGACGCGAGCAACTTCATTTACGACAACCAGTATCTGGGTGTCGAGCGCACGGACGACCTCGTGATCGTGCAGATCACGGTGAACAACACGCGCACGCTCGAACAGAAGAAGACGCTTTATAAACGGATGGTGGAGTCGCCGGGGCTGCGACGGGAGGACGTGCTGATCAATCTCGTCGACGTGCTGAAGGAGAACTGGTCGTTCGGTAATGAAGTGGCGCATTACGCGCTTTGAGTTCGCGGCGCAGGAACAAGGCGGTTGCGTCGGACTGAGCCCGTCTGCGGGCGGCAAGGGGGTTGGTTCACCTTGCCGCTCGTTCCTGTTGCGGCCTGAAACCGCCGTTGAGCGGCTCGAAGAGGAAGGCGCTTACGCGATCGTATCGATCACGCCGCTGTCTACGCGCAACGAGGCACTCGTAGTCCCCGAGTCCCCGACGCCTGCTGCAAACACACGTAGACCACCATGTTCGCGACTTCTTCCACGCTTGCCGCGCGCTGGATGATCGAGCTGCTGCGACGCTCGCGCACGAACTCGGTCGCTACCTGTTCAACCGTTTTGCCCTGTTCCTTCGCGGTGTCTTCGACCATCGAACGGAAGCCGTCGGAGAGTGTCGGACCCGGCAGCACCGAATTCACCGTCACGCCACTGCCCCGCCGCGAGCTTGGCGATGCCACGCGCCACGCTCAGTTGCGCCGTTTTCGAGAAGCCGTAGGCGAGCATGTCGGGCGGAATGTTGAGCGCCGATTCCGACGAAATGAACACCACGCGTCCCTATTTGCGCTCTATCATCCCCTTCAGGTAATGACGCGTGGAGACGCACGCCGGACATCACGTTGACCTGGAAGTAGCGTTCCCAGTCGTCGTCGGGCATGCTGAAGATGTCGCCGGGTCCGAACACGCCGAGACTGTTCACCAGAATGTCGACTTGCGGCACGGCTTTCGCGAGCGCGTCGCAGCCGTCGGGCGCGCCAAGGTCGCCCGCGAAGCCGCGCAGCTTCTCTTGCGGCGCGCTCTTGCGGATCGTTTCGATGGCGCGGTCGACCGCGTCCTGCTTGCGTCCGTTCACGATGGTCTCCGTGCCGGACACGGCGGGTCGCGATCGCGAGGCCGGTGCCCGCCGTGGATGCGCTGACAATCGCGGTCTTGCCCGATAGATCGATGCTCACTGGCTTGCTCCTGTTGAAGTGGGGTCGCGTAGCACGCGCCCCGCGAGCCGCGTTGGGAAATGCCAAGGGACAGGTTCTCGACGCTTCGAGTCGAGGTGAGTTTTGAGGTGAATTTTGAAGTGCGTCTGGGCCTCGTTGAGTTGAATTCGGTCGAGTCCGGCTGAGCCTGAAACCGGGTCTGCGGAAGTATCCCATCTATCCCACCGCGACGATCGCCAGCACGCCGGATGCCCGCCCGACGGGCGCGTGCGCCAAACGTGCGAAGGGCGTCGTTATAATGAGCCGCAGTCTTTCCTCTTCAATACGCCATCGACTTCGCGTCGAGCGCACACGTTCATTGCCATGACCACCGACCACACCGATCCTTTCCACGAACCGCTCGAACTCGGCGGCTCAGTCTGGTTTCAGGCCGGCGCACAGACGCTCGGCGGCACGTCGCGCATTGCGCTGCTCGCGGCGATCGGCGAAACTGGTTCGATCACGAGCGCGGCGAAGGCGGTCGGCATCAGCTACAAGGGCGCATGGGACGCCGTCGATACGATGAACAATCTCGCCGGCGAGCCGCTCGTTGTGCGCATGACCGGCGGCAAGGGCGGCGGCACGACGCTCACGCCGCGCGCCGTGCGTCTGATCAAGACGTTCCGCGCGGTGGAGCGCGAGCATCGGCGTTTTCTCGAACGGGCGGGCGCGGCGATCGAAGGCTTTGCGACGGAGTGGGATCTGATCGGCCGCATCGGCGTGAAAAACGAGCGCGCGCAATCAGCTTTACGGCACGGTTTCGGCCATCACGCGCGGCACGGTGAACGACGAAGTGTCGCTGGCGCTGCCGAGCGGCCACGCGATTACCGCCGTGCTCACACACGAAAGCACCGAAACGTTGGCGCTAGCCGTGGGCGTGGCGACGTTTGCGCTGATCAAGGCTTCGTGGGTGGTGCTGCTCATCGACGGAGAAAACGGCGCGCCGCCGAAACTCTCCGCGCGCAATCAATTGCGCGGCATCGTGCAGAGCGTGAAGCGCGGCGCGGTGAATGCCGAGGTGTCGCTCGTGCTGGACGGCGGTGCCGTGATTACCGTAGTCGTGACGAACGAAAGCGTGGATACGCTCGGTCTCGTGGAAAGCGTGAGCGCCGTGGCGGCGTTCAAGGCGTCGAGCGTGATTCTGGATGTGAAGGATTGAGCGGCTTGCACGGCTTGTTCGCCGCGACGTGTGTGATCCAGCCGTTCAGGGCTCGCTGCGCGCGTAGCCGGTGAACGCTTGGTTTTCGCGCACGCAGCCGTCGCGCACCTGCACGACCTAATCGCCGAATGCGGCGACGTCGTCGGGATCGTGCGTGATCAATACCATCGGAATATCGATGGCGCATCTGCAACTCGGACAGTTCGTTCCGCATGCGCTGACGCAACGCGCTATCCAGTGCTGAAAACGGTTCGTCGAGCAGCAGTTGCGGCTGTGCCGACCAGCGCCCGCGCGAGCGCCACGCGCTGTTTCTGTCCGCCGGAAAGCTGCGCCGGATGATTGCCCGCCACTGCTCGCAATTCGAGCGCGTCGAGCCAGCAATCGACCTGCGCATGCGAGTGGCGCGCGCTTGGATTGAGCCAGCCGCGCGTCAAACCGAAGCCGATGTTCTGCCACACGTTCAGATGCGGAAACAGCGCGTAGTCCTGAAACAGATACGCGATGTGACGTGCCTGCGGCTTCAGGTCAATGCCGCGTGTGCTATCGAAGAGCGCATTGCCGTGCAGCGTGATGTGGCCTTCGTCGGGACGCAATAGTCCGGCGATCGCTTGGCAGCGTCAGACTCTTGCCCGCGCCGGACGGTCCGAACAGAACGAGCCGCTGGGTGTTGGCCGTGAAGGCGACGTCGAGCGTGAAACGACGCTCGGCGATTGCGAAGGTTTTGCGGATGTCGACGGCGAGCGGCATATCAGCGGGATGGCAGAAGCGCGTGCTGCGGCACGAGGCGTCCGGCGAGCAGCAGGATCACGACGCACTTCACGGACGTGACGAGCACGAGGAAATTGGCGGTGCTGTCGTCGCCGGCCTGCACAGCGACGTAGACCGCGACGGACAGCGTCTGGGTGCGGCCCGGCAGGTTGCCCGCGATCATCAGGGTGGTGCCGAATTCGCCGAGCGCTCGCGCGAAAGCGAGCAGGCCACCCGCGAGAATGCCGCGCGCGGCGAGCGGCAGCGTCACGCGAAAGAAGATCGAGGCTTCGCTCACGCCGAGCGTGCGCGCGGCGCGCGCCGACTTCAGCACCAGCGGAAATGCCACGACCGTCGACGCGATCACCGCGCCTTGCCACGTGAACACCAGTTGAATGTCGAAACGGTCGAGCCAGCCGCCGATCACACCGCGCCGCCCGAGCAGTACGAGCAGGTAATAGCCGAGCACGGTGGGCGGCAGAACGAGCGGCAGCATCAGCATCGAATCGATCACGTCGCGCGCCCGAGCGCCAGCGCGCGAGGCCGACGCCGGCCGCAACGCCGAACACCAAGTTCAGCGCGGTCACCCAGCCGCCACTTTGAGCGACAGCAGTAGCGGAATCTAGGCGTGTTCCATGTCGTCAGTGCGCGGGTTTGAAGCCGTACTTCGCGAGCACCGCCTAGCCGGCCAGCGACAACACATAGTTCATGAACGCCTGCGCGGCGGCGTGGTGGCTGCCTTCCACTTGCGCGATCGGATAGGTAATCGGCGTTTGCGTCGGCACGTTCATCGCCACTTTTACCTTGTCCGGCATGACGGCGGCATTCGTGCTGAACACGACACGAAGCCGGCGTCCACTTCGCCGCGCGACACGTAGTCGAGAAATTGCCGCACGTTGGATGCGAGCACGGCCTTCGCGCTCACCGCGTCCCACACACCCGCGCTCTGCAACGCGCCTTGCGTGTAGCGGCCGCCGGCACCGACGCCGGATCGCCGTACGCCAAGCGCTTCACGCTCGCGGCTTCGAGGTCTTTCAGCGCGGCGGGCGCTAAGTGGCTGTCGGTCGGTACGATTAGCACGAGCGAGTTGGCGGCGAAGTCTTTGCGCGTGGCCGGCACGATCACTTTTTCGGCGGCGGCCTTGTCCATCGCTTTCTGATCCGCGGACGCGAACACGTCGGCGGGCGCGCCCTTTACGATCTGCTGCATGAGCACGTTGGACGCGCCGAAGCTCAGCAGCACCTTGGTGCCCTCGCTGACGGCCTTGAACGCATTCATTGGTCAGGCTGGCGGCGGCCGAGACGACGAGCTCGTTGGCGCGAGCATTGGCGCAGACGACAACAGAGACGGCACCGGCAACGCACAGCGCGTGTTTCACAAAATGTCGGGACAAGGTCACGAAGGCGAGTGTCCGGTACGAACCGGAGCGGCGGTTAAAACGCTATCGTAATATATGAAAGGTTATAGCGGTAAGCCATGACGATTATTCCGACGCCCGCATGTGGCGGCGTGAAGTTCGGAAGGTGACGGACACAGCGATGCGGGAAACGGATCCACGCGCGCGCTCAGGTGCACCTTCACGCGTTGGACGAATTCACCGGGGCAAGCGAGTTGAGCGTTTGCGACAGCGGCGCCTTGTCGGGCCGCACTTCGCGCACCGCTTTCCACTTCGCGCGAATGAACGGATGGTCGTGGCCGGAGACCTTCAGCGCGATATGCGTGACCCAGCGTTGCGTGGGAACGTGCACGCCGTGCATGAGCACTGCGAGCACCAGCATGCTGACCGCGACCGGCAGCGCCGACAGACGGCCGCGCTCGACATTCCATGCGATCCGCACGAAGGCGATGGCCGTGAGCGCGCCGACAAGGCAGCCGGTAATGGCCTCGGACGGCGAATGTGCGCTCAGCACGACGCGCGACAAACCCACGGCGACGCTCGCCGCCAGTCCGGCCAGTACGCCGATCAGACTAATACGCGGCTGCGCCGGCAACAGTATGAGGAACAGCACGACGGGATAGACGGCCGTCGACAACATGGAGTGACCGCTCACGCCGGTGAAGTCCAGTTCGCGCACGCCGACGCCCCAGCCGAGAAACGCCAGCTTCGTACCCGTCACGACGACGATCGCCGCGCCAAGCAGCCCGAGCCACGCCGCTGCCAGCCGCCAGTTGTAGCCGACCGCCAGCCACAGCGCGATGGCAAACGCGAGCGGCAGTGTCATGCCGACGCTGCCGAGGCTTGTGATCGAATACCACAGGTGAATAGGCAAATCGGGCATGGCGAAAGCGCGATATGAAATGAGGGGGGTGGCTATGACGTATAACGCGCGAATGGCCCAAATCGCTGACGCCGCGTAGCCCCGCACGTTGATAAATTAGCTATAAGCTATAAGTATAGACGTGGGCCGTTGGCCGGGTCCGGCCGCCGCCACGCTTTTTGCCGCTGAGCGTTGGCTGCCGAACAAACTGTAGAAAAGGCTGAACATGGTTTGACGACCGTTCGACGGCAAGGTTCGCCGGCCGGAATAAAGGCGCCGGTAGTGCAACGCGGCGTCCAGCATCGCATGAGGATTGATGTTATTGTGCATTGCACAACAAAGTTTCGTTCGATTCGAGATTCGAACGGAACCCGTCCCTTTTTGCGAGGTTATCCGCCGATGGCAAAAGGTCTGTCGAAAATCTGGCTGCGTGGCTTGAATCGTCTGCTCGCCATTCAGACCGAGCACGCGCAGAAAATGGCACGCCGCACGCCGCACGACCGGCGCGTCCGGCGCGTCCGGCGCGTCCGGCCACCAGCAAACCGTCGTCCAAAGTCAGGCCGGCCAGGCCCGGCGGCGGCTGCGCGCGCCCGTCAAGCGTGAGGCGCCGCGCCCGGTGCGCAAGTCGCGTGTGCGTCCGTGCGCGTCCGCCTAGACGACCGGTTCGTGGACGCGTTCGTTTCACTCGGCGCCTGCTGCGCCAGGACGGCTCGTCAATCATCTTCACTATATGGACTGTATGTGCCGGCAGGCCACGCGCACGAGTCCATGCCGCTCGTCGTAATGCTGCACGGGGTTTGTACCCAGTCGATCGACGAATTCGCCGAAGGCTCGCGCATGAACGTGCTCGCGGACCGCTATGGCTTTGCCGTCGTGTATCCGGAGCAATCCAAGCATGCGCATTCGCACCGCTGCTGGCACTGGTATGACGCGAGCGAAAACGCGGGCGGCGGCGAGGCGCGGGCCGTCGTCTCGCTCGTGGATGCGCTCGTCGCGCAGTACAGTTTCGACAGCGAGCGCGTGTACGTGGCGGGCATTTCGGCGGGCGCGGGATTGTCGGCGCTGCTTGCCGTGCACTATCCGAAGTATTTCGCTGCCGTGGCGCTGCATTCCGGTCCGGCGTTCGGCGAAGCGCGCACGGGTATCACGGCCATGGACGTGATGCGGCGCGGCGCTCGCCGCGAGCCGGCCGAACTGGTCGATGAGCACAAGAACGTCGCGAACTATCCGGGCATGCCGGCGATCATGCTGCACGGCGACGCCGACCACGTCGTCGCGCCGGTCAATGCCGATCAACTCGCGGAGCAGTTTCTCCGCCTGAACCGCATCGTCGATGAAAAAGGAGCGCGCCGCTCCGGCGAAGTACGCGAAGACCGTAAAAACGGCGTCGTGACGCGTGATTTCGTGCGCGGCGGCCGGCGAGTGGTGCGCTTGTGCCGGGTCCAAGGACTCGGACACGCGTGGAGCTGCGGCGACGACGCCGTGCCGTTTCACTCCGCCAAAGGGCTGGATGCCAGCGCAATGATGATCTGGGAATTCTTCAAGCATCAGCGACGTCCCGACGCAGGCCGGATCGCCGAAGGCACCGCCGCAGAAGGCGCAGCGAGCAATTCGTAATTTTCGAACAACACTTGGAATTTTGATCGCTGGCATGTATATAGGGTTTTCCCTATAATGTGAACTATCCTTTAGGTGTTAACGCCTACGTTCACTTTCCGAGGTTTGACCATGTATCTGCTTAGCCGCCTTTTCCTGTTCCTGACCAAATCGCCCGACCAACTCGCGAAAGAGCGCGCCGACGCTTTCCTCGCAGAAGCCACCGATCTGTACGACCTCGAATTCCGCATGCGCAAGCTGGATCGCGACGTGATCGCTCGTCGTCCATCGTGGATGAGCCAGCACTAAGTTTTTCGTAGCAAGTTGTGTATCAAAGCATCGGCGGGTTGTGAGACGCCGGTGTTCGGGTGAGGAGCCCAAGCTAACGCTATTGCGCTCCATGACGTCGAGTCAGTGAAATCGAGTCATCGTCGAGCCAGTCTAGCCAGCCAGATTCAATTGCCACAACGCGTGATTCAACACCGCGGCGAACGCCACCCACGCCATAACATAGGGTACCAGCATGCCGCCCGCCCAACGATCGCGCCGCCAGAAGGCGACTGTCAGTATCACGATCAGCAACAGCAGTATCACGATGTCGGCCAGCGCCTCTGTCGGTCGGATGCAGGCCGAAAATAGCCACCATCCACGCTGCGTTGAACAGCAGCTGAACGCCCCACAGGATGATCGGCGCACTGAGGCCGTCGCGTTTGTTTCCACACGCGACACGCGGTAATCGTCATCAGCATGTAGAGCACCGTCCACGCCGGGGAAAAAACCCAATCCGGCGGATTGAACGCGGGCTTATGCAGCGCGACGTACCACGCGTCCGGCAAAAAACGGCTTGCGACAAACGCCGCCGCCATCGTCAGAAGCAAGAAAGACTACGAGTGACGGTCAGCGGCGCATATTGGCGTTTCCTTCAGACGTGGTCAGCGTTTTCATGTGAGCAGGCGCTTACTTACTTTCCAAAGCGCGCAAGGGTGCGCGCCCGGGCTTCCGCGTGATCGACGATCGGCTCCAGATAATCTTTACCCAGCACCAAGCCGAACTCCTTCAATCGATCCGCGCCCGCGAGCCACGGCGCGTGAATCCACTTGGCTGGCACTTTCTCGAGCTGCGGCAGATAGCGTTTGACGAAGCGCCCCTCAGGATCGAACTTCTCCGACTGCGTGACCGGATTGAAAATCCGGAAGTACGGCTGCGCATCGCATCCCGTGGATGACGCCCACTGCCAGCCGCCATTGTTCGCCGAAAAGTCGAAGTCGTTCAGCAGGTCGGCGAAATAGCGCTCACCGCGCCGCCAGTCCACGCCCAAATCCTTCGACAGAAAACTCGCCGTGATCATCCGCAGACGGTTGTGCATGTAGCCCGTCGTGTTGAGCTGCAGCATGGCGGCGTCCACGAGCGGGTAGCCGGTGCGGCCGTCGCACCAAGCGGCGAACGCTTCGTCGGCGTCTTTGCCGTGTTCCCAGCGCAGCCGGTCGTACTCTTCCTTGAACGACGCGCCGCTCGCGAGTTTCGGATGATGCGACAGGATCATGAAGTAGAAGTCTCGCCAGATCAGTTCCGAAAGCCACGTCGACGAACCCTGTCCGTCCGGCTGCAGTGACATCTCATGTGCCATGCGCACTAGCGTGCGGATCGACACCGTGCCGAAGCGCAAATGCATCGACAGATAGCTGGGACCCTTGGCGGTGGGAAAATGAAAATCGCGCCGGTCGGCGTAACTGTCGATACGCGTCATGAAGTCGTCGAGCAGATGCTGCGCGCCGCTCATGCCCACGGGCATTTTCAGTTCCGCGAGATTGCTGGGCGCAAAGCCGAGCTGCCCGAGCTTCGGCAAATGCCGATCCATTTTGTGCGGCGGCGGTGCCAGATGCTTCGCATATTTTTCGACGGGGTAGGGCTTCAGATCGAACGCCGTGAGTTGCTTGAGCCATGCGTTCTTGTACGGTGTAAACACCGTGAACAGTTTGCGCTGACCCGTCAGCACTTCGCTGCGCTCGAAAATCACCTGATCCTTGAACGTCAGCAACTGGCGGCCTTCGTCCTTGAGCACATCGCTCACCGTTTCATCGCGTTCGAGCGCAACCGGCTCGTAGTCGTGATTGGCGAAGACAGCGTTCACGTCTAGTTCATGCGCGAGCTTCGGAACGAGGTCGGATGGATCGCCATACAGCACGATCAGACCGCCGCCTTTCGCCCGCAGCGCCTCATCGAGTTCGCCGAGCGCCGCGAGAATGAGTTCGATGCGGCGATCCTGCGGTTGCGTGTCGGGGTTGCGCTCGGCCCACGTCTCGATGAGCGGATGCAGGATCGTCGTGTCGAACACGAACACGCACCAGACGCGCTCGCAATGCTTCAGCGCGTAGTAGAGCGCGGCGTTGTCCGTGTCGCGCAGGTCGCGGCGAAACCAGACCAGACCGGTGTCGAAAGTGTCGTTCAGTATTCGGGGGCTCGTCATTGGCTTCGTCGGTAGAGGTGATGGTCGCGTGCAGATTATTGCCGATACGCGCTCCGCTTTACAGGCCTCAATTCACATGGGTTGAACACAAGAGTTGCATATGATCGACCGGTTCGCGGCTTTGTTGCGTGAGGTTGCATATTGCGTGCCGCGCTTGGCTGGATAGCACAACGCCCGCGCCTGCAGCAGCAGGGCGCGGGCGTTGTTCATGGCGACACGGTTTATGCCGTGTAGCGTTGGCTTGGCCGCGTGTCAGCTTTGCATTCTGCAGCGTTGATCGCGAGGACTTAAGCAACGTGCAAACGCACATCAACGTTGTTGCGCGTTGCGTTCGAGTACGGGCAAACTTGGTGCGCCGCGTCGACGAGTTCCTTCGCTGCTTCAGGCGCGAGGCCCGGCAGCGTTTGCTTGCGTTGACCTGCCACGAACTTCATTGCACTCAGGAAACAGGTCGAGTAACCGGCAGCAAAAAGCTGTTCCGGGTTCGTGCCCGCTGTACCGTTGCCACCCAGTTCGCGCGGCGCTGCCAGCTTCACGTCTAATGCGTTGTCCGACGAAACTGCACGACCGTCACGGCCACCGGTGCTCGTTGCGCTTGCCTTGTAGAGAATGTTCATGGTGCTGCTCCTTTATCTGGGTTATCAGGATCTGCATGTTGCTGCTTCGGAGGATTCGCTTGCTTATCCGCAATCGAGCGGCATGTGAGTAAGATAACACACAAATGATTTGTGTGAAAATGAATTTTTAGGTGCGGCCGATAGCGCGTTTTGCAGCGCTGTTCCCCTTACTGGTCCATGTAGTCGTTCAGCGTGGTGCGCAGTTGCGTGAGATCGTCGCGCAAACGCAGCAGGAATTCAGGCGTTTGCTGCGTTGCGCAGAAGATTTCCGCGGGCACTTCGCGCGCCTGACGCTTGAGCGCGGCGCCCGTTTTGGTGAGGCGGATATAGACGAGCCGTTCGTCGTCGACACCGCGTGCGCGCTCGAGCAACCCTTGCGCCTCTAGGCGCTTGAGCAGCGGCGTGACGGTGGCCGAATCGAGATTCAGACGTGTGGCCATGTCCTTGACGGTGACGTCGTCACCTTCCCACAGCACCAGCATAGTCAGGTATTGCGGGTACGTGAGGCCGAGTTTATCGAGCAACGGCTTGTACGCTTTCGTCATCGCAAGCGACGTGGAATAAAGCGCGAAGCAGAGTTGTTCGTCGAGCGTAAAGGGCAAAGCGGAGCTCTGGGTCATGATGCATCTCGTCTGAAGGCGCGTACAAATGAATTGCACACAAATCATTGTACCGCAAGAAGGCCAACGATGACGAGTTCGATGCACGATGGAAAATGCGAGGCGCAGGCAGCGCGTACGCTGCCTGCGAAAAGACAGGCTCAGGCGGCCGGCGTGGCAGGCAGATCGGTTTGCAGCGCTTGCACGCCGAAACAGCTGCGATACGTCGCGTAGAAGGAGCAGTACAGCATGGTGGTGACGATCATCGTGGCCGGCATCAGGATCGCGAATGCGTAATCGGCTGTGCCGAGCGCCTGCATCACCGTGGACAATCCGAGCGACACCACCATCGCCACCGCGAACCAGAGCGCGCCGAATACGATGAACGCGCCGCGATTGCGCCAGCAACTGACGATGCTGAAGAACATAGCCTTTACCGGCGTCACGTCGTGCCACGCGGCGAGAATGGGCGAGAACCAGAAGATCATCGCAACCGGAATGTAGAACGCCAGCGCTGTAATCACGGCGAGCAGAATATCGCTGTTGGCAATCGCGTCCTGATCCATTGTCGTGGTACCGGGCATGACCTTCAGCAGCATGTCGCCGTCCGCGAGCGCGGAGCCCGCGAGCACCAGCGCCATGGCCACGACGTACAGCACGCCGAGCACCAGCAGGCGGCGCGCAACCACCGGCCCGTACGAATGGAAACCGTCGACGAGAATGGTAGGGAACACCGGCTTGCCCGCGATCGTATTGCGGCACGCCGCCATGAAGCCGACCGCCACGCCCGGAATGAATATGAGCGGCAACACGCCGCCGATCACCGGAATCTGCGAGATCAGCGTTATCACCAGCAGATAGGTGAAAAACAGCGTGAGAAACGCGAGCGGATTTTTACGGAACAGCCAGATTCCCTGCCGGAACCATACATAGCCGGTCTTCGCGGGGACTTCGATCAGTTGCATGAGATATGAATGCCTGGAAGCGCGACGCCGGTGAGGCGCTCGCGCAGAATGCGTTCGAAATGGCCGGGATCGTGCGGCTTGAGCAGTTCGGCCGCGCGCGGCAGATGAAAATCATACAGGCGCGACACCCAGAAGCGGTACGCGCCGGCGCGCAGCATGTCGCCCCAATGGCGGTTTTCCCCAGCCGTGAAAGGGCGCACCGTCTGATAGGCGCGCAGCAGGGCCTCGGTGCGCGCGGCGTCGAGCTTGCCGGTGGGGAGGTCCACGCACCAGTCGTTCACGGTAACGGTGACGTCGAACAGCCACTTGTCGCAGCCGGCAAAGTAGAAGTCAAAGAATCCGCCAAGACGCACTTCTTGGCCCGTTTCGGGCGCGGCGTGCGCGAACATGGCGTTGTCTCGGAACAGGTCGGCGTGGCACGGGCCTTCGGGCAGCGCGGCGTAATCCGCCGACGCGAAGAACGCTTCCTGGTACGCGAGTTCGGACGCGAGCAGTTCGCGCTGTGCGCCTTCCAGGAACGGCAGGATGGTCGGAACGGTTTCCTTCCACCACGGCAGGCTGCGCAAATTCGGTTGATAACCCGTGTAGTCGCGCCCGGCCAGATGCATGCGCGCGAGCATCTGCCCGACTTCGATGCAGTGTTCGACGCCCGGCGCGAGTTCCGGCGCGCCTTCCAGTTTGGTGACAATGGCGGCCGGCTTGCCATGCAGCGTACCGAACAGTGCGCCGTCTTCGCGCGGCATCGGGTCGGGCACCGGCACGTGGTGCGCCGCCAGATGACGCATGAGTTCGAGGTAGAACGGCAACTGCTCGGCCGTCAGCTTTTCGAAAATCGTGAGGACATATTCGCCGCGTGTTGTGGTCAGAAAGAAATTGCTATTTTCGATGCCGGAAGAAATGCCGCGAAACGCGATGACTTCGCCGAGATCGTAATGGCGCATCCAGTCTGCAAGTTGGGATTCGGTGACAGCGGTAAAGACAGTCATGCGGAAAACGTCGGATCAGGTTGGTCGGGCTGGCGCATTGGGCCAGTGCGTAAAATCAGAAGCAAGCGACTGCGCAAGCCGCAATCGCGGGCGAATCCGCTGCTGAAGCAGCGAGCTTCGCGCAACGAACCGGCACAGCCGTTCGTTTTGACACAATCAGAACGGTACGTGATGGCGTTCGGGTTTCCTCGCCAAAGCGCCGCGGCCCGGCGCGATTGCAAGCCGTGGCTCGCGGCACACATCAGAAACCGGAGCGCCGGGTAACGTTCAATACGCGATCAATAAGCCAGATTCACCGAAGGCAGACGCGTGCTTGCGCGACCGTTGTCGCGCACTTTGGGCGACGTGTCGAGCGGCGCGCTCATCTGGTAACGCGTGCCGAGGTTCGAATGCACGTTGATTTCGATGGGCTTGCCTTTGTCGCGGTATTCGGTGATTTCAGTGCCGTTGGCGCTGCGTTCGTAGAAGCTCGGCGTGCGGGGCACGTTGATTTCAACCTTCGAGCTGACCTGTGCAGCCGGACGATTGATCTTCTCCAGATCGGGCAAGCCGGCCCGTTCGTTGGCGGATTGCGGAGCGCCGGGAGCCGGAGTGTCGTCGACAGGCTGGGCAGCCATCGCGGCGTTGCCAAAGGCGAGGGCCAGTGCAACGGCGACGGGAAGGAGCGGCTTCATGGTGATTCTCCAAAATAGTGACCCGATTCTAGCAAATCCCGCCTCTCAAACGGATGCGATCGGGCCAGATCGCCTTATTTTGCGCCGCTTTCGCGCGATGTGCCGCAATCTTGCGCGTACGGCCTCTACAGGTGTGGTAAGGGGCGCCAAGTCATTTGGAAAACACGAGTTCCGTGGTAATGTCGTTGCATCAATAGAGGTGAATGAAGATGAACAACGATACCAATCAACGCGAGGTGCAAACTCCCGCTAACAGCTTCCCAACCGAATCCTTCGACGACGCGACCGAGGCCGTCACACGCCTGTCCGCCATTTACGAAGCGAACATCTCATTCCTGCGCGACGCCTTCGCGCGCTATCGCCGCAACGAACAGTTCGCGAACCGCGTGCGCGCCTGCTATCCGTTCGTGCGCGTGTGCACCGAGGTCAACACGCATATCGACTCGCGCCGTTCGTACGGCTTCGTTGCGGGCCCGGGCGTGTTCAAAACCACCGTCACCCGCCCGGACCTGTTCGGCAACTACTATCGCGAACAACTGCGGCTGTTGGCGAAGAACCACCACGTGAAGATCGAAGTGGGCGTGTCGGACCAGCCCATTCCGATTCACTTTGCTTTCGCCGAAGGCATCCATCTCAAAGGCGATCTGGATCGCGAGCGCATCTTCCTGATGCGCGACGTGTTCGACACGCCCGACCTCACGCTGCTCGACGACCGCATCGTAAACGGCACGTACGAGCCGCTGCCCGGCGACCCGCATCCGCTCGCGCTCTTCACGGCGGCGCGCGTGGATTTCTCGCTGCATCGGCTCAAGCACTACACGGCTACGTCACCAACGCACTTCCAGAACTACGTGCTGTACACGAACTATCAGTTCTACATCGACGAGTTCGTCAAGCTCGGCCGCACGCTCATGTCCCATACCGACGACGAAGAGCAGCGCGCGTATCGCAGCGAATACACGGCGTTCGTCGAACCCGGCGACGTCATCGCGTACAACGAGAACCTCGGCGAGCAGGAACAGGAAGGCACGCCGCCGCGTCTGCCGCAAATGCCCGCGTATCACCTGAAGCGGGCGGACGGCAGCGGCATCACGATGGTCAACATCGGCGTGGGGCCGTCGAACGCGAAAACGATTACCGATCACGTCGCCGTGCTGCGTCCGCATGCGTGGATCATGCTTGGCCATTGCGCCGGCTTGCGCAATACGCAGCGTCTCGGCGACTACGTGCTGGCGCACGGCTATGTGCGCGAGGATCACGTGCTCGACGCCGATCTGCCGCTGTGGGTGCCGATTCCGGCGCTCGCCGAAGTGCAGGTTGCGCTCGAGCGCGCGGTCGCGCAGATCACGCAGCTCGACGGCGCGGAACTCAAGCGCATAATGCGCACGGGCACCGTGGCGAGCGTGGACAACCGCAACTGGGAATTGCGCGATCACCGTGAGCCGGTGCAGCGTCTGTCGCAAAGCCGCGCCGTGGCGCTCGACATGGAAAGCGCGACGATCGCAGCCAACGGCTTCCGCTTCCGCGTGCCTTACGGCACCTTGCTGTGCGTGTCGGACAAGCCGCTGCATGGCGAGCTGAAACTGCCGGGCATGGCGGACCAGTTCTATTGCGCGCAGGTCGATCAGCATTTGCAGATCGGCGTGAAGGCAATGGAGTTGCTGCGCATGAACGGGCTGCATCGTCTGCATAGTCGCAAGCTGCGCAGCTTTGCCGAGGTGGCGTTCCAGTAAGCACACAGGCATGCGGCGAGCCACGTTTGCGCGCGGGCTCGCCGTAGTGAAGCCGACGTGTTTTGGCGTCGCGGAACTAGACCTGACCGAAACCTGTCAGTCCGATCAGACTGCCCGCCGCAAGCAGCTACAACGGGTGGATGCGCGTTTTCATCGAGAGCACGGCGGTGAAGGCGGTGATCGCCCACGCGATCGCGGTCGGATCGGACGCTTCGGCGATCAGCGCTGCACTCGCCGCGACGATGCCGGCCGTCACCGGCACGAGTCCCAATTGCGCGTAGCGCCGCCACGGGCGGTCCTTGAAACGCTCCCACGCATGCAACGCGAGAATCGTGACGAGCGACGAAGGCCCGAACTTCGCGAGCGACGTCACCAGCATGCCTGCCCATCCGGCCACGTGCCAGCCGATCAGCGTGACCACCATCAGATTCGGGCCCGGCGCCGCCTGCGCGAGCGCGAACAGCGCACTGAATTAATTCGCTTGCCGGCATCCAGTGATGCACGTCCACGACCTGCCGCTGCATCTCCGGAAGAATCGTATTGCCGCCGCCGAACGCGAGCAGCGAAAGCTGACTGAAAATAACGGCGAGCGCAACGAGCGTGTCGGTCATTGCGTGCTTCTCGAGGCCATGTAGATACTCAGCGGCATTAGCACCAGCATGGTGGGCAACAGCGGCCAGCGCATGATGCGAAATGGCGACGAAGCCGAGCGCCGCGATCAGCGCGGCCATCGGCTTATGACGCAGCGGCAGCACGATTTTCACGGCCATCGAGATCAAAAGACCCGCGGCGGCGGCCGCGAGCCCCGCAAAAAGATGACGCACGTGCGGGTCGTTCTGCGTTTCTTCTTAGAGCACGCCGAGTCCGATCACCACGAGCGACGGTCCCGCGACCAGCCCCAGCAAACCCGCCAGCGCGCCCAGCACGCCGCGAAAGCGCATGCCCATCGCCACGGAGAGATTGATCACATTACCGCTTGGCAGAAACTGGCAGAGGCCGAGGAGGTCGGTGAATTCGTCGGCGCTGAGCCAACGGCACTGCTCGACCAGTGCGCGGCGTGCAAGCGGCAGGGCACCGCCAAAAGAAATCAGCCCGAGGCCAAGAAAGCCGCTGAAGATCTGCCGCACGGTGGGCGTGGGCACCAGTTCGGGTTCTGGCTGTTGAAGCGAGGTCGTGATCCATGATGCGAGGCGTCGGGTACAAGTTCAGGAGGTTAGCGCCGAACCGGCTTCGAGCAAAACGATTTTTGCGCGACCGCTTGTGATCTAGAATCACAGGCATGGCACGAACTCTTCCTCCGTTTCCGACGCTGCGCGCCTTCGAAGCCGCCGCGCGGCATGAAAGCTTCACGGCTGCCGCGAACGAACTGCATGTGACGCACGGTGCAATCAGCCAACAGGTGGCGTCGTTCGAGAGCTGGCTCGGCGTGCAGGTTTTCCAGCGCCGCGGCAAACGCGTGCGCTTGACCGACGACGGCCGGCGCTATCTCGCCACGGTTCAATCCGCGTTCGACAGCATCGCGCTCGCCATCGACCGGTTGCGCGACACCGGTATCGTGCGTGTGCTGCGTGTAAACGCGCTGCCTGCGTTCGCAATGAAATGGCTGCTGCCGCGTCTGCATCAGTTTCAACGGAAGATGCCAAATGTGGAGTTGCGGCTATCCACGTCGAACGCGCCGGTCGAAACGTTCGACAGTTTCGACGTCGCCGTGCGGCGCGGCCCCGCGCATTGGCCGAATTGCGTGAGCGGCCATTTTCTCGGCGAGAGCGAATTGCCGGTGTGCAGTCCCGAGTTACTGAAACGCACGCCGATCCGCACCGCCGACGATCTCGCGCGTCACGTGCTGCTGCATTCCGACACGCGGCCCGATGCCTGGCGCAACTGGTTGCAGGCGGCGAACGTCACGGCGAAGTGCCGCAAGAAGCAGTCGTTCGATCATTTTTATCTGGCATTGCAGGCAGCCGTGGACGGACTCGGCGTCGCGCTCGGGCCTTTGCCTCTGCTCGCGGATGAATTGGTGTCTGGGCGGCTCGTCGTGCCGCTCAAAGGTCCGCGGATGGATGCGCGCGGTTACTGGTGGATAGCGTGGTGGATAGCGAGGCGTGAAGTTGCGCATGCGCCGCTCGTGGCGCAGTTCTGCGAGTGGCTGCAGACGCAGGGCGATCAGAGCGAGCGTGACGATGAAATGGAAACGGGCAGCCTCGACGAGGCCGCCCGCGAGCGCGCTGTGCAGTGATCGGATGATGCAGCGAAGCGCGCCACCGCATTAACGACGCATTCGCAGCGCAACCGCCTACGTCACATGCGAAACATCACAGATAAAACATCCGGTCTTCGTTCGACTTAATTTGCTGCGGCTCGGCTTCTTCGTGGTCTTCGTAGAACTTCAGCACCGCGTCGAGCACCTGGTCGGTATCGTCGATCACCTGCATCAGGTCCATGTCGGTCGGGTTGATGAGACCCATGGAATGGGCGTGAGCGAATTCTTGAACCACGCGAGCAGACCTTCCCAAAACTCCGCGCCCACCAGAATGATAGGCACGTGGCCCGACTTCTTGGTCCGGATGGCGTGAGCACTTCGGCCAGTTCGTCGAGCGTGCCGAAGCCGCCCGGCATCACGATGACCGCGTCCGACAACTTGCGTGCAATCTGCGTGGCGAGTTTGAGTACGGCGAGTTCGGTTTCAGGCGCGCTGAACCGTAGATGCTGACAGCTGGGAGAATCTCCGAGAGGTACTCGGTCGCCTCGATAAACTCTGCCATAATCATGAACATCTGCCACGATGCGCGGGCCTTTTTGGCTGTTGCGCACTCTTGATCTGCGAGTGATCACAGGCTCGGAATCACTTTTCTCTTAGTCATAGTCATATAGTGCCTGAAGAACGAAGCCTTAAAGGTAAGACCCTGCTATTGGTCGACGGTTCGAGTTATCTGTACCGGGCCTACCATGCGATGCCTGATCTGCGCGGACCCGAAGGCGGACCGACGGGCGCGCTCTATGGAATGGTCAACATGCTGCGCCGCATGCGCAAGGAAGTCACAGCAGAGTATAGCGCGTGCGTGTTCGACGCCAAGGGCAAAACGTTTCGCGACGACTGGTATCCCGACTACAAGGCGAACCGCCCGTCGGTACCCGATGACCTCTCACGTCAGATCGAGCCCATACACGTCGCCGTGCGCGCGCTCGGCTGGCCGCTCCTGATGATCGAAGGCGTCGAAGCGGACGACGTGATCGGCACGCTCAGCACCGAAGCCGAGAAACGCGGCATGAACGTGATCGTGTCGACGGGTGACAAGGATCTGGCGCAGCTCGTGTCGGATCATGTTACTCTCATCAATACGATGACGAACGAAAAGCTCGATCGCGAAGGAGTCGTTGCGAAATTCGGCGTGCCGCCCGAACGCATCATCGACTACCTGTCGCTCATCGGCGATACGGTCGACAACGTGCCCGGCATCGACAAATGCGGCCCGAAAACCGCGCTCAAGTGGCTCACGCAATACGACTCGCTCGATGGCATCGTCGCACACGCCGGCGAAATCAAAGGTGCGGTAGGAGACAATCTGCGCCGTGCGCTCGATTTCCTGCCGATGGCGAAAAAGCTCGTCACCGTCGAACGCAATTGCGATCTGACGGGGCATGTCGTTTCGATCGAAGAAAGCCTGCAAAGCCATGCGGAGTCGCGCGAGGAATTGCGCGACGTGTTCACGCGTCACGGCTTCAGGACTTGGCTGCGCGAAGTGGAAATCGCCGACGCGGTTGAAGGTCCGGAGACCGACGTGCCGCCCGCGCTGAACGTCGATCAGGAACGTCACTACGAAACCGTGCAGAGCTGGGAACAGTTCGACGCATGGCTCGATCGCATCAACAAGGCCGAGATAACGTCGTTCGATACGGAAACCACCTCGCTCGATCCGATGACCGCGCAGATTGTTGGCCTGTCGCTCTCGGTGGAAGCGGGACACGCCGCGTATGTGCCGCTCGCGCATCGCGGGCCGGACGCACCTGAGCAACTGCCGCGCGACGAAGTGCTCGCGAAGCTCAAGCCGTGGCTCGAAAGCGCCGACCACAAGAAGGTCGGTCAGCATCTGAAATACGACGAACAGGTGCTCGCGAACTACGGCATCGAAATTCGCGGCATCGGACACGACACGCTGCTGCAATCGTACGTGCTCGAATCGCACCGCACGCACGACATGGACAGCCTCGCGCTGCGCCATCTCGGCGCAAAGACCATCAAGTACGAAAAGGTCGCGGGCAAGGGCGCGTCGCAAATCGGCTTCGACGAAGTGGCGCTCGACAAAGCCGCCGAATACGCGGCGGAAGATGCGGATATCACGTTGCATCTGCATCAGGCGTTGTACCCGCAGGTGGCTGCGGAGAAAGCATTGGAGTACGTGTATAGCGAGATCGAAGTACCAACTTCACGCGTGCTGCGCAAGATGGAACGCACGGGCGTGCTTATCGACGCGGACAAACTGCGCGCGCAAAGCAGCGAGATCGCCACGCGTCTCGTTCAACTCGAAAGCGAAGCGTACGTGCTGGCGGGCGGCGAATTCCATCTCGGCTCGCCGAAACAGATCGGTCAGATTTTCTTCGAGAAGCTCGAGTTGCCGGTCGTGAAGAAGACGCCGAGCGGCGCACCGTCCACGGACGAAGAAGTGCTGCAGAAGCTCGCCGAAGATTATCCACTGCCGAAGATCCTGCTCGAACACCGTGGTCTTTCGAAGCTCAAGTCCACGTACACGGACAAGCTGCCTCGCATGGTGAACGCCACCACGGGCCGCGTGCATACGAACTATGCGCAGGCCGTCGCGGTCACGGGCCGGCTCGCGTCGAACGATCCGAACCTGCAGAACATTCCGGTGCGCACCGGCGAAGGCCGCCGCATTCGCGAAGCGTTCATCGCGCCCGCGGGTCACAAGCTCGTGTCGGCGGATTACTCGCAGATAGAGTTGCGCATCATGGCCCACATTTCCGGCGACGAATCGCTGCTGCGTGCTTTCTCGCAAGGCGAGGACATTCACCGCGCAACGGCCGCCGAGATTTTCAGCGTGACGCCGCTCGAAGTGTCGAGCGACCAGCGGCGCATAGCGAAGGTCATCAACTTCGGTCTGATTTACGGCATGAGTTCGTTCGGCCTCGCGTCGAACCTCGGTATCACGCGCGACGCGGCGAAGCTGTATATCGACCGCTACTTCGCGCGTTATCCGGGCGTCGCGCGTTATATGGACGAGACGCGCGTGAGCGCAAAGGCGAAGGGCTACGTGGAAACCGTGTTCGGCCGGCGCCTGTGGCTGCCGGAGATCAACGGCGGCAATGGGCCGCGCCGCCAGGCCGCAGAGCGCGCCGCCATTAACGCGCCGATGCAGGGCACGGCCGCCGACCTCATCAAGCTCTCGATGATCGCGGTGCAGAAGTGGATCGAAGAGTCGAAGATCGGCACGCGCATGATCATGCAGGTACACGACGAACTGATTCTTGAAGTGCCTGACGAAGAGTTGTCCGACGTGCGCAAGCGGCTGCCTGAACTGATGTGCGGCGTCGCCGATCTGAAGGTGCCGCTCGTCGCCGAAGTGGGCGCCGGGCTGAACTGGGAAGAAGCGCACTGACATTGAAGTACTGTCTGACTTCCATATGCTGGCACGCGCGGCGGCGATAACGTCGTTCGCATGTCACCTATGCTCGATGACGGCTTGTGATAACCGGAGCTGCTCGCGAACAATCGTTCAACGGGCGGTGCGCTCACTTGATGTTCCGGGCGCGCCGCGACGACGCACAACCTATCGGCAAACACGGAGAGTTCAATGCATCGGTTTATTGTCATTGGTGGAGGCGCAGGAGGACTGGAGCTGGCAACGCGACTCGGCGATCGCTACGCTCCTCACAAGAAGAACAAAGGCGTCGCGAAGGCGCAGGTCACGCTCGTCGACCGCTATCCCACGCACATCTGGAAGCCGCTGCTGCATGAAGTGGCGGCCGGCAGCATGGACCCATTCACCCATCAACTCGAATATGCGGCGCAGGCGCGCTGGCATGGCTTCGAGTTCCAGCAGGGCGATCTCACCGGGCTCGATCGCGCGAATCGCCACATCACGCTAGGCAGCGTGCTCGACGACGATGGCGCCGAGCTTATGCCTGAGCGCGTGCTGGAATACGATACGCTGGTTATCGCCATCGGCAGCACCACGGCGTTCTTCGGCGTGAAGGGTGCGCCCGAATTTTCTCTCGCACTCGACACGGTCAGCCAGGCGGAGCGCTTCCGCAAGCGGCTGATCGCTGCGTGCATTCGCGCCGAGCATCACGTGCATGAGCCGGTCGAAGCCACGCCTGAACCGGCCGCGGGCATGGCTGGCACGGCGGTGTCCGGCGAGCCGTGCATTCAGGTGGCGATCGTGGGCGGCGGCGCGACGGGCGTGGAATTGTCGGCGGAATTGCGCAACACCGCGCAGGTGTTGTCCGCCTACGGTTTGCACAAGCTCGATCCGCGCCACGACGTGGGCATCGTGCTGATCGAAGCCGGTCCGCGGATTCTGCCGGCGTTGCAGGAGCGCGTGTCCACGGCCACCGCCGAACTGCTCACCAAGCTCAGCGTGAAGCTGATGACCGGCGAAACCGTCGCTGAAGTCGCGCCGGGCTTCATCCGCACGGCGAGCGGCAAGACCGTGCGCGCCGACCTGACTGTGTGGGCGGCAGGCATCAAGGCGCCGCCGATCCTCAGTCAACTCGACGGCCTGCCGGTCAACCGGCTGGGTCAGCTCGAAGTGCGCCGCACGCTCCAAACCACCGTCGACGACAACATCTTCGCGCTCGGCGATTGCGCGGCCTGCCCGTGGCCCGGCAACGAGCGCAACGTGCCGCCGCGCGCACAGGCGGGGCACCAGCAGGCGAGTTTCCTCGTGAAGACGTTCGACGCGCTGCTCGCCACCCGCACGCTGCCGGAGTTCACGTATCGCGATTTCGGCTCGCTGGTGTCGCTCGGACATTTCAGCGCGGTCGGCAACCTGATGGGCGGCGTGATCGGCGGCAACATGCTGATCGAAGGGCTTTTCGCGCGCTTCATGTACATGTCGCTGTACCGGCTGCACATCGCCGCGCTGCACGGGTACGCGCGCATGGTGCTCGACACGTTCGCGCACTGGCTGAGGCGCACCACGCTGCCGCGCGTCAAGCTGCACTGAGCTTTCCGGAAAGGTTATATCTGCAACGGGACACGCGTCTCGCTTATCCTGTTGCCTCATTACCCGTCATCGAGATGTTCAATCGAGGAGCGCCGCATGCTGAAACCCGAAATCGACAGCCTGGTCCCGCACGTTTCCTTCAACCGTCGTACGTTCATGAAAGCCGCGCTCGGCACCGGCTTTGCCGCGGCCGTGCTGCCGGTGTCAGCACAAACCATTCATACCGACAGCGATGGCCTCGAAGCCGGCGAAGTGGCCGTCCATTCCGGCGGCACGCTGGTGCCCGCGTATCGCGGCGCAACCGAAGGGCAAGACGCACTTGCCGGTAATCATCGTCGTCCACGAAATTTTTGGCGTGCACGAACAACATATCGCCGACGTGTGCCGCCGTTTCGCCAAGCAGGGTTATCTCGCGATCGCGCCGAATCTGTATGAGCGCGAAGGCGACCCGTCGGTCTACACGAGCATGCAGCAGCTCAACGAACAACTCGTGAGCAAGGTCCCCCGACGCACAGGTCATGGCCGATCTCGGCGCGACCGTCGCGTGGGCGGGCGAACATGGTGGCGATCCGAAGCGCGTGAGCGTGAACGGTTTCTGCTGGGGCGGCCGGATTACGTGGCTTTATGCCGAGCACAATCCGAACATCAAGGCGGCCGTTACCTGGCATGGTCGCGTGATGGGCGCGAAGAACGCGGTGATGCCGGCCAATCCGCTCGATCTGGTGGCGAACCTACATGTGCCGGTGCTCGGGCTGTACGGCTTGCAGGATCAGAGCATTCCGCAGGACACTCTGCAGCAGATGAAGCAGGCGATCGCCGACGGCCCGCAGGCCGGGCGCGGTTCGCAATTCGTCGTGTACGATGACGCGGGCCATGCCTTTTTCGCCGACTATCGTCCGAGCTACAAGAAAGCCGATGCCGAGGACGGCTGGCGTCGTGCGCTCGTGTGGTTCAAGCAACACGGCGTGGCCTGACGTTTTTGCGGTCAGGATCACACCTTGAGGCCCATTAAAATAAAAAGCCCGTTGTCGCATTCGTTGCGACAACGGGCTTTTTTGATTTCGCTTTCTGCGGCATGAGCGGAAGCGAGCGGCTTACGGATTTGGACCCGTCGCAACCGGCCGCTTCGAATCGGAACTCCATTCGCTCCAAAAGCCTGCATACAAAGCGGCGCCGTGAAGACCCGCGACTTCCATCGCCAACGCATTCACGCACGCGGTGACGCCCGACCTGCATTGCAGCACTACATGTTCGGCCAGCGTGTCGGCGAGCAGCGCGTGGAATTCCTCGCGGAGCGTGTGAGCCGGCTTGAAACGGACGTCGGCGGTGAGGCTGTGCTTGAGGAAGCGGTTCAGCACGCCCGGAATATGGCCGCCGACGCGGTCGAGCGTCTCATTCTCGCCATGATAGCGATCATTCGCGCGGGCGTCCACCACCACGCGTTCCTTCGTGCCTATGTTGTGCTCCACTGTCTGCGCATCGACGGTGACGGCGAGCGGCGCGTGCGCCCGGAAGTCGCCGGTGTTCTGCGCGGGCACGTCTTCCGTGAGCGGCAGACCCGCGGCTTCCCAGGCTTGCAGACCGCCGTCGAGCAGCGCCACGGCGTCGTGGCCAAGCCAGCGTAAGAGCCACCAGGCGCGCGCGGCGTACATGCCGCCTTGCGAGTCGTAGGCGACGGACCTGCTGGCCGTCCTTCAACTCGCGCGACTCCAGCGCGTTTCCACGAGACGCGCGCGATCCGGCAACGGATGGCGTCCGTTTGTGCTGTTCTTCGGCCCGGACAGATCGCGGTCGAGATATAGAGTGTGGGGCATGACGTCTCCATGCAAAGCTCTCGGTCGGGCGATGGCTGCTTGAGTCCGTGCGCGCGCGAAACGACGCGCGCAGGACAGACCATATTAACTGATAGTCTAAACAAAAAAAGACGGGCCGAAGCCCGTCTTTCCGTGTTGACGCTTGCTGCACGAGATCAGATCGTGCCGAGTTCGCGCCGCAGGAACTCGTGGAAGTGCTGCATGCCGTCTTCCATCGGGCTCTGATACGGGCCGACCTGCGACTCGCCGCGGTTCATGAGCGCGCAGCGGCCGGCGTCCATGCGTTCGGCGATTTCGTCGTCTTCGCGCGCGGTTTCCATGTAGGCGCCGCGTTCCGCTTCGACGAACTCACGCTCGAAGAGCGCGATTTCCTCAGGGTAATAGAACTCCACGACGTTGGTGGTTTTCTGCGGACCGCGCGGAATCAGCCACGACACCACGAGCACGTGCGGATACCACTCGATCATGATGCCGGGGTAGTACACCATCCAGATCGCGCCGAATTCGGGCGGATTGCCGCCGCGGAAACGCAGCACTTCGTCGTGCCACTTGCGATACGTGGGGCTGCCCGGCTGCTCGAGATCCTTGTGCACGCCGACCGTTTGCACGCTGTACCACTCGCCGAATTCCCACGTCAGATCGTCGCAATTGACGAAGCTGCCGAGGCCCGGATGGAACGGCGCGACGTGGTAATCCTCCAGATAGACCTCGATGAAGGTCTTCCAGTTGTAGTTGCACTCGTGCACTTCGACGTGATCGAACATGAAGCCCGAGAAGTCGAAATGATGTTTGGTGCCGAGACGGGCCAGATCGTGCGCGACTTTGCGGCCTTGCGCTTCGAACAGCAGCCCTTGCCAGTTCTGCAACGGCGTGGCGCCGAGATTCAGGCATGGGTTGTCCGCAAAATGCGGAGCGCCGAGCAGTTCGCCTTTCAGGTTGTACGTCCAGCGATGCAAAGGACAGACGATATTCTCCGCCTGCCCGCGACCGTTGAGCATGATGGCCTGCCGGTGGCGGCACACGTTCGATAGCAGTTCGACTTGCGACTGCTGGTTACGGACGAGCACACGCCACTCGCTTTCGCTGGGCAAGGCAAAATAATTCCCCACTTCGGGCACCATGAGATCGTGGCCGATGTAGCGAGGACCTTTCTTGAAAAGGGTTTCGATTTCGCGCGTAAGAAGCGCTTCGTCAAAGTAAGCCGTGACTGGCAGCTGGCTGTGGACAGACCGCAACTGCAATGCATTGCTCAGATTGGACATTCCCACTCCCGTGAAGACGTGAAAGCAGTGAACAACCCAACCATCGAAGATTCGATTTAGGGAGCTCGTAATTATACCTGTTTCCCCATGTCTGGGGCGCTTAAGTGCCTGATTTGGATAAAAATTGTCTGGAAAGTTCGCGGGTTTAGTCGCAGACCGATCAAATTTTTCTGCGAGACTGCTCAGATGGCGCGGAGCGCGTCAGGTTGGCGCAAGGCGTCTGGCAGATCGGAAATGTCGCTTTTGCCGTAGAATGTCCGACTTGTTTTAATTTTGCGACTATTCATGGCGAAGACCGCGTCGAAAGATACTGCAGCCGCGCCAGCGGAAGGCGTCGACACTACGCCGCTGCCCGAGAACTACGAGGCGGCCCAAGCGGAGCTGGAACAGCTGGTGGCGCGCATGGAAGGCGGCAGCCTGAGTCTCGAGGAGTCGCTCACCGCCTACCGGCGTGGCGCGGCGCTCGTGGCGTTCTGCCAGCAGCAGCTCGAGAAGGTCGAGCAGCAGGTGCGGGTGCTCGACGGCGAGACGCTCAAACCGCTGCCTATGAATAGCGCAGGCACAGCCGCTTCTGAAAGCGGGGACGACCTATGACATTCGAACAATGGACGCGCGCGGTACTCGAGCGCGTCGAAGATGCACTGGAACATTACCTCCCCACGGAGTCGACCGAGCCCGCGAAGCTGCATGAGGCGATGCGCTACGCGGTGCTGGGCGGCGGCAAACGGGTGCGCCCGCTGCTGTGTCATGCGGCCGGCGAACTGACGGGCGCGCGTCCCGAGTGCCTCGACGCGGCGGCTGCTGCGCTGGAAATGATTCACGTGTATTCGCTCGTGCACGACGACATGCCCTGCATGGACGACGACGCGCTGCGCCGTGGCAAACCCACGGTACACGTCAAATATGACGAAGCCACGGCACTGCTGGTAGGCGACGCGCTGCAATCGCAGGCGTTCGTCGCCCTTACGTCCGACGTGCTGGAGCCTTTACAGCAGGCGGCACTGGTTCGCGAACTGGCGCTTGCAGCCGGCTCGATCGGCATGTGCGGCGGCCAGGCGATCGACCTCGCGAGCGTCGGCCACAAGCTGACGCGCGAACAGCTGGAAACCATGCACCGGATGAAGACCGGCATCCTCCTGCGTGCCGCGGTGCGCATGGGCGCGCTCGCCGGCTCCGCGCCGGACGCGCAGGCCATGCGTTCGCTGGATGCGTACTCGGCGGCCGTGGGCCTCGCGTTTCAGGTGGTCGACGATATTCTCGACGTCACGACCGATTCCGCGACGCTCGGAAAAACGGCAGGTAAAGACGCGAAGGACGGCAAGCCGACCTACGTGTCGATTATTGGGCTCGACGCGTCGCGTGCGCTCGCCGCGCAGTTGCGCAGCGACGCTCACGCCGCATTGGCGCCGTTCGGCGCCCGCGCGCAGCGTCTTGCCGAATTGGCCAACTTGGTGGTGAACCGGGTCAGCTGAACGCGAAAGCCCGCCGCCGCGCACCTTTCTGAACGGGTGCATGCATGAAGTGCGGGCGCGTAAGTTTTCCTACAAATGGAACGACGATGTACGACTTGCTGAAAACCATCGACGACCCGGCAGCCCTACGCCGCCTCGATCGCCGCCAATTGCAACCGCTTGCCGACGAGTTGCGTGCCTTCGTGCTCGACAGCGTATCGCAGACGGGCGGCCATCTTTCGTCCAACCTCGGCACGATCGAGTTGACCATTGCGCTGCATTACGTGTTCGAAACGCCGCATGACCGCATTGTCTGGGACGTCGGCCATCAAACCTATCCGCACAAGATCCTGACCGGCCGCCGCGACCAGATGCATACGCTGCGTCAGTTGGGCGGCATCTCGGGTTTCCCGAAGCGAGACGAGTCGGAATACGACACCTTCGGCACCGCACATTCGAGCACGTCGATTTCGGCGGCGCTCGGCATGGCGATCGCGAGCAAGCTGCAGGGCGACAACCGCATGGGCATCGCCGTGATCGGCGACGGCGCGATGACGGCCGGCATGGCCTTCGAAGCGATGAACAACGCCGGCGTCGAAGACGACGTGCCGCTGCTCGTCATCCTGAACGACAACGACATGTCGATCTCGCCGCCGGTCGGCGCGCTGAATCGCCATCTCGCGCGTCTGATGTCGGGCCGTTTCTATGCCGCCGCGCGTGCCGGCGTCGAGCGCGTGCTGCGCGTCGCGCCACCCATGCTCGATCTCGCCCGCAAGCTCGAGGAGCACGCGAAGGGCATGATCGTGCCGGCCACGCTGTTCGAAGAGTTCGGCTTCAACTACATTGGCCCGATCGACGGTCACGATCTCGATTCGCTCATCCCCACGCTGCAGAACATCAAGGAACTGCGCGGTCCGCAATTCCTGCACGTGGTCACGAAGAAAGGTCAGGGCTATAAGCTGGCCGAGGCCGATCCGGTGCTGTACCACGGCCCGGGCAAGTTCAATCCGGCGGAAGGCATCAAGCCGGCTACCACGCCGTCGAAGAAAACCTACACGCAGGTGTTCGGCGAATGGCTGTGCGAATCGGCCGAGCTGGACGCGCGCGTGGTCGGCATCACGCCTGCCATGCGTGAAGGCTCGGGCATGGTGGAGTTCGAGAAGCGCTTCCCGGACCGTTACTTCGATGTCGGCATCGCCGAGCAGCACGCGGTGACGTTCGCGGGCGGTCTCGCAGCCGAAGGCATGAAGCCGGTGGTCGCGATCTACTCGACCTTCCTGCAACGCGCCTACGACCAGTTGATCCATGATGTCGCGCTGCAGAATCTGCCGGTGGTGTTCGCCATCGACCGCGCGGGTCTGGTGGGCGCGGACGGCGCCACGCACGCGGGCGCTTACGATCTGGCGTTCCTGCGCTGCATCCCGAACATGACGGTGATGGCGGCGTCGGACGAAAACGAATGCCGTCAGATGCTCTACACGGCATTGCAGCAGCCGAACCCGACGGCCGTGCGCTATCCGCGCGGCGCGGGCACGGGTGTCGCCACCGTCAAGCAGATGACGGCGCTGCCGCTCGGCAAGGGCGAGATCCGTCGCGAGACGTCGCAGCCGGCCGGCAAGCGCATCACCATTCTGGCGTTCGGCACGATGGTCGCGCCGTCGCTCGCGGCTGCCGAGCAACTCGACGCCACCGTGGCGAACATGCGCTTTATCAAGCCGCTCGACACCGATCTGGTTCGCCAGCTCGCCGAAACGCACGACGCCATCGTCACCGTTGAAGAAGGCTGCGTGATGGGCGGCACGGGCTCCGCGTGCGTCGAAGCGCTGCTCGAAAGCGGCGTGATGCGGCCGGTGCTGCAACTGGGTCTGCCGGACCGTTTCATCGACCACGGCGATCCGGCCAAGCTGCTGTCCGCTTGCGGCCTGGATGCTGCGAACATCGCCAAGTCGATCCGCGAGCGTTTTCTCGCGAACGGCGCGCTCGGCACTCAGTCGTCGGTCAAGCGCGTCGCGTAAGCGAACGGGGTGAGCGGGTGCGGCGCGCGTCGAAGGCGCTTCGTCATCTGCTCAACACGGCTGACTGATCGCACGTCGGCTTATCCAGAACGGACCGCAACGAAATGCCAGCGGTCAGACGGATCTTCAATTGAATCGATGGGCTTGCGTCCCATCATCCAGCGCCGGCAGGGCTTACGCGAACAACAATCACGCGCCCTGATCCATCCGATTGCTGAGCGCCCCTAACTGTCGCTTCACAACGGTCCGACAGGCCAAGGCACACTCGGGCGGCGCGGCCTTTTCCGAAGGACACGATAACGAATCAGATGAATCCCGCCTTTGTGGTGCCCGACGTGCAAAGCACGCCCGACACGCGTCAGATCCCGATTCAACGAGTCGGTGTAAAAAGCCGTGCGGCACCCGCTGACGGTACGCACGTCGGGCGGCGACATTCAGCCGACGGTGGGCACGTGGAATCTCGACGTGCATCTGCCCGCGGACCAGAAAGGCACGCACATGTCGCTTTTCGTCGCGCTGCTCGAGAAGAGAATAAGGTGCCGCTCGAGGCTGCGATGTTGCGTACTATGCTTGCTGCGATGCTCGAAAAGCTGGAGGCCGAGGCCGGCCGCATCGAAGTGTCGTTTCCGTATTTCGTGAACAAGACGGCACCGTTGTCGGGCGTGCAAAGCCTGCTCGATTACGAAGTCACGTTCATCGGCGAAACGCGCAATGGCGCAACGCGTCTGTTCCTCAGCGTGCTCGTGCCGGTCACGAGCCTGTGCCCGTGCTCGAAGAAAATCTCGCGGTACGGCGCGCACAAATCAGCGCTCGCACGTCACGATCAAGGCCGAACTGGCTGCGGATATCGCCGTGGAAGAGCTGATTCGGATCGCTGAAGAAGAAGCGTCGTGCGAACTGTGGGGCCTGCTGAAGCGCCCGGACGAGAAGTTCTTCACGGAGCGCGCTTATGAAAATCCGAAGTTCGTCGAAGATCTGGTGCGCGACGTCGCGCAGCGTCTGAACGCGGACGAGCGCGTGGTCGCTTACGTGTTCGAAGCGGAGAACTTCGAATCGATTCACAACCACAGCGCGTATGCGTTGATCGAACGGGACAAGCGGGCCGCTTGAGCGCCCAGTTTTGCCGTTGCGCCGACACGAAAAAGCTGCTTTGAGAAGCGGCTTTTTACATGGTGCGGGTGAAAAACTTCGGCGCGAGATTTGGCGAGGAATTCAGCGAGCAAACGACGTCAGATCCCAACGCGGCTTCACCGTGAACGCGTAGTCTTTTTCCGATTGATCCGGCCAGCGCTGCAATCTCAAAGCGCCCGCGAGCGCGATCATCGCGCCGTTGTCCGTGCAGAGCGAAAGATCCGGGTAATGCACGTAGAAGTTGCGCTTCTTTGCCGCTGCCGAAAGCGCCTCGCGCAACTGGCGGTTCGCGCCCACGCCGCCCGCCACCACCAGCCGGTTCAGCTTCGTGAGCTTGAGCGCGGCGAGCGATTTAGCCGCCAGCACTTCCACGGCGGCGTCGACGAAACCGCGCGCCAGATCGGCTTTCGCCTGTTCGCAGATGTTTGTGCCGCCGAGCCGTTTGGTGTGCGTGAGCACGGCGGTTTTCAGGCCGCTGAAGCTGAAATCGAGGTCGCCGGAATGCAGCATGGGACGCGGCAGCACGACCGCACCCGGCGTGCCGAACTCGACCATGCGCGAAACTTCCGGGCCGCCCGGATAGCCGAGCCCGAGCAGCTTGGCGGTCTTGTCGAAGGCTTCGCCTGCGGTGTCGTCCAGCGTTTCGCCGAGCGTTTCGTAGACGCCCACGTCGGTCACGCGCATGAGTTGCGTGTGGCCACCCGACACCAGCAGCGCGACGAACGGAAACGGCGGCGGTTCGTCGACGAGCAGCGGCGAGAGCAGATGCCCTTCCAGGTGATGAATGCCGATGGTGGGTTTGTCCCACGCCATGGCGAGCGAATTCGCGACGCTCGCCCCGACGAGCAGCGCGCCCGCGAGGCCGGGGCCTTGCGTGTAGGCGATCGCGTCGATGTCGCTGCGAGCCGCGCCCGCGCGCTGCATGACTTCTTCGAGCAGCGGCAGCGCCCGGCGGATGTGGTCGCGCGAGGCTAGTTCCGGCACCACGCCGCCGTACTCCCGGTGCATCGCGATTTGCGAATGCAGTGCGTGCGCGAGCAGGCCGCGCTCGTTGTCGTAGAGCGCGAGGCCGGTTTCGTCGCAGGAGCTTTCGATGCCGAGAACGAGCATATTCGTGGGCTGGAGCGGGCGCCTGTGGTGTTCCAGTCCGCGCACGGAAGGTCACGGAAGGTAAAAGTCTAGCCTGAAAGTATAGCAGCGCGGCCAGTGCGCCACAGACGCGCAGGTACAATGCGGCCCCATGGAATCCTTCGATATCGCAGTGATCGGCGCGGGCGCGGCCGGGCAAATCGGTCGCCGCGTGGCACTGATCGGCCACTCGCAGCGTCTCGCGGAAAAAATCCGCATCTCCGGCGGCCGGTGCAACTTCACGAATCTGTATGCGGGACCGGCGAACTATCTGTCGATGAACCAGCATTTCTGCCGCTCGGCGCTTGCCCGCCACACGCCGCGCGACTTCATGGCGTTGCTCAAGCGGCACCGTGTGACGTGGCACGAGAAGCACAAAGGCCAGCTTTTCTGCGACCAGTCGAGCGACGCGATCATCGAAGTATTGAAAGCCGAGCGCGACGCCGGGCGCATTGCGTAGCGCACGCCGCTTTCGGTCGAGCAGGTGTGGCAGGACGCCGACGGACGCTACACGCTCGACAAGCCCACCGGCCCGATCAGCGCGCGCTCGTGGTGGCCACCGGCGGCCTGTCGATTTCGAAGATCGGCGCGACCGACTTCGCCTACCGATTCGCTAAACAGTTCGGTCACAAGCTGATCGACACGCGGTCCGCGCTGGTGCCGCTCACGTTCGTGGCCGCCGACTGGGCACCGTTTTCCGCGCTGTCCGGTGTGTCGCTCGAAGTGCAACTGGCCACGGGCAACAGGAAGACCGGCGCCGAGTTCAACGAAGATCTGCTGCTCACGCATCGCGGGCTCTCGGGCCTAGGCGTTCTGCAGATTTCGAGCTACTGGCAACCCGGCGAGCCGATCCATACCAATCTGCTGCCCGAACAGGACGCGACGAACGCGCTGCTCGAGGCCAAGACAGGCACGAAGCGGCAAATCGCCAATCTGCTGTCGGAGTGGGTGCCGCAACGGCTTGCGCATGTCTAGCTCGACACGCACCGGATTCCCGCCGAGGCGCGCGTCGCCGATCTGCCCGACAAGACGTTGCATCGCGTGGGCGAGGCGCTCTCGCGCTGGACGCTCACGCCCAACGGCACCGGGGACTACCGCAAGGCCGAAGTCACACGCGGCGGCGTGATACGCGCGAGCTGTCGTCGTCGACGATGATAAGCGCGCTCGGCTGGCTTGTACTTCATCGGCGAGGCGGTAGACGTGACCGGCTGGCTCGGTGGCTACAATTTTCAGTGGGCGTGGGCCTCCAGCGTGGCGGCTGGCGAGGCGGCTGCGGAGTACGCCAGAGGGCTTGACGGCGCGCTGGCTTCGTGAGAAAGCTCTGCTATACTCCTGAGCCTTTACAAAGTTCCGTTATTGAAAAATGACGACCATCCGCGTAAAAGACAACGAACCGTTTGAAGTCGCCATGCGCCGGTTCAAGCGCACGATGGAGAAAAACGGTTTGCTGACGGAACTTCGCGCTCGCGAATTTTACGAAAAGCCTACGGCCGAGCGCAAACGCAAGAAGGCCGCCGCGGTGAAGCGTCATTTCAAGCGTCTGCGTGGTCAGATGCTGCCAAAAAAGTTCTGCTGATTCTGGCGTTGCCGCGGTTCCGTCAAACGGAGCGGCGACATCCAACCGGCGAGGGCGTCAAAGGCGCCGTCACGGATAATACGGCCCCTCGGGCCAGCCGGCAAGGTCGCATCCATTACGCACATTTTTAGCATATGCGCCAACCCGCTTGAGGAAGCAGTCCCAAGCGGGCTTTCGTGTTGATACCTGTCGATGTCGCGTGAGAATGCCGTATTTTGGCCGCTTTTCTGCTTTTCTAATTCCAACGCATTCAGGTGAATGATGATTATAAAGGGCCAGATCAACGACGATATGAAAGCCGCCATGCGCGCGCGTGAGGCCAAGCGTCTCGGCACGATTCGGTTGTTGCTCGCCGCGATCAAGCAGCGCAAGGATTCGATCAGCCAGTTCGAAACGGCGGGCCGCACCGAGCTGGCCGACAAAGAAAAGGCCGAGCTGGCCATTCTGTCGGCTTACATGCCGGCGCAGATGTTCGAAGCCGAGATCGTCGCCGAAGTTCAGGCGGCCGTCGCGCAAACCGGCGCAGCCGGTCCGCAGGACATGGGCAAGGTGATGGGCGTGCTCAAGCCGAAGCTGGCCGGTCGCGCCGACATGACCGCCGTTTCGGCACAAGTCAAAGCCGCGCTCGCAAAGTAAGTCTTCATTTCGAGGTCTGCGTACGCTGTCACGCTGATGGCGCGCGCGGCTTCGGGCTTTATTTAATCGTCATTATTCAAGGCAGCGTTTTCTACCGTGATCCCACCGTCATTCCTGCAGGACCTGCTCAACCGCGTCGATATCGTCGACGTGGTCGGGCGGTATGTGCAGTTGAAAAAAGGCGGCGCGAACTTCATGGGGCTTTGCCCGTTTCACAACGAAAAAAGCCCGTCTTTCACGGTGAGCCCGACCAAGCAGTTCTATCACTGCTTCGGCTGCGGCGCGCACGGCACGGCAATCGGTTTCCTGATGGAGCACGTGGGCGCTTCCTTCCCGGAAGCGGTCAACGAACTTGCACAATCTGTCGGTTTGACGGTACCGAACGAGCCGTCGCCCGGCTATGGCTCTGGCGGTTCCGGCGGCTCCGGCGGTTATGCCCCGGCAGCCTCGAAAGCCGTGACCACGGCGCTTTCCGACGTGATGCAGACCGCATGCGATTTCTATCGCAAGCAACTGCGCGGCGCGCCCACGGCGATCCAGTATCTGAAGAAACGCGGGCTGACCGGCGAAATCGCCGCGCGCTTCGGGCTCGGCTATGCACCGGACGGCTGGCAGAACCTCGAAGCCGCGTTTCCTAACTATCGGGACGATTCGCTCGTCGAATCGGGACTCGTGATCGTCAGCGAAAAGTCGGACGCGCAAGGCCAGAACCGCCGTTACGATCGCTTCCGCGAGCGCGTCATGTTCCCGATCCGCAACGTGAAAGGGCAGGTGATCGGCTTCGGCGGCCGGGTGCTTGACGGCGGCGAGCCGAAGTATTTGAATTCGCCCGAAACGCCTCTATTTAACAAGGCCAGAGAGCTTTACGGCCTGTTCGAGGCGCGTCTTGCGATTCGCGAGCAGCATTATGTGCTGGTCGTCGAAGGCTATATGGACGTGGTCGCGCTGGCGCAGCTCGGCTTCCAGAACGCCGTGGCCACGCTCGGCACGGCCTGCACGCCGATTCATGTGCAGAAACTGATGCGCCAGACCGATACGGTCATTTTCAGTTTCGACGGCGACTCGGCGGGCCGCCGTGCCGCGCGGCGCGCGCTCGACGCCTGTTTGCCGCACGCCGCGGACAACCGGACCATCCGGTTTCTGTTCCTGCCGTCCGAGCACGATCCGGACAGCTACGTGCGCGAATTCGACACTGAGGCATTCGCGGAGCAGGTCGAGCGGGCCATGCCGCTGTCGCAGTTCATGCTGAACGAAGTGCTGACGGGCAAGGAGCTGGATCAGCCGGAAGGCCGGGCGCGCGCGCTTTTCGACGCGAAGCCTCTGCTGCAGGCGTTGCCAGCCAACGCGCTGCGCGCGCAGATCATGCACATTTTCGCCGATCGGCTCGACGTGCCGTTCGAAGAAGTCGCAGCGCTGTGCGAGGTCGACGCGTGCATCGCGGCGGCCGCGCGTGCGGCGCCGGCGCGCAAGGACCGGCGCAGCGTCACGGGTATCGAGGAAAAGACGCTGCGCAATCTGGTGATGTATCCGCGCACCGTGGCCGTGCTCGACGAGGAGGCCGAGCAGGCCCTTGTCACGGTGACCCGGCATGGCGAGTTGTTCGAGGAAGTGACGACGCATGCGCGCGCACTGGGCGATTCGGCGGAGTTTCAACTCCTGTCAGACCTATTGCGAAATGGCGCCAACGCCCCAACTTTCGAGGAGATCTTTCGCAAAATTCTGGACTATGATGAAAACGTCCGGGATTTACTGCTGAAGGACCCGGAAGATGCGACCGTCATCGAGGAACGGCGCGAGCAGGAAAGGATCGTCGGTGAGGAACTGAAGGCCGCGATTCTGAAGATGCGGTATGACGCTTACTGCGATCGTCTCGAAGAACTTTCGCGGCAATCCCGGCACACGCCGGAGGAGTTTGCGGAGCTTTCCGAACTCAATCGCAAAAGGGCTGAGATGAAGCGCCAGCTTGGCTTGTAGCCGGGATGGAAAAAGCCTGAGTGTTAATAGGTTTCCAGCGGTTTGTTTTTCAAAGGGTTTTCCTAGCAAAGGCGAAAAGGCGATGCGACGGCAAAGACTTCAGACGGAACTACAGGCGGAAATAATTCAGCAGGAACGCGCTCTCATTGGCGAACCAGGAAGGTTACTGAAGCCAGGTTAGTTTCTTCAGCCAGAAAGGCGTCTGCCGTGAGCGTTACCGCACCAGTTGCAGGGAAGAAAACCTTGACCACTTCGGCGGCGAAAGCGGAGCCGGTAAGTGCAGCGCAAGCTGCGCAGCAACCGGCCGAGAAGGGGCTAGGTGTCAGAAGCGCAAGGGAAGCGGCCGCCGCGCAGGACGATGCGGTAGTGCGCGAGACTCCAGTATCCACGGTTCAACCGGCTGTTGTCCACCAGCCGCGAGTCGAGACTACAGCCGGTACGGCGAACTCCATGACGAAAAAGCTGAATGAAGTACCCGTCGATGACGACGCAACCCAAAGCGAAGAAACCCCTGCTGCCGCTGTTCCGGGCAAGGTGGAAAAGGCCAAGGCTCGCGACCGTCGTGCAAAGGAAAAAGCGCTGCTGAAAGACGCGTTCGCGTCGTCGCAGCCCGGCACGGTCGAGGAAATCGAGGAGCGCCGTTCCAAACTGTGCGCGCTGATCAGGCTCGGCAAGGAACGCGGCTTTCTCACCTACGCGGAAATCAACGACCACCTCCCGGACAACTTCACCGAGACCGAGGCGATCGAAGGCATCATCAGCACGTTCAACGACATGGGCGTGGCCGTGTACGAACAGGCCCCCGATGCCGAAACGCTGCTGCTGAACGACAATGCGCCCGCGGCGGCGTCCGACGACGAGGTCGAGGAAGAAGCGGAAGTTGCGCTCTCCACCGTCGATTCCGAATTTGGCCGTACCACCGACCCCGTGCGTATGTACATGCGCGAGATGGGCACGGTCGAGCTGCTCACGCGTGAAGGCGAAATCGAAATCGCGAAGCGGATCGAAGACGGTCTGAAGCACATGGTCATGGCCATCTCGGCCTGTCCGACCACGATCGCCGACATCCTCGCCATGGCCGAGCGCGTGGCGAACGAAGAGATTCGTATCGACGAACTCGTCGACGGCCTGATCGACGCCGACGCGGAAGATGCCGACGGCTTCTCCGCGCAGGAAGCAGAAGCGATCGAGAGCGAAGACGAGGAAAAGGAAGGAGACGACGGCACCGCGCAGGCCACGGCCAACGCGGTGCAGATGGAAGCGCTCAAGCGCGCGTCGCTCAAAAAATTCGCGATGATCAGCGAATGGTTCGACAAGATGCGTCGCGCGTTCGAGAAGGAAGGCTACAAGTCCAAGTCGTACCTCAAGGCTCAGGAAACCATCCAGAATGAACTGATGACGATCCGCTTCACGGCGCGCACCGTCGAGCGTCTGTGCGACACGTTGCGCGCGCAGGTCGACGAAGTGCGTCAGGTCGAGCGTCAGATTCTGCAAACGGTGGTCGACAAGTGCGGCATGCCGCGCGCCGAGTTCATCGCGCGTTTCCCGGGCAGCGAAACGGACCTAGAATGGGCGGACAAGATCGTCGGCGAAGGTCACGCGTACAGCGCGATCCTCACGCGTAACATTCCGGCGATTCAGGAAAAGCAGCAATGTCTGCTGGATCTGCAGGCTCGTGTCGTTCTGCCGTTGAAAGACCTGAAGGAAACCAACCGTCAGATGGCGGCGGGCGAGCTGAAGGCGCGTCAGGCCAAACGTGAAATGACCGAGGCGAATCTGCGTCTCGTGATCTCGATCGCGAAGAAGTACACGAACCGTGGTTTGCAGTTCCTCGACCTGATTCAGGAAGGCAACATCGGCCTGATGAAGGCAGTGGACAAGTTCGAATATCGTCGTGGCTACAAGTTCTCCACGTATGCAACGTGGTGGATCCGTCAGGCCATTACGCGTTCGATCGCCGACCAAGCGCGCACGATCCGTATTCCGGTTCACATGATCGAAACGATCAACAAGATGAACCGTATTTCGCGGCAGATTCTGCAGGAAACCGGTCTCGAGCCGGATCCGGCAACGCTTGCCGAGAAGATGGAAATGCCGGAAGACAAGATCCGCAAAATCATGAAGATCGCGAAGGAGCCGATCTCCATGGAAACGCCGATCGGTGACGACGACGATTCGCATCTGGGCGACTTCATCGAAGACACGAACACGGTGGCACCGGCCAACGCCGCGTTGCACGCCAGCATGCGCGATGTCGTGAAAGACGTGCTCGACTCGCTTACGCCACGTGAGGCGAAGGTGCTGCGCATGCGTTTCGGTATCGAGATGAGCACCGACCATACGCTCGAAGAAGTCGGCAAGCAGTTCGACGTCACGCGTGAGCGTATCCGTCAGATCGAGGCAAAGGCGCTGCGTAAATTGCGGCACCCAAGCCGGTCGGACAAGCTGAAGTCGTTCCTCGAGGGCAACTGATCGGGCGACTGAAGCAGGTCTGTAGCGAGTCGATGTAATCCGAAGGAGCCTCCCGGTTGTTTCGCGTCAGCGAAGCGGTTGCGGAAGCTCCTTTTTCGTGTAGTATGTCGGCCAGTCAGCGAATAGGCCCGGCTTCCAGTCCGGGCCTTTTGTTGGGGCTGGACGCCGTGTTGGTTGCAGGCAGCGGACTCATAATCCGCCTCCGAAAGGACATCGTGGGTTCGAATCCCACCCGGCCCACCAGAGTTGTGAAAAAGGGTTCCGATTTATCGGAACCCTTTTTGTTTGTGGCTTCGCTCGTTTCTCAAACGTGATTCAAAGCCGGATTCGAAATTCAAACGACGTGGCGAAATCCGTAAATCGAATACGCCGGTTTGACGGTCCGAAACGTTTTGAAATCGCCACTGAAGCGCTACCCTCCCGATTAAATCCAGACGCCTTATATCAGCGCGATATTGGCTTTCTCCAGAAGCGCTTACCGTTATTAGCGTTCCCAACGCTGCGGATTTCGGTGATGGTGATCAGGCCGTTTTGGCGACCGTGATCAGTTTGGAAGGTGGCGTTGCGCGGGCAATGGATTATATGGTGAAGGTGATCATGATCAGGATGCGGAGGACTGCTTGGTG
>CALNWS010000041.1 GCA_940747215.1 uncultured Paraburkholderia sp. | reverse complement strand
CAACCACAAACGCATCAAGCTGAAACTGAAAAGGCTGAGTCCAGTGATGTACAGGACCCAGCCCTTAAAGGCCTAGCCGAACAACTGTCCAACTTTGAGGAGTCAGTTCATCGAAGGCGCCATTTTCTTATGCTTCCAAGCTCACGCAAACGTACTGCGCAACAAAGCCTGCGCCTGCAGATAACGCGGCTCGGCAACCAGCTTGCTCCACTTGAGCGGCTCGCCGTCCGGGCGCATGCGCTTTGATGCGCCGCTGCGATTCCTTCGACGGCATGAAGCGCAGCGCATCCAGCACCTTCTCCGCTTCGTCCAGCTGATTGCAGATCAGCACCATGTCGCAACCGGCCTGCAACGCGGCGCTCGCGCCTTCTGTTAGCGTGCCGCCCTAGCGCGCGGCTTCCATCGAAAGATCGTCGCTGAAAATCGCACCGTCGAAACGCAGCTTGCCGCGCAGGCTGTCCTGCAGCCAGATGCGCGAGAAGCCCGCAGGCTTCGCGTCGACCTTCGGATACACCACGTGCGCCGGCAGCACCGAACCGAGCGACAGACCGAGCCAGTCGTACGGCGCGGCGTCGTCGCGTAGGATTTCTTCGAGCGAACGCTCGTCTATCGGCATGGACGACGTGCGAATCCGCCTGCGCGAAACCGTGTCCTGGGAAATGCTTGCCGCAGTTGCTCATGCCCGCGAGCGCGAGCCCGTGATTCAGGCTCTTCGCGAGCAGCGTGACGACACGCGGATCGCTATGAAACGAACGGTCGCCGATCACCTGTGACTGCCCGTAGTTCAGATCGAGCACCGGCGTGAAACTTATGTCGATGCCGCACGCTCGCAACTCGGCCGCGAGTATGTAGCTGTAGCCGACCGCGGTCGTCACCTTGGTGGCGTGCAGCACGTCGGTGTCCCACAGCGCGCCGAGCTTGCCCATCGCGGGCAGTACGGTGAAGCCGTCGGTGCGGAAACCCTGTACACGGCACCTTCGTGGTCGACGGCAATGAGCAGATCTGCGGACTGCGCAGATCGAATCCGTAAGCGCGATGAGTTGCTCGCGGCTCTCGTAGTGGCGCGCAAACAAGATCACGCCACCGATCATCGGGTGAGCAAGGCGGTGCCTGTCGTCGTTCTGCGTTTTGCCGACCACGTCGAGCATCACCGGTCCTGGAGTGGTTTTCATCGAATTTCGCTGGAAGATTGCATGAAGCAAGGAGAGACGCGGCCGGCATGGGCCGCGTTCAATTTTTTAGTCGCGGATTATTTGTGAACTAAACGTCGGCGGCAGGCGCGTCGCCTGAAGTTTCCACCCCGCTCGTCTCGGCGATCACGAACGACACCGCGTAATCACGCTCGTCGCTGATCGTGACGCGCGCCGTGATACCGCGCGCGTCCAGCCATTCGGCCAGTTCGCCGGAAACGACCACCATCGGCTCGCCGCTCGGCTTGTTGAGCGTTTGCAGCGCGCGCCACGTCATCGGCCAGTGCATGCCGAGACCGATCGCCTTGGAAAACGCCTCTTTCGCCGAAAAGCGCGTGGCGAGAAACGCGAGACCGCGCGCCGCCGAACGCGCCTGGCGCGCATGATAGACGCGCAGCTCGTCGGGTCCGAGCACCTTCTCGGCGAAGCGTCCGTTGGTGCGCGTCATGACGGCCGCGACGCGGCCGACTTGCACGATGTCCGTACCGATTCCGTAGATCGTCATACGCGATGGGTCGCCGTGGTTGGCATCACGCGCGTGCGGCGAGACGCGCGGCGACCATGATCGCCTTCATCTCGCGCACTGCGTTGTCCCAGCCCGCGAAGATCGCGTGTGCGACGATCGCATGGCCGATGTTCAGTTCGACGATGCCCTCGATCGCCGCGATCTGCTGCACGTTCGTATAGTGCAGCCCGTGCCCCACATTCACCTTGATGCCAAGCTTGAGGCCGAATTCCACGGCACGCACCACGCGCTCGTATTCGCGCTGCTGCTCCGCCGGATCGTGCGCTTCGGCATAGCGGCCCGTGTGCAGTTCGACGACGGGCGCGCCGGCTTCGTGCGAGGCGCGAATCTGCGTTTCGTCCGGGTCGATGAAGAGCGACACGCGCGAATTCACGTCGGCGAGCTGCTTGCATGCGGCACGCACGACCTCGAACTGCCCGGCGACGTCTAGACCGCCTTCGGTGGTCAGCTCCGCGCGCTTTTCCGGCACGAAGCAGACGTCGTGCGGTTGCACTTCGCACGCTATGTCGAGCATTTCCTGCGTGACCGCGCACTCTAGGTTCATACGCGTTTTCAGGAGCGGCCGCAGCTTGCGCACGTCGGCGTCGACGATATGACGGCGGTCTTCGCGCAGATGCAGGGTAATCGCGTCGGCACCCGCTTCTTCGGCCATCAGCGCGGCGCGAATCGGATCGGGATAAGACGTGCCGCGCGCGTTGCGCAGCGTGGCGACGTGATCGATGTTCACGCCCAGGTCAATCACGTTTGGTGACGTAAGAAAGAAGCTCATAGGTTCTGCAAGTCGATCAGGATCTGGCGCGTCGCGAGCGGCGTGCCGCCCAGATAAGTGTTGAGCAGAAAGCGCATCAGCGTTTTGCTTTGCGCCACGGTTTGCGTTCGATGGTAATCGTCCTGTTCCATGTCGAGCAAGGTTTGACCCAAGATCACGGGCCATTGCGCGGACAGATCGTCGGACGCTTCGCGCACGCCGCGCTCAGGGTCGAACACGTAGCACCCTTCGGCCTGCACGGCTTTATGCGACACGGTGCGGTTCAACGCCATTGCGTAGCCGGTCTCGCGCAACAGCACGCGCTCGAACGAACGTAGCACCTGCACGGGCAGTTCGTCGTGCGCGAGGCGCGTCATGGTCACTACATAGTGATGGAAAAGTTGCGGATGCGGGTCTTCGCGTGCGCAGAATTTGACGAGCAATTCGTTCACGTAGAAGCCGCACAGCAGCGCGCCGCCGGTCAGCGGCAACATGCCGCCCACCCATTCGGCGCCGGTCAGCGTGCGTACTTCGAATTTGCCCGACCACGACAGTGCGAGCGGCTGGAACGTCTGCAACACTCCGCGCAGCGCGGAGTGAGGGCGTTTTGCACCTTTAGCGACGAGCGTGAGACGGCCGTGATCGCGTGACAGCACGTCGATGATCAGACTCGTCTCGCGATACGGATAACTGTGGAGCACGAAGGCCGGTTGCTCCACGATCCGGAATTCGGACGCGGACGCGGACGCGGACGTGCGCGGCGCACGCGTTGCGCGGCGCGCAGGCGCCTTGCGCAGCTCGCCCTTGGCGCCGCCGACACCTTTTGCGCTTTGTGCTTTCGAGGAAGATTTTCGGGCAGTGCGAGCCAGCTTGGCCTGCTCGCGCGCCGACGCTGCCGGCTCGGCGTCGTCCGGGTCAGCGTCGGAATTCAGCGTCATCCACGTGTCATTCGTACCCATAGGCGCGAAGTCCCGCTTCGTTGTCGGCCCAGCCGCTCTTCACCTTGATGAAGGTTTCGAGGTACACGGGACTGTCAAACAGCTTTTCCATGTCGAGGCGTGCTTCGGTGCTGATCTGCTTCAGCTTCGCGCCCTTCTGACCGATGATCATGGCCTTGTGCATGTCGCGATCCACCATGATGGTCGCGAAAATCCGCCGCAGACGCCCTTCCGTCTCGAACTTGTCGATCAGGACGGTGCTCGTGTACGGCAGCTCATCGCCCGTCCAGCGAAACACTTTCTCGCGCAGGATTTCCGCGGCGAGGAAACGCTCGCTGCGATTGGTCAGGTCGTCTTCGCCGTAGGTCGGCGCGCCTTCCGGCAGGAACGGCTTGATCGTGGCGAGCAGACGTTTGATGTCGCCGGAATTCTTCGCCGACAGCGGCACGATTTCGTTGAACTCGCGCAGCGCGCTCACCTGCTGCATGAACGGGAACAGCGAGTCCTTGTCCGTTACGCGATCGAGCTTGTTCGCGATCAGCAGCGTGGGCACGGTGGGCGGAATCAGGTCGAGCACTTTTTGGTCGTCCGGGCCGAAACGGCCGGCTTCGATCACGAACAGAATGGCGTCGACGGCGGTCAGCGTGGACGTGACTGCGCGGTTCAGCGAGCGGTTCAGCGCGCTGCTGTGCTTCGTCTGAAAGCCCGGTGTGTCGACGAAAATGTACTGGGCATCGTCGAGCGTATGAATGCCGGTGATACGGTGGCGCGTGGTTTGCGCCTTGCGCGACGTGATGCTGACCTTCTGGCCGACCAGCGCGTTCATCAGCGTGGATTTGCCGACGTTCGGACGGCCGACGATCGCGACCATGCCGCAGCGAAAATCAGAGGGAGTGGAAGCGTTCATAGTGAGCTACGGCAGTTTCAGATCGGTGCGCGAAGAGGGCGCGCCGACGGCATCAATGGCCCGCGTCGGCGACGCGCGTTTGCACGGCGTCGGCTTCACTGGGTTCGTGTTCGGTTGCGGCAGCACCGGCGCTTGCCGGCACTTCACGGCTGCGCGGTTTTTCTGCGCTGCTCGTGGCGGCAGCTTCAGATCTGCTTTCGGCGGTGAGATGGGCTTCGGACTCTTTGGCCTCAGACGCCTTGTTTTCGGAGCCTTTGACCTCTGCGGACTTTGGCTCGGTCCTAGTCTCGGTTTTTGTTTCAACTTTCAGGTCGGCGGATTTTTCGGTCACAGGCTTTTCGGCGACGTTCTTTTCGTTCGTGGACTTTTCCGCAGCGTAAGCCGCGGGCTTCTCCAACCTTTCCTGCTTATCGGATCTCTCCACGCGATCCTGCTTGTCCTGGCTGCTGTATTCGACATGCGCCGCGCGAATGACCGCTAGCGGCGCCACAGCGCCGGCTTGAGCGACGCGCTCGGCGCCCGCTCTGGTTGCGCCGGAATTTGCGCTTGCACTTGAGGCCGTACTTGCACTCATGCCGGCATTTGCCGTCGCACGGGATTCGCCGCGCGCCGCGCCGCGTTCCACTTTCCGGTCAAGACTGCGCAGATCCAGCGCCGCCTGTACGCCCGTCAAGCCCGGTACGATTTTCAGCTCGGCGTTCTTCGAGGCACGCGTGCCCTTCAAGCGCTTGGATTTGCCAACTACCGCGGGCGCCGCCGCCATGACTTCGTCGAGCGCCTTCTTGGCCGCGGCCTGCTCGGCCGCGCGACGGCTCGCACCCGAGCCGGACACTTTCACGTCCAGCTTCGGCACCGTGCATTGGACTTCGAACTGCTGATTGTGTGCCGCACCCTGCGTCGCGACGACGATGTACGTGGGCAGCGCGATCTTGTGACTCTGCAGATATTCCTGCAGAAGGGTCTTGGAGTCTTTGCCGAGCGTGCGCGGGTCGATATGATCGAGAATCGGTATGTAGAGGCGTTTAATGACCGTTTGAGCGGCTTCAAAGCCACCGTCGAGGAAGATAGCGCCCAGCACCGCCTCGAGCGTGTCAGCGAGGATAGATGGCCGGCGGAAGCCGCCGCTGCGCAGTTCACCCTCGCCCAGACGAAGGCCTTCGGAAATATTCAGGGCCCGAGCAATCTCATACAGCGACTGCTGTTTGACCAGATTGGCGCGAACCCGGGACAGATCGCCCTCGTCCAGCTTGCCGAAACGTTGGAACAAAAGCGCAGCCACCGCGCAATTCAGAACGGAGTCGCCAAGAAATTCGAGCCGTTCGTTGTGCGTGGCACTATGACTGCGGTGTGTTAAAGCTTGGCGCAACAACTCCGCATTGCGAAATTCATAGCGCAAACGGCTTTCCAACGGGGATAGAGGCATGGGCAGAGTATAACGCGGGCGCCTGACTGAGCGAATATGCCGGATGGCCAGCAGAAAAAGCGTGTTGAAGCGGTGTTACCGCAAATTCTTAACGTTGTATGAGAACACGCCGCGACGGTTGTGATCCGCCTGGGATCCACCGCGCGGCGTGTGATGCAATCCGTGCACGAACTTAGTTGAAAGAGCCGATGCGTTTCAGATTGCTGAAGTTCATCCAGATGAAGAACGCGCGGCCGACGATGTTCTTGTCCGGCGCGAAACCCCAGTAACGGCTGTCTGCGCTGTTGTCGCGGTTGTCGCCCATCATGAAGTAGTTGCCCGGCGGCACCTTGCAGATCACGCCGCGCGCGTTGTACGTGCAGTTATCGCGATACGGATAATCTTCGGGGCCCACGATGAACGGCGGCACAGCGGGGTTATTGAGAATCGCGTTCTTGCGGCCGTCGAGATCTTCTTCGAACTGCTTCGCGTAACCCATGCGTTCGTCGAGGTAATCAGGCAGCGGCGTTTCAAGCACCGGCTTGCCGTTGATCGTGAGCTGCTTGTCCTGATAGGCGACGGTGTCGCCCGGCAGACCGATCACACGCTTGATGTAGTCGACCGATTCGTCTTTCGGATAGCGGAACACCACCACGTCGCCACGTTGCAGCGGACGGCCTTCGGTGACCTTCGTGTTGGTGATCGGCAGACGAATGCCGTAGTCGAATTTATTGACGAGGATGAAGTCGCCCACGAGCAGCGTAGGCACCATGGAACCGGACGGAATCTTGAACGGCTCGACCACGAACGAGCGCACCACGAATACCACCAGAATGACCGGGAAAAAACTGGCCGAGTATTCGAGCCACCACGGTTGGCGCAGCTTGTCGTCACGCAGACGCGCGCGCGTTTGCGCCACGTTTTCGTCGGCGAAGCGCTCGCCGATGCGTTCCTGCTGACGGTCGAACTCGGCGACCGCGGCTTCCGCCGCGCGCCGCCGTTGCGGCATGAAAACCAGTTTGTCTGCGACCCACGCGACGCCCGTCAAAATGACGAGCACAAAAAGAATCAGCGCAAAATTCATAGGGTTCCATTGTTCGTCTTTTATTTGTCTTCGACACGCAGAATGGCAAGGAAAGCCTCTTGCGGAATCTCGACGGACCCCACCTGCTTCATTCGCTTCTTGCCGGCCTTCTGCTTCTCGAGCAGCTTTTTCTTCCGGGAAATGTCACCGCCGTAGCATTTTGCCAGCACGTTCTTACGCAACGCTTTAATGTTCTCGCGCGCGATGATGTTCGCGCCGATCGTGGCCTGCACCGCGACGTCGTACATCTGACGCGGAATCAGCTCACGCATTTTTGCCGCAACTTCACGGCCGCGATACTGGCTTTGCGAACGGTGCACGATGACCGACAACGCGTCGACCTTGTCGCCGTTGATCAGTATGTCGACCTTTACGACGTCCGACGCGCGATATTCCTTGAACTCGTAATCCATCGACGCATAGCCGCGGGAAATCGACTTCAGACGATCGAAGAAGTCGAGCACGACTTCGCCCATCGGGATTTCGTACGTGAGCTGCACCTGACAGCCGTGATACTGCATGTTGATCTGCGTGCCGCGCTTTTGCGTACACAGCGTGATCACTGGGCCGACGTAGTCTTGTGGCGTGTACAGATTCACAGTGACGATCGGCTCGCGCACTTCTTCGATTTTCGACGGCTCCGGCATCTTGGCCGGGTTCTCGACCATGATGATCGTGCCGTCGCGCTGCAAAACTTCGTACACCACGATAGGCGCCGTGGTGATGAGGTCCATGTCGAATTCGCGCTCGAGACGCTCCTGCACGATTTCCATGTGCAACAGGCCGAGAAAGCCGCAACGGAAACCGAAGCCCAACGCCTGTGACACTTCAGGTTCGTACTGCAGCGAAGCGTCGTTCAGCTTCAGCTTTTCCAGCGAGTCGCGCAGCGCGTCGTACTGGTTCGCTTCGACCGGATAGAGCCCGGCGAACACCTGCGGCTTCACTTCCTTGAAGCCCGGCAGCGGTTCCGGCGCGGGACGGCTTACGAGCGTGACGGTGTCGCCCATCTTCGCCGCCGCCAGTTCCTTGATGCCGGCGATGATGAAGCCCACCTGCCCCGCCGACAGCGATTCGAGATTTTTCGACTTGGGCGTGAACACGCCGATATGCTCGACTGGATATTGCGCGCCGGTCACCATCAGGCGGATCTTGTCTTTCGGACGTAGCGTGCCGTTGACAATACGCACCAGCATCACGACGCCGACGTAGTTGTCGAACCACGAATCGATGATCAGCGCCTGCAACGGCCCGTCCGGATCGCCCTTCGGCGGCGGCACTTTGGCGATCAGCGCCTCGAGCACATCTTCCACGCCGAGGCCAGTCTTGGCGCTGCAATGCGTGGCGTCGGTTGCGTCGATGCCGATCATGTCTTCGATTTCGCTGATCGCGTTTTCGGGATTGGCGGCGGGCAGATCGATCTTGTTTAGAACCGGAATCACATCGACGCCGAGTTCGATTGCCGTATAGCAGTTCGCGACGGTTTGCGCTTCGACACCCTGGCTTGCGTCCACGACAAGCAGCGCACCTTCGCATGCCGACAGCGAGCGGCTGACTTCGTAGGAGAAATCGACGTGCCCCGGCGTGTCGATCATGTTCAGGTTGTACACCTCGCCGTTGCGCGCCTTGTACGTGAGAGCGGCGGTCTGCGCCTTGATGGTGATGCCGCGCTCGCGCTCGAGATCCATCGAATCGAGCACTTGAGCTTCCATTTCGCGATCAGACAAGCCACCGCAGATCTGGATGATACGATCGGCGAGCGTCGACTTGCCATGGTCGATGTGCGCAATGATCGAGAAGTTACGAATATGATCCATTCAGTACCGATCAAGCGAAAAAGGCCCGCTCGGACAATAGCGAAGCATGCCTTGTAAGTAGGTGGAAAACTTATCTATTTTAGCCGAAAAGGCTGTCGCCCGGCGCATTGTGCGAAGCGCGGGCAGAAAAGTCAGCGTGGTACGCCCATTGCGGCGCCCGGGCGTAGACCCGAACGCGCGGCTACGCCGGCGAAAAAAGTGTCGAAGCGCGCTTGCTTCGACGGCGATCTCGCCTCTAAAGGCGGGCCAGCAATCATCGCGCCAACGGGCTTCGCGCAGACAATGCAGCGCGCACGCGCTCGACGTCCAGATGATAGTGACAGAGCTCGAAGCCGTCACAGACCAGAACCGGCCCCCATTCGTTGTAACGGGCTTCCAGCTCGGGATCGGTGTCGACGTCGATCACTTCGACCTGCGCGCCGAACTCGGCCAGCAAGGGCTCGAGCGCCGCACGCATGTCTTCGCAGAGGTGGCACCACGCGCGCCCGTAGAGCGTGAGTGGCGCCGCCATCGTCACTTCTGCGTGCCGCGCGGCCGAACCGGCACGAACTGCGTGTTCTCGCCGCGGCGAACCAGCAGCGCGACCATCTTCTGCGGATCGAGATGCGACGTGACTTCGTCGAACTGCTTCGCGCTCGTGATGTCCGTGTCGCCCACTCGCAGGATGATGTCGCCCTTCTGCAAACCGACGCGCGCGGCCGGGCCGTCTACCGTGTCGATCTGCACGCCGTTGCGCAGCTTCAGCGCCTTCATCTGGTCCGCCGGAATGTCGCTGACGGCAACACCTAACGCATTCGTGGCGCGCTGCTTCGGCAGTGCGCGCTGGTCGGCCTTCGCAGTCTTGTCCGGCTGCATTTCCGCGATCGTGACCGGCAGATCGCGCGTCCGACACTTGCGCCACACGGTGATCGTCGCCTTCGTACCCGGCTTCGTATCGCCGACCATACGCGGCAGATCCGTTGCCGTGTCGACCGAATGACCGTTGAACTTCAGGATGATGTCGCCCGGCTGCACGCCTGCCTTGTCCGCCGGACCGCCCGGCTCGACGCTGCTGACGAGCGCGCCTTGCGACTTCGGCAGACCGAGCGAGTCGGCCACGTCCTTGGTCACCTCACCGATCGCTACCGCGATCCGGCCGCGCACCACTTTGCCCGACGTTTTCAGTTGGTCGGCCACGCGCATCGCTTCGTCGATCGGGATCGCGAACGAAATGCCCATGAAGCCGCCGGTTCGGCTGTAGATCTGCGAATTGATGCCGATCACTTCGCCTTGCATGTTGATGAGCGGACCGCCCGAATTGCCCGGGTTGACAGCGACGTCGGTCTGAATGAAGGGTAGATAGTCGCCCGTGTCGCGCCCTTTCGCGCTGACTATGCCGGCCGTGACCGTGTTTTCGAGCCCGAACGGTGAGCCGATGGCGACCACCCATTCGCCCACGCGCACCTTGTTCGAGTCGCCGATGGTGATGGTAGGCAGATTCGCCGCGCTGATCTTGACGACCGCGACGTCCGTGCGATCGTCCACGCCGATCAGTTTGGCCTTGAACTCGCGCTTGTCGGTGAGCGTGACGTAGATGGTGCCCGCGTCGTCCACGACGTGCGCGTTGGTCATCACGTAGCCGTCAACCGAGAGAATGAAGCCCGAACCCACGCCGCTGTTCGTTTCTGGCTCACCATTATCCGGCGTATCCTGGCTACCACCGCTGCCGCCGTTGTCACCGCCGCCGCGCGAGCCCGGCGATTGCGGCGACTGGGGCATCGGAATGCCGAAGAAGCGGCGGAAAAACTCGGACATGTCGCCGTCGTCCATGCCGGGCGGCAAACCATTGCGGGCACCGCCGTTCGACACGCGCGTAGTCGTGCGAATATTGACGACCGCCGGGCCGACCTTGTCGACGAGGTCAGTGAAATCGGGCAGATTGGCAGCGGGAGCCGCCGATGCCGTGTGCGGCACGAGCGGCAAACAAGCCGCTACCACTGCGGCCGCGAGGAATTTGCGCACCGAGAAAGTCGTCATATGTAACGTAACAAGCCGAGGGATTCAGGATTCGGAGGATTAGGCTTACTTTGGAGTCTTGTATTCTATGGCAGACGCAAATTGCTGCAATGTGGTCTGGGGCACTTCACCCAGCAGGGTAATCCAGAAGTCACCGCGCCGCTTCACGAGTACGTGCGTGGCGCCGTTGCTCCCCGCGCCTTCCTTGCGGATATTGTTTTCCACCGGTTCGACGAACACCGAAATCGCGGCGAGACCGTCGGAAAACACGGCCTGGTCAACCGGAATGGTAGGCTGACCCGTGTCACGCGCGGCCATAGGGCGGCGCAGTTCGCGAATCATATGGAAGCCCGGCACCGTGGGATTGATCTGCCAGCCTTGCGCGGCCATGTCACTAGGTTCCACCGGCGAACGCACCACGGTCCAGCCGGCCGTGTTCCTGATGCCATTCGCGATGCCGGCCTTGTCCACCGGCACGCCGATACGGATTTGTGAAAACGACAGCTGCTCCAGCACCTGACCATTCGGATCAAACGTTTGCGCGCGAAGCAGCAGGCCTGTTTTCTTGTCGGCCCACAGCTTGTAGGCAAAGCGGTAAGCGTCTTTCGGGTCGAGCTCAACGACCTGGCTTTCGACACCCGCTACGCGGTCGTCGCCGAGAAACTTCGGCTCGTAGACGGACAGCACCTGCTCACCGCTTACCGCGAGCAGCGCCGGGAACGAGTCCTTGTTCTGCCGCTTTTCGATGACGCACAAATGCCGTTCAGGCACAAATGTGTAGCGCTCGTCGTTATGACGGAACATCTTGTGCGGCTTGCCGTCAAGGCTTTCGAGTTGCTCGAATTCGCCTTCGGTTCGGGTGGCATAATGCGCGATACGCGAGGTTTGAACGAAGTTGCCGCGTTGATAGACAAACGCGCCTTCGTAATTCTGCTGCTGCGCCGCCTGATAAATGCGGTCGAGCAGATCCGCAGCCGTGCGACGGACGACGAGTGGATCGTCGGTTTGTGCGAAGACCCGCGGTGTAGCGGACAACAATACGGCTGCACAGAACAGAAATGCCGGCAGCCGCCCCCAGATAGGAGTCGTTTTATTCAACCGCGGTGTCTGCATCAAACTATTGGCCTTGCGAGGAAACAGCGGCAGCGCGAATCAGCGGCATCGAGCCAGGCATGACCGGCTGCTGCGCGAATTGCTGGTGAGCTTCCAGATACTGGTCGAGGCTCGCGTCGCGAATGATGTTGGAATCTTGCGCGACCGGCTGAACCGTTGCGGCCGGCACGGATGCCATGGCGACGCGCTGCAGCGATTCGCCATGCTGCACCGAAGCCATTTGCGCAACGCCCGGACCGCCTTGCAGTTGTGGCAGGACTATCCAAGTGAGCGTGGCGGCAACAGCGGCCACGGCGAACGCTGGCACGACGCGGCGGCGTAGTGCCGAGAAACGGCCGGTACCTGCACCCTGACCCGAAACTGGCATCGCGGCAGGCGCGAGCACGTGCGGCTCGGCCTCAAAACGCGCGGTGAAACCGCTCAGGAAGGCGCTGCTCGCCGCCGGGCTGACCGCCAGATCGTCGGAGCGCAATGCGTCGCCGATCAGGTTATAGTTCGACCAGGCGGCGCGATCTTCGCCGTCCAGTTCGGAAATGAATTTGTCCAGATTCAGCAGATGCTCTTCGCCGAACAGCTCACCGTCGACAAAAGCTGACAGACGCTCGCCACGCGAGCTTGCTTGCGATTGCACCGAGACCGACTCCATGATGCTCCCCATCTTACAAATACCCCGTAGTGACACCACTAATCCAGATATTGCACCCGTGCCCTGAGCGGCTAGCCAGTCTACCAGCGTTTGCCTTCAGGTGTGTCAAGCAACGGACGCAATTTTGCCGCAATGGCTTCGCGAGCGCGGAAAATTCGCGATCTGACGGTACCGATCGGGCAGCCCATCATCTCAGCGATTTCCTCGTAGCTCAAACCTTCAATTTCACGAAGAGTAATGGCGGTGCGCAGCTCTTCCGGTAAAACCGCCATCGCAGCATTGACCGTCTCAGCGATCTGCTTGCTCATCAACATCGACTCAGGCGTGTTTATATCCCTTAGTTGGTCGGCGTCGGAGAAAGTTTCAGCTTCTTCAGCATCTGCTTCGGTCGATGTGGGTGCACGACGCCCCTGGGTGGCAAGGTAGTTCTTTGCCGTGTTGACCGCAATCCGGTACAACCACGTATAAAATGCCGATTCGCCGCGAAACTGCGGCAGCGCGCGATACGCCTTGGTGAAGGCGTCCTGCGCCACGTCTTCTACTTCTGCGGGATTGCGCACAAGGCGCGAGATCAGCCGAAGAATCTTGCGGTGGTATTTGGAGACCAGAAGCTCGAACGCGGCCTTGTCGCCCTTCTGGACGCGTTCGACTAGCACCTGATCAATTTCTTTTTCGCTCACCTGATAAATCCGTTTATATATAGGGCGATATAGGGCGCACAGCGGGGCACCATTGTAGCGTCCCCGTCATCTGGGCACGTTACGCAGGTAACAGCGGTTACAGTCTTTACAGTCAGGCGCCAACAGCACGCCGGCCCAGCACCGCGAGTTTCCGGAACGCGGACATTGCAAGTGCGTCGGCGGGCAACAGCAAGGTACGCAAAACGCCGTGGTCCGGCTTCAACACCAGCACCAGCAAACGGTCACTCCAGTGTGCGCAACCGGCAATGCGGCCTTGCATAAGCAGATCGCCCGCTTGATTCCAAGCCGACAGTCCGTCTGCCCCGATCTTCAACATCGACGGCCGCACCCTCTCGTTCCGCACGACAGACAGCAGGAACAACGCGCCGACTGCCAACGCCAGCGGCACATCCTGCCACGTGCTGAGATACGACGCGAGACAGTGGTAAACCGCAAACGTCGCAGTCAGGACGAATATTCCCTGCGCAGCAAGCATGAAACCGGAGCGGCGCAGAACGATGTTCTGCGCCGCTTCCGCGATTGCCGCTGATTCAGGACTGGGCGCCGGCAGAGCCGGCGTCGAAGATTGGCGCGTCACCGAATGATCGGGCGATCAGGCGCGCTTGAAGACCAAGGTGCCGTTCGTGCCGCCAAAGCCGAACGAGTTCTTCAATGCCACGTCGATCTTCATCTCCCGCGCGGTGTTGGCGCAGTAATCGAGATCACATTCCGGATCCTGATTGAAGATGTTGATGGTCGGCGGCGAGATCTGGTGATGCACGGCCAGCACGGTGAACACGGACTCGAGACCGCCCGCGCCGCCCAGCAGGTGACCCGTCATCGACTTGGTCGAATTCACGACCATGCCTTTAGCGTGATCGCCGAATGCGCGCTTGATGCCGGTGGTTTCCGCCAGATCGCCGAGCGGCGTGGACGTACCGTGCGCGTTCAGGTAGTTCACCTGGTCGACATTGATACCCGCGTTCTTCATGGCCGCGAGCATGCAGCGGCGTGCACCGTCGCCGTCTTCGAGCGGAGCGGTCATATGATACGCGTCGCCGCTCATGCCGTAGCCGCCAACTTCAGCATAGATCTTCGCGCCGCGTGCTTTCGCGTGTTCGTACTCTTCGAGCACCATCACGCCCGCACCCTCGCCCAGCACGAAACCGTCGCGGTCCTTGTCCCACGGACGGCTCGCCGTTGCCGGATCGTCGTTGCGTTGCGACAGCGCGCGCGCCGCCGCGAAGCCGCCGATACCTAGCGGCGACACGGTGGATTCCGCACCGCCCGCGATCATCACGTCGGCGTCACCGTATTCGATCAGACGCGATGCTTCACCGATGCAATGCAAACCGGTGGTACACGCCGTGACGATGGCAAGATTCGGACCCTTGATGCCGAACTTGATCGACAGATGGCCTGAGATCATGTTGATGATCGACGCCGGCACGAAGAACGGCGAAATACGGCGCGGGCCGCGGTTGAGCAGTTCGGTTTGCGTCACTTCGATCATCGGCAGACCGCCGATACCCGAACCGACGACGACGCCGATACGCTCCGAGTTCTCGTCGGTGACTTCGAGGCCGCTATCCTTCATCGCCTGGATGCCTGCAGCCACGCCGTAGTGGATGAACGTATCCATGTGGCGCGCTTCCTTACCGGGGATGTAGTCCTCGATATTGAAGCCCTTCACCTCGCCGGCGAAACGAGTCGAGAAGTTCGACGCGTCGAACTTCGTAATATTGGCAATACCTGACTTGCCGGCGACCAGATTGGCCCAACCGTCGGCAACATTATTGCCAACAGGCGATATCAGCCCCAAGCCTGTAACAACAACACGACGGCGGCTCACGGTAATCCCTTTTTCATCATAGATGACAAAAGCAAAAGCCACAGCGGCCACAGGAACCTGCCCTGTGTGCCCTGTGGCTGTTTAAGTCGGCAATCGCGCGGAATACTGCGCTGTCAACATCGCCGCCGCCTGCACGGCAAAAAGCGCCAACCCCGCTGCTGCCGGCAACCGGCATGGCAAGGCGTCATACGCTGCCAACGCAGAAACGCAGGCGCGAATGACTTTAGGCCTTGACGTTCGCGCGAGCGTAGTCGATCGCTTGCTGAACGGTGGTGATCTTCTCGGCTTCTTCATCCGGAATTTCCATGCCGAATTCGTCTTCGAGAGCCATCACGAGTTCAACGGTGTCGAGCGAGTCGGCGCCGAGGTCGTTGACGAACGAAGATTCGTTCTTGATTTCAGCTTCTGCAACGCCCAGTTGTTCTGCGACGATCTTCTTGACGCGCTGTTCAATATTGTCCATCATCCCTCCAAGGGAAAAAGAAGTTCAAAAATACAGTGCGCGCATTTTATCAGGTTTGACCCGGCAAAAAAGCGACTCATCCAGTTGCTGTCAAAAGGCATGCGCCTTACGCATTTGCAAACGCATCAAGGCGCGGATAGTAACCGAAATTGGTTACGACATGTACATTCCGCCATTCACGTGCAGCGTCGTGCCGGTGATATAGCCCGCTTGCGGCGAAGCTAGGAACACGACAGCGTGCGCGATATCTTCCGGGCTGCCGAGACGGCCGAGCGGAATCTGCGTTTTGAGCACGGTTTGCTGCTCTTCCGGCAGAGTTTTCGTCATGTCCGTATCGATGAAACCGGGCGCCACGCAGTTCACGGTAATGCCGCGGCTGCCGATCTCGCGAGCAAGCGCACGCGTCATGCCTGCTACGCCCGCTTTCGCAGCCGCGTAATTGATCTGACCAGGATTCCCGGCCGAACCCACTACCGACGTGATGTTTATGATGCGGCCGCCCTTCGCTTTCATCATCGGGTGCAGCACGGCGCGCGACAGGCGGAAGACCGACTTCAGGTTGGTGTCGACGACGGCGTCCCAGTCGTCGTCCTTCATGCGCATGGCGAGCTGGTCCTGCGTGATGCCCGCGTTGTTCACGAGCACGTTCAGCGCGCCGAATTCCTTCACGGTGCCGTCGATCAGCGCTTCGGCTGCGGCGGCGGCGTTCACGTTGAGCACGGCGCCGCGGCCACTTATGCCGGCAGCGTTGAAGGCTTCAGTGATGGCGGCCGCGCCGCTTTCACTCGTTGCCGTGCCGATGACCGTCGCGCCTTGGCCCGCCAGTTCCATGGCGATGGCACGGCCAATGCCGCGCGATGCGCCCGTGACGATTGCGATCTGCTTGTCGAGAGTCTTTTCCATCTGTCAGTCCGATTGCCCTTCGGAGGGCTGATTGATTCCTGATGCGAATGCTGCAGCTAATCGTGCGCGATTCGCGTGTGACCGCTGCTCGAGGCACGTGCGGTGAACGCGCGACGATTCAGGCCGCCGTGACGAGCTTCAGCGTTTCTTCGAGCGAAGCCGGATCGAAAACCGACGCGCCGACGAGGTTGCCGTCGATACACTTCGTGAGACCTGCAAGCACCTTGCCCGGTCCGCATCCAATCACGTGCGTGACGCCCTGCGCAGCCATGGCCTGCACGCTTTCGACCCAGCGCACGGGACCTGCGGCTTGGCGCACGAGCGCGTCCTTGATCTTGACCGGCTCGTTGACGATCGTGACGTCGACGTTGTTGATCACCGGAATGGACGGCACTTCGACGTTGATGCTGGCGATGTACTCGCGCAGTTGATCCGACGCGGGCTTGAGGAGCGACGAGTGAAACGGTGCCGACACCGGCAGCGGCAACGCGCGCTTCGCGCCCTTTGCCTTGGCCACTTCACACGCTTTTTCGACCGCGGCTTTGCTGCCCGCGATAATGACTTGCGCCGGCGCATTGAAATTAACCGCTTCGACCACGCCCGCCGACGAAGCTTCCGCGCACACGGCACGCACGGTGTCGTCGTCAAGGCCGAGGATCGCGGCCATGCCGCCTTCGCCCACCGGCACCGCCGTTTGCATGGCTTGCGCACGGAAGCGCACGAGCGGCACGGCGTCGCTGAACGTGAGCGCGCCGGCCGCGACGAGCGCCGTGTATTCGCCGAGGCTATGACCCGCGACGACGGACGGCGGCGGCCCGCCTGCGGCCAGCCACAGCCACGCGCGATAGATCGCGTAGGCGGCCGTCAGCATGACGGGCTGGGTGTTGGTGGTGAGATTCAGATCTTCGGCCGGGCCTTCGGCGATCAGTTTGCCGAGGTCCTGATTGAGCGCGTCGGACGCTTCCTGAACCGTCTCACGCACGACAGCGTGATCGGCGAACGCGTTGAGCATGCCAACCGACTGCGAGCCTTGCCCAGGAAAAACGAACGCAAATTTCATAACGTCCCCAAATTCGATGTTGTTAGATGTGGGTGGCGCGCGCCCTCATTCGGCGCGCACGGGCACCAATTACGCGCTGCCCCGGTTTCGTCGCCGCGATTAGTAGCGGATAACTGACGCGCCCCACGTGAAGCCGCCGCCAACACCTTCGATCAGCACGTTCTGGCCGCGCTTGATGCGGCCGTCACGTACGGCGACGTCGAATGCGAGCGGAATGGACGCCGCCGACGTATTGCCATGCTCGTCCACTGTGACGACCATGCGTTCCTGCGGCAAGCCGAGCTTTCGGCAGGTGCTCTGCATGATGCGGATATTGGCCTGATGCGGGATCAGCCAGTCGATCTGGTCGGCCGAAAGATCGGCCTTGGCCAGCGCCTCGACCGCGACCTTTTCCAGAACGTTGACGGCAAGTTTGAACACCGCTTGGCCGTCCATGTGCAGGAACGCGCTGCCGGCGACCACGCCGCCGTTCACGTTGCCCGGCGTGCAGAGAATGTTCGAGTGGCTGCCGTCGGCGTGCAAAGCGCTCGCCAGAACACCCGGCTCTTCTGATGCCTGCAGGATCACTGTGCCCGCGCCATCGCCGAACAGCACGCAGGTGGTGCGGTCGTTGAAGTCGAGAATGCGCGAGAAGGTTTCCGCACCGGTCACGAGTGCCGTACGATGCTGACCGCTGCGAATGAAGCTGTCCGCCGTTGCGACCGCGTACGCGAAGCCGGAACAGACGGCCTGCACGTCGAACGCCGCGCCGTTGTTGCGGATACCGAGCTTGTTCTGCAACAGGCATGCGGTACTCGGAAACACGAAGTCGGGTGTGGAGGTGGCGACGATGATCAGATCGATAGACTGCGGATCGATGTCCGCCGCTTCGATTGCGCGCTGCGATGCGATGAGTGCGAGGTCGCTGGTGGTGACGTCGGGCGCGGCGAAGTGGCGCGCGTGAATGCCCGTGCGCGCAACGATCCACTCGTCGCTGGTCTCGACACCCTGCTTGGCGAGACGGTCAGCCAGATCCTGATTGGTCACGCGCTGAGGCGGCAGATAGCTGCCGGTGCCCAGCATGCGGGAATAAATTGTCGATTGAGCCATTATGCCTTCGAGGATTGCGCAGCTTAGGGCTCGGCATGGCCTGCTATCGGGCTTTCGTGACCCGCACCGCTCGCGTCGCGCGCGGCCTGTTCCAGAGAACCCGCGTTCTCTTCCATTGCCCGCGCAAGGCGTTCCAGCACGCCGTTTTTGACGGCATCATACCCGCGTTTGATAGCCCACTCAAACCCGTATGCGTCCGCCGAACCGTGGCTCTTGATGACGAGATCACGCAGGCCGAGTAGCGCCGCGCCATTGTATTGCCGATGATCGACACGCTTCTTGAAACGCATCAACACCGGCAACGCGAGTATCGCCATCACCTTGGTGAGCCACGAACGGCCGAACTCTTCCTTGATGATGTTGGAGAGCATCTGCGCGAGCCCTTCCGACGTCTTCAGCGCGACGTTGCCGACAAAACCGTCGCAGACGATGACGTCGACCGTGCCCTTGAAGATGTCGTTACCTTCGACGTTGCCGTGAAAGTTAAGTGTACTCGAGCGCAGCAGTTCGCCGGCGCGTTTGATGGTGTCGTTGCCCTTGATGACTTCTTCGCCGATATTGAGCAGCCCGATGGTGGGCCGCTCACGACCTTCCAGCGCGGACACGAGCGCGTGCCCCATCTCCGCGAACTGCAGCAGATGCTGCGGCTCGCAGTCGACGTTGGCGCCTAGGTCGAGCATCATCGTGTAGCCATTGGGATTGGGCAGTGCCGACGCGATAGCGGGGCGTTCAATGCCCGCCAGCGTTTTCAGCACGTAACGCGAGACTGCCATGAGCGCGCCGGTATTGCCGGCGGAAATGCAGGCTTGCGCCTCGCCTTCCTTGACGCGGTTCAGCGCCACGCGCATGGATGAATCTTTTTTCTTGCGCAGCGCGACTTCGACCGGATCGTCCATTGCGACGATCTCGGAAGCAGGCACGACGGTCAGCGCCGGCAGGTCCTGAGCCTTCAACTTCTTCAACTGCGCACGAATCGCAGTTTCAATGCCAACGAGCAGCAATTGCGCATCGGGATGCGAACGAACGAAGTTGACGGCAGCGGGAACGGTCACGGACGGGCCGTGGTCGCCTCCCATGCAATCTATCGTGAGCTTTACTGTCATGGAGTGCGTCGAAGTTCAGACACTCTGCATGGGATCGTTGCAAGCGCCGCAGCGCCCGTTTCGATCGACACAAAAAAGCGGCAGTTGAATGCCGCCTTCTTGCCTAGCCAGGAAAATGTCAAACGAGCCGATCGCCACGCGAAACACCAGATGGCGCAACGCAGTGAAACGATTAGTCGTTCTTCGTTAGTCGTTCTTCGTCTTGACGACTTTCTTACCGCGATAGTAGCCGTTCGGGCTAACGTGGTGACGCAGACGCACTTCGCCCGTGCTCGGTTCCACGGCCAGCGGCACTGCCGTCAGGAAATCGTGCGAACGGTGCATGCCGCGCTTCGACGGCGACTTCTTATTTTGTTGAACTGCCATGACTAACTCCTAAAAATTTTTCGAATTCTAACACAGCCCGATCCGGTCTCCGTCATTGGCCAGATGGCCAATGCGCCCGCATCGCGCTCCCATGCAACTGTTCAATGCTTCTTGTCGCCCGGCTCGCCGCGCTTAAGACTTTCGAGTGCTGCAAACGGATTCGGCCGCTCGGGCTCGTCGCCCACGCCTTTCGTGCCGTCGGCACCCGAGAGAAGACTCTCGTGAACCTTGGGACACACCTCGTGCTTGGGCACGAGCGGCAAGGAAAGCAGCAACTCCTCTTCGATCAAGTCGACGAGATCGAAATGCTTGGAACCTACGATCACTTCGACTTCATCCTCGTCGAGCGGAAACTCTTCGGCTTCCGCCTCATTATTGACGATCCGATAAGTTGCATCGACGTTAAGTGCTTGCAGGTAGGGCGTCATGCACCGCTGGCATTCGAGCCACACGGAACCGTGAATCGCCATCCTCAATATAAGGCGAAGACCCACGTATGTGTCTGTGCCGTGCACAATGACCGACCACATGGACTTTGCAGAGAGAGTTTCTGGCCAAATTCTAGGCCGGATTTTTGCGAGATGTCAGGTCAGGATCGAGACCGGGGGTATAAACTAGGCTGCCCTTCTGGGTGACCCTGACTTCCCTCGACTGTCCCACGCTTGCGACCTGCGTGGCGACTTTTTAGCCGTTTTGTTGCGGCTTTAAAGCGCTCTCGCGCAATAGCATACCGATGAAAAACCCAAAGCCATATCCGCTTTGTCTTTTCAAGTCAAACACTTAAGCCCGTACATGCGCACGCTTTGCGCAACGCCGTACGACCCACCTCTCCAGCCGTAGATCGACCATGCCAGACTCCCGCAAACGCCCGCCCAGCCTGATTCTGGCGTCGAGTTCGCCCTATCGCCGCGAACTGCTCGAACGCCTGCGGATACGCCTGCGGATTCCATTCGACGTCGCTGTCCCCGCCATCGACGAAACGCCGCTCGCCGGTGAAACGCCGGAAATCACGGCGCTGCGGCTCTCCGAAGCAAAAGCCCCGTGCGGTCGCCACCGATGGAGCCGCGCTCGTGATCGGTTCCGACCAGGTCGCAACGTATGACGGCCTGCAGATCGGCAAACCCGGCTCGCATGAAAATGAAAAAGCGCTTACGCAACTGCAAACCATGCGCGGCCGCGAAGTCCTGTTCCACAGCGCGCTATGTCTGTTCGACACCCGCTCAGACTCTGCGCAGTTGACGGACGTGATTACCCGCGTGCAATTCCGCGATCTGCCGGATGCCGCGCTGGAAAGCTATCTGCGCGCCGAAACGCCGTACGACGTGGCCGGCAGCGCAAAGTCCGAAGGCCTTGGCATTGCGCTGCTCGAAGCGATTCATTTGGACGACCCGACGGCGCTCGTCGGCCTGCCGCTTTCGTGCTGTCGCGCATGTTGCTGGCCGCGGGCTATCCCCTTCTGGAGGCGCAATGAGCGGCACACTTTATCTGATCCCGAACACGCTCGGCGAAGGCGAAGGCGACGCCGACGCGCTCGACGCCGTCCTGCCTGCGCCCGTGCGGGCTCGCGCGGCGGCGCTGCAGTATTACATCGGCGAAAACGCGAAAACGACGCGCGCATTTCTGAAGAAAGTCGGCACCGAGCGGCCGATCCAGGAAATCGAGATTCGCGAACTGAACGTCAACACGCCGAACAGCGAAATCGACAAGCTGCTCGCGCCGTTGCTGGCCGGCACCGATGCGGGTCTCGTCTCGGAAGCAGGCTGCCCGGCCGTCGCCGACCCGGGCGCGTTGCTGGTGCGGCGGGCGCATGAGCGCGGCGTGAAGGTCGTGCCGTTTGTCGGACCGAATTCTATCCTGCTGGCATTGATGGCGTCGGGCCTGAATGGCCAGAGCTTCGCGTTCCACGGCTATCTGCCGGTGGACGCAAACGAGCGCGCAAAACGCCTGCGCGAGCTGAAACAGCAGTCGCGCAAAGGCAAGCAAACGCAGATTTTCATTGAGACGCCGTATCGGAACCGCGCGCTTCTCGACACGTTGCTCGCCACATGCGCGCCGTCGACGCTGGTTTGCGTGGCCGTCGATCTCACGCTGCCGACGGAGCAGATCGCCAGCTACTCAGTGACGGACTGGAAAAAGAAGACCGCGCCCGATCTGTACAAGCGGCCGGCCATTTTTCTTATTCTTGCCACCTGAGCGCGCCGGTCGCACCTTCTGACAAAAAACCCCGCGCTGGCTAAGCGGCTTGCGCGGGGTTTTCTTCTGCCTGGATCAGCACAATGCTCGAAAGCAAGTTTAATGCAGGCTAAGCTTCCCGCCCAATGCCATTGTCTTCACCGCACCACTTCCCACCGCCGCACCGAACTTGCGTGCTACAAGGTCCGTAATGCTCTCTTTGACCGTGTAATCGACGATATCCGGCGCCTTGAACAGATCGCGCGAAAAGAAATCCGCGTCGCCGAAACCGTCCGCGAGACCGAGCTCCACACTCTGCTGGCCCGTCCAGAACAGGCCCGAGAACATATCCGGCGTTTCATGCAGGCGCTTGCCGCGACCTTGACGCACGGCGTCGATGAACTGCGCGTGAATCTGGTCGAGCATGTCTTGCGCGTGTTCATCCATCTTCGGCGTTTCCGGCGAGAACGGGTCGTAAAAGCCCTTGTTCTCACCCGAAGTGTGCAACGGCACTGAATGCCCAGTTTGTCCATCAGGCCGGTGAAGCCCAAGCTGTCCATCAGCACGCCGATCGAGCCCACGATGCTGGCTGATGCTGGCTTTATCGACGTAAATCTTGCCGGCCACAGACACGGCGTAATAGCCGCCCGACGTGCACATATCGACAACTACTGCGTAGAGAGGAATTGACGGATGTTTAGCGTACAATAGACGAATTTCTTTGTATATGACGCCTGAACCGGACTGCCGTCTAGGCTGTTGCAGCGGAGGATGACGCCTGCCGTGTCGGCATCGTCGAAGGCGCTTTGCAGCACCGTGTCGATATCTTCGGCGTTCGCATGCGCACTTGCGGATATTTTGCCATCAAGTGACACCATTGCCGTGTGACGCCCCGTGGTGGCAACCTTGTCGCCGGAGAACGAAATCGCGCCCCAGACTACGAGGACAAACATGATAAGAAAGGCGAAGCGGAAGAAAATCTTCCAGCGCCGCACGGCGCGCTGTTCGTTGATAGCCGCGCGCGATTCGTTTGAGCGCTGCGCGCTCCCAACCCGGCTCGTCGGCAGGCGTGCAGGGGCGGTCTAACAGTAGTTCCTTAGGCTCGGACGTCAAATTGTCGGACATGCGGTACGATTAGAGAAAGAGTGAGAGAGATTAGGCGACGGGACGCAATTCCCCATCGGCAACCAGAACAGGGCGGAGCCTTCAAGCGTGTCGCGCTCTTCAACCTGAAGCGGACGCAAGCGCCCGCTACGGCACGGATCGCCCATGCATTTGCCGGTATCAGGTATTAAATCGCCCCATGTGTCGCGCACATAAAGTAAAACCGGAGGATCCAAGGAACGGCCCTTCGGCCCAGTCCAGCTCCATGGGCATGTGCGCGCAGCGGTTCAGGTAGCCGTAGGCGCGACCATCGTAACGGACGAAAAAGACCACCACGTCTTCACCGCCCAGTTTCGCCGCGTGCCGCACGCCATTGCCGCCGTCGGCGAGTTCGCTCGACGCGCACACGCGCACGGCTGTTTCAGCCGACTCCAACGCATCCGCGCTCATGCGTTCTCCCGCAGCCAGCCGGAAAGCGCGCCCATGCTCATCGCCACGAATTTCGGCGACAGGCGCCGTGAGCTAATCCGCCGGATGCGCGCCGTACGTTACGCCAATGCCCGCCACCCCCGCATTGGTCTTGCAAATCGTGCGTCGTATCGCCGACCATCACCGTGCGCGCATTATCCTGCCCCAGTTCGCGCGTGAGCTCGTGCAGCATGGCCGGATGCGGCTTAGAGAAGGTGGTTTCGTCGGCGCAACGCGTACCGTCGAACAGGTTAGTGAGCCGCGACTGGTCGAGCGCGCAGTTCAGGCCGACGCGGCCCTTGCCAGTTGCCACGGCAAGCAGATAGCCCTGATCGCGCAAATCCTGCTGCAGCATCTCGCGCACGCCGACGAACAGTTCCGTGGTCTGATTCTTCACCAGATAGTGAAAGCGATAGCGCTCGGCAAGCCGCGGATAATCGGACGGATCCAGCGTGGGTGCGGCGATCTGCAGCGCATCGCGCAGACCGAGCCCGATGACGTAACTCGCGGCTTCGTCGGCGGGAACCGGCAGGCCGAGATCGCGGCAGGCCAACTGGATACTACGCGTGATGTGCGCGGTGGAGTCCATCAGCATGCCGTCCCAGTTGAAGACGATCAGATCAAATTGCTCTCTAGCCATGCGTTGACGTCTCCGAATGTGACCCATTTTGTAATTCGTTGAGCTGCGCGACGAAGCTGCGGCATTCGGCCGGCAGCGGCGCCTCGAACTGCAGCAGCGCGCCGGTGGCCGGATGCGTGAGCTTCAGCCGGTACGCGTGCAGGAACATGCGCTTCAGGCTAGGCTTCGCGTCCGCGCGGGCCAGCGCCTTATTCAGCACAAAATCGCCATATTTGGCGTCACCGACGATCGGCAGCGCCAGATGCTGCAAATGGACCCGGATCTGATGCGTGCGGCCCGTTTTGAGTTCCGCCTCCAGCAGCGCGTATTCGGGCCACTTGTCGATCAGATTGAACACTGTATGTGACGCCAGACCGTCAGCCTGCACGCGCACGCGGCGCTCGCCGTCGGCGGTCAGGTATTTGCGCAGCGGTTCCTTGACCGCGCGCCGACGGCCCCAGTCGCCCGCCCATTCGCCGTGCACACACGCGTAGTAGCGCTTGTCCATCCTGTTTTCGCGAATCTGCTCGTGCAGATTGACGAGCGCCGAGCGCTTCTTGGCGAGCATCAGGATGCCCGACGTTTCCCGGTCGAGCCGATGCACCAGTTCGAGGAATTTTGCCTGTGGGCGCGCCTCGCGCATCTGCTCGATGACGCCGAAGGCCACTCCGCTGCCGCCATGCACGGCGACGCCAGCCGGTTTGTCGATGACGAGCAGATGCTCGTCTTCGAAAATGATCTTGAAGTTGGCGCTCGGCACCACGGCTTGCGCAGCCTGTTCGTTCGGTTGCGCCACGCGGATGGGCGACACGCGCACGAGATCGCCGAGTTCGAGCTGGTATTGCGCGTCTATCCGGCCCTTGTTCACGCGCACTTCCCCGCTACGCAAAATGCGATAGATATGGCTCTTGGGCACGCCTTTACAGACACGCAGCAGGAAGTTGTCGATACGTTGCCCAGCAGCGTTCTCGTCGATCTCGATCAACGACACCTGGTCGCTTGCGACCGCACTTGGTAACGATTTCTGGGATATTTTGCCTAACTCTTTCATCCTGAATATAATTTGCCCAGCAGTCTGCGGCGGCCGGCGCAGTGTCCGGAATCCGGGCGGACTGCGCAGGTGCAAGCAATAAACCGTTATTTTACTTGCGCCGGGGTCTGGTTGCTCACCCTGAAAATGAGATGCAACAAGTTGCACGCACGAAGTCAGTACCCGGCGGGGACGGCACCCACAGGCGCGTTCGGTCACGGTCGGCTTCAACGGTAACGGAATTCTGGTCAAAAAGAATTTAACTTTCAGCTTCGGTTTTCGGCGGTCTGACGCCCTATTGTACGAAGCTGCAGGTAGCGAAAATACGGCGTGCGCCCGTGGCGTCTTGTAGAAAGTACAAGACATGGCGACGTCAAAATAAGGCGAGACACCCCAGCAGGAAAAGACGCGCCCTCTGCGCGAAACTTCCCGTTGCGGCACGACCGCAGCCCTCGACCCTCCGGTCACGCGCCCGGTTGGTGCACCGGCGAGAGTGGACGATGGCTTAGAAGTTCTGCTGACAGAACCCGCGGCGTGTCGGGTCGTAATTTGAAGCCGTGTTCGCATATGCCCTGTGGCACCGTGCCTCTCTTTTAACGGGGCCGGGCCCTCTCGAGGCAATTCTCCCGCCAGTTTTCCCGCTCCAGCGTGCTTGTGAAAACACAATAAGGCGCGGCATGCCGCTGCCGGTTTCGCTCTCGCGACTGACAACCGCGCAGCGAAGGGCAAGCTAAGCCGCTCTGGAGCCGTTCAATGAAACGAATGTTGTTCAACGCAACGCAGCAGGAAGAACTGCGCGTTGCCATCGTCGATGGGCAGAAACTCATCGATATCGACATCGAAACCGCCGGCCGCGAACAGCGCAAAGGCAATATTTACAAAGGCATCATTACACGCATCGAGCCGTCGCTCGAAGCGGGTTTCGTCAACTACGGCGAAGACCGCCACGGCTTTCTGCCGTTCAAGGAAGTCGCCCGCCAGCACTTCCGCGACGGCGTCGACATGCGCTCCGCGCGTATCCAGGACGCCCTGAAAGAAGGTCAGGAACTGATTGTCCAGGTCGAGAAGGAAAAGCGCGGCAACAAGGGTGCGGCGCTCACCACCTTCATCTCGCTCGCCGGCCGTTATCTCGTCCTCATGCCGAACAACCCGCGCGGCGGCGGCGTATCGCGCCGGATCGAAGGCGACGACCGTCAGGAACTGCGCGAAACCATGGCGCAACTGCAATTGCCGGAAGGCATGAGCATCATCGTGCGCACGGCCGGCATCGGCCGTTCCGCCGAAGAGTTGCAGTGGGATCTGAACTACTTGATGCAACTGTGGCGCGCCATCGAGGCGGCGTCGCAAAGCGGCTCGGCCGGCCAGCCGATGCTGATTTACCTCGAATCGAGCCTCGTCATCCGCGCGATTCGCGACTACTTCCAGCCGGATATCGGCGAAATCCTCATCGACACCACCGAAATCCATGACCAGGCTCGCGCCTTCATGGATATCGTGATGCCAGACAATGTCAGCAAGGTGAAGCGGTATCACGACGACGTGCCGCTTTTCTCGCGCTTCCAGATCGAGCACCAGATCGAAACCGCGTATTCGCGCACGGTTCCGCTGTCTTCAGGCGGCGCCATCGTGATCGACCACACGGAAGCGCTGGTCGCGATCGACGTGAACTCGGCACGCGCCACCAAGGGCGCCGACATCGAGGAAACGGCCGCGCGCACCAACCTTGAAGCCGCCGACGAAGTCGCCCGCCAGTTGCGTCTGCGCGACCTAGGCGGCCTGATCGTGATCGACTTCATCGACATGGAATCGGCCAAGAGCCAGCGTGAAGTCGAGCAGCGTCTGAAAGACGCGCTCAAGCACGACCGCGCACGCGTCCAGATGGGCAAGATCTCACGCTTCGGCCTGATGGAATTGTCGCGTCAGCGTCTGCGTCCGGCCCTGTCGGAAGGCAGCCACGTGACGTGCCCGCGCTGTAACGGCACGGGCCACATCCGCGATACGGAATCGTCCGCGCTGCAGGTGCTGCGGATCATCCAAGAAGAGGCAATGAAGGAAAACACCGCGGCGATCCATTGCCAAGTGCCGGTGGAAGTCACCGCCTTCCTGCTGAACGAAAAGCGTTCGGAAATCAACAAGATCGAATCGCGCTTCAAGGTGAACGTCGTGCTGGTGCCGAACAAGCACCTAGACACGCCGCACTACAAGCTCGAGCGTCTGCGTCACGACGACGCCCGCCTCGACGACCCGCGCGCTTCGTGGAAGATGGCCAAAGAAGCGGCCCGCGAACTGGAATCGGAAACCGGCTACAGCAAGCGCACCGAGGAAGTAAAGCCGAGGCAGGAAGCAGCGGTCAAGGGCATCACGCCCGAGAAGCCGGCGCCGAGCGCTCCGGTGCGTCCGGCGGCTACGCCTGCTCCGGTGGCGGTCACGCCCGCGAGCGACGGTTTCATCGGCTGGCTGAAGAACCTGTTCGGCATGCAACCGGCCGCTCCGAGGCCTGTCGTGCCGGCTACGCCTGAAAAGCAGACGCGTCCGCAACGCGGCGAGCGCACCGGCGAACGCGGCGGCGATCGCAACCGTAACCGCCGTGGCGACGCAGGCGGCCGCGCGGAAGGCACGGGCGCGGGCCGCCAGAGTCAGCAGCCGTCGCAGCGTCGCGAGGAACGCGAACCGCGTGAAGCACGCGAAGGCCGTGAACCGCGTGGCAACCGTGAGCCGCGCGAAAGTCGTGACAACCGTGGCACCGATCGCGCGGATCGTGCGGAAGCCGTTGAAGGCGCAACGCGCGCCGAGCGTGGCGAGCGCGCGGAACGTGGCGAACGCCGCAAGCAGCCGGCTAAAGCCGCCGACGCACTGACGCAAAGCGAAACGCAAAACGCGGAAGAACTGGCGCAAAACCAGGCCGCGTTGGGCGAAAACGATCTCCCGATCGATCAGGAAACGGCGGCGCGTGATGGTAAAGAACGCCGTCGTCACCGTCGCGGTCGTCGTGGCGGCCGTCGTGAGCGTGAAGAGGACGTGAACGGCAACCTCGCAGCAGACGTCGCGGAAGCCGAAGGCGATACCGCCAGCGTGAGCGAAGATGTCCCGGTTCGCTCGGCGCATCAGCCGGTCGAACAAAAGGCGGAAGTGGCTGAAGCGAAGGCTGTCGAGCCGGTCGAAGTGGTTGTCGCAGCCGTGGCAACCGAATCGGCTGTCGTGAAGGAACTGCACGCTGCGGTCGAAACGCCGGCTTTGACTGTCGAAAAGGCTGCAAGGACGGAAACGGTAGTGGCCGAAACGCCGGTGGCGCAAGCCGCTGCGCCGATCGAAGCGGCACAGACGGCGCCCGCCGCAAGCGAAACGGTTTCGCTGGTCGAACCGGTTGCCCGCGCGGAAGAGCCCGTGGTGCACGCTCCTGTCGAAACGCCGGTCGCGCCGATCGAAACGCTGGTCGCACCGAAAGCGACGCCCGCTGCCCAGCCTGCGCCGCAAGCCGAGATCGTCGAGCCGCAACCGACCGTGGAGCCGGTAGCTGAAGCAGCGCCTGCTGCGCAATCCGCAGCCGTCGCGCAAACGCCGCGCTCCACCGGCATTTCGGCAGACGCTTTGAAGCCGGTGCTGGAACAGGCCGGCCTCGTCTGGGTGAACACGGACGCCGACAAGCTCCGCGCCGCTCAGGAAGCCGCTGCGCAAGTCGTGAAACCGGCGCGCGTGGTCCGCGAGCGCAAGCCGCTGCCGCCGATCGACTCGGTGCCGATGCAGCAAGTCGAAACGGGCAAGCATCCGCAGTAACGCTGTCCAGCATCGCCGGAACGCAAAAAGCCCGCCCTCACCGGCGGGCTTTTTGTTTTTCCGGGCATTTTTCAGGCTCGCACGTTGCGTGCAGGCACCGGAACATATGCCGCTTCCCGTATAATCCCGATATGGCAGGGGGTGCCACAGTCTGTGAGGGGCATTTCCGTTAAAATGATTGTCTGGCTTGCTTGACAAGCCCATTACTACGAGTATGGTGAAGCGCCCCATGTCCCGACGCATCATTCCAGTTGCAGATCTCAACGCGGTGCCGGCGATTACCGGCCCCCTGCAGACGCCAAACGGCGCACTGCACGACGCGCTGGCGCGTCCGCTGCGCGACCTGCGCATTTCGGTCACGGATCGCGGCAACTTCCGGTGCGTCTACTGCATGCCGCGCGCGGTGTTCGACAAGGACTACTCGTTTCTGCCGCACAGCGCCCTGCTCAGCTTCGAGGAAATCGATCGTCTGGCGCGTCTCTTCGTCGCACACGGCGTCGAGAAAATCCGGCTCACGCAACTCACCACGCCCGAGGGCCGTCCGCTCGACCTCACGCTCACCACGAACGGCTCGCTGCTCGCGCGCAAGGCGCGCAGCCTGAAGACGCCGGCCTCTCGCGCGTCACGGTGAGTCTCGACGCGCTCGACGACACCCTCTTTCGCCGCATGAACGACGCCGACTTCGCTGTCGGCGACGTGCTCGACGGCATCGAAGCGGCGCACGCCGTCGGCCTCGCGCCGGTAAAGGTAAACATGGTCGTCAAACGCGGCACGAACGGCGGCGAAATTGTCCCGATGGCGCGTCATTTCAAAGGCACGGGGCGGTGCTGCGCTTCATCGAATACATGGCGTGGACACGTCGAACGGCTGGAACATGACAGAAGTGCTGCCGTCCGCCGACGTCTTCTCGCGCATCGCCGAACATTATCCGCTCATCCCGCTCGAAGCGCACAGTGCCGCCGAAACCGCACAACGCTGGGATTACGTGGACGGCAGCGGCGAGATCGGCGTGATTTCGAGCGTCACGCGTGCTTTTTGCAGCACCTGCACGCGCGTGCCTTTCCACGGAAGGCAAACTCTATTTGTGCCTTTTCGCGTCGTCCGGACACGATCTGCGCGCGCTTTTGCGCAGCGGCGCGAGCGACGCGCAGATTGCGACGGCGGTTGCCGAAATCTGGCAGTCGCGCAGTGACCGCTACTCGCTGCTGCGCGGCAGCAGCAGCGCAGACATCATCGCGCAGGAAGGACGCCGCGTCGAAATGTCGTACATCGGCTGAATTCGTTGCGCATGAAAACCTCGCGTGAACACATCACCAGTTTGCTGCTCGCGGGCAGCCGCGGCATGCGCATGGGCGACGTCGACAAAGGTCTGCAAACACTGCACGGCGAGCCGCTCGCCGCTCACGTGCTCAAACGTCTCGCGCCGCAAACCGGTGCGCTGCTGATCAGCGCGAACTGGCATCCCGACGTTTACGCGCAACTCGGCGCGCCGTTCGGCGCACGCGTGATTGCGCCGATACGCTGCCCGACTATCCCGGCCCGCTGGCCGGCCTCTTCGCCGGCATGCAGGCCGCGCCGAGCGCTTACGTGCTGAGCGCATCGTGCGATTCGCCGGCATTGCCCACCGATCTCGCCGAAAGGCTCTCGCAAGCGCTCGAGGCAAACAGTGCGGACATCGCCACCGTCACCACTGTGGATGCCGCCGGCGCAGTGAGCCTTCATCCCGTTTTCGCACTGCTGCGCACGTCGCTCGCGGACGATCTCAGCGCGTGGCTGCACGCCGGAGAACGCAAGGTTCGCGCGTGGTACGCACGCCACACGACCGTGGAAGTCGTCTTTACTGACGAGCGCGCGTTTTACAATGTCAATTTGTTACAAGAACTCGCCGACCTCCAGCATGACTGAGGCCCCGGTTGAAATCCCGCTCCGGCCGCACGGCATTCGCTGCAACCGCCACCGGCCGCGACGTTCAGCTCTTCATGACCACGCTTAACGACTTTTCCCGCTGCGTCGCGCAGTACGATCCTCATGCGCTACCCGTTTCGGCTGCACAGGCGATCGTTCGCAGTGGACTATGCTGGTCACGGCGGTCGACCGCGTGGCGCTGTGCGACTCGCTGAACCGCGTGCTCGCCGCCACATCGTTTCGCCCATCAACGTCCCTTCGCACGACAACTCCGCCATGGACGGCTACGCCTTCAAGGGCAAAGCGCTCGTCGCGGCGTTGGGCGCGGGCAAGGCCACGGTCGAACTGGCCATCGCCGGCAAGGCGCTCGCGGGGCATCCGTACGAAGGCCGCGTCGACGTCGCGCAATGCGTGCGCGTCATGACGGGCATCTGCATGCAGCCCGACTGCGATACCGTCGTGCCGCAGGAACTGGTGGAGCGTGACGGCGAGGCCGTCATCCGCATCGCCGTGAACGCCGTCGCGCCTGGCGCCAATCGTCGTCTGGCCGGCGAAGATCTGTCTGTCGCGCGGTCACGCCGCGCTGCGCGCCGGCCGCGTAATGCGCGCGTCCAACCTAGGCTTGCTGGCGTCGCTCGGCATCGGCGAAGTGAACGTGCGTCGCCGTTTGCGCGTCGCGTTCTTTTCTACCGGCGACGAACTGCGCTCGCTCGGCGAACCGCTCGACCTCGGCGTCGTGCGCGATCAGCCGGCCGCGCTCGAAGCCGTGTTGCGCGAAGCGGCCGCCAATGCTGACGTCGTGATCACGTCCGGCGGCGTCCCTGTCGGCGAGGCGGATTTCACCAAGCAACTGCTGCAAACATTCGGCGACGTCGCCTTCTGGAGCCTCGCTATGCGGCCGGGCCGGCCGTTGGCTGGCCGCGTGTGGTCCGGCGAACGGCCGGGCGTCGGACTTCCCGTGCTGTTCTTCGGCTTGCCGGGCAATCCGGTTGCCGTCATGGTCACGTTCTATCAGATCGTGCGCGAGGCGCTGCTGATCATGTCCGGCGCAACGCCGCAACCGCTGCCGCTCATTCACGCCGCAAGCCGCACGATTCGCAAACGCGTGGGCCGCACGGAGTTCCAGCGCGGCGTCGCCCACTCAGGACGCAGAAGGACAATGGCACGTCACGCCAACCGGATCGCAGAGTTCGGGCGTGCTGAGTTCGATGAGCGAAGCCAATTGCTTCATCGTGCTCGGTCACGACGAAGGTGAAATTGGCGAGGGCGTCGCTATCATGCTGTTCGACAGCATCATCTGATCGCGGCGAGTCGCCATGCCGGCTCTGCCGGCGAGTTACCGCGTCACCCATTACCACTACGACACACGGGTTTGACTTACATGAAAAAACAGATTTCGTTCATTGCACCGGGGCAGACCGCTAAAGCACTGATCCTCGTGTATTTGACGTTTTCGGTGCCGATCGTGCTACTCGGTGTAATGGTCGCGTTTATTCGCTGTGGATCGGTGGAATTGAGCACGGTGTTCAGCGTGCTGCTGCTGAATGCGATTCTCGGCTTCATCCTGCTGTGGATTGCGTGTCATGCCTATAACTGGGTCGCGTCGCGCTTCGGCGGCATCGAGATCCAGCTCACCGACGCACCGGAAGAAGCGTAATGCCCGCGACGATCCGCGCCACTGCTCCCGCGGATACCGCCGCGATCTTCGCGCTCGCCTACGAACTGGCCGAGTTCAAAAAGCTCACGCATGTGTTCGCTGCAACCGAAGACGGCTTGCGCGACGCACTCTTCGGCGCGCGCCCCTCGATTGAAGCGCTGGTCGCGGAGAGCGAAGGCCGCATCGTCGGCTATGCACTCCACAATTACTCGAGCTTCGTGGGCAAACGTGGCCTGTATCTCGAAGACGTGTACGTGCAACCGGCCGCGCGCGCCAGCGGTCTCGGCACCGCGCTTCTGAAGCACCTCGCGGCCATCGCGGTAGAGCGTCAATGCGGCCGCTTCGAATGGACCGTGCTGGACTGGAACACGGCCGCGATCAGTTTCTATGAAAAGATGGGCGCGACCGTGTTGCCGGACTGGCGCGTCGTGAGGCTAACGGGCGATGCGCTCGAACAGCTTGCCGCCGGCGCCAAAGTTTGAGGCGCGTTCCCGGCTGCCTCATTCGAATTGCAATGTAGCGTGTGTGATTGCGCGCCGCATGCTTGAGTAGTCCAACCAGGCCTATTGCTCGTCGGGATCCACGCCCGAAAGCGCGTCGCCAAGCAAGCCGCTCGCTTCGTCGCCCGGCAATGCCTCCACGTCGCGCAGCTTGCGATTCATCACGCGCGTGCGCGTTTCTGCGGCTTCGATCGATCGCGTGACGGTTTCCAGTTGCGCCTTCGTCTTGGCGAGCACGTCGCCGAATTTGCCGAACTCCGTCTTGACCGCACCCAGCACCTGCCAGACTTCGCTCGAGCGTTTTTCGATGGCAAGCGTACGGAAACCCATCTGCAGACTGTTGAGCAATGCAGTGAGCGTGGTGGGCCCGGCAATCGTGACGCGATAGTCGCGTTGCAGCAGATCCGTGAGTCCCGGCCGGCGCAACACTTCCGCATACAACCCTTCGGTGGGCAAAAAAAGCAGCGCGAAGTCGGTTGTGTGCGGCGGCGAAATGTACTTCTCGGCGATCGTGCCTGCTTCGGCGCGAATCCGCATTTCGAGCGCGCGCGACGCCTCTTCCACCGCGACGGGATCGGCGCGTTCCTGCGCGTCGATCAAACGCTCATAGTCTTCGCGCGGGAACTTGGCGTCGATCGGCAACCAGACCGGCGTGGCCGCACTGCCTTGGGTCTGATCCGTGCGTCCCGGCAAACGAATGGCGAATTCGACGCGCTCGCCACTCTTCGGCACCGTCGCAACATTCTTCGCGTATTGATCCGCAGTGAGGATCTGTTCGAGCAGCGCTTCGAGTTGCACTTCGCCCCACGTGCCGCGCGTCTTGACGTTAGTGAGTACTTTCTTCAGATCGCCGACGCCCGCCGCCAGCGTCTGCATTTCGCCGAGCCCGCGATGCACCTGTTCGAGCCGGTCGGAGACGAGTTTGAACGATTCGCCGAGACGCTGCTCGAGCGTGGCATGCAGTTTTTCGTCGACGGTGCGGCGCATTTCCTCGAGCTTCGTCGCGTTGTTCGCCTCGATGTCTTTCAGACGCTGCTCGATGGTCGCGCGCACTTCGGCGAAGCGCCGGTCGTTGGTTTCCGTGAGTTGCACAAGTTGCAGCGTGAGCGTCTCGCCGAAATGCCTGAGCGAACAGCCCTGCTCGTCGCGTGCCTGCTGCGCCTGTTCCTGCAGGCTGTGACGCACGGCATCGAGCTGCTGCGCGAAACTGTCGATCTTGCCGCCCTGCACCGTGGTCATGCTGCTGAACTGCGCGGCGAGCGTCTGCTGAAAATGCGCGAAGCCGCTGCTTTGCTCGGCACGTGACACATGCGCCGTTTCGGTGATGTCGTTGCGCAGTTGCCGCTCGAGACGTTCGAGACGCTCGTAGGCATGGGCCTGCGCGTCCGTTGCGGCGTCGATGCGCTCGGCGAGCACGTCGAACTGCTCGCGTTCGTCCGCGCGATTGTGGCCGCGCAGCAGCAACGCGAGTGCAATCACCAAGGCGACCGCCACCAGAACCATGCTCATGAACGCGCCTTGCCGATGACATCCGGATTGATCGGATTCGGCGGACGACCGGCGCGCGGACCTTCGCCCAGCGCCGCAATCAGATTGTCCGCGGCGAGATTCGCCATCGCGCGGCGCGTGGCCTCCGTCGCGCTCACGATGTGCGGCGTGAGCACAACGTTCGGCACGGTGAGCAGATCGCGGTTGAAATTCGGCTCGCCTTCGAACACATCGAGACCGGCCGTGGCAATCTGTTTTGCGTGCAGTGCCTCGACGAGCGCGGCGTCGTCTACGATACCGCCGCGCGCGATGTCCGTGAGCGTGGCCGTGGGCTTCATCAGCGCGAGTTCTACGGTGCCGATCGTGTGGTGATTTTCCTGCGTGTACGGCAACACGAGCACGACGTGGTCGACACGCCGCAACAGGTCCTGCTTCGATACATATTCGGCATTCAACTTGGCCTCGATCTCCGGCAAGACGCGCGTACGGTTGTGATAGTTGTGATAGATCACCTGCATGTTGAAGCCCTTCGCGCGTCGGGCGGGCGCCTGGCCGATGCGGCCCATGCCGATCACGCCGAGTGTGGAACCGTACAGGTCGCTGCCGATGAACGCGTCGTACGACCATTTCTGCCAGAGACCCGCACGCAGATAGTGCTCCGACTCGGCAATGCGGCGCGGCGCCGCCATCATCAGCGCCCAGCCGAAATCCGCGGTGGTTTCGTTCAGCACGTCCGGCGTATTGGTGCCGAGCACGTTCGCGGCGTTGAACGCGGCCATGTCGAAATTGTTGTAGCCCACCGCCATGTTCGACACCACGCGCAAGCGGGGCGCGGCCGCGAGGACCGAAGCGTTGATCGGCTCGCCCGCGGTGAGTGCGCCGTCTTTGTTATCGGTGAAATGGCGCGTGAGCTCTTCGGTCGGCAACAGGTCGCCCTGATTTGCGTCGACGTCGAAATATTGTTTGAGCCATTCGACCACGTCGGGAAAGATCGGACGGGCAACGAGGATCTTTTGCATTGCCATTCTCCGGATAGCGCGCCGAGCTACGTTGCCTCGGCGCTGACAGTTAGCGTTCGCAATCAGTGTTCAGAGCAGCGTCAAAAAACAGCCAGCCGGTCACGAAAAAAGCGGCAACAACACCGCGCCGGACCAGCCCAGATAAGCGAAAAAACTCGGCATGCGAATGCCGCGCGACTCGGCAATCGCTTTCACCATGAAGTTCGGTACGTTGCCGATGTAAGTGTTCGCGCCCATGAACACCGCACCGGCCGAAATCGCGGCGAGCGTGGTGACACCAGTGGTCATCAGGCTTTGTGCGTCGCCGCCGGCTAGGTTGAAGAACACGAGATACGTGGGCGCGTTGTCGAGGAACGAAGATAACAGGCCCGTTGCCCAGAAATACATGGCGTTGTGCGGCTCGCCCGTTGGCGTATTCACGAGATGAACGATGCCCGCGAATGCGCCCGCCTCGCCCGCGCGCAGAATCGTGATGACAGGCGCGACGGTGATGAAAACGCCTGCGAACAGTTTGGCGACTTCTTCGATCGGCATCCAGTTGAAGTCGTTGCCCGCACGCGCCATTTTCGGCGTGAGCGCCAGCGAGAGCAGCGTGATCAGAACTAGCGCGGCGTCGCGCACGGCGTTTTGCAGCGCCACGTGCGTGCCGAACACGTTGAACTCCACGCCCGGCTTCCACAGCCCGCTCATCAGTACGAGCGCATAGAACGCCGACAGCAACACGGCGCAGACGAACAGCATCGGCAACGCGAGATGCGTGGTGGTCCAGAAAAAACTCACGCCCTGCAGGAAGCCGGGAAAGAACGGCGGGTCGCCGAGCGGCAAAAGCGAACCGCCCGCGTTTGCAACGAGAAAGATGAAAAACACGACCACGTGGACGACGTGCCGGCGATTTTCGTTGGCGTGCAGCAATGGACGGATCAGCAGCATGGCGGTGCCCGTCGTCCCCATGATGCTTGCGATCAGCGTGCCCAGCGCAAGAATGGCCGTTCACGCGAGGCGTGCCCTGCAACTTGCCGCGCACACAGATTCCGCCCGCGACGGTATAGAGCGCTGTGGTGAGCAGAACGATGAACGGTATGTACTCTTCGAGCAGCGCATACACGAGCGTGCCGAACGCGACGCCCGCGCCGAACGTCAACGCAAACGGCACGAGAAAGAGCAACGCCCACGCGGCCGCGATCTTGCCGAAATGGTGATGCCAGAACGCGGGCGCGATGAGCGGAAAGAGCGCGATGAAAAGCAGCACGCCGGCAAACGGCAGCGCCCATAACGCCGACAGCGTTGCACCATCGAGCGTGGCGGCCGACGCCAATGGCGCCCAGCCGGCCAGCAGCAATACCAGCGCGAACGACGCAGCCGCGCGACGCAGCATTCGGGATTGTTCAGGCGCCACGAACGACGATCACGTGTACCCGATAAGGTCCATGCGCGCCCAGCACGATGGTTTGTTCGATGTCGCCCGTGCGCGACGGTCCTGAGACGAAGTTGACCGCGCGCGGCAGTTCGCCTCGCTCGCTGCGGATCAGGCTGAATGCGTCCTCATGGCCTGACACGATGCGTGAAGCCGGCACGATCGCAATATGCGTTTCCAGAAGCAGCCCTGCTGATGCGTACGTCTGCGGTCCCGACAGCAACACTAGCGTGCCCGTTTCCGCGGTCGCGCAGAAACAGTCCGTAAGACCGACGACGTCGCCGTCTCGTGGTTTGCGAAATTCGACGTTCAGGCCGGCTTGCGCCCATGGCAAGTCCTGGAGCGTTTGCCACGCGATGGCCTCGAGCGGCAGTGCGTGTTGTGTGAGATAACGATGCGCGGCGGCGGGCGCCTCGCTCAACGACTCAACGGTCTCGACCGTGGTCGCCATCTTCTGCGTCTCTTCGATGAAGCGCGCAGTGAGGTCGGCCGGCATGTCGGGGCGTGGCCCTTGCGGATGACGCGCTATGCAGTCCGCCGCGGCTTCGCGCTCGGCACCGGACGGTTCAGGCTCACGACCTTGCGCCGCGCGAATACGCGCCAAGATGTTGCGGCGGGCAAGAGATGTGTCCATATGCGAAATCCTCGTCGAGAGCCATGCAGAGCAGTGCAATATGGCAAGGATTATACCGGCAGCCCTTGCGGCGAACACCCTAGCCGAATGGCCGGGGCATGACGGCAAACCGCCCGGATTTATCGGGCAATGCCGCCTTGCGCATTACTTGCCGACGCTCTCTTCTTCGGGCTGCGCGATACCGAACACCTGACGCAGATACACGAGATACGCCTTGTCGTCGCACATATTCTTGCCGGGTGAGTCGGACAGTTTCGCGACCGGCTGACCATTGCAGCGAACCATCTTGATCACGATCTGCAGCGGGTTGTAGCCGAGGTCGTTTGTCAGATTGGTGCCTACACCGAATGCCAGCTTGCAGCGCCCACGAAAACGCTCGTAAAGTTGCAGCACCTTCGGAATATCGAGCGCGTCGGAAAACACGAGAATCTTCGTGCGCGGGTCGCAGCGGTTGGCTTCGTAGTGCTTCAGCAGGCGCTCGCCCCAGTCGAACGGATCGCCAGAATCGTGGCGCGCACCATCGAAGAGCTTGCAGAAGTACATGTCGAAGTCGCGCAGGAATGCCTGCATGCCGTACACGTCGGAGAGCACGATGCCGAGGTCGCCGCGATATTCCTTCGCCCACATTTCGAAGCCGAAGATCTGCGAGTCGCGCAGACGCGGCCCGAGCGCCTGACACGCCTGCAGGTACTCGTGCGCCATCGTGCCGAGCGGCGTGAGGTTGTGCTTCATTGCGTAGAACACGTTGCTCGTGCCAGCGAACTGCTCGCCGAGACCGTCCTTCAACGTGAGGATCACCTCTTCGTGCCATTGCTTCGAGAAGCGGCGGCGCGTGCCGTAGTCGGCGATCTTGCAGTCCGCGAATTCCGGCCGCGCGCCGAGCAGCTTGATCTTCTCGATGAGGCGCCCGCGCCCTTCACTATAGTCAGGTGTTTGCTGCGTATTGCAGAAATAGACTTCGTTGACGATCGCGAGCATCGGAATCTCGAACAAGATCGTGTGCAGCCACGGCCCTTTGATTTCGATGTCGATTTCGCCATTGCCTTTGGGCGACGGCTCGATCGAAATGTACTTCTCGTTCAGATGGAACAGCGCGAGGAACTCGATGAAGTCGCCCTTGATGAAGCGCATGCGGCGCAGGTAGTCGAGTTCGTCGTCGGTGAAGCGCAGATCGCAGAGCTTGCGCACTTCATCGCGAATCTCGCTGATATACGGCACGAGATCGACGTTCGGCGTGCGGCAGCGGAAGCGATACTCAACGTTCGCCGCGGGAAAGTGATGCAACACCACCTGCATCATCGTGAACTTGTACAGATCGGTGTCGAGCAGCGAAGTAATAATCATGATGTTGCGAACTGGACTGCGGGAAAAACGGAAGGCCGCGTAAAACGACCCGACTCACCCATGCGCCACGGCGTGCCCCGTGCGCGCCAACTTGTCGCATGTTACCCGAATGCGCCCGGATTCATCGTGCGCCCCGGGCGTCTACGCGGTGTCCATAAACTAATCACGAAAACTATATAAAAGCCTGGGCCCGATGCCGCATGCGCCTCTTGACGTTACAATACAATAGTGCTTTTGGCGTTTCCGCCACCCCAGATACCGCATGCAGGAGCTGCCTGAATGACTCACGTTGTAACCGAAAGCTGCATCAAGTGCCGCTATACCGACTGCGTCGATGTGTGCCCGGTGGATTGCTTTCGCGAAGGTCCCAACTTCCTCGCGATCGATCCCGATGAATGCATCGACTGCGCCGTGTGCGTGGCCGAGTGCCCGGTGAATGCCATTTACGCCGAAGAAGACGTGCCGGGCGACCAGCAGAACTTCATCGAACTGAATGCCGACCTTGCCAAGAACTGGCCGAGCATCACCAAGACCAAGGCGCCGCTGCCGGAAGCCGACGAGTTTAAGGACGTGAAGGAAAAGCTCGACCTGCTCGCGCGCTAAACGTCGTTGTCAGTCCCTGCTTCGCCTGATTCAAATAAATCGAGATGACCGCAGGGTATTGACAGGTAGGAAAGCTACTCCTATAATCTTATTTCTATGCTGTTGTTCTGTTCCTCGATAGCTCAGTCGGTAGAGCGCCGGACTGTTAATCCGTAGGTCCCTGGTTCGAGCCCAGGTCGAGGAGCCAAAAATTTGAAAGGCCCGCACGAATGCGGGCCTTTTTGTTTTTCCGCGCCCGTTTTGCATCATCGCTTCCGCATCGTCTGTTTTGCGCGCCCTCTTCCGGCGATTCGCGAGCGCATCGAGCTACGACGCACACGAACTCCACGCACCGCACGCCAACTCGCAGCAAGCATTTGCCACACGCCGCGTTATACGATGGCGTTTGCTTGGCGCACGATCGCGCCCAATCCCGACGCTCATCTGCGGCACACCATGAAACCACTCTGCTGTGCACCGCGTTTGCAATGGCCTGCGGCCTCTTCCTATCGTCCGTGCAGGGCGAAGAAGTGGGCAGCGCGAAGAACAGCGTGAGCGCCCCGTGCCCATGCCGACCGGCACCACGATCCCTCTCAGGTAACGCGCTCAACCACGGGACCAACTGCGGGAAATCGCGCGGCCTGCGAAAGCGCGTGCAGCCTTCCATAGCGGCATCGGCAGACCGGCGCGCGCCCCGCCGTCGGCCGCGCCGCGCTACACTGGACGGTCAAGCCGGACTTTCACCATGACCGCCCATCGTTTCCAAGATTCCGCTCGCTACCGGCGCACGCCGCTTCTACCCGGCGCGGAACTGCTCACCACCAAATATCGCGATCACGAGTTCTCGCCGCATTGGCACGACGCGTACACAATCCCGGTCATCGTCGCGGGTACGGAGTGGTATCGCTATCGCGGCGCGGACCATGTGGCCGAGGCCAGCAGCGTGCCGATCATCAATCCCGGCGAACTGCACACAAGCGCGAAGGCGGTCGATGCCGGCTGGCGGTATCGCGTGATGTATGCGCCGGTGGACTTCGTGCACGAACTGGCCGAAGAAGTCGCCAGCAAGCCGCAGGCCCTGCCGTGGTTTGCGCCGGGCGTGATCCGCGATCCCGATATGGCGAGCCGGCTCGCGCGGGCGCACCGCCTGCTGGAATCGGGCGCCGATGCGCTCGCCGCCGAAGCGGCGATGCTCGACGCGCTCTCCACGCTCCTTGTGCGCTACTCGCAGACGCAACCCGAACCGTCGCGCATCCTCACCGACGACAGCCGCGTCTCGAACATGAAAGAGCGTTTGACGGGCGATCTCATCGAATCAGTCACGCTTGCGGAAGTAGCCGAAGCGGCCGGACTGTCGCCCTTTCATGCGGCCCGGCTCTTCACGCAGGCCACCGGTTCGCCGCCGCACGCACGGCGCAATCAAGTGCGCTTGCAGCGCGCTCGGACCGTTGCGCGCGGGCACGTCGGTGACAGAATTCGCCGCGGCCAGCGGCTTTACCGACCAGAGCCACTTCACGCGCCATTTCCGCCGCATGTTCGGCGTGCCGCCCGGCCGCTGGCAAGGCGAATAAAGGCTTCATTGCGTATTTTGGCGAACGTGATCAGGGGATTCGGGTTGAACGTGACGGGTCCTTTCGGTTGAAGGTGATCGCTGATCAGCGGTTTTCGAAGCGAGCGAGCATCTTGCCGAAATGGGTGATCACGTT
>CALNWS010000040.1 GCA_940747215.1 uncultured Paraburkholderia sp. | reverse complement strand
CACCAAGCAGTCCTCCGCATCCTGATCATGATCACCTTCACCATATAATCCATTGCCCGCGCAACGCCACCTTCCAAACTGATCACGGTCGCCAAAACGGCCTGATCACCATCACCGAAATCCGCACACGCGTGTCGATCGCAACAACGCCGTCTTTTACGCCGGCCGTTTTCAGGGCTTCGCAAAGCCGGTCGACGTCATCAAGCGCGCGCAGGTCAAAAGGCTGCCCGGTGAGAATGGCGAACGCGTCTGGCACAGATCGGCCGTTATGGCTCACCCACGCCTGCATACGCTTGCCAAGCCCCGCGTCGCCCTCAAGCCCAAGGTACGTAACCGGCGCCTGCCGGACCTTGTGCCCGAACCAGTTGCCCGCGCTCTCTGAGACTGCAATCAGCATGTCCATGAGCAGGAATGACTTGCCGCTTCCTGACGGTCCGTAGATCGCCACAAGGCCACTCTCGGGAAGCACGCCATGAACGCGCCAGCGCAACGGTTTCGACGCAAAGAGATCAGCCGCCTTTCGTACCAGATAGATCAGTTGGCGGTTGTCATTGCTGGGCATATTTGCGGGTTCCTGTGGAACGCCTACGGCGCGAGGTTCGCGTTCGGAGGCTTTAGGAACACGGCGACCGTTTGTTATTGCCAGACGAAGTACGTTCGCGCCGCCCTCGATAGCCAGATCGTTCAGGTCATACCCCATGACCGACCTCCACGAGCGTCACGTCTCGATCGGACAGGGCCCAACGCTCAGCGCACGCATTGGCAGCCTGGATGCCCGCCGAATCTTCGTCGACGACGATAATCAGGGTATCGACTCCGCCCAAGGTTGGCGTCTTTGAAAGATTGCCGGCATCAATTAGTGCCCAGACCGGTTGAAACAATCGCGCAAGACTGAGAGCCGTTTCGATTCCTTCGGCGATCGCAAGTCCTTGCGTCAATGCTTCATCCGGCCACAATCGGATCACACCGCCCGCTTTGCGATGATCGCCAAGCAGTAACCGCGGCGGATCGACATCGGCTTTCTCGCCATTCGGTTTAATCTAGGTGCGATGCAGTGAAATCGGCGTTGCCGTCACGATGTCGGTGACCAAGGCGACGAGACACGGGCCAATGTAGCCGGCCGAATGCTGCGCCACCGGATCAAATCGCAGATCTCCGTCGAAGAGCGGAATCGCGCATTGCCGCGCCGCCAGATACATGCGCCCTTCATCGCGAACCTCATCGAGTGATTGCCAGTAAGTGAACCAGCGCGAATCAAGCGTTTCGCGCGCATGACCTTCACTATTTCTCTCTACTTTAGACGCGGGCAGCTCGCTGATGTGGCGGGGAATTTTTGAACTGACTTGCCATCCAGAATCGAGTGCGAGGCGGAAGAGAGTTGCGGTGCAGACACCACCAGATGGTTGGAAAGACCGCCAAACCGCCCGTGCTTCGCACTCGCCGCCGTAATTGGCACCCCCCGAAGAGCACTAATCGATCCAGTCAGTCCGAGGCCCGAGGATTTCGCGGCCATACCGATGCGCACCCACGCATCACGATCGCAGCCGGCATCGAGGTGATAGAGCGCAGAACGAGCACAATCAATTTCATTCAGTATGGCCGGCCTCGCTTATGAGGTAATAGCGAGCAACCCGATGCATGCCACCGTCCGGCATGGACTGGTGCTGCCAGACAGTCTGAATATCGAAACCATCGTCGTGCAGCTCCATGATTCGAGCCGCCGGATGCATCACATCAATTTCATGGCGCGCATCGATCGTCGACATTCCGCGCCCGCGGCGCAGAAATGCAAGAATTCGTTCGCGCCGCGCTTCGGCAGTATTAGCTTCGGCAGTATTAGAATGTGCAGGAAGGATTTCTTGGGCCGCGCCTGCGAGGGTTGCGGCTCTTTTATTTGGGGCCATGGTAAGCCCCTTACGCTGCGATCGATTGCGCTTGATAACCAGCCGGATCTTTCATCCAGCGGTGAACCTCTTCATTACTGTAGACAGTGCAACGTTCTGTCCAGCGTTGAGGTTGCGGGGCTCGGCCATCCTTTACCAGCTTGCGCCACGTCTCACGGCTTACTGGAATAAAGCGCTGGAGCTGGCTCCATCGCGAAAACCCTACCGGGGGAATTGTGTCGGCGGCTTGTCTACCTTCGTTAATGGCACGCATGCTTTGTCGCTCCTTAGCGTCGTTGTGCATGCGTCCAATATATTTTTTGCAGTTCTTCGAAATCGACGTGCCGGTACGGTTATAACCGTACGTGCATGATTATTCTTTTCGAAAATCTCGCTTAAACGCAGGAATCCATTTGTTTGTAATGGTGGCCTCGCTTTCGAGGTTACCAGCAGCGTCAACACCAAATTTATCCATCATGTTGCGAGCGAAGGCGGCTTGGCTATCGTAGACCGATGGATTCGCTTGCCAGTTATCCCAACATTCCCGCACCAGCGCCGCTTTCGCACCAGCCGCTTTAATTCCTGCTTTGGGTCTCTCGCATACCTGCTCTGAGCGTGGGCCTTTGCCGCCTTGGACGCCAAAGCGTCGGGCATTTCTTTCAGACGTGCATTGCAAGATCGTACACATCATCAGCGCGCATTTTCTGACGTATTGCTTCGGATAGGAGTTCGCGAAATTGTTCCTGCATTGCCTCCGCCTGAGCCAATCGGAACATAAGTGATTCATATGTAGGCTTTTCAAAAGCCAAAGCCAGCATATGCCCATGGCGTGCCTCCGAAAGGCGTATTTCTAAACCCTTCATTTCGGCCAGCAGGTCGTCATCTGACGTGTCCATCAAAGCGATCCTTCATCGCTACCCAAAATAAGGAGCCGCGCCGACGGATTAGGATGCTCCGTTTTCGCCCCGTCGGGCTAGGCGCGACTGTCTTGCTGTGGTGCGCTATTGGCAAATACGCTGCCACTGATACTGTCTTGAGTACGGATTCCAAATCTGCCGCATTACGTAACTGCTGTGGTACCCAGCGGAGGCAATTGCGGAGCAGCGAGCGGCTGGATGGAAGGCGGCTCTAGCGGGCAAGCGGACGGAGCGCAGAGCGGCGGCAACTCCATCGCATTCGAACAGATAGGCCTGTTCTGCCCGCTCATGCATCGACACTCACATTCGGCATGTGCGAAGCCTGATTGCAAGCACAGCAATGTGATCGCAGCGAGATGCAGCCTCATACGCGTCTCCGTCAGAATCTGTCGTCGTTTGCCGCGGCGCGCACTTCAAAGCGTCTCATCTGCCAGCCGCGTATCTGCACCAGAGCGTTTTGCCCACTCCGTAGGTGAAAAGATGCGCCACGCATCTTCTGGCCGAGGCCAAAGCCGCTTAACCCTGAAGCTCTGAATATCGTCCCAATTGGCGTTTGCCGGATTTGCGGTGGGAGCCGGCGTATAGAGCGCTACGTATGCGGAAACGTCGGACAGTCGAGCGAGTTGAGCAAGTACACTCGTTGGCTTTTCCTGTCCGATGTCGCGTGCAACTTCAATGAGTGCGAGAGGCATTTTTTCGCAGTGGTCGTACTCGGTGAAAAGCACCGAATCGAGATCGGCCATCGTCACGTCAGCGACTCGGCCTGATTGGCCGGCAAATACCGGCTAATTGAAGGAGTGCGGTGCCATACCCCGTATGCACGATCCCGCGTTTCGTAGCGCTCAGTTCGCATGAGCAGCTCCTTTTTAATTCGACGTTTGTGGCCGATAGCGATTTGCGATAGCCGATATTTCGTTCTGCCGGTCCGAAGTGCTGAATGAGACAGCAGAACGCTGCAGTTCACGCCGTAAGTCGGCAAGCATCGGGAAAACACGCGACTTTGACGATTCGACAAACCTGAAACCGCCCTGAGAAGACGACAGGAGATACTTGACTAGGTCGAGCACTCCGTCGACATAGTTGATGGCGAAATTTTCGTACTCACGCCGCGAAGTCGGTAGCTTATCCACACAGGCTTTATGTCCTTCACCACCCTGCGGACTTCATCCATATCTGGGCCTCGCAATTCTGCGCATTCGTGATCGAGCAATTCAAAATCAATCTCGATTCGACCGCGTCCAATGCGAGTGACCGAGAGGACCCGATGATCATCAAGGTGTTCAACATGCTGTTGCCGACACCTGCCTTTGGACGACTCCTGCGGCATCCAGTTTGTCGAAAAAACCGATATGAACGAGCGCCTCTGGAAAGCCGCTAAATCTCAAATGCCCCGGAACAAGGGAGTGGCCGACGTATAGATAGACAAGCATGTTGCCGAAGCTTGTTTCTATTTTTCCCTTAAGTGAACTATCGGAATCCGCAATCCAATTAAATCCTATCTCGCGACCCAAGCCTGATCGATTGCCTGCTGCACGACGCCGTGGAAGTCAGAACTCCTCCAATCACGAAGCAACGATGATTGAGCAGACATCCAGGGAACCGCGTTGCGAAGCGTGTCGTCATCGCTGGAAGCAACCGAAAATGGCATGCCCGATGTCGGCCCCTGATGGCAAATTGACATGCTTCGAGCGACGCAACGGATGGGCACAAAATATTCTGGCCCGTTTCGCCCCCCATTCTTGACGGCCTTTGTATGCCGGCGGCCAATTTCAGATTGCGGTCACGCATGAGCGCCTCCCCTCTCCTGCCTGCTAACCAGATCTGACTGAACACTCAAATCTGAAGCGAGTGATTTAGCGGCTTCACGCAGTTCGCCAACGTGCACTGCACGGGTAAGCCTCCGGCTGCGTCAGCAGGCAATGCCTCAACCATGAAGGAGAGCACGTTGTACAACTGCCATGCGCGGCGGGAGAAACCCATTACCACAACGGAACTGAGGTTATCTTTCTCGCTGACTAACGAGCGGTTATGTTCTGTTCTCATTGCCTCACCTCGCTTACGTCGAGTCCTGCTTTAACCGCCCGTTCGCGAATCACATCAATGTCATTTGCTTGCAGATTAGCCTGCAGGGCACCGCGTTCGCAAAGCTTCCTGACTTCGCGATTATCGGTTAGCCTCAAGATGCTGCGAAAGATGGCGCCCATCGCTTCGGCTTGTTCGTAAGTAATGTCTGCGATGCACTCAATGTCGCCGATGGAAACGGGTTCAAACCCATTGATCAACACGGGCACAGAAGTGTTGCCTTTGTCCCACGTGCCGCCGCGCTCGATCTGCCATTCGTGCTCCGAGACGTCGTTGATCACGCAATAGCCGGCGACGTAGTCGAGCGCATTCGCTTCGTCCACGTATTTCGCGGGCTTGCCGATCACCACGCCGAGTTCCACTTCCCAGTCGGTCTTCTTCGAGCCGCGCGGAATTTCGATGTCGTCGTTCGGGCCGTAGATCGCGCTCGTCCACTTTGTTGAAGATGACCGCCTCGGTCGGTACCGGCAGATTCGATTCCGCTGCGTGGTCCGCGTAATTCAGCCCGATGCAGATGAACTTGCCGATCTTGCCGACGCACGGCCCCATGCGTGGGTTGCTGTCCACGACCGGCAGCGAAGCCGGATCCAGTGCGCGCAGTTTGGCGAGGCCGGCGTCGGTGAGCGCGGCGCCATCGATGTCGCCACCACACCCGACAGATCGCGAATCTTGCCTTGTGCGTCGAGCAAGCCCGGCTTTTCCTGACCTTCCGGCCCATAACGAAGCAGTTTCATCCTCTCACTTCCTTTTCAGTGGTGTTCGGTTTGCAGTGATACCGCAAATGATGCCGTCATAGTGTCGCAGCGCTGCGCTCGCGTCAGTTCGACCAGCCGCCGTCAATCACATGAGCGTGGCTCGTGGTGAACGACGATTCGTCGGACGCAAGATACAGCGCCAGCGCGGCGATTTCTTTCGCTTTGCCGATGCGGCCCATCGGCTGACGCGCGACGAAAGCCGCCTGCACGGCTTCGAGCGTCGCGCCCTGCGCTTGCGCCTGCGCGGCGATCCGCTGTTCGAGCGACGGCGAATTCACCGTGCCCGGGCAGATCGCGTTACAGCGTACACCACGCGTGACGAAGTCCGCAGCAACGGACTTGGTGAAGCCGATCACCGCGGCCTTCGACGCGCTGTACGCAAAGCGGTTCGGCACGCCCTTCACGCTTGACGCCGCCGACGACATGTTGATGATCGAACCGCCGCCGTTGTCCAGCATGGCGGGCAGAAACGCGCGGATCATGCGGTACATCGCCTTCGCGTTCAGGTCGAAGGCGAAGTCCCAATCTTCCTCGCTGCATTCCAGAATCGAGCCGGCGTGAACGTAGCCCGCGCAGTTGAACAGCACGTCGATCGGGCCGAGTTCGGCGGCGAGCGCCTTGAATCTGACACAAGTAATTGGAAATTTCCTTCATTGAGCGAAGTTAATCAAAACGCATGAAAGACTCTTGCCATTAAAGCTCGGGTATTACAAACTTCACAACTCGCTTACAAAATACCCGCAATATACCATTTAAGATGATAGCGAGACACGGAAGTCGCGGCGGCCTTCTACTGTGATTCGGCCAAAGCACTTTGCATATCCTTTGTAGTTAGGATTCCAATAAAGTCCTATTTTCTAAAATCAACTATTGGAATCAGTCGATCAAATCATTGCGATTCGAAAATTAAATCTTCAATCTGAATCGTTCTTATCTATTCAACATTCCTTATCAAATGATCAGAAAATCATCAAGGGATCTGACGAGCTATCTCGTTAGATGGCTGATGGCCGCCCTGCCCGCAGTGTCTTTAGCCGGGTGCGGAGCGGGCGACAGCATCTCTTCTCAATCTTCGTCCATCACCCCAAGCAGGGCGAAGAATGAGCAGACAAGTAACGTGCCTTTGCAGACGCCAGAGTTCGCAAAGGTCAAGTTTTCATCTGTCGTGTTGAATGGAACAAAGGCGCCTAATATCTTGCACGCAACGCAACTTGGCGGCGAGGCGTTGGGAGGATATTTCTTTGCTCCATGGATCTGGAATTCACATCGGATCAATGTATGTTGGAACAATGCAGCAGACTGGAACGCGACCCAGCGAGAATGGGTGAAAGAGGCCGTCAATAGCACATGGGGCGCAAATTCTGACGTGACATTTGAGGACTGGACGCAGTGTCCTGAGTACGATCAGAAACTGCCTGCGGCCGGTTATCCCGGAGCTAGACTGGACTTTACGAACCAAAATCCTCAGACATACGTCAAGGGTGAAACGGCGCTCGGCTGGGCTGCCGCTGTCCAGTTGAGAATGAGTTTCGGCTTGAATGAAACACAATGTGCGCTGAAGGACGACTCAGGAAATTGTCTGAAGGCGTTGCCCTGTTTCAATTGGGACGACCTCGAAACGTGCGTCAAAACAGTTGCCGTTCACGAATTTGGTCATTTGCTTGCGTTTGCTCACGAGCAGGACCGGCCGGAAACACCTGACTGGTGCAAAAACCTGCCTGCAGTGCAGAAAGAACCGAAGACGGAGGGCAGCGCTGTCTATGGACCATGGGATCTACAGTCCGTCATGAACTACTGCAATCGAACGTGGATGGGCCTCGGCGTTCTCAGCCCAAGCGACATTAATCTTGTCCAGAAGTACTATGGGAAACTAGGAAGCAAAATCTATTCGGTGTTTACAGCCAACGATCCTCCCATCGTAGTGGTACAGGACAGCAAGACTTTCGAGTACGCTGCAGACTGCATTGCTATCCCCAACGCAGACGGTTTCCTAATCCGCTATTTTGCAGCTACGCCCGATGGCAACAAGGTCGCTTTTACGCTGGTCAACCGGCAAAACCACAACACGATGTCTGGATACATCGACACGCGCTCCGATACGCTAAAGCTACAAAAGACAATTGCAGAAGAGATCGTGGACATGCAATTGTCCAGCGACAGCAAATACGCGTATGTCATCTGGCGGCAGGGTGATAATACGAGCTGAGCACGTTCAACATGGGTGGAATCTGCCTATTGCAGGCGCTACGCGAATCGCTGCGCACGGGATAGCGCCGCCATCCAACGCCTCTATGTTGTGAAGAACAGAGGAATCGGTAACGCACAGTCGATCATCGTGGTGGACACGAACTCGCACGTTCAGATCGGTAGCCATGCTGTCAGTATAGGGCATTCGCAGCCGTTGCTGGTCGGCCTGACACACGAGAAAACTTATACATTGTCGATCCGAGTACGGAGAATCACCTCGTGCCGTCCATTGCTAGGTCGACACGCAAACCGGACGTTATGGCGTTCTGGACACAATTAATCCGGCGGATGCCGGTATTCACGACCTTCACGTACTCGACAACAATCAGGTTTTACTAGGAACCAACAAGCAGGGCATCGCTCTGCTCATTTACGAGGTTGACGGGAAATCGTTCAAAGAAGTAACGAGCGGTATTACAAACGACTGGTCTCTTCCGTTCGTCTATTCGCCAGACGGCAAAACGGTGTTCACGATGGGCCAGTATTGGACCGGCGGCGTGCCGTACTATTCCTTTATCCGCCTCGACAGTTACAGATTGAATATGGCAACCACGCCCGTGGTCTGGGACGGTTCCAATCATCCGGTCTGGAGCGTCGGCTTCGGTCAAGATGTCGTGACTCGGCCATTTGCAGTGATTTATCGCTAATCACATGTTTGCCCGGCGAAAGTCGGGTCTGGCTTCTTCGATGCAAAAAGGCCGTTCAATTGAAAGGTTAAACGGCCTTTTTGCTGAGTGATAGAGATGAAAGACGAACCTGCCTTCAACGATCGAGCATGGCGATCGTAACCGCCACCTAGTTCATCTAGAACGTCGTAGACACCGTCACCCACGTCTGCTGACGAGCCGTGTGCTCCAGCGCATGTCCCGCTCGCATCGCATAGTTCAGTTGCGCGCCTATACGCTTGCCGTTGTAGCTCGCGCCAATGCCATACCCTGCAATCTGACACTACTGCCTAGTATCTGACCATCACCGCGGGTTCTTCCTCGTGCGTCGTCGTAAAAGATCTGCATGGATGCGCCCGGCAAAGCAGGCGTTGCAGAAGCGATGCCCGGAGTTTCTTCGACAAGACGCGTGTTGCGCTTGATTTCGCGCAGCAATGGCTGTTTTTCGCGGGAGAGGTTTCGAGTATTTCTCTAATGCGCTTCGTCGCGACATCATAGTCGTTCTCCACATTGACCGACTCGATATGGCCGCGAGCAATGTCGAAATGGATTACACTACCCACGACGGTTTGCGGAGGCAAGACGGTTTGCGGAGGCAAGACAACTCGCACAAGCGAATCGCCACCGTGGTAAAGCACGGCAGTGAGTGCATCGCGCAACACATGCAATTGCGAAATGGTGACGTTGCGTCCACGCGCTGCTGCTCTTCCTTGGATAGCACGCCGCCGAAGTCGAACGCATTGACGTAAAAAGAAGAGACTTCGCCGTTGTCGGGCGTGGCTTGAGGTGCAACGGGCTGCTCGGTCGATGCAGGTCTGCCAACGCCAGATTCGACTCCGGCACCTCGCGTCAGTTCAGGATTCTGCCGGAGCAGCAAGCCGGTGTTTGTGGGCTCGTATGCGTGGACCGAGGCGTGCCACGCGGTTATCCCAAGCAATGGGAACCATGCGGGATTTGAACTGCGATGCAATGGCCGTGATAGGACAGCAGCTTTCAAGGGGTAGTCGAGTGGGGAGCGTAGAGAGAAACAGGAAAACCTTAAGCAAACAGAAGACGTGACGATACGGATACCATCACGCCTTTCGGTATTTACAGGCTCGCGGATTTCGGCAGAACGTAAATCTTGCCTTCGGCGTTTCGCGTGTTGATCGGGAGATTGATTTCCGGTGCCGTCAGCTTGCCGCCCAAGCTCGCAGAGTACGCATTGATGTTGATCTGCTTCCCGGCGTCGATCTTGCCCGTGTCGACATGAGAGGCCTTCAACGTAACGACGTTGGCAGCCGAGGTGTGCGACATAGGTTGCTGCGTAATCGAGGTGCTTGCGTCGAGCATAACGTCGTTACCTTTTTGGTTTTCGCTGCAATATTCGCTGAACGGATTTTCCCTGCAGGCGTTTGATTGACTAGCTGACGCCATGCGGTATCCAGCGCGACGGTTTCGGCTGCGGAAGTTTTGACTCTAGCAGCTTAATTAATACCGCCACCGGCCAACAGATTCACTGAGCCGTTCGTAGAAGTAATATTGGCGCGTTGATTCAAGTCCCCGGTAATAGCTTTCAACATACACCTGTTTTTCTGCATTGATGGGCGCGTTGATGTTGATGGCGGAACCCGTCAAAGTCGCCGTTCCGGAATTGATCCTGCCGTTCGTGGTAATCATCCCAACGGAGGCTTCGGGACCCATGTCGCCATACTTCAGCATCGTAGAATCGATCGATACCTCTTTGGCGGCGTTGATGAGCCCATTCATCTGGATATGACCGCCGTCCGAAGAGAAATACTGATTGAGCGTTGCGATTGCAGTCTTGCATCAGCCTCAACTGTCACGTCATGCGTAGATGGCGCCGAATACACGCCTGCGCGTGCTATGGCTGGATCGAGCACCGTGCCACTTGGGGAAAGTATTCCGCCGAACTGACCTTCGGAACGAATAGAAATCCCGTTGTCGACTGACAGACGGCCGCCGCCGGTCATCTTGCCGCCGTCCATCGCGGTCAGACTGATCGTGCCGCCTTCCTGTGCGGATGCACTCGTCGCCTCGATGCGACCCGTGTTCTGAATGACGGTACCCAGCATGGCGCCCGTGGCAAACGTAGAAAGTTGGACATCGCCACCATTTGCAGCGAGAACGCCATAATTCGCGACCAGCGCGTTTTGCGCCTGCTTGCCAAGGATGACCCGATGACCCGCAGGCTCGAATCGTTCATTAATTAGTATCGCAGCGCCATTCGCCGCGCTGAGCGTGAAGTCCTTTGCTTGGGTCGTGCCGGAGTTGACGACCTGAGGCCCCAGAAGCGTAACCGATTCTTGCGCAACGAGTTTGCCGTTGTTCGTGACACGCGCATCTGCATTGCCAGAATACAGATTAAGAAGCCAATAGTTGCCGGCGTAGGGTGCACCGCCATTCATGAAGTCCTGTCGCGAGCGTCGAACTTAGACGCCACCAGACTCCCCATATCGACCTTCGCCCCATTACCGAACACCACACCCACCGGGTTCACCACAAACACGTGCCCATTAGCCTTCAGCGTGCCGTCGATCTGCGTGGGACCCGCCGTCGTAACGCGATTGAGAACGGCCGAACTAACGCCCGGTTGATTGACCACCACCGTCTGATCCGCGCCGATATTGAAGTTCTTCCAGTTCACGACTATCTTGTCGCTCGATTGCGAAATAGTCGTCTTGTTGCCTTGCTTCTAAGCGCACCGGCACCGGCTGCGATCACGCCGTCATCCACCGCCCACGCGGTGTTCGCACAGCCCATGGCAGCCATCAGCATGGCCGGCAGTAGCGCGAGGCGATAACGCAGCCCCACTGCGGTTGGATCATTCCTCTGGGTACGTTTCTTATTCATTTGTTAACCTCTTAATTAAGATAGCTAACTAAATCTCGCGCGAACACAGAATGTCGGATGACCGGTTGCCTAGCAAAGCTAGGCCTGCGTAACCGGTTCGCAAGATTGTATGAAAGCTGTCCGCTCAACAAACGTTGGGAAACGTCGGAACATCGTGCCGCATTTGTCATTGTGCACAGGCGATTCACTCTTGCTGGATCGCCGGGCGGGGCACCGTACGTCAGGTGTAGCCTTCGGCCTCCTCCAGCGCCATCCTGAACCCCACCACCACCGGATCTTCCGTCAGCGTAATCGTGAAGCCGCAAGCTCTCGCGAGCGAAATCATCGGGGCGTTTTCGCGCCGCGCCTCGCCGATCAGCCAGTGAATGCCGCGCGCCCGCGCGTAGCGGATGATCCGGTCCATCAGCAACTGGCCGAGCTTGCGGCCCTTCTGGTCGGAGCACACCGCCACCGCGAATTCAGCCGTTTCGTTATCCGGATCAGCCACCGCGCGCACCACACCGAGTGTGCGCGTGAAGCCTTCGTCGTTTCGCACCGTGGCGATCAGCGCCATCTCGCGGTCGTAGTCGATCTGCGTCATACGCGCGAGTTGCGAGTGATCGAAGCTGCCCACCGCGCCGAAAAAATCGCAGACGCAAATCCTCGGGCGTCATCGCTTCGACAAAATCGTGATGCACCGCTTCGTCTTCAGAACGGATCGGCCGCACCGTCACATGCAGCCCCTGCCAGTCCAACGTCTCTTCATAACGCCGCGGATAGGGGACGATCGCGAGGCGGCTGCGCTTCTCCGCGATGCCGACCACCGGATCCACGACCGTCACGTGTTCCCGATACACGCGCAGCGTCAGCGACAGTCCGACGATCTCCTTCACATCTCCTTCACGTCGCACACCGCCTGCGAAAGCGCGGTGAGCGCGACCAGCGCCGGCTCGGGCGCAACCAGCCGCGCGTAAGGCGAACGCGTGACGATGTCGCGCGCCAGCATCGGATTCAGCGGCGGCAATCCATAGACGCACAACGGCGCGGACACGCCGTCCACCGACGGCGCCGTGAAGCGGAACACCGAGCCGAAATTGCCGTCGTCGCGAAGCTCGACGGCGATGTCGACGACAGGACGCGTCGACGCCTGCGCGCCGTCATCCACGCAACCGGACGACGCCGCTTCTGTTAATGCCTCCGACAACGCCCCAGACGCTTCATGCGCCATCGCACGCTCCATGCGCAGACCGAACCGCTCCAGCAATTGCGCTGCCGCGTCGCCGGTTAGTTGGTGCTCACCTACGGCAAGCGCGGCGCGCGCCTGTGCCTGCACCGCGTCGATCGCCTCAGGAACCTGCACTGGTAAGCCTTCGGGCGTTTGCATCAGCAACTCGCGGCCCATGCGGTAATCGACCAGACGCGCGAGCCGTTGCGACGTGGTGCGAACCGGAATGCCTTGTGCGTGTAGCATGTCGCGCATAGCGGAATCCACGCCGCCGAAAAAGCACGCGAGCAATCCGCGATACGCGTAGCGCTGGTTCTCGATCAGCACCCGCGCCACGTCGCCCACGGGCACGCTATGCGTCGATGCGTGCACGACGAACGCCGTCCCCGTGCTGCGATGCTCGGCGAGCAGTTTGAGCGCGGTGCCGAAATGTTCGGGACGCGCGTCGTCGCCGAGTTGCAGCGGGTTGCCGCCTACCGCGTGCGGCAACACTCTGCGCAACGCGTCCGACGCCTCGGCCGGCCATTGCGCCATCGTGGCGCCAGCTTCAGCAAAGGCGTCGCACGCCAGCGTCGCAAGGCCGCTGTCGCTCGTAATCAGCGTCGCCGTTGCGCCAGCCGCCACGCAGCCCACGCCGAGCGTTTCGATTTCGTCGAGCAGATCGTCGAGCGCATCGACGCGCACCATGCCTGCGCGGCGAAACGCGGCCGTGTAGAGCGCGTCGGCGGGATCGGCCCGGCCCGAGCGCAGCGCCAGCACCGGCTTGTTACGCGCCGACGACATGAACTTGCGCGCCGCCCGCACGGTATTTAACTCGAGCAGGATTGCGCGCGTGCCGGGATCGCTCGCCAGATAGTCGAGCACGTCGCCGGCATCCACGTCTGCCTCGCCGCCGAGCGCCACCGCATGCGAAAAGCCGAGGCCGCGCGCGTGCGCCCAGCCGAGCACGGCATTGGTCAATGCATTCGACTGCGACACCCACGCCACGCCGCCCGCCTTCACGGTGCACGACGGCGCGCCGAGATGCGTGCGCAGCGCGGGCGAGATCACGCCGAGACTGCCCGGTCCGACGATCCGCAGCAGATGCGGCCGCGCCGCCGAGAGTGCGTGGCGCAGCGCGAGGCGGTCGGCGTCGCTGCGCGCCTCGCCGACGATGATCGCCGCGCGCGTGCCCAGTCCGCCGAGCTTGTGGATGATGCCTGGCCACGTGTCGGGTGGCGTGCAGATCACCGCGACGCCCGGCGCTTCCGGCAGGTCGCCCGCATCGGCCGTCACGTCGTGTGCGCCGAGCTTTTCGTATTCCGGATTGACCGGCCACAGCAAGCATGCCGCCGAAGCCGCCCTCCAGCACGCGCAACCACGCCATTGCGCCGGTGCTGCCCGGCCGGTCGGACGCGCCGATCACGGCGACGGACTTGGGACGAAACACGGCGTCGAGGTTGCGAATGTTCACAGGCGCTCCGTGGATGAACAGGGCGCGCCGCCGGTTGGCGCGCGTCTTCGTCAGGATAGGCGAACTTGCCGGCGCGCGCTTCTGACCGGCGTCAGAACATTGGCCGGTTTCGCCTTACGGACACCTTATCGACCACGCAATTTGTTAACGATGTTAACGAGACTGAGAAAAAGTTAACGAGACTGAGCAAAAATCCGGTCGACAATGCAAAATTGTGAGCCCGCCGAGAAGGCGGTTTGCGTCGAAAATCACCGGCCACGATGGCCGAATATCGCGCGCGTGGGAGACAACGCGCCGCCGGCGAGGCAGCACAACCGGACTCCGCGCTCATGGCTCGCCTTTCGCCCGCTATCCCGGACGATCAAGAGAAACAGAAGGTGATTTATGCGGTGCCTGCCATCGCTCATCGCATTGCGCTTCTTCGAAGAAACAGCCCGTCACATGAGCTTCAATCGCGCAGCCATTGCGCTGTGCGTCACTCAGGGCACCGTGAGCCGTCAGATCAAACTGCTTGAGGAATCGGTCGGCGCGAAGCTGTTCGAGCGCGATCACAAAGGCATCCGTCTCACGCCGGCCGGCTTGCTCCTGTTGCCGTGTCTGTCCGAAGCGTTCGACACGATCGAGCGCGGCTTTCGTCAGATCAACGCCACCAAGGGCCGCCGCCGTCTTATGCTCGCCGTGCCGCCCACATTCTCCACGCAATGGTTTCGCCGCGGCTCGGTTCGCTCGCGATCGAACTGCCCGATGTCGAACTTTCTGTGCGCACCGAAGGGCAAGGCGATTTTCATTGCCGCGTGCGGTTTGGCCGTGAGGCGCTGCCGAACGGACACTCCGAATTGCTGATGATCGAGCGCCACGTGCTGGTCGGCACGCCGCGTCTGCTCGATCAGCCGCTCGACTTCCTGCTCGACCGCATGCCGGCGCTGCACGTGCTGCACAATGACGCGCGGCTCGATCTCTGGCCGAACTGGCTCGCCAAAGCGGACATGCCCGCGCGCTACGCCGAAAACGGCATCGAATTTTCCACGCTCGAACAGGCGATTCGCGCGGCGACCAAGGGCGCGGGACTCGCGATTGTCGACCGGAACATGATCGTCGACGAACTGGCGAGCGACAGCCTCGCGCAATTTTCCGAGATCGAAGTGACGGGGCCGTTCGGCTACTGGCTGGACAATTCCACAGCGGCACGTCGGCCTGGAACACGTGCAGGCGCTCGCGGGCTGGATGCGCGAGGAAGTGCTGAAGATGAACGAAGTGAGCACGGCGCCGCAGTGATCCATAATGCGGGCGTGTTGGGAACCGCTTCGGGCCCACGGGAATGAAAAACGCCGCGCGGCTATCAGTACGCGCGGCGTAGAAACCGCACAGCGGGTCTTGCGTTACATCGCCTTCTTGAACGGCGTGCCCGAATGCTCGCGTAATTCGTTGAACACGATCTTCGGCCACGCTTTCTGCGCGACTTCGATTTCCGATACATGCGAAGCGAGATACGTCGGCGCATCCGATGCGTCCAGCGCGATACGCGCCGCGTACGAATCGGTGAAACGGCACAATTCCGCCGGGTCGTAGCACGTCACCCAGCGCGACATGCGATAACGCGCGGGCACCATCCGCACGTCGACCTTGTATTCCGTCGACAGGCGGTGCGACACCACTTCGAACTGCAACTGGCCAACCGCGCCGAGAATCATCAGGCCGCCCACTTCAGGACGGAACACCTGAATCGCGCCCTCTTCGCCGAGTTGCTTGAGCGCCTCGCCGAGCTGCTTGGCACGCATCGGGTCGACCACTTCGACAGTCTGGAAAATTTCCGGCGCAAAGAACGGCAGGCCGACGAACTGCAGTTGCTCGCCTTCGGTAAGCGTGTCGCCGAGACTCAGTGTGCCGTGATTGGGAATACCGATGATGTCGCCCGGATACGCCTCGCTCACCGTCTCGCGGCGCTGCGACAGGAACGTCACGACGTTGTTCGCGCGGAACGTCTTGTTCGTGCGCGTGACCTTCACGGCCATGCCGCGCTCGAAATGCCCCGAACACACGCGGATGAACGCCACTCGGTCGCGGTGCGCCAAGTCCATATTCGCCTGAACCTTGAACACGACGCCGGTGAATTTCGGCTCGTCCGGCATGACCGGACGCTGCACCGTCATACGCATGGACGGCGGCGGCGCCAGATCGACCAGCGCGTCGAGAATTTCCTTCACGCCGAAGTTGTTGATCGCCGAGCCGAACAGCACCGGCGACTGGTCGCCGGCCAGGAATTTTTCGCGGTCGAAGTCGGGCGTGGCGCCGGTAATCAGGTCGATCTCTTCCTTCGCCTTCACCCACGCATGGCCGAAGCGGTACTCGCCTTCTTCGTCGCTCAGCGTCTGCAACGTTTCGACTTCGCCGCCTGCCTTGTCCTGACCCGCGCGGAACAGGCGCACTTGGTCGCGCTGGACGTCATACACACCCTGAAAATCTTTGCCCATGCCGATCGGCCACGTGAACGGCACGGCCGCCACGCCCAGATGCTGTTCGATTTCGTCGAGCAGTTCGAGCGGCTCGCGCACTTCGCGGTCGAGCTTGTTGATGAACGTGACGATCGGCGTCTTGCGGCTACGGCAGACTTCGAGCAGCTTCAGAGTTTGCGCTTCGACGCCGTTCGCGCCGTCGATCACCATCACGGCGGCGTCGACCGCCGTCAGAACACGATACGTGTCTTCGGAGAAGTCTTCGTGACCCGGCGTGTCGAGCAGATTGATGACCGCGTCGCTGTATTCGAACTGCATCACTGAGCTTGCCACCGAAATGCCGCGCTGCTTTTCGATTTCCATCCAGTCGGACGTCGCGTAGCGATTGCTCTTGCGGCCCTTCACCGTACCGGCGATCTGGATCGCGCCGGAGAAGAGCAGCAGTTTTTCGGTGAGCGTGGTTTTACCCGCGTCCGGGTGGGAAATGACCGCGAAGGTGCGGCGGCGTTTGAGTTCGGAGACTGACATCGGGTCTGGCGGTCACGGATAGGGGGTTCGGGCGGTTCCCGGCGGTTTGTGGCGGCCGGTGTGCCACGCCTTGCGCGGTGGCGTCGAGCTGCGGGAGTTGGGTTGAAACCCGCGTCACAAGGCAACTTCGCCGTGTCGGAAAACAGGTTACGAACGAGCGTTCGACAGTACGGGAATCGCCAGCGCAGAGAATGAATGATACACGTCATGGGCCGCAGCGTAAGGAAATGCCGCACTCGCGTGCCGCGCGGGTGAAGCGTTCCGTCGCGTCCATCGAAACGCGGCGGCCAGATCGAAGCGCGTCAGCCGGTTACGCGCCGCTCGCTTCGTTCAGCGTCAGATGTTTGGTTTCCGGCGCCCACGCAATCGAGACGATCATCCCGACCAGCAGCACCGCCGCGAGGACCATCATCGTGATATGAAAGCCGAAGTGGGCGATGCCGAGCGGCAGCAGGAACGTGCCGATGGCCGAACCGAGCCGGCTACATGCGATCGCGAGGCCGACGCCACAGGCGCGCACTTCGGTCGGGAAGCATTCGGGCGGGAACACGCCCACGAGGTTTGAGAACACCGACATCGTCAGCGTGAAGAGCGCGAACGCGGCGATCATGCCGAACGCCGCCGATTCCGGCAGCAGGCTCAGCGCGATCAGCGACGCGCACGTCACCGCGAACGAGCCGATCAGGAACGTGCGGCGCGGCAGCTTGATGGTCAGCCAGATGCCGATCAGCGCGCCGAGCACGAGGAATCCGTTCAGCAGGAAATCGGCGGTCGAATCGTTGTTCAGGTGGATCGCCTTGAGAATGATCGGCAGGAACGTGTAGATCGCGAAGTACGGAATCACGAGGCACACGAAGAATGCGCAGTTGAAGATCGTGCGGCGGATCAGATCCTTCTGGAACAGACGCATGAAGCTGCCCGCCGACTGCGCGTGCTCGTCATGCCCGCCGTCCAGCGTGACGTTCGCGCCGAAGTATTTGTGCACGATTGCCTTCGCGTCCGCCACGCGGCCCTTGCCGTGCAGCCAGCGCGGCGAAAACTCCGCGAGAATCGCGTGTCCTACGGCAAAATCGCCACCCATGCCGAAGCCGATCAGCACGCGCAGCACACACAACTCCAGCGGCGAGCGCACGTAGAACTGCACAAACGCGGCCGCTGTGATGATGAGAAAGCTCAGCAGGAAAATCTTCTGGCGACCTAGGCGGTCCGACAGCCAGCCGAGCGCGAAGCCTTCGGTGAAATGCGCGCCGAACGTGAGGCCGGCGATCTTGACGTGAAACGCGTTCAGCGGCACGTCGTCGAGCGAAACGGGGCGGAGGCGGGGCGGGCGCAGACGCGGCCGGCCATGCTGGGGGCGAGGCCGAGAGTGGCCGCCTGGATATCTTGATTACTCACGCTGTCTCCTTTATTGGTGTAGATTGCCGGGCGCGGCCGCGTTGTCGCGGTCACGTTCGGCACCGCCGCCTGCCTTCATGCAGGTGCATAGGCGAGCGGTGGCGCGGCATGAAGATCAGCGTCCGAGGCCGTACTTCGAGCCTTCGCGGCCCAGCCCCGACTGCTTGACGCCGCCGAACGGCGCGACTTCCGTCGACAGAATCCCTTCGTTGATGCCGACCATGCCGCTCTCCAGCGCCTCGCCTACGCGCCACGCGCGCGAGGTCGCGCGTGTAGAAATACGCGGAGAGTCCGAACGGGGTGTCGTTGGCGGCGCGATCGCCTCGTCTTCCGTTTTGAAGCGGAAGCACGCGGCCACCGGGCCGAAGGTTTCTTCCTGCACGATCAGCATCGAGCCGGTGGCGTCGGCGAGCACCGTGGGTTCGTAGAACGTGCCGCCCAGCGCGTGCGGCTTGCCGCCCGTCACGACCTTCGCGCCTTTCTGCAGCGCATCGGCGACATGCGTCCCGACCTTCTTCAGCGCGGCCTGATTGATCAGCGGACCTTGCTCGACATCGCCTTGCAAGGCGTTGCCGACGCGCATCTTACGCACTGCCTGCGCCAACGCAAGCGTGAACGCGTCGTAGATGCCGTACTGCATGTAAAAGCGGTTCACGCATACACACCTCTGTCCGGTATTGCGAAATTTCGACGCCATCGCACCTTGCACGGCCGCTTCAATATCCGCGTCGTCGAACACGATGAAGGGCGCGTTGCCGCCCAGTTCCAGCGACAACTTCTTCAACGTATCCGCCGACTGCTTCGCGAGCAGCTTGCCGACACGCGTGGAACCGGTGAACGACAGCTTGCGCACGACGTCCGACTCGGTGAGCACGCCACCGATCGCCACAGCGTCGCCGGAAACGACGTTGAACACGCCCGGCGGAATACCGGCCCTCTCAGCCAGCACCGCGAGTGCGAGCGCGGACAGCGGCGTTTCCTCGGAAAGCTTCAGCACCGCACCATCGTGCAGCCCGCCGCGAGCGCCGGACAGGCCTTGCGCGTGATCATCGCGAGCGGAAAATTCCACGGCGTAATGGCGGCGACCACGCCCACCGGCTCGTGCGTGACAATGATCTTCGCGTTCGGATTCGGGCTCGGGACCACATCGCCGTACGCACGCTCGGCCGCGGCGACGGCTTGCGTGGTTTCCGCCACGCCGCCTTTCGCCACGTTCGCGACGACCTCGCTGGTTGCCGGATTCAGCACGGGATACGTGCTGGCGCTTTCGTACCATTCGCCGTTGATGTATTGGCCAGTCCGGAGAAATTCGTATTGGCCAGTCCGGAGAAATTCGCTCATGCCGCTTTCTCCAGTTCCCCGACGAACGTGCCCTGCGCGAGGCGCGCCTCACGTGCGATACGCCGGCCTGCCGTGTAGTCGTTGATCAGATCGCACGGCGTGTAATTGCGTTCGAGTTCGAAGAGCTCGTCGTCGGTGAACGTCGTGCCGAGCGCGGCGATCGCGCTGTCGAATTGCGCGGACGTGTCCGCGCCCACCAGCATGCTCGACACGCCGCCGTGATTGAGCACCCACGCCTGCGCGATCTGCGCCGCCGACACGCCGCGCCGCCACGAGCGCCACCGAAGCCGCGATCTCGCGCGACGCCACGTCGCCGTACATTTGCGCGGTAAAGAAATCGGTCTGGTTGCGCGTGGAGTTCGGGGTGCACGTCAGCAGGCCGCGCGCGAGCGGGCTGAACACGGAAACGCCGACGCCCTGATCCTGGCAATATAGAATCATTTCGCGCTCTTCCTCGCGATACGCGAGGTTTCAGTTGCAACCGCATATTGATCGGCTTGTGCCAGCCGGCGCTCGCACACCTGCATGATTTTCGCGAACTGCCACGTGTACATGGTCGACACGCCGATATAGCGTGCCTTGCCCGCACGCACGATGTCGTTCAGCGCGCCCATCGTCTCTTCGACCGGCGTGTTCACGTCGAAGAAATGCAGCATGTAGATGTCGACGTAATCCATGCCGAGACGCGCGAGCGAAGCGTCGATGCTGTCCATGATATGCTTGCGTGAATGGCCGCCCGCGTTCTTGGCCGCCCGCGTTCTTGATACGTGCCCATGTCGTAGCCGACCTTGGTCGTCACGACGATTTTCTCACGGCGCGCGAGGCGCTTTAGGATGCGGCCCACCACTTCCTCGCCGACGCCGGTCGAATAGAAGTCAGCGAGGTCGATGAAATTGACGCCGGCTTCGAGCGCGTGACGCACGATCGGCTCGCTTTGCGCTTCGTCGAAAATCCAAGGCTTCCATTGCGGCGTGCCCATGTTCATCGTGCCAAGGCACAGGCGAAACCTTCAGGCCCGAGTGGCCGAGGCGAATGTATTCCATCTTGACGTCTCCTTTCTTTCTTGATTGACGTCTCCTTCCTTGTCTCTCAGAGAGGCTCGCGCGGCGGCGCTGCCGGCTGGCGCGCACGCCCGCGCTTGCGGGTGTTTCGCGGGTTTCTCGCGGATGTTTTAGCGCTGGTTCGGCGTGTAGAACGGATTCGAGACGTCGCGCGCGGCGGCGAACACTTCGTCGCGATGCGGCAGACCCTTCATGGCCGCGAGGATCGCGTTCTTGCAGGCGCGGTAGTTGTTCTCGAACACGGTGTCGAGGTTGTCGGTCGACGGGTTCACCCAGTTCGCCGACACCACGACCCAATCGTTTTCCGCTTCGGGCGGTAGAGTGCCGTTTTCGAGCGACTCGGCCACCGCCTTCGCGATACCCGCCTGCGACGCGCCCCACGTTGCGTTGCCGTGGAAGTCGCTGGCGATCTGCGCCTTGTTCACGTACAGCGTCATCGGCTTGGTCGGCACGCCCGGACGCGCAATCACGACAAACGGCGCATGGCCCGCCGACGGCGTCGTGAGCGCGGTGGCGAATGCCTGCCCGGCCGGGCCGTTACGCGGACCGACGAGCATGTTGATGTGCGCGAGGTTGACGCCGGGGCCTTCGAAGCCTTCGCCGATAAAGAGTTGTTTGTCCGTTGATGCGCTCATGGTCGTTCCGTCGAGGTTGAGTGGATGGACGGATTGTGCGATCGGGCCTGCACGACCATGTATCGATGAGTTTTGATCCGGGTATGAAGCAAACTCAACTCCGGGTTTCTCCTGAGCAGGTAGCTTTCGTGCGTGGCGCTCGAGCGGCACGCGCTGCGTGCGTGAATGCAAAGGTGAGGGTTTTCGGGAGCTCACGCGTATGAATTGGATTAAAGCACAAAGGTGAACGCGGCGCGTGCTGTGTGCGCACCGTGCGAATCTTCGTTCATGCGTGAATGAAGAAACAACGCTGAGGCGAGTTGCTTCGAAAAGGCGATCTGAGACTTCAGAACAGAAGAAAATACTTCGCATTGCCTGGGAACGCCTGTCAGCAAAGGCTGACGCGGCTTTCTGGCTGTCTGGCCGAAGGCGGCTAGCTTGCGTCATGGCCGGCCGTCGCAAGGTGCGTCATGCGGCAAAACCAGGCTTACCGAAACAAAGCAGCGAACCGCGCGTTGTCACGCCGATCTGTTCGATCGAACCGTACGCAAATGACAAAGGTGAGGATTTTCGGGACCTGCCGAGCGGTGTGGAAAAACAACGAGGGACTTCACTTGAGGAGAGACGGCGCGTTGCGAGCGAACGCGCCGGTCGAACTGCAGAACTACGGAGTCACGGAAAACGTAGCAAGAAAATTGCGCTTCAGAACCGCACTTCAGGCTTCGATCAGAAAGCGCTCGCGATTCTTGCCTGCGAGCCATGCGGGCGAACGGCCACAGCCGCTCTAGGTTTCGCCGGTTTTCGGGTTGCGATACTTCGCGGGTACCGGGGCCTTGCGGACGCTTGCAGCCGGCTTCGACGGGAAGCCGAGTTCCTCGGCAGTCAGATCGTATTCGACGATCTTCTCTTGATCTCGGCGATCGCCTGCGCGATTTCTTTATGGAGTTTTTCGAGTTGCGCGGTTAACTGCTTGTAAGAAGCTGCCATGGCGATGCTCCGATCGGTTTGTCGAATTGCAGTGCGGACACTATCAGATGAATAAAGCGCCGGATAGTAAGGCCCCTTACCTAGTCGTCAACGGCATCGTACACGCGGCGTTCGAAATCCACTGCCATGGGAAACGCCTCTATGCCACGGCGTTGAATCAGCATAAGGCCGATCATGTTTTCGACCGGATCGGCGAACCAGCTCGTGCCGAATGCGCCGGGCCAGCCGAACGATCCCATCGAACGATAACCCAGCGGCAACTGCTGCGCCGGATCGTCGACGACGGAAAGCCCGAGCCCAAAGCCTTGCCCTGCCCAGAGCACGTGCCCGAATGCCGGTATGCGACGCTGGTCGCGCGTGAGAAAGTTCGAGCGCATCAGATCGACCGAACGATGCGACAGGAGTCGCGTGTCGCCCACGCGTCCGCGCCCGAGCAATAGCTGCGCGAATTGCAGATAGTCCTGCGCCGTCGACACAAGACCGCCGCCGCTCTGAAACCGGTTTGGATTCGCCCAGCGGCTCGCCGACGGATGATCTTCCACCACACGTCGCCGTGAACCCTGCTCGACGTTGTATGCGGTCGCGAGCCGGCCGAGTTGCGCCTGCGGCACCCAGAACGCCGTATCCCGCATGCCGAGTGGCTCGAAAATGCGCGTGCGGAAAAACTCGCCGAGCGTCATGCCGCTCACGCGTTCGATCAGGATGCCGAGGATGTCCGTCGCGATGCCGTAGTGCCAGCGCGATCCGGGCTGGAACATCAGCGGCAATCCGGCGACGCGGTCGATCTACGCCGGCGTGTCGTTGCCGACACCGAAGCCGTTGAAGGTGGCGAAGTAAGCGTCGGCGAGCGGACCGGTCGACGTGAAGTGATACGCATAGCCCGCGCGATGCGTGAGTAGATCGAGCACGGTGAGCGGCGTGCGAGCGGGATCGGTGTTGTCGAGCGGACCGGTGGGATCGCGCAGCACGCGCCGCGCCGCAAGCTCAGGCAACAAGTGCGAGATAGGCGTGTCGAAGGCGAGCCGGTCTTCTTCGATCAGCATCAGGGATGGCGGCGCTCGTCACCGGCTTCGTCTTCGAGGCGATACGAAAGAGCGTGTCGCGTTCCATCGGTAATGCGTCGGCTTCGTCGCGCATGCCGAGCGGCTCGAAGTAGCCGATTTCCCCGCGCCGCCACACCATCGACACCACACCCGCCATGTCTCCGCGCTCCACATAGCCCTGCATGGCACTGGTCAGCGCCGTCAGCCGGGCGGCTGAAAGTCCTGCTCGTTGCATGCTGATCCTGAATCCGTCCTTTCGGTTGAAGGTGATCGCTGATCAGCGGTTTTCGAAGCGAGCGAGCATCTTGCCGAAATGGGTGATCACGTTCCCGGAATGGGTGATCAGCGAACCGAAACAGCTGATCATGCGACCGAAACGCGATGACCCTTTCGAGCCCGGCGGTGGTGTTGCGCATGTGATCAACGACGGGCGTTGGCCTTGATCCTTTTGGGGAGACAGGTTGATGCCGGCACACCGGATGAGCATGCGCAAACTGAAGGAAGTACTGCGGCTGAAATGGGCGTGCGGCCTGTCACACTGCCAGATCAGCCGGGCGACAGACACAGCAACAGCGACAGGAAATTGCGCTCGTGCGTGCGCCGGTCGTCGCCGCTCGCAGTGGGGAACGGCTCGTGCATCGGCACGGGCGCGTCGGCACGCATCAGCATTTCGTCGCGTCGTTGCGTCCACACGATCTGCACAGCAGCGGTGGCGTCGCGCGGAAACTGTTCGAGCGCCCTCTCCCGCTCCTTGATCTCGCGCAGCGGCCCGTTGTGCCGTCGCAAGTCGGCAACCTCTTTTGTCAGGCGCGCGCGTTCGTCGAAATACGACTTCGGCAGCGCGTCGAGGCGCGCCTGCATCAGTTGCGCGCGCCGCCGGTAATCGGCGCGCACGGTCTGTTCGAGCGGTTCGTCGCTCACCTGTTTTCGAGGGTCTCGACGCGTGCCATCAGGCCCCCGTAATCCAATTGCGGCACCCAGCCGAGGCCGTCCTTGTGTGCGATCATCGAAACCGGAATCAGGATCGCCGCGATCAGGATGATGTATTGCGCGACCTGCGTCCACGTCACCGCACGCATGCCGCCGAGAAACGAACACACGAGAATGCCCGCGAGTCCGCAGAAGATACCCACGGCAAAGTCGACGCCGATGAAGCGCGTCGCGATCAACCCCACGCCCTGAATCTGCGCGACGAGAGACACGAACGAGCAGAGGATCGCGGCGAGTCCGCGCACCGCGTTGCTCGAAAAACGCGTGCCGAGAAAATCGGGAATTGTGTAGCGGGCGAGCTTGCGCACGTATGGCGCGAGCAGAAACGCAACGAGGCAATAGCCGCAAGCCGATCCACACGCCCGGACCCATGTTGCGCTCGATACGCCACATCACGTAAATGAAGAGCAGAAAGCCGAGCGTGTAAAACCCGTAGGACGTGATCAGGCGGTGCGTGAGCTTCATCGGCTCAGTATCCGCGGCGGGTGACTGCAACGCGCGTCGGCGTTCGCCCCTGCATGGGGAGGCTCGGGCTCGCGTCTGCTTTCAAGTCCGCCGCAGCGTCGCGGTCCGCATCGAACGCGCGTTGCAGGCGCCGGTCCGCACGCTGCATCAGCACGATGTAAATCGCGATGAGCACCACGTAGATCAGAATCGCACCTTGCGCGCCAAAGTAGAAAGGCAAGCGAAAGCCGCCGAAGCGCACGCCGGCCAGTGCGGGCGCCACGAGCGGCACGATGAAGCCGATCGTCATCAACGCGGCACAATACGAGGTTGAAGCGCCAGTACTTCTGATGCGCGCGCCATCGCCGCCGACACCGCGGGCGGTTCCGGTGCGGGACTCAACGTAGCGTGAGAGGAGTGATGCGGCGCGGCCATGCGCCTATGTATCAAAAAGCCACCGCGCAGGCAATCGGGATTGTCCGCGCGGTGGCTTTGCGATGATCCGAAGGTTGAGCCCCTTAAAGCGGGCCCACCCTCGTTAGCGATAAAAGACAGTTACAGCGACTCGCCGAGCTGATCCAGAATCGCCGAGTTCTCCAGCGTGGACACGTCCTGCGTGATCTCTTCGCCCTTTGCGAGCGAGCGCAACAGACGCCGCATGATCTTGCCCGAACGCATTTTCGGCAGGTTCTCGCCGAAGCGGATGTCTTTCGGCTTCGCGATCGGACCGATCTCCTTGGCGACCTACGTACGCAGTTCGTTGGCGAGCTTGACCGCCTCTTCGCCTTGCGGACGCGCGCCCTTCAGCACGACGAAAGCGCAGACCGCTTCGCCCGTCGTCGCATCGGGACGGCCCACCACGGCCGCTTCCGCGACGAGCGGATTCTCGACACCAGCGCCGACTCGATTTCCATCGTGCCGAGCCGGTGACCCGAGACGTTCAGCACGTCGTCGATACGGCCCATGATCGTGAAGTAAGCCGTGTCCTTGTCGCGCACCGCGCCGTCGCCGGCGAGATACAGCTTGCCACCGAGTTCTTCGGGGAAGTAGCTCTTCTTGTAACGGTCCGGATCGCCCCACACGTTACGCAGCATGGAAGGCCACGGGCGCTTCACGACGAGAATGCCGCCCTGCCCGTTCGGCACGTCCTGTCCGGTCTCGTCGACCACGGCCGCCATGATGCCCGGCAGCGGGCAACGTGCACGAACCCGGCACGAGCGGCGTGGCACCCGGCAACGGCGTGATCATGTGGCCGCCCGTTTCCGTTTGCCACCACGTGTCGACGATCGGGCAACGGCTGCCGCCGACGTTCTCGCAGTACCACACCCACGCTTCCGGATTGATCGGCTCGCCGACCGTGCCAATGATGCGCAGCGTGTAAAGGTCATAGCTCTTCGGATGTACTTTCGAATCGGCGTCGGAGGCCTTGATCAGCGAGCGGATCGCGGTAGGCGCCGTATAGAACAGCGACACCTTGTGCTTCGCGATCATGTCCCAGAAGCGGCCCGCGTTCGGATACGTCGGCACGCCTTCGAACACGACCTGCGTGCCGCCGAGCGTCAGCGGTCCATACGTGATGTAGCTATGACCCGTGATCCAGCCGATGTCGGCCGTGCACCAGAACACGTCCGTGGGCTTCCAGTCGAACGTCCAATTCATGGTTTGCGCGGCCCACAGCAGATAGCCGCCCGTGCTGTGCTGCACGCCCTTCGGCTTGCCCGTCGAACCCGACGTGTAAAGGATGAAGAGCGGATGCTCGGTGCCGACCCATTCGGGCGCGCACTGATCCGATTCGTTCTGCGTGAGTTCGTGCATCCACACATCGCGGCCTTCGTGCCACGCGACCTTGCCGCCGGTGCGCTGATAAGACGATCACGCTCTTTACCGCTTCGCAGCCGCCCATGGCGAGCACTTCGTCGACGATGTTCTTGAGCGGCAGTGCCTTGCCACCGCGCATCTGTTCGTCGGACGTAACGAGCGCGACCGCGCCCACGTCGACGAAACGTTCGTTGAGCGACTTCGACGAGAAGCCGCCGAACACGACCGAGTGCGTTGCACCGATGCGCGCACAGGCCTGCATCGCGACGATGCCTTCGATCGACATCGGCATGTAGTGTAGATCACCACGCGGTCGCCCTTCTTCACGCCGCGCCTTTTCAGCGCGTTCGAGAAGCGCGATACACGTTGCAGCAGATCGTTGTAGGTGACGTTGGTGACGGTGCCGTCGTCGGCTTCGAAGATGATTCCGACGCGCTCGCCGTTACCCGTTTCGACGTGACGGTCGATGCTGTTGTACGACGCGTTGATCTGGCCGTCTTCGAACCACGTGTAGAACGGTGCGTTGGATTCGTCGAGCACCTTGGTGAACGGCTTGTTCCAGCTGAGCGTCTCGCGAGCGAGGCGCCCCCAGAAACCTTCATAATCGCGCTCCGCTTCGGCGGCGAGCGCCTTGTACGCGTCCATGCCGGAAATCGTCGCATGGGCCGCTGTTTCAGTGGAGGGTTTGAAAACACGGCGTTCGTGAAGAACCGATTCAATCGCAGACATCGACAGCCCCTTGGCGTCGATGCTGCTGGTTGGCAACAATGTCGGAATCGGTAAATCAATCGTCGAGTTCGTTCCCGTTCCTCTGTTTGCGCAGTTGCGTTTCGTCATTGCGATCGCCGTGCTCTGGCCGCTTTTGCGCGCAGCGAAAATGCGTCGCGTAAAATGCGACGAATGGATCAACCTGTTTCTGCAGGCGCTCTTCGGCATGTTCGGCTTCACTCTGCTGATGCTCGGCGGCGTACAGCGCACAAGCGCGGTCACCGCTGGCGTCATCACGAGCACGATTCCCGCCGTGGTCGCGCCTGATTCTCAAGGAGCGCCCGAATGGCCGCGCGCTCGCGTTAATCGTGCTCGCGATCGCCGGTGTGGTGGTCATCAATCTTGCGCACGTGGGCGGGCACATAAGCGGGCACGCGAACGAGAGCGCGAACGGCACGACGTCGTTCACCGGCAACCTGATGATGCTCGGCGCCGTGTGCTGCGAGTCGCTCTACATCATCCTTTCACGCCGACTCACGCAGACGCTCGCGCCCCTCGACATCTGCGCGTACACGCATGCATTCGGCTTTCTGCTGATGCTGCCGCTCGGCACCCGCTCGCTCTTCGATTTCGCTGCGCGCCGCCTGTCACCGCTCGTTGATCCGTTCAAACGAGATAGCAGGCACCGCGCGAGCGATATACTGGCGCACTTTCCTGCTTTCCCGTTTTGCCCAGTCCCGCTGGGTGTTACCTGATCGCCGCGCCACGCGAGACCCCACGCCCATGTCTGCACACCCGCTGTCCCCAAGTGCCCGAGTTTCCGCCGTCGCCGCGAATGCAAACGCGCCGGTCGGGATTTTCGACTCAGGGCTCGGTGGATTGTCGGTGCTGCGGGCGGTTCGGGCGGAACTGCCCGACGAAACAATTCTCTACGTTGCCGATTCGCTTTACGCGCCGTACGGCGACCGCGACGACGACTTCATCGCCGACCGCACGCTCACCATCGGCCAGTGGTTGATGCAGCAAGGCGCGAAGGCGCTGGTGGTCGCGTGCAATACGGCGACCGCTCAGTCCATCGCAATGGCGCGCGAAGCGCTGCCGATTCCGCTGGTGGGCGTCGAACCGGGCATCAAGCCGGCCGCGCTGCAGTCGAAAACCCGCGTCGCGGGCGTGCTGGCTACCCAAGTCACGTTGCGCAGCGCCCGCTTTCAGGACCTGCTCGCGCGCTACGCCGCTGACTGCCGCTTTCTCTGTCAGCCGGGTCATGACCTCGTGCAGGCCGTGGAACGTTGTGATGTCGGTTCCGCCGAATTGCGCGCGCTGCTGCGCGGCTACCTCGAACCGATGCTCGACGCGGGCGCCGACACGCTCGTGCTCGGCTGCACGCACTATCCGTTTCTGAATGCGGCGATCCGCGACATCGTCGGCGACCGGCTTACGCTGATCGACACGAGTGTGGCTATTGCGCGTCAATTGGGCCGCGTGCTCGATCAGCACGGCCTGCGCGCTCAGCCCGACGAAGCACTCACGGTCGCGCCCCGTTTCTGTTCTACCGGCGACGGAAGCCATCAGCAGCAACTGGCCGCTTCGCTGCTGCTGATCGAGGCCGCTGTCGAGCATGTGGCGATTCCGTCGCGCCGGACGGCCAATTTGAGCTCCCGGGCCGCGGTAGGCCGAGCAATTCTCTCGTAAGCGCCTCGCAAGACCGCCAAACGGCCTTTTTTATCCTCTCCGCAGCATCAATCCAGCCAGATTCCGCGCATTTTCATGCGTATTGGGCAGGTCGCCGCCACCCCGCCCCATAGACGAAACCTTTTTAACAGGCTGGTTTTGTTACAAAAAATCACCCTGAAGGCTTGCTAAACGAACCAAACAAAACATTAATGATTCGCATTAACTTTTGTTATGATGTCCGACCATGATTGTCTGTGTCAAGTCTGTTTCTGACCGCAAGATCCGAGCTTCGATCGCGGAAGGTGTCGATTCGTTCGACGAACTCCAGTTCGAGCTAGAAGTCGCGTTGTGCTGTGGCAAGTGCGCGGAGTCCGTGCGCGACGTCATGATGCAAAGCGGCGTCTGCGCGAGCCGCTGCGGTCTGGAACACGCCGCGCCGGCAACGGCACAGGTCATCCCGCTGACGACGTTTTACGAATGCAAGGCTGCTTAAGCCGTTAGCCCAAGTTTTCAGACGGTGCGGCATCAGCCGCGCCGCCAAGCTTTCCGTTTCGAGAGTTTCAGGCGCTTCTCTTCGAGAGGCGCTCAGGTTTATCCCACTGCCGTCAGCAAGCCAGTATTCGTACCAGCCAGCTATCCCGCTCAACCGTTAAAAGGAGTTTGAAATGGAATTGCTGATTGGTTTTGTGACTACTTTGTGTATTTCGTTACTGATCTTCCGAACATGACGAAGTTTTGTCTGACACGCTGCGCGAGCAGCGCGTCACCACGCTAATATGCAGGCCTCGCCCACCGCTTCAGCCGGCAACATGCTGGCCTCTTCAGACCGCCCGAACTCCCGCGTACTGACAGCAACCGCCGCAGTGGCCGCGATTCACGTCGCGCTGCTGGTCGTGGTCCTGACTTCGCGTCACGACCCCACCCAAGCCGGTCGCGCTGGAATCGCGCGTGATGACCGCGCAATTGCTGCCGCCGCCGGTTCACACGAAGCCGAAAGTCCAGCCGAAGCTGAAGTCCACATCAACGCCCAAGCCAACGCCGATGCCGGTCGCGGAAGCACCGTCGCCGACGCCGGTTGCAGCGCCCACGCCGCCAGCACCCGTTATACCGCCAGCACCAGCCGCGCCTGCCATCGGTCGTCAGACGCTCGAGATCACGGCGCCAAGGACATTTCACATCTGACGTGCAACATCGCCAAGCCCGACTACCCGGCGCTCTCGCGGCGCCGTGGTGAAACCGGCCGTGTGATCGTGAGCTTTATCGTCGGCGTGACGGGCAAGTTCGAAAACGTCGCGTTGAAAAAGAGCAGCGGGTTCAGTCGTCTCGACGACGCCGCGCTCGACGCGGTGCGCGCGAGTGCCTGCAAACCCTATCTCGAGAACGGGCAGCCAGTACGGGTCCCGACCGCCCAACCTTACGACTTCAATCTCGACGATTGAAGCAGATTTCAAATAAAGGAATTGCAATGCAAAACTACGGATTGGCGTACGTGTGGGCGCAAGGGGATTTCGTGACGCGCGGTATCGCGCTCTCACTGTTGATCATGTCGGTGATGTCGTGGAGTGTGATCGTCATCAAGGCGTGGAACGTGATGCGCCTGAAGCGTCTCACGAAGAATGCCGAACAGGCGTTCTGGCATTCGGACGATCTCGCCGACGGCTTGAAGAAGCTCGGTGCCGGTTCGTCCACGCCACAGGACAACCCGTTCCTCGCGCTCGCGCTGTCGGGCTAGGAGGCGGCCGACCATCATCAGACGCAACCGCATCTGCACGACCGCATGGACGTGTCGAACTGGGTTACGCGCTGCCTGAAGGACACGCTTTCGTCCATCGTGTCCTTCAGGCAGCGCGGCCTCGAGATTCTCGCGTCGATCGGCACGATGTGGGGCATCTATCACGCGCTGCTTGCAATCGGTGCGAGCGGCCAATCGTCGATCGACCAGGTTGCCGGTCCGGTCGGCGAGACGCTCATCATGACCGCGTTCGGCCTCTTCGTCGCGATTCGCGCGGTGCTCGGCTACAACGAACGCACTAACGCGCGCCAACAAGGCGATCGTCGCCAAGCTGAGCCGCTTCGCACACGGTTTGTACGCACTCTTCGTAACGGGCGCACGTCTGCCGTCGTCCAAGCGCGGTGACGGCCTGCGTCTCGCCAAGCGCGCGAACTGATCGACACTGACGAGGCATTCCTATGGCAATGAGCCCCTTCTCAAGTGACGATGACGACGGCCTGATGAACGAGATCAACATGACGCCGCTCGTCGACATCATGCTCGTTCTCCTGATCGTCTTCATGGTGACGATTCCCGTGATCCGTCACGCGGTCAAAATCGATCTGCCGCATGCGAGCAGTCAGAAGGAAGACACCAAGCCTGCGCAGGTCACGGTCGCTGTCGACGCCGACGGCAACGTGATGTGTGGGACGACAAGAAAGTCGACGACGAAGCATTGCGCGCGAAAATTGCAGAGGCGGCGCAAGCGAATCCGCAGCCCGAACTGCATCTCGATGCGAACCGCAAGGTGCCGTACGAGAAAGTCGCGGAAGTGATGTCGGCGGCGCAGGCCGGTGATCTGACGAAGATCGGTTTCGTCACGCAGCACGAAGAGCAAGTGCAAGTAAACGCGGCAGCGAGCGCCGCTGCGCGACTCGCGCGAATACAGAAAAGCCCTTGAAACAAGGCCTTTTTTGTGCGCACTCGGCGCCTTCAGGCGGCGGGTTCATGTGCCAACGTCTGAACACTGGCAACGCATGCGACAGCCGCGATCGACACGGACAGCGTGGTCAGCCCTATCAGGCCTGCTATGATAGCGGCCATAAGTTTCCGCTTCAGAGAACTCTTTAACGAAGGGATTTCAATATAGGCCCATGCGCGCGTGCAATCAAGAAAACGACCATTGAAAGTCCTCATGGCAAGCGACGCTTAAATGCTAAAAGCGATGTTGCGACGCGCTACGACACGATCGCGGCCACCGCAGCAGGCAGCTTCACGGCGCGCTGCGCTTCCTGTTTGGTCGGGCACTCACCCATGATGTGCTTACCGTCATCCGGATCGAGCATCTCGACCAGATAATCGACGAACGCACGCACGGCCGGCACCATGCCCTGACGCGAGACGAATACCGCATACAATTGCGGCGTCGGGAAAGTCCAGCCCGGCATGACCGGCGACAATTGCCCCGCGCGCAACGCAGCGCCATACATCATCTCGGGCAACGCAGCGATACCCACGCCCGCGAGCACGGCTTCACGAATGGTCATCAGATCGGCGGTCACGAGACGCGGCTCGTGTTCGTGTGCGTGACGCGTGGCGTGCCGTCCGGCGCGATCAGATTGTACACATGACCCCGTCGCTTGTCGGCACATCCAGCGTTTCGAAACGATTGAGGTCCGCAGGCTGTAACGGAGGCGCATTATTCTGTTGCAGAAGACTCGGCGCACCCACCAGCATCTGCTGCGTGCGCCACAGCGGACGCACCACGATATTGGCGTTTTCCGGCGGATCGGAGCGCACACGCAACGCGACGTCGACGAATCCTCGAACAGATCGACCACGCGGTTGGTGACGCGTATCACCACGCGCACTTCCGGATAGCAATGCATGAATTCGGGCAGGATCTGCGAGAGGATGGTCTGCGAGATCGTGACCGGCACGCTCACACACACCGTGCCGCGTGGCGACGAACGCAGTTGCTGCACGACGTTCACCCGCTGCCTGCGCTTCGCTCAGCATCGCCTGACAATGCTGATAGAACAGTTGACCGGCTTCCGCGAGTGCCAGCTTGCGCGTGGAGCGCTGCAAGAGACGCACGCCGAGCGATGTGCTTCCAGCTCGGTCAGGCGGCGCGACAGACGCGATTTGGAGATGCCCAGCACACGCTCGGCCGCGGAAAATCCGCCATGTTCGACGACCTGCGAGAAGTACATCAGGTCATTCATTCAGATTGTGTGAATCGATCTTCATCTCATCGTTCCGGTATAGAACAATCCATTGCGTGGCGGCGGCTGGCACCGCGAAAAATATTCTTTATAATAGCTCCATGTTTCAAAAATAACGCTATTCCCCATTTTTCAAGGTGATATTCCATGAGCGCGACTCGCACGATCGAACGCACGTTTCCGTCCGTTCGCACGACCGAGGGTGGCGGCTTTGTCGTTCATCGGCCGTTTCCAACCCGTTTATTGATGGACTTCGACCCGTTTCTGCTTCTCGACGAAATGGGCCCGATCGATTACGTGCCCGGCGAAGCCAAGGGCGCGCCCGATCATCCGCATCGCGGTTTCGAAACGGTCACGTATGTGCTCGAAGGCCAGTTTGGTCATAAGGATTCGGCGGGCCATTTGGGTACGCTGCACGCGGACGATGTGCAATGGATGACCGCGGGCGCAGGCGTCGTGCATAGCGAGATGCCGGATCCCTCGTTCGTGCGCACGGGCGGCCGCGTGCATGGTCTGCAGCTGTGAGTAAATCTGTCGCGCCGCGACAAGATGATCGCGCCGCGCTACCAGGAAATGCCGTCGGCGAGCATTCTGGTGGCGACGTCGGAAGACGGCAAGGTGCGCGTGAAGGTGATCGCGGGCGAAGCGCTCGGCGTGAAAGCCGCGATCGAAACGCGTACGCCGATTCTCTATCAACACTTCTCACTGCAATCGGGCGCGACGATCATCCAGCCCGTGCCGGCGGACTATCGCGTGTTCGCGTACAGCCTGTCGGGCACCGGCTTTTACGGCGACGGTGAAGCATGTCGGCAGATCGGCGCGCAGCAGATGATCGTGTTTCAGAACGACGGCGATTCGGTCACACTCACCACCGGCGACGAGCCGCTCGAAGTGCTGCTGCTCGGCGGCGTGCCGCTGAAGGAACCGGTCGTGCATTACGGTCCGTTAGTCATGAATACCGAAGACGAAATCCGTCAGGCCGTGATCGACGCCGGACGCATGGGCGCGATCACGCATTAGACGCACACATCAGACGCGGCGCACGCTTCGGCCCGCGCTGCGTCACATGCGGCGCGTAGGCAGGTAAATTCGTTCACGATAGCAATTCATGCCGCACCCCGCGGTTCACCTGTCGTGAATCCGCGGGGTGCGGCGATTTTCGTCCCCGCAGAGGAGCACGCATGGCAGATCCCACCGTCACCGCGCACATCGGTTCCACGAATTTTCAGGTCCTGATGGACGACGCTAGTCACACGTGGCTCGCCGACGAGCCCGAGTCTCTCGGTGGCGGCGATCGCGGCCCGAAGCCCGTCACTTTGCTGTTGTCGAGCCTCGGTGCCTGCACGTCGATCACGTTGAAGATGTACGCGCAACGCAAGGGCTGGCCGCTCGCCGACATGCGCGTCACGCTCTCGATCGAAACCGGCGATGCCGGCACGACGATCGACCGCAAGATCGTGCTCGAAGGCGATCTGTCCGACGAGCAGCGGGAACGTCTTTTGCAAATTGCCAATGCATGCCCTGTGCACAAGATCCTGACGCATCAGGTCACGGTCCGTTCAGGTCTTGCCGTCGCGTGAGGCGGAGCGCGCTGTGAAACGCGCATAGCATAGGGACATGCAGGATGCGTCTGTCGCAACGCCTTCATAGGAAGCTGCCGTTTTGAATTTCGAACACCTTATCCAGATCAACGACCCGTTGAATCCATTCGTCGACTCGATAACCCGCGAGCAGTTGTGGGAGGGTCTCGTTCTGCGCGCCGAGCAGCCGCAACTGTTCGTGATGGGGCTCGACAACTGCACGATCCTCTCGCGCGAAGGCAACGTGCTCGAACGCGAGCTGCATTACGGCCAGGCAACCGTGCGCGATCGCGTCACGCTCGATGAGAGTCAGAGAGTGCGCTACGACATCCTGCCGACGGCGGATCACGTCAGCGGCTCGCTCACGATGACCATCGAGCAACCCGACGAGCTGCAACTCTTCCTGCGCTTCGAGTACGCGACCACCCTGCCCGTCTCCGACGATCAGGACACCGTGCAGACGCAAGAGATCGTCAAGTCGGCTTATCGCGAGAACGACATCGACACGGTGCGGCTCATTCGCCAGTACGTGGCAACGAAGCAGGAACCGGGTTCGTTGCATTGATCTACTGGCGCGGACGATTCTTCGTTGGTGACGTCCGCGCCGTGACCTTTCAGTTCGCCACTATCGAAACAGTAAACCGATCAATTTCTCTTAATTTTAAATGAAGATAGTTATCATTTGTAATTTTTCCATCGAATCGACGAACAGCAAAAACGAATGACCGATCTCAACCGCTCTTCTACGCTCAGCCTGCACCATCCGACGGCCGCGCTAACCAGCCGTCCGAAATATCTCCGGCGGCAGCGCCAGCTTCGAACAAACCGGCCGCGGATCGCGCGAAGAGCTCGGGCGAGAGCGCCGAGCGGGTTGTTCGCAGCGACGCTTTGCTGCAAGGACACAGCCACGTCAGCATCGTGCATAATGGTGAGACTTATCAGTTTCGTGTCACGCGTCTCGGCAAGCTGATCCTGACGAAGTAAGACCGAATAGCAGTACCAGGTATTATGGGGACCACCTCCTCGAGAGGTGTTGGGCATTAGCCAGCCACGACGGCTTGCACGTGAGAACTAGATCCCTTCGTGCAGACACCAAGCCAGCCGTCGCAGCAAGCCAGGCCGCTTTTTGGTTCTCACCCGATGCGGATGCGCGAGAAGCCGTGCTCCGGTCATACCGAAACAAAAAGCCTGAGATGAATGAATTCATCCCACGGCTTTTTGTTTGTCTCACGCGTTTGTGCTTGAACCGACGCGAAACCAGCGCGATTACTTCGACGCCCAGCCCCAGAACATCAGCCACCACGCGCTGTCCGCCACCGCGAGCGCCGTGACGAACCAGATCATCGCCAGCCCGCGCTGCACGAAGCGCTCGCTATAACGACGTGTGATGAGCCACGCGAGCCACGCGCTCCATATGTTCGCAATCGCGAGGATCGCGATGCGCATATCCGACGCCCACCACAACGAAACATGTTCTGCGCGCAGCAGCGACAACGTGGTCGCCGAAAGTCCCAGGAATACGCCCGTACCGGCGATCGGAATGAGACCTTGCGTCAGATGATGCAGACGCACGCGGTCGAAACGTCCCAGCATGCGCGTCGCGCCCATCAGCAGAACGAGCAGCACCGTGCCGTACACGAGTGCCGTCGCGAGGGTGTAGCCGATCACCATGCCGCCGTCGAGCCACGAGAACACGTCGTTCTGTTCCGGGTAATGCGTGAATAGGAACCATGGCGCGTTGGTGTCGAGCGGCCACGTAATGTCGTGATCGACCAGCCAGTTCGCGAGGAAAATCTTCAGGTCAATGAACCAGCGCGAAGCCGTCCAGTGAAACGCACCGATTGCGATGCCGAGCAGACCGTAGAGGATCAGCGCCGTATCCCATGCGTTGGCCTGCTTGTCGCCCAACTGCACGACTTCGGACGACGGCGCGCGCCACGTCAGCGCGATCGCGTCGCGATGGCCGCTGCAACGGCCGCACATATGGCAGTCGGACGCGCCCTTCATCATATTGCGTAACGGCACGAGCGGCGCGCAGTTGATCGGAATCACGCGATGGCCGTGTTCGCCGTTGGTGTACGAGCGGCGCCATGCCTGTTCGTCCACCTTGTAGTGAAACGGCGCGAGACGCGCCAGAAGCGAAAAAACCCCGTTGACGGGGCACAGGTATTTGCACCAGACGCGCTTCTCTCGCCCGTACAGCAAACCGATGATCATCGCAGCGAAAGTGGAGCCGCCCAGCACCAGCAACACCGCTTTCGGATACTGGTAGACGCTTACCACCTGGCCGTAGATCGTCGTGATGCCGAACGCGACGAACGGCCAGCCGCCCCAGCGCATCCAGCGTGGAATCGCCCAGCCACGGCCGTACTTGCTCGCAAATTCGGCGAGCGCGCCTTCGGGGCACAGCACGCCGCACCACACGCGGCCGAGCATCACCATCGACAGCAGCACGAACGGCCACCAGATGCCCCAGAACACGAACTGCGCGGCAAGCGTGAGGTTGTTCCAGAGATGCGCCGTGTCGTCCGGCAGCGGCATCACGGCCGGCAAGATGATCAGAAACGCGTACACGGCCACGACGATCCACTGGATGCCGCGAATCACTGCACCGTGACGTTGCATCCACTGTCCGGCCGCAGCGAGGCGGCCCGGACGGGACATGACCGTACTCATGCCGTGCGCCCCGCCGCTTTCTGCTGTGCCGGCTTACGCGTCGCACGTCGCACGAGCAGATAGACCACTGCCCAGTACACGGCGTACGCCACCAGATTCATCAGCGCCGGATGCGCGCGGTAGCCGGTGAGCGTGGCGACCAGCGAACCGAAGGTGCTCGAATCGTCGAGAATCGCCGACGAGTTCCACATCTGGTCGACGAGCGTCGGCAGGATTTCCTTGTCGATCAGCTTGTCCACGCCTGTCTGGAACAGACCCGCGCCGAGGAACAACAGCATGATTTCGGTGACGCGGAAAAAGAGCCGCCACGAAAAGATCTTGCCGCCCAGTCGCAGCACGTAGAATGTCAGGAACGCAAGGCCGAGACCGATCACGACGGCGAGCAGTTGGCTGCCGTCCACGTGACCCGACTGGCCGAAACCGAGGCCGTACAGGAAGATCACCGTTTCGCTGCCTTCACGCGCGATCGCGAGTGCGACCAGCAGCGCGACACCCCACCAGTTCGAATCGTGCTGACTCTTTTGCAGCGACTGTTCCATGTCGCGCTTCAGCGTGCGGCCGTGCTGCTTCATCCACAGCACCATTTGCACGATCAGCACGCACGCGACCAGCACCATCGCGGTCTGGAAATAATCCTGCGCGTCGCCGGACAGTACTTCCGTAAAGCCGACCAGCGCGGCGCCCAGCGCGACGGCCGCGAGCACGCCCGCCACCACGCCGCCCCACAGATACGGCAAGCCGCGACGCGCGTCGTCGTCGCCGTTTTTCAGCCATGCGTACAGAATGCCGACGACCAGCAACGCCTCGACACTTTCCCGCCATACGATGAATAAAATCTGACCCATCAAGCTCTCCCTTCTTTCTCCCTTCTTCACTGCTACTACCGGTGCGGACATCACGCCAACTCACACCTGAACCACCTCACTTGGCGACAATCACGCCCTGCGCCTGCTGGTGGAAATCGTCGAAGAACTTGTATTCGCCCAGCTCGAGCGGAGCGATCACGACGAACGAATCCGCGCCCGGCACCAACACCTTTTCCTTACGCAACTGCACGCTTTCAAACTCGGCCACACCCTTGCCGGTGTTGCGGACTTCGATCTTGATACGCTGCCCGGCCGGCACTTCGATGCGTGCGGGGTTCAGCTTGCCGTCGTTCATTTCGAGCTTGAAGGTGGGCAGGTCCGCTGCGTGGGCCACGCCCGCCAGCAAAGCCGTGGCGGCGAATATCGCGATCTTTCGGTTAAGTCTCATCAGGGTTCAGTCTCTTCAGTCTCATCGGCCAATCCGGAAAACGCGGCGCGCCGGGCCGTTGCCGGCGCGCCGCCTGCTGCATCTGATTCACGCTGCTCGCAAGCATCAGGCGCCGCACTTTCACATAAGCGTGACAGCGCGACATTCAGCCCGACGCCCGCAGCACCGATCAGTAACCGCCCTTCTTGCCGATGCCGGCGAACGTGAAGTCGTATTCAATCGTGAACGGCTTGAACCACGGACCCACGCCGGTTTCCTTGTCGACGTGGCGGCCGAACGCCATGTGGCCGGTTTGTATCGGCGGTTCGACGATCAGCTTCAGGTGATACTTGCCCGGGTCTTGCAGCTTGACGTTGTCGCCGTAGTGCGGACCGTCGTTGGCGACCATCGCCATCAGGTCACCCTTTTGCGCCTGCATCGAACCCGCCTTCGTCAACTCGTAGCGCACTTGCAGGTACGGCATCCAGTCGCCTTCGGCGAAACCCGTCGGGTTGTTCTTGACGGCGTGAATGTCCGCTTCCAGATGGACGTCCGAATCCGATGCCTTGCGCATCATGCCTTCGGGTTCCATCGTGATCGGCTGCAGGTACACCGCGCCGATTTCCATGCCCGCTTCGATGTGCTGCTTGCCGATCGGGTATTCCGCGGCGGTTGCGGAAAATGCCACCACCACCGCTGCTGCTGCGCCAACACGCATAAATGAAGAAATCCGCATTGAAACTCCTTGTTTTATCAGACTGGAATCGAACCCATTAGAACGGTGTGACGTGCAGGCGCCGTGCCGCCGCTCATGAACGCTGGCGCGACCCATACGATCGTAAGCAAACGGCATAGATGAAAATTAATGCGAACCATTATCAATATAGACCAAGTTTAACATCGAACGGCGGTGAAAACAAACGGGAGCGGAGCCAAAGCCTTGCCGTAGAAGGGCCTTAAGGCGATCTTAAGGAGGCTGGGAATCGGATCTGCGAACGGCCGCCCGCGGCTAGAACCGGCCTATAAAAAAGGGCGCGACAGCGTGTCGCGCCCTGGTTTGAAAGGTGCCGGCGGTCTGATGGCCCCGAATTAGCCCGCGCCCTCGACGTGATCGCCGACGTTCGCACCGAACACGCGCTGCCGCAGGAGCGCCAGTTGATCGCGAGTCTGCGCGGCCTTTTCGAATTCGAGATTCTTGGCGTGCTCCATCATCTGCTTTTCGAGGCGCTTCAGTTCCTTCGCGAGCTGCTTCTCGGACATGTCCTCGAACTTGGCGCGCGTTTGCTGTTCCTTCAGTTCGGCACGCGCGTCGTCGACGTTGTACACGCCGTCGATGATGTCGCGGATGCGCTTCACCACGCCGCGCGGCGTAATGCCGTGTTCGACGTTGAACGCGATCTGCTTCGCGCGCCGCCGCTCGGTTTCGTAGATCGCGCGGCGCATCGAATCGGTGAGCTTGTCCGCATAGAGGATCGCCTTGCCGTTCACGTTACGCGCCGCCCGGCCGATGGTCTGGATCAGCGAGCGCTCGGCGCGCAGGAAACCTTCCTTGTCCGCGTCGAGAATCGCGACCAGCGATACTTCCGGGATGTCCAGCCCCTCGCGCAGCAGGTTGATGCCGACCAGCACGTCGAACGTGCCGAGCCGCAAATCGCGGATGATTTCGACGCGCTCCACCGTGTCGATGTCACTGTGCAGATAGCGCACTTTCACGCCGTGATCGGCCAGAAACTCCGTGAGCTGCTCGGCCATGCGCCTAGTGAGCACCGTAACCAGCACGCGGTCGCCGACTTTGACGCGCTCGTTGATCTCGGCGAGCACGTCGTCTACCTGGCTGCGCGCCGGCCGCACCTCGATTTCAGGATCCACGAGACCGGTTGGTCGCACTAGTTGCTCCGCCACCTGACCCGTGGTTTTCTGTTCGTAATCGGCCGGCGTGGCCGATACATAGACGACCTGGCGCATCTTGCGCTCGAATTCGTTGAACTTGAGCGGCCGGTTGTCCAGCGCGGACGGCAAGCGGAAACCGTAGTCGACCAGATTTTCCTTACGCGCACGGTCGCCGTTGTACATGCCGTTCAGCTGGCCGATCAGCACGTGCGATTCATCGAACAGCATGATCGCGTCCGACGGCAGGTAATCGACGAGCGTAGGCGGCGGCTCGCCTAGCGCCGCGCCCGAAAAGTGCCGCGAGTAGTTCTCGATGCCCTTGCAGAATCCGAGTTCCTGCAGCATTTCCAGATCGAAGCGCGTACGCTGTTCGAGCCGCTGCGCTTCGACCAGCTTGCCTTCGCTATAGAAGAACTCGAGCCGGTCGCGCAACTCGTTCTTGATCGTTTCGACCGCGCGCACCACGGTGTCGCGCGGCGTGACATAGTGCGACGACGGATACACGGTGAAACGCGGAATTTTCTGCCGGACGCGGCCCGTGAGCGGATCGAATAGCTGCAGCGTTTCGACTTCGTCGTCGAACAGTTCGACGCGCACCGCCATTTCCGCGTGTTCCGCTGGGAAAATGTCAATCGTGTCGCCGCGCACACGGAACGAGCCGCGCTGGAAATCGGCCTCGTTGCGGTTGTACTGCATCGCGATCAGCCGCGCAATGATGTCGCGCTGGCCAAGCTTTTCGCCCGTACGCAGCGTCAGGATCATCTGATGGTATTCGGACGGGTTACCGATACCGTAAATCGCCGATACGGTGGCGACAATCACTAAGTCGCGCCGCTCCATCAGGCTTTTCGTCGCGGAAAGGCGCATCTGCTCGATATGCTCGTTGATCGAGGAATCTTTCTCGATAAACAGATCGCGCTGCGGCACATACGCTTCCGGCTGATAGTAATCGTAGTACGAAACGAAGTACTCGACCGCATTGCGCGGGAAAAACTCGCGGAACTCCGAATAGAGCTGCGCGGCGAGCGTCTTGTTCGGCGCAAATACGATGGCCGGGCGGCCGAGCCGCGCGATCGTATTGGCCATCGTGAAAGTTTTGCCAGAGCCGGTTACGCCGAGCAGCGTCTGGAACGACAGGCCGTCTTCCACGCCTTCGACGAGCGTATCGATTGCCGTGGGCTGGTCGCCGGCGGGCGGATACGGTTGATACAACTGGAAAGGCGAGCCTTCGAACGTGACGAACTTCGATTCGTCGAGCGCGTCTTCGACTTCGGTCAGGTGTTGTTCGGACATGAGGGCGGCAGGAGGCCTTGAGCAAAGAACTATTCTAACGGGTTGCGGCAGCGCGGGTTGAGCGGCCCGCCTCCGCGTAGGCCTAAATGACGCCCGATTGCCTGTTTTTCAAGCAAAAAACCGCGGATTTCGGTGATGGTGATCAGGCCGTTTTGGCGACCGTGATCAGTTTGGAAGGTGGCGTTGCGCGGGCAATGGATTATATGGTGAAGGTGATCATGATCAGGATGCGGAGGACTGCTTGGT
>CALNWS010000039.1 GCA_940747215.1 uncultured Paraburkholderia sp. | reverse complement strand
TGGCAGACCGGATGCCGGATGAGGCATACTTCGCAACGCTGCCTGCGATCAGATCGGCAGCATGATCGCCCCGGACGTTCCACTTGAAAATCTCAGAAAACTGTCCGAACGAACAGGGCCACCTCTCTTCGCAACGCTTACTTACTTCTGCGACTGCAAGATCCGCGCGACATCTAGCGCGAAGTAGGTCAACACGCCGTCCGCGCCTGCGCGCTTGAACGCGAGCAGCGATTCCATTATCGCCTTGTCGTGATCGAGCCAGCCGTTTTGCGCGGCAGCCTTCAGCATCGCGTATTCGCCGCTCACCTGATACACGTAAGTCGGGAACTGGAACTCGTCCTTTACGCGACGCACAATGTCCAGATACGGCATGCCGGGCTTGACAATGACCATGTCGGAGCCCTCGTCGATGTCGGCGCGCACTTCGCGCAGCGCTTCATTCGAGTTGGCCGGATCCATTTGGTACGTCATCTTGTTGCTTTTGCCGAGGTTCGTCGCGGAGCCCACGGCATCGCGAAACGGACCGTAAAACGCCGACGCGAACTTCGCCGCGTACGCCATGATTCGCGTGTGGATATGATCTTCGCTCTCCAGCATCTCGCGAATCGCGCCGATGCGGCCGTCCATCATGTCCGACGGCGCCACGATATCCACGCCCGCTTCAGCCTGCGCGCGCGTCTGCTCGATCAGAATGTCGACGGTTTCGTCGTTCATCACGTAGCCGGCTTCGTCGAGCACGCCGTCCTGACCGTGGCTCGTGTACGGATCGAGCGCGACGTCGGTCAGCACACCGAGTTCCGGAAAATGCTTTTTGAGTTCGCGCACGGCGCGCGGGATCAGGCCAGCAGGATTCGTCGCTTCGCGGCCGTCAGGCGTTTTCAGCGACGGCTCGATCGCCGGGAACAGCGACAGCACAGGCACGCCCAGCTTGACGCATTGTTCGGCCATGCCCATCAGCAGATCGACCGACACGCGTTCGACGCCCGGCATCGACGGCACAGCCTGCCGCATGTTGGTGCCTTCGACGATGAACACGGGGCAAATCAGGTCGTTGGTGGTGAGGATGTTTTCGCGCATCAGTCGGCGCGAGAAGTCGTCGCGGCGCATGCGGCGCGGACAGTAGTGCGGATGGAAGCTCATATCGAATCGAAGTACGTGGATGTGTGGAGTGGACAAGTAACGCTTGTCTCCGCTCCCGGAAACTTTTCAGGACAATAATATTAAATCATACCGATCGAGCAAGGTGTCTTGCGCTGACCTCTCCGCTTCTCCTCCCTGAGGAGAGGTGCCTGTCGTTTTTCGATTAGGCTGTTTGACCCGCCGTTCAAGCGGCGGGTTTTATAGGCGGCCGGAAACGACATGACATATTTCCACGCTCGCCGAACATTCATGCGCTTACTGCGCGGCGCCCTTTGTGTCTGTTTCGCCCTTTGCATCGGGGATCAGCCAGTACTCGATCAGTTCATGCGCTTCCTCGATACCCACGCGTTTGAGCGCTGAAAAGAGTTGCGCAGTCAGCTCGCCCTGATACCCCGCCGCGCGATACTCCTCCAAACCTTTCTTCGTGGCGCGCAACGCGTTGATGGATTCCTGGCGCGTCAATTTGTCGCATTTTGTGAGCAGCGTGTGGATCGGCTTACCTGTCGGCGCGAACCACTCGATCATGCGGCGATCCAGTTCAGTGAGCGGGCGGCGCGAGTCCATCATCAGAATCATGCCGCGCAGCTGCGAGCGCGTTTGCAGATGGGTGGAAAGCAGCGTTTCCCAATGCGCCTTGGCCGTGCCCGGCACTTCCGCGTAGCCGTAGCCCGGCAGGTCGACGAGATTCGCGGTGGGTTCGTCCGCTTTGCCGACCGAGAAGTAATTGATGTGCTGCGTGCGCCCCGGCATCTTACTCGCAAAAGCCAGCTGCTTCTGATTGCAAAGAATGTTGATCGCCGTCGACTTGCCCGCATTCGAGCGTCCCGCGAAGGCGATCTCGGGTTGCGAAGTGGCCGGCAGATCACGCAGGTGATTGACTGTCGTGAAGAAGCGGGATTGGTGGAGCAGGAAGGACATGAGCGAGGCCGGAATTCGAGACGCCCGGGAACCCGGAGCGGGGACGGGTCAAGCCCGACTGGCATCTTAGCGATTAGCGAGTTATTGTATAATATAATAGTTTGGTGAAAGTCTGAGTCGGCCAGCCCGCGTGCCTTGGCGGCTACTTGTGGTCACTCGGTTGCCGTCGTAATTTGCAAAACTTTTAAGAAAACGCCGGGCCATCCCAAGCATTTCGCTGCGCATAAAGTCCCCTTCGGGACGCTTGCTGGGAGGGCTGGCGCGAGGCACCGGAAGTCGGTGCCTCTCTAAGAACCCACAAGACGAGACAGGATGTGCGAATGAATCGACTGAACAAGACTCTGATGGTGCTTCAAGTAGCGGGGCAGGTCTTTCAGGTTTGGCAATTCAGGCACGAGCAGCAGATTCGGCAAAGCCAGACGTCAATCGGGGGCTGGCAATCGCAATGCAGGTATGCGCTTCGTGCCACGGTGCAGACGGCAACAGTGCCGGCGGCGCGTATCCGAAGCTCGCGGGCCAGCATCCCGGGTATCTCGTCAAGCAGCTCAAGGACTTCAAGGTCCAGCCGGGCACCAAGCAGGCCGCGCGCAACAATGCGATCATGGCGGGCATGGCCGCGGCGTTGTCCGATCAGGACATGGTCAACGTAGCTGCTTATTTCTCGACCCAGACACCCAAGCCCGGCTACGCGCACAACAAGGACACCGTGCCGCTCGGCCGGAAGATTTATCGCGGCGGGATCGCCGACAAAGGCGTGCTGGCCTGCGCAAGCTGCCACGGTCTGATCGGTCAAGGCATTCCGTCGCAGTATCCGCGGCTCTCGGGCCAGTGGGCGGAATACACGGTGGCGCAGTTGACCGCGTTCACGCAGGGTCCGAGTGCACGCAACAATAACGAGGCAATGCATGCAATTGCCACGCGTTTGTCGGATAGTGAGATCAAGGCGGTAGCGGATTACATCGCGGGCCTGCATTAACCAGAGCACCCGCACGCAAGTGCAACCGGCCCGTCGAGGCCGGTACAAAACAAGAAAAGGGTGGAGGCGTCGTGCCTACGACAGCCCTTCACCCTTTTTTGCTGTTCAGTCGGAGTATGAATGAGCGTTACCACGTCGGGTTTGCAGTCGAAGTCGGGCAATCGCATTACGCGCAGCATCATCGAAGTCTTGAGTTCGATGCGTTTCGCCATTGCGCTGCTCGTGATTCTGTCGATCGCCAGCATCATCGGCACCGTTCTCACGCAGGACGACCCGTATCCTAACTACGTCAATCAGTTCGGCCCGTTCTGGGCGGACATCTTCCGCTCGCTGAGTTTGTACACGGCGTACAGCTCGTGGTGGTTCATGCTGATCCTCGGCTTTCTGATGGTGTCGGTGTCACTCTGTGTGATTCGCAACGCTTCCAAGATGCTCGCCGACGCGAAAAGCTGGAAGGACAAGGTGCGCGAAGGCAGTCTGCGCGCGTTCCATCACAAGGGCGAGTTCGCCGTGCATGGCACGCGCGCGCAAACCTCGGCGGTGCTCGCGAAACTTTCCGCGAAGCTCGGCTACAAGTTCGTCGCGCGTGAATCCGAAGGCGCCACGCTGATCGCCGCCAAACGCGGCGCGCTGACCAAATTCGGCTACATCTCCACGCACTTGGCCATCGTCGTGATCTGTCTCGGCGGCTTGCTGGACAGCAATCTGCCGATCAAGCTGCAAATGTGGCTGTTCGACAAATCGCCGATCCGCGCGAACACTGTGATCAACGAAATCCCGCCGGAACACCGCCTCCCGCAGTCGAACCCGACGTTCCGCGGCTACGCGTGGGTGCCGGAAGGGCAGCACGTTTCCACGGCCATTCTGAACCAGCCGGACGGTTCGCTGATCCAGGACCTGCCGTTTTCGATCGAGCTGAACAAGTTCATCGTCGACTATTACTCCACCGGCATGCCGAAGCTCTTCGTGAGCGACATCGTCGTGGTCGATCACAAGACCGGCGCGCGCGTGCCGGCGCGAATCGAGGTGAACAAGCCGTTCGAGTACGACGGCGTGTCGATCTATCAGTCGAGCTTCCAGGACGGCGGCTCGCAAATGCAGATGACCGCGTTTCCCATGACGGGCCCGAGCGCCAGAACGGCGCCGTTCGGCGGCACGATCGGCGGCAATGTGCCGTTGAGCACGGCTTCGCCGCTGGCCGACGGGCAAACGGTCGAGTTCACGGATTTCCGTGCGATCAACGTCGAAAACATCTCGAACGGCAACGGCCAGAACGACGCCCGTGGCGTGGCCGCGCATCGCACGCTGAAAGAAGCGTTCGACGAGCGCCTCGGCTCCGGCGCGAAAAGCTCGAAGCCGCTGGATCTGCACAACGTCGGGCCGTCGGTTCAGTACAAGGTGCGCGACAAGGATGGCCAGGCGCGCGAGTACAACAACTACATGCTGCCGGTGGACGTGGGCGGCGAAAAGATGTTCCTCGCCGGCATGCGCGTGAATCCGGACGATCCGTTCCGCTATCTGCGCATTCCCGCGGACACGGGCGGCACGGTCAAGGCGTGGATGAATCTGCGCGCCACGCTGGAAAATCCGGACATGCGCACGGCCGCGGCGCACCGGTTCGCGCTGCGCTCGGTGCCCGGTTCGAATCCCGAACTGCAGCAGCATCTCGAAGAGAGCGTGCTGCGTGTCCTGACCCTTTTCGCCGGCGCGGATAGCAGCGTCAAGATGCCGGGCGGCCAGGCCGCCGGAGGCTTCCAGGCGATCGCCGCGTTTATCGACCGTTCGGTGCCGAAGGCCGAGCAGGAAAAGGCCGCGGGCTTGCTGCTGCGCATGCTCGAGGGCTCGACGTGGGATTTGTGGCAACTGTCACGCGAGCAGCTAGGCGAGCGGGATACGCAGCCCAACGCGGACGCGAGCCGCTTCATCCAGAGCTCGATCAACGCGATATCCGACAGCTTTCTGTATGGATCGCCGGTCTTCTATTTGCAGCTCGACTCATTCAAGCAGGTGCAAGCTTCGGTATTTCAGTTGACGCGCGCGCCGGGCAAAAAAGTCGTGTATTTTGGCAGCCTGCTCCTCGTTTTGGGTATTTTCTCGATGTTTTACGTCCGTGAACGGCGCCTGTGGTTCTGGATCAAAGACACGGAGCACGGCACGAATGTCGTGATGGCCATGTCGAGCGCACGTAAAACGCTTGATTTCGAGAAGGAATTCATTCAAACGCGCGACGCCGTGGGCGCCGCGCTCGGCGCAAAGCTCACTGAAGCATCCGACGCCGCCAGCACGTCCGGCCACGCCGGCTAGGCATCCCCCAGCTCACAAGATTCGACCCGGTAAGATCATGGATTTGACTCAGGTTTCCTCATCCTCGTCACCCTCACGGGCCAAGCAGGCTCACATGGGCGATACCCTCAATGTTGCACAGTACGACGAGCGGCCGTTCCTGAAACGGCTCGGCATCGTCGTCGACTGGCTGTTCTCGCTGGCCATGGTGGCGGGCGCCGGGTTTGCGCTCTCGCGCTATCATCCGTTCATGAACTATTACGACAAACTGGTGCTGTGCTGCGCCGTGCCGGTTTTCGTCGTGCTCGGCTGGCGCTGGAAGCCGGTGCGTCCACTCATGGTCGGGATCGCGGCGCTGTCACTCCTCGCCATCCAGATCTATCACGGCGATCTGACCCGCGCCGACAACGCCTTCTTCTTCAAGTATTTCCTGTCGAGCCAGTCCGCGATTTTGTGGATGAGCGCGCTCTTCGTGTTTGCCACGGTCTTCTACTGGATCGGCCTCATTTCGCGCTCGCCCACGGGTGCCGCGATCGGCTCGAAGATGACGTGGGCAGCCGTGCTGATGGGCTTCGTTGGTCTGATGGTACGCTGGTACGAGTCGTACCTGATCGGCGCGGCCGTCGGCCACATTCCAATCTCGAACCTGTATGAAGTGTTCGTGCTGTTCAGCCTGATCACCGCGCTCTTCTATCTGTACTACGAGCAACACTACAGCACGCGCGCGCTCGGCGCGTTCGTGCTGCTGGTGATCAGCGCCGCCGTCGGTTTCCTGATGTGGTATTCTGTAGCGCGCGACGCCCAGCAGATCCAGCCGCTCGTGCCCGCGCTGCAAAGCTGGTGGATGAAGATCCACGTGCCGGCGAACTTCATCGGCTATGGCAGCTTCGCGTTGTCGGCGATGGTTGCGGTTGCGTACCTGATGAAAGAGCGCGGCATGCTGGCCGACCGTCTGCCCGCACTCGAAGTGCTCGACGACGTGATGTACAAGTCGATCGCCGTCGGCTTCGCATTCTTCACGATCGCGACGATTCTCGGCGCACTGTGGGCCGCGGAAGCGTGGGGCGGCTACTGGAGCTGGGACCCGAAAGAAACGTGGGCGCTGATCGTCTGGCTGAACTATGCGGCGTGGCTGCATATGCGCCTGATGAAAGGCCTGCGCGGCGCCGTCGCCGCTTGGTGGGCGCTCACTGGCCTACTCGTCACTACGTTCGCGTTCCTCGGCGTGAACATGTTCCTCCCGGGCCTGCACAGCTACGGCAAACTGTAAAGTTAGCCGGTCGAGCTGGACGAATCAGAAACCACCGGCGAGGACATTGCGCGCAGCAAAATCACGCCGCGTCATGTATTCGAGAACCGGCGGCGTTTGTTGCAGGCGGCGGGCGCAATAGCGCTCTGCAGTCTGATCGGTGCGAATGGCTAGGCATTGGCGGCGTATTCGTCGCCCGATCCGAAGGCGCAGAAACTGGCCGAGAAAACCAACGCGAAGTTCGTCGCGCTCGACAAGATCACGCAGTACAAAGACATCACGACGTACAACAACTTCTACGAGTTCGGTACCGACAAGGCCGACCCCGCGCACAACGCGGGCACGCTGCGGTCGCATCCATGGAAGGTCAGCGTCGAAGGCGAGATCAAGAATCCGAAGGTGTACGACATCGACGAACTGCTGAAACTCGCGCCGCTCGAAGAGCGTGTGTATCGCCTGCGTTGCGTCGAGGGTTGGTCGATGGTGATTCCGTGGATCGGCGTACCGCTCGCGGAGTTGATCAAGCGCGTGCAGCCTACGGGCAATGCCAAATACGTCTAGTTCATTACGCTTGCCGATCCGTCGCAAATACCGGGACTCTCGGAACCCGTGCTTGACTGGCCGTACTCTAAAGGTCTGCGCATGGACGAAGCGATGAATCCGCTAACGCTGCTCACCATGGGTTTGTACGGTCAGGTGCTGCCGAATCAGAATGGCGCGCCGGTGCGTGTGGTGGTGCCGTGGAAATATGGCTTCAAGAGCGTAAAGTCGCTCGTGAAAATCCGTTTTGTCGACAAGCAGCCGCCTACGAGCTGGAACAGGTATGCGTCGAACGAGTACGGCTTTTATTCGAACGTGAATCCAAATGTCGATCATCCGCGCTGGAGTCAGGCAACGGAGCGGCGTATCGGCGAGGACGGATTTTTCACGCCCAAGCGCAAGACGTTGATGTTCAACGGCTATGGCGATCAGGCCGCATCGCTCTATCAGGGCATGGGTCTGAAGAAGAACTTCTGAGCGCCAATCATGGCTACCGACACACAATCCGCCGGGCAAAGCGAACGCAAGACGCCGCTTCGACTACGGCTCGGCGCGAACCCGATCGAATTCATCACGCGCCCCACAATTATTAACAGTCAGTTACCGCTCGAACACTGGCATGCCTGGCTGCAGGACCCGACACCCGCCGACGCGATTCCCGACCGCCTCGTACAGCATGCCCACAAGCTGCCGTTGAAAGGCAAATCGATGCGAAAAACCAGCACCAAGCAGTCCTCCGCATCCTGATCATGATCACCTTCACCATATAATCCATTGCCCGCGCAACGCCACCTTCCAAACTGATCACGGTCGCCAAAACGGCCTGATCACCATCACCGAAATCCGCACTTGGATGACATGAAGGGCAAACAGCAGGCGCAGCTTGCGAGCGACTATGGACTATGGGAAGTCGAGCCTGAGCCTCGGCTATAATAAGCGCATAGACGGCAACGAAGGGCGGCAGGATGCGCGCGGCGAGGGTTTCGAGTTGCGTACCGATCTGCGCGGGGTGCGTTGCGCGCTGCTATGGACATGCTAATGACGACCTTCGGCCGGTCCGGCGCGGCGGGCAAGGTCATGGAGACGGCGGAGACGCAGGCGTATCTCGACGAAGCACATGCCATCCACGAGCAACTGGTGAGACTTGCGCAGCAACATGGCGCGCAGTATGCAATCGGCAATCAGAGCGACGCGACAGACGCGATCGAAGATGCCAATGCGGTGCTGCGTGGCGAAGGGGGTGATTTCCCGGAATTCCGAAACCCGGACATCGCTATATCGAGCGCGGCGAACACTCATCTGAATGCACAGGACTGCACTCACATTGCGAGTCGTCACCACACGGCATTGACCGCGGGCGGCCACGTCGCGATCGCGGCGCTTAAATCGCTTTGCGCATCCGTGCGCGGGGGGATGTCTTTTTTCACGGTACAGGCCGGCATCCGGTTGTTCGCTGGAAGAGACAAGGTTGAAGTCGAAGCGCAGAAGGATGAAATATCTCTTGCCGCTTTAAAGAACGTCAGCATCAGCAGTGTGGGCGGGAAGATCATCATCGAGGCAAAGGGCGAGATCTGGCTCGGTGCGGGCGGGTCGTGCGTCTGCATCAACGGCAGTGGCATCGTGAATGCAACGACCGGCCGAATATTCGAGAAGTGCGCAAAGTGGAGCAGGACGGGTCCCGATTCGACACTACGTCTGATAGCAGCGCCTAGGCCCGACTATTAGGCACAATACGTCCTGACCAATGCGAATAATGGGCTGCCGATGGTTGGTTATCCGTATCAGTTGAAGCTGACCGATCGGGGCGAGACCGTGCCGGTATTTACGACCGCTGCGCAGCCAGTTCAATTGCACCTCGCCGGTTCGGGCGAAATGCCACCGAGCGAGACTTGGCATCTGGTCGGCGGGGTGACGATATTTTTTCAGATGACGTGAATGGTTGAGAGGTTGGCTCAGCATGGCAACACCCATGACACCGTATGACTCGACGGTAACCATCAAGGAGGAAACCCCGTCAAGGAGGAAACCCCGTCAAGGAGGAAACCCCGAAATATGTCCAATTGCCCGATAGGGGAATGGGATATCTCGAAGAAAAAATCCGCTCGGCGATGTGGTGGCCCGACATCGGCCTGCGAGTACAGAAAAGCGATGGCTTGGCAGGCATCAGTTTGCTCAAGGCAACTCGCGATGAGCGCTGAAATTCGCTGGGACGAAGAACATCGGGACTACTACTTTCGCTACAAGGCGGAGGTGTCATTTGACATGCGACCGAATCGCTTCAGGAAAAGTATTCCGCCGGTGCCGTTTCTCAGCAAATCAAGCGGGTTCGATGACGGGGGGCGTCGCCACACTATCAATCCATTCCCTCTGCCGGGTAGTGCGAAGGGCGAAGGGCGCCGACCGGATGTTATCATCGTTCGAGGCCAGAGCAACCGATGGCCGGGACGCGGTGGCACCGATCACGACAGCAAGGCGCAGACGCCAAACCTGCTGCGCCTTGTCGAGGTGAAGTTTCCCGGCGATGTCTGGGGTGGAAACAGGAGCGATTATCGGGCGATTGCCGGTGACAACAGCCGGATGACCGTGCTGTGGGTGGACGGCGGCGATAGACGTTCGGAAGAACTGACTGAGGCGGTACTCAAGGCGGTATTTCTCGGCTTGCTCGCAGGTAGGAAACGGTTGCGGGCACGCATCCGCACAATGAAGCCTGTAGCGCAACCGGCGTGGTTCGAAGTCTGGAACGCGTTGGAGTCCGTGACGGATTCGGCGGAAAGCGGGGTTGCGGCCCTCTGAGATTCTGCAAAGCAGGGGGCGTTGCAACTTTCTGCTGAAACCTAGGCATGGCTTCACAAAGGCGCGGCTTGGATTTTCGACAAAGGGCGATGGGTCGCGGACATGACCGGGCGGCAGTGGTGCTACGCAACGGTTGGAAGGCGATCCGCGCGCAAACAGATCTCAGGGCGGCGCAGCTCGAACAGGTCGACTGGGGGCGCGTTCTGATTACCACTGTCGTGGGTGTGGCGACAGTCGTGCTCCTGGTTGCCGGGGTGGCAGTTGTGGTCGTGCTGGCCGAGGCGCTCGTCGGCGGGCAGGTTCATGCTGTCGATCGCGGCCTGGTTGTGCTGATACGCGTTCAGATCGGGAATCAGAAGATGGCCGCCACGGTCCGTCGTGCCGATCACGCGGTTTTCGTGCAGCACCGGCACGCCGGCCACGCCGTCGGTGGAGACGAGCGCGAAGCCGTCGTCGATCCGCCGCGACGGCTGCACCGTGTTGTCCATCAGCACGACCCCGCCTGTGATGTCGAGCGACGCACCCGCACGTTTGTCGATGTCCTGCGCCTGCGCCGTCACTTCGCCGTAGTGGCCAAGATATTGCGCCTACGCCTGGCGGTACGGCACCGCGCCCGAGCCGCCGGCCTGCACGCCCCAGCCGCCGCCGTAGTCGGGCGGGCGCTGCGCGTTGACGTTGTACGTCGGTCGATTGCCCGTTCTGACGGCCCACGCTCGCGTTCACTGCCGTGTTGTTGCCGAGGCCGAAGCTCGCGGTGAGAAACACGCCTTGCGCGTCGTACGGCTGGAAGTCCTTGTAGGTGCTGAGCGTGAGCGTCGCGAGGTTGCCGAAATTCAGCGTGTACAAGAGCGAGCCGATGCGCGAGGCCGGCACGCCGGGAAAGCAGTAGCCAATGTTACCGAAGTTCAGCGGATTGTTGCTGATCGAACAGTTGGCGTTGAGCAGAAGCGTGACTGTGACCGTCGCGGTAGCCGTGCCGTTCGAATACACGGCGGCACCGGCAAGTTGCATGGGCAAGCCGAACATCATGGCGACAATCAGGCTGGACGACACAAGTTTTCTTTTCATCTTGAAACCTCTCAGGCCGACAGAACACCGGTTTTAATCACACGTTCAATATCCGGATTGAATTTCGTCTGATGGCAGACGCTTATGCAAATTCAATTCAAAACGGAATGCCGTGCGAAATAATTGTTTTGAAATTCAACCAGCAGAATTGTTGGAAATGAGTCTACACTAGACTTTCGCCGCGGTACAAATTCTTAAAAGTTAAATGCCTGCCTGATAAGCTAGACAGAGCATCAGGCTTGACTTTATGCAATCTGAATCACGTAATTGTTTCTTGAACATCGAATGGGGAGAAATACTTAAATCAGGTATTTTTTCTTATTCCTATAGCACTAGCAATTCAAGTTACCCAATTAATTTGTACGAATATGCATATCGCATATAAATCGAATTCATCGTGAATTGGGTCAATTCCCTATATCCGCGATGAATGAAACTGGATGGGCAGTTAATACGGACGCGGCGGGATTTCGGCGGCCAGCGGCACGGCAATTCGTGTCGCGAATTGGAAACAGGTCGGCACATTGGATATCAGTTACGGCATCGGCGGCATGCATGGCCGCTGCCGACGGATCAGTCGCCCCGATGGGCGGCCTGCAACGCGGCAAGGTCGAGCTTGCCCATGTTCATCATCGCTTTCATCGCGCGGGCGGCTTTCTCGGTGTCCGGTCGCGGATCAGTTCGAGGAAGCCGTTCGGCACGATCTGCCACGACACGCAATGCACCATCAGCGAGATGGCAGGCGAGAACTGGAACTGCGGACCGCCGTTCAGCGCCATGAACTCCTGCCCTTCGATCTCGAACGTGATGGCCAGCACGTCGCCTTTTGGCCCCGGACCGGCTTCGGTGTAGAGCATCGTGGTGACGATGCGCGACTCGGTGAATACCGGCGTGTAAAAGCGAGCGGCTTCTTCTGCGTTGCCGTCGAACCACAGACATGGTGCAATTTTCTGCATACGACCTCCTTTGTGAGGCAAGCGCTGTGTGGACCGCCTCCGCGTACCGTTGCCGGACCGCCCACCACTTATTGCCGTCCACTCATCGCCGGCCATTATTGGCAGCCGCTTCTCGCCAAGCCGGTCAGCCGGTTGCCGTTAGCCGCACTGCGTGTTCGGCATGTTCTGCATGGCCTTCTGGATGTCTTCCGGGCTCATGTCGCGTTTGTGCGTAGCGAGCGACCAGCAATGGCCAAACGGGTCTTTCAGTTGACCGTAACGGTCGCCCCCAGAACATCTCGGTGACGGGCATGACCACCGTGGCGCCAGCTTCGACGGCCTGGTTGAACGCGGCGTCCACGTCCTCGACATAGTGGTGGATGAAGACCGGCGTACCCTTCAGCGCATTCGGGCCGAAGCTTTGATGTTCGGGCCATTCATGACGGCGTCTCCTTGAGTTGACGGATTTCGTAAGCTGAAAGACCGGCTCACATGAATCCATGTCTTCAACATTACGACGGTCGCGTCACCCGCGGATCGACACTCCGGGAAAAATATTTTTCAGCCGGCCGGATTATCGTCGTCGGGAACGGGATGAGGCGTGGCCGGTGCGCTGGGCGACGCGCCGCTTGCGGGCGGGGTTGCGCCAGTGGGTGTGCTGGCAGGTGTTCCAGCGGGTATTCCCGGCAGGTATCGGCGCGGGCGCCGCGGCGCCGCCGGGCGCGCCGAGAATGCTGACCTAGAAGATGTGCGTGCCCGCGAGCGACTGCAGCGCGGCGTCTTCGGGAATGTGTTCGTAGAGCGGCAAGATCACTGAACCGCCGATCACTGCGCGGCAGCTGTCGTCGGCGGGACGCAGACCCCAGATCTCCTGATAGACGACCGGCATGGTCGCACCGTCGCGCGTCGTGTTGCCGATGTACAGCATCACGTGGCCGCCGATGTAGATCAGCGTGCGGAACGGCGCGCCATGCTGCGCGAGGTAATCGAGGCGCTGCGCGGGCGTGTCGGCGGACAGGTCGACCACCCGCCCGGCGCTCATCTGCGTGGACGAATGGCGTGGCAGCCACACGCCGCGCACCGCGAAGATGCTCTGCAATTCCGACGAGCAGTCGTTGTACAGGCCGCTGTTGCCCCAACCGTACGGCCGGCCGATCAGCGTTTTCATCAGCATCGCGAGATGGCGCGGCGTGGCGGCGAGCGGAGCAGGCGCAATTTGCGTGTCGCCGGGTTCGGCGCTGCGGATCAGCGCGCGGGCCGTCCACGTCGCGCGCAGGGACCAGCAGTTTGAGCGGCGCGGATTGCGACGGTCGTGTGGCGTCACCGGCCGGTGCGCTTGCGTTTGCCGTTGCCGGACTCGGCGCGCTCGCCGACGCCACGAGTGGCAGCAATGTCCCTGCGGGCGCGTCGGAGCGGAAGACGCTGTGCGTGTCGTTCACCGGCGCGGACGCCACCGTCACCGCGCCGAGCAAGCGGGCGGTGGCGGCGCGCCACATGTCGACGAAACGCTCGTCCGCCAGCGCGACGCCGTCGCTGCGCACCCAGCCTTGTACGTCGGTTGTCTGCACGTAGCGCCACGCGCCGTCCGCGCTCGTGCCGAGCACGTAGAGCGGCGTGCCCGGACGCGCGGCGGAAATCTGCAGGTTGTCGAACGGATAGCCTTCGCCGGCAAGACGGTGGTTGTAGAACGACGTGTCCATCGTCGGCAATTCGCGGATCATCAGGTTGGTCGAGGCAATCGCGCGGCGCTCCGGCTGATAGACGGTGCGGTCTGCAAACTGCGCGACGTCCATGTTCTGCGCAATCGCGTCGATCCACGCCTTGTCGTGCGGACGGAAATTCTCGCCATAACTGAGGTCCGTGCCGCTCTTTCCAGCGTTGTTATTTGGTGATGCGGCGATGTCCGCGCCTTGCCGGCGATACACGTGCATCGTCACGAACGACGAATTCCACTGCGACGGCGCGTCCGTGGCCGTACCGAAATAGCGCGCGGAGAGCGCGCGGAAATGCGCCTGCTGATCCGCCGCGCTTAGAAAAGGCGTGTCGTAGTCGGCGATCGGGAAGAGTCCGACCATGTCGACGGCCACATGCGTTTCGCGCAGCGAAGGGTTGCTGCATGCCGCAAGCGTGAATGTCGTGGCCGCGATGGTTGCGCCAATGAGCGACGTGCGACGACGAGCCGCCGTGTGCCTCGACACGAAAGCGGAGCATGTTGCGCAGAGGCGCGACCAGAAAGTGGCAGGCCCGGTGACAGGCATTTCAACAAGCACGTCGACAGGCAACGAAGCGGGTGCGGCATCAGGCATGAGTTTCGACACATCCGGCGAAATGGTTCAGGACACGATGATACGGTCTCGGCGAATTGTGCCGCATGTGTGGTGGTGCCGTTGCCGCGTTGTGCAGCCCTATACACAACGTTTCTGTGTTTTCATTGACATTTTGAATCGTCAATTGTGGTGCTTCACGAAGGTCGCTCATCCATTCCAACTCAGTGCCTCGTCAACTCGCACGGGGCCATAAAAAACAGTAGAGAACATCATGAAAACCAGCGCACGCAATCAGTTCGCAGGCGAAGTCACCGAAGTCAAACATGGAGCCGTGAACTCGGAAGTCACGATCGGCGCGAAGGGTGCACAGATCGCCGCGATTATTACCAACGAAAACGTCGAGCGTCTCGGCCTCGCGAACGGCAAGACAGCGATGGCGATTTTCAAGGCATCGAGCGTCATTTTATCGGTGTCGAATAAGGGCATCGACTAAGGGCGTCGTTTAACGGGGTTCGGGCCGCGCCCGGATCGACGCATCCGGCGCTCCAACTCCGGACATGAAAGAGGGCAGAAAGAGGGTAAAAGGAAGGCCAGCAAAGCCCAAGCCGTGAACGAAACGGCCGCTTGCTTTACACCTCAGAGCCTCACTGTTCCTCTTTTCGCTTTCACCATGGGCGCTGTCATGTTCGAAGTTTCCACCACCTCGCATCTCTCCAAAGCCGCGCAGTACGAAGAGCTGGTCGCTCAGGCGCGCTCGCTCCTCGTAGGCGAATCCGACTGGATCGCCAATACTGCGAATTTCTCCTCGTTCGTGTTTCATTCGCTTAGCGATCTGAACTGGGCGGCTATTTCCACGACGGTCAGGAACTGGTCGTCGGGCCGTTTCAGGGCAAGCCTGCGTGCGTGCGGATCGCGCTCGGCAAAGGTGTCTGCGGAACGGCGGCGCAAACGCGCGAGACGCAAGTCGTGCGCGATGTCCACGAATTTCCCGGCCATATCGCGTGCAATTCCGCGTCGCAATCGGAAATCGTCGTGCCACTCGTCGCGCCCGACGGCACGCTGATCGGCATGTGGGACGTGGATAGCCTGGTGGTCGCGCGCTTCAACGAAGAAGACGCGAAGGGCATGGAAGCGCTGTGCGCCGTGTTTATCGAAGCCGCGCTGCCGAAAGCGTAATGTCGGGCGGGCAGGCGGCGCGAGCGCAGGCTGCGCAGTCTCGCGCGCCACCCTATGCCCATTCGTACATAGACTAGATGCACTTCGCGGGATGGGTTGGCGAACCGCATCCCGCTATCGTTGTCTCCACGCGCTTAGGACAGCACATGAGCGCGACGAACCCCCCACTAGGTTTTGGAGACACGTATGAGTTTTGCCACCCCCGCCGCCGCCAGTGCCCCGCTAACATTCCAGCGCTCCCCCCGCCTTACCCCGCTTGCACCTTCGATAGCCACGACTGGGAGATTCTCAGCCGCTACTGGCATCCCGTGGCGTTCGCCGCCGAAGGTGACCGAAAAGCCCGTCAGCGTGACGCTGCTCGATGAGCCGCTCGTCGTGTTCCGCTCGAACGGCCAACTCGTATCGGCGCGCGACATCTGTCCGCATCGCGGCGCGCCGTTGAGCTAGGGCTGGGTCGAGAACGGCAACATCGTGTGCCCGTATCACGGTCTTGCCTATGGCAGCGACGGCAAATACAAGTACATTCCGTCGCAATCGGACGGCCCGATTCCGGAGCGTCTGCACCTCGTCACGTACACGACGCAGGAGGCGTACGGGCTCGTGTGGGTGTCGCTCGGCGGCGGTACCGAACCGCTACCTGCGTTTCCCAACTGGGACGATCCCGATTTCCAGCAGATCCTGCCTCCTTCGATCGACATCAACGCATCGGCGGGACGTCAGATGGAAGGCTTCATCGACGTCGCGCATTTCGCGTGGATTCACCACGGCAGTTTCGCCGACCGCCAGAACTAGGTCGTGCCGCAATATTCCGTGGGACGGCGCGAGCGCGGCCTGCACGGGGAATACGTCAGCACCCTCAGCAACTTTCCGAAGTCGATGCAGCATCGCGCGCCCGACGGTTTCTTGTGGCACCGTTTCTTCGAGTTGGACGTGCCGTTCTTCGCGCGCCTCACCGTGTATTTCCCCGAGAACGGGACGCCTGTCGATTCTGAGTGCCGCGAGCCTAGTCTCCGCGCGCAAGACACGTCTGTTCGTGCCGATCATGCGCAACTTCGACAAGGGATCTGCCGCTCGAGAGGACGTGTATGCGTTCAACCGGCAGGTATTCGAAGAAGACCGTGCGATCGTCGAGCAGCAGCACCCGGAAGATCTGCCGATCGACCACGCGGCCGAAGCGCCGATTCTCGCCGACCGTTCGTCGGGCGCGTATCGCCGCGCGCTTGCCGAGATCGGGCTCGGCCAGGCATATGTGCGCTAGCGCGGCGCGGAACACTCGACAGATGCGGTAGAAGGAGAAGAGCGATGAAAATATGGGAATGCGTGATCTGCGGCTTTCGTTACGACGAAGCGCTCGGCTTGCCGGAAGCGGGCATCGCGCCCGGCACGCGCTGGGAAGACGTGCCGGGCGACTGGCTCTGCCCGGACTGCGCGACCGGCAAACACGACTTCGAGATGCAGGTGGTGACATGAGCGCGGCGTCGAATGAACCCGGCGCGCAACCGGTTGTCATTGTCGGCACCGGCATGGCGGGTTACACGGGCGCGCGTGAGTTGCGCAAGCTCGACAGCACGGTGCCGATCGTGATGATCAGCCGTGACAGCGGCAGCTTCTGTTCGAAGCCGATGCTATCGAACGCGCTGGCGATGAAGAAAGAGCCGCAGGCGCTCGCCCGCCAGTTTCGACGCGATGGCTATGGCCTCGCAACTCGGTGCGTGGATTCGCGTGAACCAGCACGTGCAGCGCATCGTCCCGTCCGAGCACACGCTTGTGGTGGACAACGCGCTCGTCAGTTATCGCAGTCTCGTGCTCGCCACGGGCGCGGACGCACGGCGGCTGAACGTAGCGGGCGACGGCGCGGCGGACGTGCTGTCGATCAACGATCTCGACGACTACGCGCGCTTCCGGCTCGCGCGATACTCGGCGCGGGTCTGATCGGCGGCAAGTTCGCCAACGATCTCGCCGCCGTGGGTTATGCGGTCGATCTGATCGATCCGGCGACCACGCCGCTTGCGCGTCTGTTGCCGCCACAAGTGGGCGAAGTGTTCGCACGTGCACTCTGCGAAGGCGGCATCCGTTTTCATCCGGGACGCGGCGTGCAGCGCATCGACTGGCTGTCGGATGGCTATCGCCTGAGTTTCGCGGACGGAGACCCCATCGACGCGGACCTCGTCATCTCGGCGATCGGCCTCGCGCCGCGCACAGCTCCCGCGGCGGAGGCGGGCATCGAAATCGATCAGGGCATTCGCACGGACGCGTGGTGTCGCACGAGCGCGCCGGATGTCTATGCGCTCGGCGATTGCGCGGCGATCGACGGCAAAGTGCAGCCTTATTGTCCTGCCGATCACATGCCGCGAGAGCGCTCGCGCGCACGCTGGCGGGCGATCTCACGCGTGTGTCGTTTCCCGTCATGCCGATTACGGTGAAGACGCCCGCGAGTCCCGCAGTGGTCGTTACGCCCGAAGGCGTGGGCGCGTGGTCGATCGAAACCGGCGGTGAAGCGGCGCATGCTGCGCGCGCCGTGTGTCTGCACACGGAGAGCGAGCGGCCGTTGGGCTTTGCGTTGCTCGGCGCGACCGTGGAAGGCAAAGCCGCGCTGCTCAAGGCGATGGCGACGGGGTAGGACAATCGCGTCATAGAACGATAACAACTTCCTTCTGACCGACCTCACTTTGTAATCGCACGCTAGGTGTCAAGGCCTGTCTCCTGATACCTGACGGACGATTGCATTCGGGTCGCAAGCGCTGCGCTTGCGGCTTTTTTCGCGCGGCGTCGCGCCGGGCGTGGGTGCAAGGACGCGCATGCATCAATCTGTATCGCTCAGGATGCCAGATTTTTCGCGACGCTACGATGCGTCCTGTCGTGCCAGAGCTGATGGTAGGTGAGCGCGCGTGGGTCGCCCGGCACCGGTTCGATGCGCAGCGGCAGCAGCTTCGTGTAGTGCGTGGCGAGTGCGCGCGTGGTTGTGAACAGCAGGTTCGAGCGCACGAGCACGTAGGGCACCATGCCGAAGTAGGACAGCGTCGTCGTGACCGTGCGCGACAGGCGTTGCGGGCGAGTTCGATGTCGATCGTGCCCCACGCCGTCGTGTTATAGGTCGTCACGGCGAGATGATCCACTTCTTCGTAGAGCGGTTTCGTGAGCGTGCCGGGCTTGATCGGATGGCCGCTGCGCAACAGGCACACCAGTTCGTCCTTGCAGAACGGCTGCAGATGCAGATGCTCCGGCGGCGTGCGCCAGTTGCCGATTACGAGATCGAGAAAGCCGCTTTCGAGACCGTGTTCATAGCCACCGTCCACCATCATCAGATGACGGAATTCGAGCTTGGCGTGCGGCACTTCCCGATGAAAGGCGTCCACCACGGCGGGCACGAAGAACGCGTCGAGATAATCCGGCGAACCGATGCGAAAGGTCTGGCTGGTGGTGGCCGGATTGAACGACGTCGTAGGATGCAGAATCGCCGTGATGTTCGCGAGCGCCTGCGCGGTCGGCTCGATTAACGTGAGCGCGTGCGCGGTGAGGACCATCCGGTTACCGCTGCGCACGAGGAGCGGGTCGCCCGTCATGTTGCGCAGTTTGCGCAGCGCCACGCTCACGGTGGGCTGCGATTGCCCCAGCAACGTCGCCGTCCGCGAAACGCTCGATTCGGTCAGCAACAACGTATGCAGCACCTTCAGCAGGTGCGAGTCGATGATTTTCCTTGGACATGAAATCCGGGATCGCGCAGAACGCATCCGTGCCGCGCGGCGGCGCTTTTATTGAGGGGAAGTGGGCAAAATATATCGACGGATATAATGGTCATCAATTAGGCCAAGCCCTGCGAAAACGAGCGAAAACGCCGCCTAGCGCGGGACATGGCGCGGTGCGTATCGTGTTTATAGTGGCGGGCAAATGGTGTGCCGGACGATGTCAATCAGCGACGCTGCCTTCGACGGCAAAACATGAACAGGAAACAGACCGGAGAAGACCGGAAATCGGGGATTACACCAACGCAAACGTATCACGCAACGAATCCCTCTAGATCTCGCGACCACGCCTTGAAAGCCGCTATCATTACGCACGGTTGTCCGAAAAGGCCGAATCGGCGTCCGATGGCTTCTCGATTCGTGCAACCGTTTTTAAGAACACGCTCATTCGCACGTTTCACTCGCACGTCATACAGGAAAATCAAAGGCCGGCGAATGCACGATCTCCCTTACGCCGAAACGCACACGCGCGACGCCGCGCTCGCGGCAGCGCCTTACGGCATGTTCATCTGCTCCGCGGACGGCACGTTCGAAGCCGTCAATCCCGCTTTTGAAAAGCTGACCGGCTTCACGGCCGACGAACTCGTCGGATGGCGCACTTTCTGTGCGCTGCAACGGCTCGCCGGTTCACGTGGTGCTCGCACTCGCGCCGTATTGCCAGGAAAGCCGGCCGACCGGCACGGTGTCCAGCCCGCGTGCCGATCTGCGCTTTCACCCGAGCTTCAATCCGCGCGTCGACTCACGTGCCGACTCGCGTGCTGAATCACGCGCCGACGTACGCATCGATCCGCACGCGGCCCGCCGCGTGCGCTACGTCGGCATCGCGATCGACATGACGCGCTATGCGCAGTCCGAAGCGCGTCTCTGGTACGTCGCGCATCACGACGGCGTAATGCGTCTGCCGAATCAGACGCTCTTCACCGAACGCCTGGAGTTGACGATCACGCGCTGTCAGCGCAACGGCGGCGGCTTCACCGTGCTCATCGCCGAACTCGATCACTTGCGCAAACTGCGCGACGCGCTCGGTCTGCATGCGGCCGAACTCGTGCTGCAGATCGTCGGCGAGCGCCTGCGCGGACTCTTTCTGAACGACGGCACGATTGCGTCGATCGGCGGCACGCAGTTCGCGCTCGTCATCAACGAAACGGGTGCGGCGGCCGATGCATTCGCTGTCGACGCGCTCAGCCGCATCGCCGAGGCGATCGACTACGCCGGTACCGCGCTGAACATCACCGCGAGCATCGGCCTCGTCGCTTATCCGGCCGACGGCGGCGATGCGCCGACCCTGATGCGGCGCGCGGGTGTGGCGCTGTCGGCGGCATCGGCAGTGAACGGCAATGCGGTGCGGCGCTTTTCGACCACGCTCGAAGGCTAGGCCGCGCGCCGCTTCGAACTGGAGACGATGCTGCGCGACGCGCTCGAGCGTCAGCAATTGCATCTGGTTTATCAGCCACAGGTCACGCTCGCGAACGGGCACATCGCGCAGGTCGAAACGCTGTTGCGCTGGAATCATCCGCAGCGCGGTTTCATCAGTCCGGTGGAGTTCGTGCCAGTTGCCGAAGAGGCCGGCCTGATCGAACAGATCGGCGAACGGGTGATTCGCACGGCGTGCCGCGACGCCGGCAAATTGCTGCGCTTGACGGGCACACTGCCGCGCGTTGCCATGAACGTTTCGCCGCAGCAGTTCCAGAAGCAGAACCTGTTCGAGACGATCCCGACGCGCTCGATGTCGCCGCGCTCGATCCCTCGTATCTCGAAGTGGAAATCACCGAAGGCGTGCTGCTCGGCGACACCGATCAGGCATTGTAAACGCTGCACGCGTTGCGCGATCTCGGTGTGGAAGTGGCCGTCGACGATTTCGGCACCGGCTATTCGAGCCTCGCTTAACGTGTTTCCCGCTGAATCGCATCAAGATCGACCGCTCGTTCGTGATGCGCATGAACACCGATCCGCAATGCGCGGCGCTCGTCGGCCGATCATCGCGATGGCGCATGCGCTCAAACTGCGCGTGACGGCCGAAGGCGTCGAAACGGCGGAGCAGGCCGCGCAGCTTGAGGCGTTGGGTTGCGACGAGGCGCAAGGTTTCTGGTTCTCGCGTCCGATTACGATTGCCATACTACGCAATCTGTTGAGGCCGCTCGGCACGGTTTGATCGACGACGTCGCCTGAAGCGGCTTCATCGTCCTCGTCGCTCGTTCAACTTCATTCGCCTTTGAAGCGCTTCAACGCATTGCCCCGATGCATGGCGCACTTGCCGCTCTTGTCGCTTTCCACTTCGTCGTAATGTGGATCATCTTTCGACGCCGCCACCGTGTGTGCCCGTCGAGTGTCGTGTGAGTAGAAATGACACGCACCACCTTGCCGTGCGTCATGCCCTGTGGCGTATTCCAACTGACGTGATCGTTGAGCTTGAAATGCGGGTCCATGTTCACTCCTTGTGCCGCGAAGGCGTTTGATTGACGTCGATAAATTCCGCTAATTCAACGAGTTGTGCGATGCTGCATGTTTGCTCGCACAACCGTAGGTCATGCGAGCAAACCCCGTGCCGCTGATGAGAACTCACGGGAACATATCCTGCTTTAGCTTACCAGACCAGACTATGGGTGACTAAAACGGGAAGGAAAATGAACAACGACTTTCTTGCTCGTCTGTTGCACTTCCAGCCGTCGCTTCTCGTAACGTTGACCAACGACGCGCTGCACGTCGTGCTCGCGCTTGCGATCCTGATCGTGGGCTGGTGGATTTCGAATCGCGTGGGCGGCCTGTTCGCGAAGGCGCTTGCGCGCACGCATGCCGATCCGACGCTTGCACCGATGCTCGCCGCGATGGGCACGTGGGCCGTGCGCATGCTCGCGTTCATCGCGGCGCTGAGCGAAGTGGGCATCGCGACGGCCAGCGTGCTCGCCGTTCTGGGTGCCACCGGTTTCGCCATCGGCCTCGCGTTGCAGGGCACGCTGCAGAACATCGCGGCCGGCATGATGCTGCTGATGCTGCGGCCGTTCCGTGTCGGCGACGTGATCGAGGGCAGCGGAGCCGCGGCAGGCATCGTGCGCGAAGTGGGGCTCTTCACGACGCGTATCGAGCGCGGCGACGGCAACTCGGTGTTCGTGCCGAACAGCCAGATCTGGAGCAATCCGGTGATCAACTACAGTAGCGGCGGGACGCAGCGCATCGAGGTGGAAGTGAGTCTCGCGCAGCGCAAGGACGTGGACGCCGCGATCGGCGAACTGAAGAAACTGGTCGCCGACGAACCGCGCGTGATGACAGGCGCGACGCTCGCGCCTGTCATCACTGTCGCGCAATATCCGGACGACGGCGGCGCGACCTTGCGCATCGCCGCATGGGTGCGCTCGCCGGACGCCTCGCTGACGAGCGACGATCTGCACGACCACGCGCAGGCTGCCCTCGAGCAGGCAGGATGTCCGGTGGCAGCGTAAGCTTCCGGTTTCTTTTCGCGTGTCCCGTCGCGGACGGCGTGCCGGGGAAGGCTTGCACGCCGTGTCCATGCGATTCGCAGACTCGCAGACAGTTTGCAGATAAGGCCGGCACCCATGCATGCCGAGGTACCCCGTGCAAATGGTGCCTGGCTCGCCGCGTGCCTGCGACTTTATAGACTTTATAATTACACTTTTCCTATTCATGTTGAAACGGACTCGCTTGACCAACTCATCTGATATCGGCAACCGGCCGGCGCGTGGCGAAGGCAACGCGGCGGATAGTCGCAATGCGTCGAGGACGCAGCCCCGAGCGTCCTCGACGCATTGCGCGCGGCGACATCCGCGCGCCACGAAATGCTGCACGAGATCATGCCGTTGTCGGTCGAAAGCGTCGCGTTGCGCGACTACCTCGCGCATCTGGCCATCCTAGCAAAGCTGGCTCGAACCGATCGAGCCGTGGCTCGCCGCGTTCGACGACGGACCGCAAGCGTCCGCTCACACGGCAGCGCGGTGCTGTACGCGCGTCTCAAGGACCGACTCGCGCCGCATCCGCTCGGCTTTCTGGGCGCGGGCCGCGAGTCGCTCGGTCCGCGCTGGCAAGCCTTCGTACACGCCATGAACGCCGAAGTGAACACGCCGGCCATGATCGACGACGCATGCCGCGGCGCGCAGCGTGCATTCGACAGTCTGATCGAGCTTGCGCAACGCCGCGTCCAGTTAAAGCGCGTCGCGCACACGCTCATGGACAGCCGCCACCAGAACCCGTCGATGGTGCCCAACGAATTCGATGCGGCGATCGCCTTCGAATCGCTGCCCGACGCGTATCTGATTCTCAATCGCCGGTACGAGATTCTGCTCGCCAACGCGCGCTATCTCGACCTGATGGGCCAGTCGCTCAGCGATCTGCGCGGCAAATCGATCTTCGACGTGAACCAGTTCGGCTCGCCCGAGCAGCGTGAGGCGCGACGTGCGAGGCTCGTCGGCGCGCTGCGCGATCTGGCCGTGGGGCAATCAAAATGGTCGCCGCTCTTTCGGTACGAGATGCCCGACCGTCGTCATGCCGAACCCGATGCCGACCAGCGACGACGAAAACGCCGAACGGCCGCGCGTCGTGCGTTACTGGAAGATCAAGGCGAGTTTGCTCGGTTCGCGGTATGGGCAGGGCGGCAACATCGCGCTGCGCGTGAACGAAGTGACCGAGCGCGTCTCCAAATACGAACGTGACTAGCGCGAGCGCGCGAAGCTGCGCTCGCAGGCGTAGCTTCGCCAGCTACTCGCCGACGAAACCAAGGCCGAGTTGCGCGATCATCAGGAGCGCTTTCAGCTTGCGCTCACTTTCTCGCAACTCGGTGCGTGGGAGATGGATTCGGCCACCGGCATGATCGAGTGCACGGATCAGTACAAAGCCAATCTCGGCCTCGGCGAGACGTCCGTGCTGACCGAACAGCGGCTCTTCGACGAGATCGTTCATCCCGACGACCGCGTTCGTCTGCGCGACGCAATAAATCAGGCGCTCGCCGGTCACGATCATTTCGAAGTCGACTATCGCGTGGGCTGGGCGAGCGGCTCGATCCGCTGGATTCTGGTGCGCGGCGTGGGCCGTTATCTGCCGGACGGCGAACTGACGTCGATCATCGTTTTACGCTCGACATCACCGTGCGCAAGGAGGCCGAACTGGAGCAGCGGGAAATCGCCGCATCGGAGAAACGCGCACGCGAGCATAGCGAGCGGCTTGCAATGGCGATGGACCATTTCGTCACCACCGTGAGCCACGAGTTGCGCTCGCCGCTTTCGGCAATCATGTCGTGGACCGATCTGCTGCAGCGCGCGGGCGACCCGTCGCACGTGGCGCGCGCTTCCGGTGTGATCAGCCGCAATGCGCGGCAACTCTCGCATATGGTCGACGATCTGCTCGACAGCGGCGCGATCGTCACCGGCAAGCTATCGGTCAATCTGAAGCCGGTGGATCTCGGCGCGCTCACCGGCATCATCGCGGAAGACATGCGCATGCATGCCGAAGCCAAAGGCCTGCTGCTGGTCGCGGACGAACTCGTGTCGGCCACCGTGCTCGCGGACGAAAGCCGCATGAAGCAGGTGATCTGGAATCTCGTGTCGAACGCGGTGAAGTTCACGGCGCAAGGCGAGGTGGAGTTGTCCGTGCGCGCGCTCGGTGAGCGCGTGGAACTGGCCGTGCGCGATACGGGATCGGGCCTCGATCACGTATCGCTGGAGCGGATTTTCGAGCGTTTCCAGCAGTTCAGTGCCGACGGTTCCGGGCGCGTGGCCGGTCTCGGGCTCGGGCTTGTGGCTGGTGAAAAATCTGGTGGGCCTGCATCGCGGCACGATTACCGTGGAGAGCCTCGGCCGGGGGCAGGGCGCAACGTTTCGCGTGACGTTGCCGGCCTACCGTTAGCGTACGAGCGGTTTCGTACGCATGATTGAAGCGGGAGCGGGGGTTGAAATGGCTTTGAAGCGATTTTGACCCGGCCGTTCCGGGGCGCCGGAACGAACGCTTCAGTGCATCGATGCATCAACGCGGATAAGGCGGCGGTTTGTTCAACACGGCCCAGAACATGCCGAGGTCGTTGATCGCGGCCATGAAATCGTCGAACGCGACGGGCTTCACCACATACGCATTCACACCGAGATCGTAGCTGCGCAGCAGATCGGTTTCTTCACGTGACGACGTGAGCATCACCACCGGAATGCGCTTGAGCTTGTCGTTGCCGCGCACGGCCTTGAGCACTTCGTGGCCGTCAATTTTCGGCAGCTTCTTGTCGAGCAGAATCACCGCCGGAGTTTCTTCCGAGCGGTCTGCCCATTGCCCCTCGCGACGCAGATATTGCAGCGCCTCTTCGCCATCGCGCAGCGACACGACCGGATTCGCGAGGTGCGTTTTCTCGAGCGCGATCAGCGTGAGTTCGACGTCGTTCGGATTGTCTTCAACCAGCAAAATGGGTCTGAGAACGCTTGTTCCTTCATTTCGATTCATCTTTTGACTCCTTCGGCACCGGGCGGAACCGCTTGCCCGGCGACAGCGCGGTGAGCCGCGCCACCGCCGCCGCGGCGGACTCTTCGCCCTAGCTCGTTTCAGCGACGAACTCGCGAGGCAGCGAGAAAAAGAGCGTTGCGCCCTTGTCCATTTCGCCGACTGCCCAAGCCTTGCCGCCGTGTCTTTCGACAATGCGCTTCACACCCGCAAGCCCGATACCCGTACCGCTGAATTCTTCGATGCGATGCAGCCGCTGAAACACGCCGAAAAGTTTGTCGACATAGCGCATGTCGAAATCCACGCCATTGTCCTTGACAAAGAAGATGTTCTGGCCGGCCAGTTCGCCTTCTCCCGCGAAGCGGCCAATTTCAATTACCGCCGGTTACCGCCATTACCGCCGGTTCGCGCGTTGCCGTGAATTTTACCGCGTTCTCGATCAGGTTACGGAGCACCACGTGCATCAGCACCGCATCGGCGATGACGTGATCCACAGTTCGCCTATTTGCCACTGGATCCCGCGGCCGGGCGCGTCTTTCACTTCATCGGCGATGAGCGCGTTGACCATGTTGCCGATGTCGACGGATTGCGGACGCAGCGCCGCGCGGCCCATCTGCGAGAAGGCGAACAGATCGTCGACGAGTTGGCCGCCGAAGCGCGCCGACGAAATGATGCGCTCGATGAAGCGAAGTGCGCGCCGCGTTCGGACAGCCGCTCGCGTTCCATGTCGCGCAAGAGGTCGGCGAAGCCGACGATATGCCGCAGCGGCGCGCGCAGGTCGTGCGACACGGTGTAGGAAAAGCCTTCGAGTTCCTTGTTCGCACGGCCCAGTTCGAGCGCCAGTTGCGCTAGTTCTTCCGCGCGGCGCAGGACGATGCCGAGCAGCGCCGTGCGGAATTCGATCGCGATTTCCTGTTCAGCCGGACGCCAGGCGAGCGAGCGGTCGCGCACGGTGTCGGTCCACGTGTCGAAGCTCTTGCGCGGCGACAGCGAATCGGCGAGACCGGCGAGTTTCGCGCGTGGGTCGCCGGCCCCTTTGATCGTCTGCACGACTTCCTTACGGAACCACAGCAAGTAATTGCGGAACAGTTTCGATATCGATACCGCCAGCAGTCCCGCGTAATTCGGATTGGCGGGCAGAACGGGGCAGTGCGCAGTGAGCATGTCGGTGTCGAAGGTGTCGTCTACGCGCGTGGCGTGGTGCCGATCAACAGCGTGCGGCCGTCGAACACGATCGCCGCGCCGTCCGAGGCGGTCAGGCCGAGCAGATCTTTCGGATCGTTCGCAAGGGCGTCGGTGAAACTTTTCGTGTTGGCCATCGCGGCGAGCAGGCGCGCGAGCGTGCGGCGCAGCTCGAGCTGGTATTCGGCTTCCGCGTGTTGCTCTTCGCTTCGATCTGCAACGAGAGCATTTGCGCGATGTGCCGCATGCCGTGCGCACTTCGAATGGCGGCACGCGCGCGCTGTCGTGATGACACGAAATCAGTCCCCACAGTTTGCCGCGCACGACGATCGACATCGACATGGACGACAGCGTGCCCATGTTCTTCATGTACTGCACGTGGACCGGCGAGACGTTGCGCAGCGACGCGAACGTGAGATCGGTGAGTTCGCCCGTTGCCGGATGACGCGCGGGCACGAGCGGCGCGGGCTGATACGACGTGTCGGCGATCAGGCGGATGCGGTTGCGCACGTAAAGCGCACGCCCGGGCGGGAATGTCCGACACGTAGCCTAGCTCGACGTGTTCGGCGATCACGTGGTCGCTGCCCGACTGGTCGAAGTGATAGACGAGCGTGCGGCCGTAGCCGGTAATGCGCTGCACTTCGTCGGCGGCGAGTTGCGCGAGACCCTCGATGGTCTGCCCATCCTGCAAGCGGTTGATGAACGTGCGCACGAGCGGATACATCGACGAGAACACGTCGATCGTGCCGCGCCGTAGTAGCGATGCACGATGACGGCGAATGGGGTGTCGGCCGATCCCTTGTCCGGCACATTGGCGGCTTCATGGCGAGCCCTGCGCGGGTCGTTCATCGAACCGACGTAGAGCGGAATGCCTTCTTCCTGGTGTGAAGCGAGCGCCTGCACGATGCGCGCGCCCCATTCGTCGCCAACGATCCGTGCGATGGATTGCCCGAGCGTCGCTTCAGCGGGCGAGCCGGTCAGCGCGGTGACATTCGCGCTTGTCTGAAGCACGGCGCCGTCGTGGTCGACGCTGAACAGGAAACCGTGCGGCTGGATACCGCCAGGAATGTGAATGGGTTCTCTTGCGCAATCCGTTTCGACTGCCGATGAAGCGGACAAGGTCTGATCTGCCATGCGTACTCCGCGAAGGGGTCCGTTCATTTTCGCATCTTTCACATGACAGACGTCGCGCAAGTAGCATGCAGCGCGCCCGGCGTGCTCAGTTCTTCCGTGGATGGGCGAGGAAGAAACGCACCTTTCGGCGGCGATGTCCGGGCCGCTCGGGTCTGTGTACGAGCCGGACGCGCTGCCGCCCGACCACGCGTGCCCCGCGCCGTGAATCTCCCAGTACTCGGCCGGCACGCCGTTCGACGTGACGCGCTGGTGCAACGTGTGTGCGCGTCGGCCGCGCGCGGCAGGCTCGGGGATTTCGATGGTGGTGACTTCGGCGTCGAACGGCGCGACGAGTGCATCAGCATTCGACGGATGAACCGTCTTGTCCGTCGCCATGAAAAACGATCAGCGGACGTTGCGGTGCGCTTGCCGCAACATGACGCCCGGGTTTGCCGCCTTTCATGGCGGCGAGCGCAGACGGCAACCCGTGCGCGCAGCCGTACAGCAGGCCGGAATGCACGCCGGCCGCGGCGTAGGGTTCGGGCGACGTCTTCAGCATGACGTCGGCCATCGCTCCGCCCGCCGAAAGACCCGCTACGTAGACATGCAACGGATCGACAGCATGGCGCGCCATGATTTCACGCGTGATGCCCGCGATCAATGATGGTTCGCCGTGATCGCGCTGCTGGTCTTCGGGCTTGAACCAGTTCCAGCATGTCGACGGATTCGCCGTTCGCGGCTGTACCGGATACGCGACCAGGAAGCCATGACGCTCCACCATCTCGTTCATGCGTGTGCCGGCGGCGAAGTCGTCGGCGTCTGCGGTTGTGTCTGCGTCTGAGTTGCCTGCCTCGGCGCTTGCTTCGGGGACGCGCTGCCCGTGCCTTGAGCGTGTGCGCCCATGCCGTCGGCGAGCGCGCGCTGAACGGCCGCGGTCGCCTCTTTCGGACCCTGCGTGCGTAAAAGCTCGAAGAGGCGTCCTTCATCGATTTCAGGAAGTTGTCGTTCATATGTGTGCTGTATTTCCCGGTTGCGTTCGGTCTTGCGATGCCTCGACTTCGATCAACTGATACGTCCAGCGAGCGCCGCTTTCACCGCCGGCGACGCATGAAAAGCGCCGAGCACCGCCACCGACGCGATCGTCGCAGCCGCGAGTTCCGGCGGCACGTCGGCGAGCGATGCTCGCAAGGCTGAGCACCTGAATGTCGAGTTGCTCGTTGGCGGCGCGCGCCGCTTCGAGGTCCTGACGCGTGAAGTGCTGCATCCCGAGCACGAGTGAGCGCCGCGTCACGGTTTTGGTGACGACCTGCGCATGCACCGCCAGTCGATTGCGGATCGCCGTGCGGATCAGGTCGGTGCGATTCGAGTAAAACCCTTCTTCGACGAGCAGGTCGATCTGACCGAGATCGACTAGGCCTAGGTTAATGGTGATCTTTTGGGTCTCGCCGCCTTTCGGGCGCGAGGTGTCGACGAGGGTGAGCTTGGGCATCTTCAAGGTCCTGCAGAGAGACGGATATTCTCGTTAAAACATCCGTGAGCCATCCGAATAACATCCAATGGGATGGTTACGCCGGTTTGCGGCGCTGCGTCAAAGGGAAAATTGAGGGGTGGGACAGTCTGGAGGACGTTTGCGATGGGGAAAGGCGTGCGTCGACGTAGGAAAACTTACTATTTCTCGCTGAATCTTCCGACGTGTAACATGCGTGTCGACCCGAATCCAAAGCCACGCAATGTCCCTCCCGAAACTTCAACGCGACGACTCGCTTACTTTCATCCAATTCGTGGCAATTGCACTGGTCGTGATGGTGCATACGTCGGCGCCCGGTTTCGTGACGCCGGGGCCGTCATGGCCGCCGGGGCTCGTCTCGACAGCATCGCCCATGTCTGCGTGCCGCTCTTTTTCATGGTGACGGGCGTGCTGCTGCCCGGCAGAGACCATCCGGTCGCGTCCATCCTCAAGCGGATCTGGCGGGTGGTGGTGCCGCTCGTCGTGTGATCGGTGCTATATCTGATCTGGGAGCAATACGACCGCGGTCACGTGATGCCCGACTGGACCCTGCAGATTCTGACGGCGCCCTACATGCACCTGTGGTATCTGTACGCGCTGATTTCGGTGTACGTTTTCCTGCCACTCTTTTCCGCGTTCTTTCAGCACGCCACGCAGCAGAAGTACTGGCTGTACTGGCTGCTTGGCGCGTGGTTCGTGGGATCGAGTGTGCTCAAACTGTCGGACGCGATGCTTGGCAAGCCGACCATCGCGATCGATCTGTCGTTTATGCCGCTGTACGGCGGTTATATGCTGCTCGGCGCCGCGGTGTGGGCACTCGGCACGCTCGCGGTGGCGTGGGGCAGCGGCTATTATGAAGATGGACAGCAAGTTCACCATGCTGTTCGTCGACTACTGGACGCCGACGGTCATCGTCGCGTCGGCGGGTGCGTTCGTTTCGCTCAAGCTGCTTGTACGACTGGATGGCGGATGCGGCGTGGCTGCGCCCGTGTCTGGACATCGGCAACCGCACCTTCGGCATCTATCTGATTCACCTGATGGTGCTGGTGTTCGTGCTGAACCAGATCGCCGCGATGTTACCGCGGCTGACCTCGTGGGCGGCTTATCCCCTAGCGACTGTCGTGACGCTGGTCGCGTCGTGGCTGATCGTTGCAGTGGCGCAGCGCGTGCCGTTGTTGCGGGTTGTTTTGCCGATGTGAGGGGGGCTACATCAGCACAATATCGTATTGTTCCTGACTCAGATTCGACTCCACCTGCAACGACACCGGTTTGCCGATGAAGTCGATTAGCATCGCCAAGTGCTGCGACTCCTCTTCGAGAAAGAGGTCAATCACCTGTTGCGACGCGACGACCCTGAACTCGCGCGGATTGAACTGGCGCGACTCGCGCAGAATTTCGCGCAGCACGTCGTAACATACCGTGCGCGACGTTTTCACCTGGCCTTTGCCCTGGCACACCGGGCACGGCTCGCACAGTACGTGCGCAAGCGACTCGCGCGTGCGCTTGCGCGTCATTTCCACGAGACCGAGTTGCGAGAAGCCGTTCACGGTCACGCGCGTACGATCGCGCGACAACGCCTTCTTCAGTTCGCCCAGCACCTGTTCGCGATGCTCAACGTTTTCCATGTCGATGAAATCGATGATGATCACGCCGCCGAGATTACGCAGCCGCAGTTGCCGCGCGATGGTGTGCGCGGCTTCGAGGTTGGTCTTGAAGATCGTGTCGTCGAAATTGCGCGCACCCACGTAACCGCCCGTGTTCACGTCGATCGTGGTCATCGCTTCGGTCTGGTCGGTCACGAGATAGCCGCCCGATTTCAGATCGACGCGCCGCGACAGCGCGCGCTGGATTTCGGTCTCGATGTTGTACAGATCGAAAAGCGGCCGCTCGCCCGTGTAGTGATGCAGCTTGGATGACACCGCCGGCGTGAATTCCGCCGCGAAGTCCGCGAGCATCTGGTACGTCTCGCGCGAGTCCACCTGAATGCTGGACGTTTCATCGTTGACGAAATCGCGCAGCACGCGTTGCGCGAGATTCAGATCCTGATAGAGCAGGCTGGTAGGCGGCATGCGCTTCGCCTGCGACAGAATGGTTGCCCACGTCTTGCGCAGATAGGACACATCTCCCGCAAGTTCGTCGCTCGTCGCGTCTTCCGCGATGGTGCGCACGATGTAGCCACCCTTTTCGTCGGCAGGCAGCACGGCCGTGAGGCGCGCGCGCACGGCTTCGCGCTCCGCTTCGCTTTCGATCTTCTGCGAGATGCCGATGTGTGATTCCTGCGGCAGATACACGAGCGTGCGACCCGCAATGCTCACCTGCGTGGAAAGCCGAGCGCCTTTCGTGCCGATCGGATCTTTCACGACCTGAACCATCAGCGTCTGGCCTTCGAACACGATTTTCTCGATGGGCTGATGCGGCACCTGATGCTGCGGTTCGCCTGCGATGCACGGATGCCAGATATCGGCGACGTGAAGGAACGCGGCGCGCTCTAGGCCGATGTCGATGAAAGCGGACTGCATGCCCGGCAACACGCGCACGACCTTGCCAAGATAGACATTGCCAACGCGCCCGCGCGACAGCGTTCGTTCGACGTGAAGCTCCCAGACGGCGCCTTGCTGGACCAGCGCGACGCGCGTTTCCTGCGGCGTGACATTGATCAGGATTTCTTCATTCATGGTGTTGTTCTAAAAGTCGATGTGCGCTGCGCGCAGGAGGGCAGCGGTTTCAAAAAGCGGCAAACCCATGATACCTGAATAGGACCCGTCGATATGCTCGATAAACTCCGCGGCGCGTCCCTGCATGCCGTATGCGCCCGCCTTGCCGAGCGGCTCGCCGCTCGCCGCTTCCCACATATCGGCGGATCGCATCTGCGTGCACTGCAGCAAAACGCATCCTCGAAACCGACAGCGCGGCGGGCAGCAGCACGCCTTGCGCATCGACTACGGCGAGCGCGGTCAGCACTTCGTGATCGCGGCCTGCGAGGCGCGTGAGCATCGCGACTCGGCGTCGACGGGTTTGCCGAGAATCGCATCGTTGATCGTGACGGTTGTGTCTGCAACGAGAATCGGCCGTTCAACATGTCCGCCGGCGACGAGCCGCGCGCGCGTCGCATGCGCCTTCGCGATGCACACGTGCTGCACGTAGTCGTGCGCTCGCTCGCCGAGCAATTCGGCTTCGAGCGCTTCGGCATCTTCGTCGGGTCGCGGCAGCAGCAGTTCGAAACGCACGCCCAGTTGCTGCAGCAACTCCTGGCGGCGCGGACTCTGCGACGCGAGATAGACGAAGGGATGCAGCGAATCGGCGGACGTAGGCATGAACGGATCTCGATCGAAGGTTATGTTCGCGTGAAGGGCGCGGTGACGGCGCGGGCGTGCATGCGCGTGGGTGTGATTCAACGCGTATGGTGACAAGCAAGCACTCGGCCGCTGTAAGCGCCGATGCATGAACTCGCTGCGACCCATGCCGCGCACGGCACCCAGCGCAAAAACGCACAACGCACGACTCAGCGCAAAACAACACGCACTGCAGTTCAGCGCACTCACGCGCGATGATAGGGGTGATTTTGCGTGATGGTCCACGCGCGGTAAAGCTGTGTTCGGCGAGCAGCACGCGCACCATGGCGTGCGGCTGGGCACGCGCTGCATCATATCGGCGCGCGCCTTCAGTTCATGATCGAGGCCGTCGGTGCCGCCGATCAGGAACGCGACGTCGCGGCCGTCCTGCTGCCAGCCGGGCAGCGCGCCCGCGAGTTGCATGGTGATCCAGTCTTTGCCGCGTTCGTCGAGCGCGACGATGCGCGCGTTCTTCGGCAGCGCGGCTTCGATCTTCACACGCTCGGCGGCCATCACGCTTTCAGCCGCGCGGCCGGCGAACGCTGCTCCGGCTTGATTTCGCGCAACTCGATGCGCAGCTCGGGCGGCATGCGCTTCGCGTATCCGTCGAAGCCGGTGGCGATCCAGTCCGGCATCTTGTGGCCGACGGCGAGAATGTGCAGTTTCATGACTTGAGTCAACGCATCCGCGAGACGAATGCACTGACGAATACGTTGAGGAAAAACGAACGCGAACCTGCCGCTGAGCGAACTACGAACCACAGCTACGAGCTACGAGCAATCGCCGGAGAGCGGCAGGTCTGCGGCCGCGCGCTTACTTGCGGCGCGCAGGCTTCGCGGCCGGCGCTTCGTCGTTTTCGTCTTCCTCGTTCGGCCTTGCTCGAACGCGCGCCGCCGAACGGATCGGGCGTGGACAGCTTGATGCGCACCGGCTTCTCGCCCCAGATCTCTTCGAGGTTGTAGTACTGGCGCAGCGCCGGTTGCAGGATGTGCACGATCGCGTCGCCGCAATCCACCAGCACCCATTCGCCGATGTCCTCACCTTCGGTACTGACGATCTCGCCGCCGGCTTCCTTCACGCTTTTGCGCACGCTCGACGCGAGCGCCTTGGTCTGGCGATTGGAGGTGCCGCTCGCGACGATCACGCGATCGAACAGCGCCGTCAGGTGGCTGGTGTTGAACACCTTGATGTCTTGCGCCTTGACGTCTTCGAGGGCGTCGACGATCACGCGTTGCAGTTTGCGAATATCCATGGGGTTACCGGTGGTACAGATGATGTTGAAGAATATAGTCCCACACCGCGGCGGAGACGTGACTAGCGGCCTTGGCCTGCGTGTGTTCCTGCGGCTGCGTCTGTTCGGCGTCCGCGTGCGCGAGCTGCTGGCTCACCTGTTCGGTGACTTTCGCACGCAGATGCGCGCGAAAGTCGGTGGCCGACACGTCGAACGCAAGCGTCGTGTCAATCAGCAGATGGCCGCACGGCGTGCCGCGCAGCACCTCGGCGCGAGCGCGTCGCGCGTCGATCTCTTTCGCGACGACGGGCGGAATCGACGCGAGATCGAAACCGGGCCGCGTGGCCGCGCAGATGTGCGCGAACTCGAAGAGCCGTTGCCACTCGCGCCACGTATCGAGATGTACCAGTTGATCGGCACCGATCAGCAGCGCGATCGACGCGTCCAGACCTTCCCGTTCGCGCCAGTGTTGCAGCGTTTCGACCGTGTACGTGGGACCGTCGTGATCGATCTCGTCGGTCGCGACGCGCACGTTCACGTCCGGCAGCGCGAGTTCGCTGGCTGCGGCGCGTGTCATCGCTAGTCTGTGCACGGCCGGCGACACGTCCGATTTCTGCCAGGGCTGGCCGGCCGGCAACAGCACCAGCTCGGTCAGTTGCAGCACCTCGGCGAAGCGCCGGGCGAGCGCCAGGTGGCCGGCGTGGATCGGGTCGAAAGTGCCGCCAAGCAGGCCGATCCGGCGGGGCAGGGCGACAGGGTGAGCGTTCGGCTTCAGGTGAAGATCCTTTGTCGTGACGAAGTGCTGGGCTGCGATGGCGCGACGCGCCTCACACCCACTCGCGCGCCACGAGAAAATCGCTATAAAGACGTGCTTCCGGCGTGTCCGGTTCAGGATGCCAGTTGTAGCGCCAGTTCACCACAGGCGGCATGGACATCAGGATGGATTCCGTGCGTCCGCCGCTCTGCAACCCAAACAGTGTGCCACGGTCGAAGACCAGATTGAATTCGACGTAACGCCCGCGCCGGTAAGCCTGGAATTCGCGCTCGGCTTCGCCGTACGGAATGTTGCGGCGCTTTTCGATGATCGGCAGGTAGGCCTTGAGGAAACCGTCGCCCACGCTTTTGAGCATCGCGAACGATTGATCGAAGTCCGGCGCGGAGAAATCGTCGAAGAAAATGCCGCCGATGCCACGCGGCTCGTTGCGGTGTTTCAAGAAGAAATACTCGTCGCACCAGCGCTTGAAACCCGGGTAAAGGTCCGCCCCGTAAGGCGCAAGCGCGTCGCGGCACACGCGGTGGAAGTGCCGCGCGTCTTCCTCGTAACCGTAGTACGGCGTGAGGTCCATGCCGCCGCCGAACCAGAACACGGGTTCTTCGCCGGCCTTGGTGGCGATCAGCAGACGCACGTTCATATGCACGGTCGGGCAATGCGGATTGTGCGGGTGCAGCACGAGCGAGACGCCCATGGCCTCGAAGCCACGGCCGGCCAGTTGCGGACGCGCCGCGCTCGCCGAGCCCGGCAGCATGTCGCCCGCGATATCCGAAAAGCCGATGCCCGCGCGCTCGAAGAACTTGCCGCCTTCGAGGATTCGCGTGCAACCGCCGCCGCGCAGTTTTTCGCCGGGCGCGCGCTGCCAGGCGTCGGTGGCGAACGGCGTGCCGTCGAACGCGCCGAGCGTGTTTGCGATATGCGTTTGCAGGCCTTGCAGCCAGCTGCGCACGGCCTGTGCGTCGTAGCTCGATTCGGTCATGAATGCAGATGCTAAGGGCGGCACGCACGGCGTGCCGCAGGTTCTTCCTGAAGACGATTGCTGGATGTTTGCCGGCACGATCGGCGAAAGCGCGGCGCGAGGCGTTGCTTCGGGCGTTGCGCCGGGCGTTTCCCGTAAAGCCGGGTGGGCCGGCTCGACGGTTCTGGTTCTGTTAGCTCGGCGGCGTAGAAAGCGAAACCCCGCACGCAGCCCGCCGCGAAAAGCGCCTCCCGCCGGAACGGGAGAAAACTGCCGCCGAAGCCCGCAGTGTAGCGCTTCGGATGCCGCGCACTTGCGCTACACCAGCGCTATACCAGCGCCATACAAGAGGAACACACGGGCGGCCGGCCTGAACGCCTCAGTGCTTGCCTTTGGCTTTGGTTTTGGCGTCGTGTTTGCGGTTGATCGCGCGGTAACCAATGTCGTGGCGGTACTGCATGCCGTCGAACGAAATATGGTTGATCGTCTCGTATGCCGCCGACTGCGCGCTGCGCACCGAATCCGCGAGACCCACTACGCACAGCACGCGGCCGCCCGAGGTCGTGAGCTTGCCGTCCGCGAGCGTGGTGCCCGCATGAAACGTGACCGAATCCGCGGTTTCCGCCGGAATGCCGCTGATGAGGTCGCCCTTGCGCGGCGTGTCCGGATAGTTGTGCGCGGCGATCACCACGCCGAGCGCGGTGCGGCGGTCCCATTCGAGCTCGACCGTATCCAGCGTGCCGGCAATGGCCTGCTCGACCACCTTCGAATAGTCGCCCTTCAGGCGCGCCATGATCGGCTGCGTTTCCGGGTCGCCCATGCGGCAATTGAATTCGAGCGTTTTCGGGTTGCCTTGCGCGTCGATCATCAGGCCGGCGTACAGGAAGCCGGTGAAGCGGTTGCCTTCCTTCTCCATGCCGCGCACGGTAGGCAGAATGATTTCGCGCATCACGCGGGCATGCAGTTGCGGCGTTACGATCGGGGCCGGCGAATAGGCGCCCATGCCGCCCGTGTTCGGACCCTGGTCGGCGTCTAGCAGACGCTTGTGGTCCTGGCTCGAAGCGAGCGGCAGCACGTTCTTGCCGTCCACCATCACGATGAAGCTCGCTTCCTCGCCCGCAAGGAATTCCTCGATCACGACACGCGCGCCGGCATCGCCGAGCTTGTTGTCGGACAGCATCATGTCGACCGCGGTGTGCGCTTCTTCCAGCGTTTGCGCGACTACCACGCCCTTGCCCGTGGCGAGGCCGTCGGCCTTGATCACGATGGGCGCGCCCTTCGAGTCGATATACGCGTGCGCGGCGGCGGCGGCGAACGTTTCGTATTCGGCCGTGGGAATCGCGTGGCGCTTCATGAACGCCTTCGCGAAGTCTTTCGAGCTTTCGAGCTGCGCGGCTTCCTTCGTGGGTCCGAAAATTTTCAGACCGCGCGAGCGGAACAGGTTGACGATACCCGCAGCGAGCGGCGCTTCCGGACCGACCAGCGTGAAAGCGATCTGCTCTTTCTCGACGAAATCGGCGAGCGCGGCCGGCTCGGTGATGTCGACGTTGCGCAGACGCTCGTCCTGAGCGGTGCCGCCGTTGCCCGGCGCCACGTAGACGAGCTGGACCCGCGGCGACTGCGCGAGCTTCCATGCGAGTGCGTGTTCGCGACCGCCGGAACCGACAACGAGTATCTTCATGTGAATCCCCGAGACTTAAAAACCATAAACGGCCGAGGCGACCCGCCAGAGCCATGGAAAAACAGACCAATGCCGCGCGCCGCTCGGGCGCGCCCACCGCTTACTCGTCGGCGATCGAGGCCGTTCGTATAGACTTCCTGCACGTCGTCCAGATTCTCCAGCGCGTCGAGCAGCTTCTGCATCTTCACTGCGTCGTCGCCGGTGAACTCGACTTCCGTCTGAGGTTTCATCGTGACTTCCGCCAGTTCCGCCTTGAAGCCCGCGGCTTCGAGCGCGGCCTTCACCTTCGGGAAATCGTTCGGCGGGCACAGCACTTCGATACTGCCGTCTTCGCTCGTGACTACGTCGTCGGCGCCGGCTTCGAGCGCGGCTTCCATCAGCTTGTCTTCAGCGGTGCCCGGCGCGAACAGGAACTGGCCGACGTGGTCGAATGAACGACACCGAGCCGTCCGTGCCCATGTTGCCGCCATTCTTCGAGAACGCGTAACGCACTTCCGCGACCGTGCGCGTACGGTTGTCGGTCATGGTGTCGACGATTACCGCCGCCCCGCCGATGCCGTAGCCTTCGTAGCGGATTTCTTCGTAGTTCGCACCGTCGACACCGCCTACGCCGCGCTGGATCGCGCGGTTGACGTTGTCTTTCGGCATGTTGGCATCGTACGCCTTTTCGACGGCGAGCCGCAGACGCGGATTCGAGTCGATGTCACCGCCGCCCATGCGCGCCGCGACTTGGATTTCCTTGATGAGCCGCGTCCAGACCTTGCCGCGCTTGGCGTCGGCCGCTGCTTTCTTATGCTTGATGTTGGCCCATTTCGAATGACCCGCCATACCTCTTTCTCCATCGCGCGTGCTTCGTGAGGCGCACGCATTGTGCAATTGTCGTTGCGTTTTACGGGCACGTACGCGTGTTACGCGTTTTCTTATGCGCCTCGATGTCAAACCGCCTAGTGTAGAACCTGTATTCAGCCTGATAGCACCCAGCGAGCGGAACCGGAACCGGACCCGACGCTGTAGCGGTTCCTGAAGCGCGGACCCGGCAGCCCGGATGCGGGATAGGGTGGCCAGCGGCGATGCCCGGAGAAGCCGCGACAAGCACCGTGAGCCGCATACCGCTTGCCCGTATGCCGGTCGTGCTCGTGCAGGTGCCTGTTCCGCTGGTCCTGGCAGGCCCCGCGTCAAGGCGCGATGCGCCGGGCGGTGGTGCAGGTTGAGCCGCTCTTTGAGCGGATTCGAATTTTATCACGCTGCCGGGAGGTGACGTAGGCGGAAACTGCGCGAAAGGTGAGCAGAAAGTGGACGGCGGGCTTGCTTCGGTTGCGTTTTGCGGTTGCGTTTTGTCCATTTTCCGCGCGCCGCCACCTCGTGTCGGCCGGTGCCGCTACCGGCCGGCCGAGTGTCAGTTCTTCGTGCCGAACAGGCGGTCGCCTGCGTCGCCGAGACTTGGCACGATGTACGCGTGCTTGTTCAGATGCGAATCGAGCGACGCCACGTAGAGCTTGACGTCCGAATACGCGTCCTGGAACACCTGCATGCCTTCGGGCGCGGCCACGAGTGCGAAGAATAGGATGTTTTCGCCCGCGACGTTGCGGAGCTTGAGCACGCCGACGGCGTGCACGGCCGAGTAGCCGGTCGCGACCATCGGATCGCACAGAATGAAGACGCGGTCCTCGAGATGAAGACGCGGTCCTCGAGATCATCGGGCAGACACACCAGATATTCGATCGGGCGATGGTCGTCCGCGCGATACACGCCGGTGTGGCCCACGCACACCGACGGCACGAGTTCCAGCAGGCCGTCCGACATGCCGATGCCGGCGCGCAGCACTGGCACGATCGCGAGCTTCTTGCCGGCGATCACCGGCGCGTCGATCTCGACGAGCGGCGTGTGGTCACGGCAGATTGCGGGTGGTTTCGTAGCCCATCAGCAGCGTGATTTCGCGCAGCAATTCGCGGAACGTGCGGGTCGAGGTGTCCCGGTCGCGCATGTGCGACCGCTTGTGCTGGATCAGCGGGTGATCGAGGATGAAAAAATTGGGCAAACGGCTGTCCTGAGTCATGGCAGGAGCGCCCGGGGGCGGCAAGAGGGTGGGTTCGGTTCGGCGCGCCGTACGCCGGAAAACCGGCCGGCGGACACGCCACCGCGCAAGTTTACCGAAAGAGTGGCACCGGAAGATACCGGAGATTGCAGCGGCCCGGCGCAGTCCGGCACCGATTCTTCTAGAATTGGGGGAAACTTTGCAACGCTGGGACGCGATCCGCGCACCGGACAACGCCACGAGGACACGCACATGGACATGGGAATCGCAGGTCGCACCGTACTGGTGTGCACCGCCAGCAAGGGTTTGAGGCGCGGTTGCGCGGAAGCGCTCGCCGCCGAGAGCGTGAACCTGACGATCGTCGCGCGTACGGCGCGAGACGCTCGAAGCCACCGCGGCCGCGATTCGCCAGAAGAGCGGCGTCGAGGTCAAGACGGTGGCGTGCGACACCACTACGCCGGAAGGCCACGCGGCCGCGCTCGCCGCCTGTCCGCAGCCGGACATTCTGGTGAACAACGCGGGCGGCCCGCCGCCGGGCGACTTCCACAATTTCTCGCACGAAGACTGGATCCGCGCGACGATCGATTCGATGAGCGCACGCGGCTTCGGTCGCATCGTCAACATCACCAGCTCGGCGGTGAAGGCACCGATCGACGTGCTCGCGCTCTCCAACGGCGCGCGTGGGCTGATGGGTTTCGTCGCCGGTCTCGCGCGCAAGGTGGCACCCACGGGCGTGACGATCAACAACCTGCTGCCGGGCATTTTCGACACCGACCGCATCGCGGTCACGATCGAGGCGCAAGCCAAAGCCAAAGCCAAAGCGAAAAACATCACCGTCGAAGCTGCGCGCGAAGAGCGGGCGAAAAGCATTCCGGTAGGCCGTCTCGGCAATCGCGACGAATTCGGCAGCGCCTGCGCGTTCCTGTGCAGCGTGCATGCCGGCTACATGCTACATCACCGGGCAGAATCTGCTGATCGACGGCGGCGCCTATCCGGGCACGTTCTGAGTCACGCACTAAGTTACGCACAAGTCACACATTAAGCGCGGCGCGTTCGCCTTCATGTAAACGCGTCTTCGCATCGAAGCAAACCCGCTGAAGCAGACACGCCGAAGCATCTGCAGCATCCGCAACGCCACAACAACAATCACTCAGGTTTCAGTAGTCTTATGTCATGATCACCCGCATTGCGCTGATCGCGCACGATCACAAGAAGGACGACATCGTCAAACTGGCCGGCGAATACGTCGACACGCTCGGGCGCTGCGACATCATCGCCACCGGCACGACCGGTTCGCGCATTTCGGAAGCGCACGGTCTGACGGTGGAGCGCATGCTGTCCGGCCCGCACGGGGGCGACCTGCAGATCGGCGCACAACTCGCGGAAGGGCGCGTGGACATGGTGATCTTTTTGCGCGATCCGATGACGCCGCAACGGCACGAGCCGGACATCAACGCACTGGTCCGCGCATGCGACGTGCACAACATTCCGTGCGCGACGAATATTTCCACGACACGCATGATTCTCGACGTGCTGACACTGCGTCTCACGCAACAGGTCTGACAGCGCGTGAGCCGCTCGAACCCAACTCAACCGCTAGCTAAGGAGACGTGATGGTCAAAGCAATCCGATTCGATAAAACCGGTGGCCCCGAAGTCATGAAGTGGGTGGATGTCGAAGTGGGCAAGCTAGGCGCCGGCGAAATCCGCATCCGTCAAACGGCGGTCGGGCTGAACTATATCGACGTCTATTTCCGCACCGGTTTGTATTCGCTGCCGCTACCTGGTGGCCTCGGCATGGAGGCGGCGGGCGAAGTCGTCGCGGTTGGCTCGGGCGTGACCGACGTGAAAGTGGGCGAGCGCGTCGCGTATGTCGCGCGTCCGCCGGGCACGTATGCGCAGGAGCGCGTGTTGCCGGCCGCGCAGGTCGTCAAGGTGCCGGCCGCGCTGAGCGACGAGCAGGCGGCCTCCGTCATGCTGCAGGGACTTACTGCGCAATATCTGCTGCACCGCACGTATCCCGTGAAAGCCGGCGACACGATCCTGATTCAGGCGGCCGCAGGCGGCGTCGGTTTGCTCGTATGCCAGTGGGCGAAAGCATTAGGCGCGACGGTGATCGGCACCGTGGGTTCCGACGAAAAAGCCGAGATCGCGAAGGCGCATGGCTGCGATCACGCGATCGTTTATACGCGCGAAAACTTCACGAAGCGCGTGCGCGAAATCACCAACGGCGCGGGCGTGCCGGTGGTCTACGATTCAATCGGCAAGGACACGTTCACCGCATCGCTCGACTGCCTCGCGCCGCTCGGCATGTTCGTGAGCTTCGGCAATGCGTCGGGTCCGTTGCCGCCGATCGATTCCTCCAAATTCGCCGGACGCGGTTCGCTGTTCTTTACGCGGCCCACGTTGTTTACGTACATCGGCAAGCGCAGCGATTACGAGGCGATGTCGGCGGAACTGTTCGACGTGCTCGTGTCGGGCAAGGTGAAGACGAGTATCAACCAGCGTTACGCGCTCTCGGATGTCGCGAAAGCACATGAGGATCTCGAAGGGCGACGTACTACGGGGTCAACGATTCTGTTGCCGTAACGGAAGTCTGAAAAGTCGCGCCCGGTGTGCCCAACTCGAGGGCATCCGGCGCGCGACGTGTCACTCAGGTCATTTGCAACAGGCCCGGAATGGCTTATCGCCTGCCGTGCAGCTACGCGCCGCTTTGGCGCGAAGAGTAACGCTCTTTTTTGTGCCCTGGTACAGACAACCAGATACGGATCGACGCTGCCGTCAATGATCCATCGATCTGCATTACCCTGACGCACGGGAACGAGATTCGCCATCTGGTCTACCGGGCCATCATATAGCGCCGCGTTGTTCAACGCGTGCCGCCTTCCCGCATCGAACACGCTGACAGAGCACGACATCTGCGCAGCGGCCACTGTGCTGGCAGCCACGACGCACGCGAGCAGAAGCAACGCTTTATTCCACGACATAGAACTGATCCCCGTCGTTGACTTTCAAACCGAGTCCGTTCCTGTAGCGAATGACACGTTCGTGAACCGGTTGTGTCGTGTGTCCATTCCATTGGTCCAGAACGCGGATCCCGGTCGGATCGCGTCCGAGAAAAATCGCCGCATGGCTACGTCCGTCTGTGTGATTGCCATACCGCCCGTTTGGGTCAAACGTTGCGATAACAGTTCCCGGCATGATGAGCGCCGCGTCTTTCACCTTGTGTCCGCAATGCCAGGTTGAAGAGGCCGGAATAGACGCAACCGCGTGAACAAACGTATGCGATCCACGAACGACGTTCCCCAGAGTAAGGTAGCGGAGCGCGTGAGGTGTGGTAGTGAAGCGGATCAGCTTCGGCCACTGCGTGCGCAGATAGGTCAGTCCTTTGCCGAGCAAGCTT
>CALNWS010000038.1 GCA_940747215.1 uncultured Paraburkholderia sp. | reverse complement strand
CAAGCAGTCCTCCGCATCCTGATCATGATCACCTTCACCATATAATCCATTGCCCGCGCAACGCCACCTTCCAAACTGATCACGGTCGCCAAAACGGCCTGATCACCATCACCGAAATCCGCAATCGGCGGCGCGCCGTCCGCACGGCGTACGGCCGACGCGCTCATGCTGCATTAGCAGCAAAGCGCCGAAATCGAAAACGAGGCGTATCGGGCGATGTGCTATGCGCAGCCGAACGTGTCGGATCGTCTGTCGTTGCTCGTGCAACCGATGGAAAGCGTGTGGCTGTCCATCAATCTGTATCGCGACAGCGCGTACGGCACGTTCCAGCCGGGCGAACTGGAGCGCGTGGAGAGTTTCGCGACCTGTTTGCGTATGCGGCCAAAGGGCATTACGCGCTGAACGGCCAGCATCAGCAGGGTCCGGCGGCCGCGATGCTCGCACGCGTGAGGCGCCTTTGCCCCACGCTCACGCCACGCGAACTCGACGTGGTGCGCGGCACGCTGGAAGGTGCGAGCGCTGCTGAAATCGCCATGCAGATGGGCGTGAAGCCCGCGAGCGTGGTTACGTACCAGAAGCGCGCTTATGCGCGGCTCGGCCTGCGTTTCCCTATCCCAGCGCTTTAACCACGGAACGACGAATTCCGCGAAGTCGTCCGTGGGCGGCGACAGCGCGCGCTCCGTCGAACGATAGACGCACACGTCGCGAATGGTTTCCGGATCGACGATGCGTTTCATAACCAGCCCAAAGGTCCGCGCGAGCGGCGCCACGTAAGCGGGCGCGAGCGTGACCGCGAGGCCGTGCGCGGCGACGCCGAACGCGGTGGTGACGTTGTCCACCACGTCCACCGGAATGATGCGCGCCTCGACCGGCAGATTCGCGAGCATCTGTTCGACCGCCCGTTCGTGATCGCGGCCCGTCGCGCAGATGCTGCCATTGCACACGGCGGTGGCCTGCGAGCGGATGGGTGGCCGCGCACCACATCACCCACGGGCTCGTGAACGCCGGATCGCAGCGCACGCGCGTGCCGCTTTGCCGGTTTGGGCCGATAGCGAGGTCCACGTCACCGCTTTCCACGCGCTCCACCAGTTGCTCGACCACCGTATCGCAAATACGCACGACCACTTTCGGCTTGTCGCGCGCGTAGTCGGCGATGGCGGCGGGCAGGGCGGTTGCCGCGATCACGAGCGGCGCGCCGACCCGCACGATGCCGGCGGCACGGTTGCGGATGTCGTCGGCGGACTGCGCGGCGGTGCGCACGTGGCGCAATACCGATTCCGCCGACGCGAGGAAGTCCTGACCCGCGCTCGACAGATCCACGCGTCGCGTGGTGCGGTCGAAGAGCCGGAAGCCGAGCTCCGTTTCGAGTTCGCCGAGCAACTGGCTGACGGCGGACGACGTGAGCCCGAGCCGTTCCGCCGCCGCACCGATGCTGTGCAGATCGACGATCGCGAGAAAGGCTTCGAACTGGCGGATGGTTACGCGTGTGAGTGGCATGCATCGATTCTAAAGAAAAACTTACGAATCGTGAAAAATCGGTTGATTGTGCGGCACGCCCGGATGATCGAGATTTCTTCCAATCGACGCACGCCGTCAAACGCGCTTAGACTTGTGTACTTAGACTTGTGTACTATTGTATTGGCTCGTGATAATCCGCGCCGTGCAGTTCAAACGCCACATTCAGTGTTTCATTCAAGGAATTGCCATGTTCGACCATATTCCCGCCTACCCCGGCGACCCGATCCTGAGCCTGAACGAAGTTTCCAGGTCGATCCGCGTCCCAACAAGGTCAACCTGAGCATCGGCATCTATTTCGACGACGCCAGCAAGCTGCCCGTCATGGATGCCATGCGCCGCGCGGAAACCGCGCTGCTCGATTCGATCGGTCCGCGTTCGTATCTGCCGATGGCGGGTTTGCCGCTGTACCGCGACGCCGCGCAGGCGCTCGTGTTCGGCGCGGACAGCGCCGCGCGAGCGGAAGGCCGCATCGCAACATTGCAGACCGTTGGCGGCTCGGGGGCGCTGAAAGTGGGCACCGATTTTCTGAAGCGCTATTTTCCCGGTTCGCAAATGTGGATCAGTGATCCGAGCTGGGAGAACCATCGAGTGGTGTTCGAAAACGCGGGGCTGACGGTCAACACGTACCCGTATTACGACTACGACGAGCAGACCGGCGGCCTGCGTTTCGCCGACATGCTCGCCACGATCGACACGCTGCCGGAAAAAGCATCGTGCTGCTGCACGCCTGCTGTCATAACCCGACGGGCGTCGTCTGAGCCCGGGCAATGGGCCGAACTCGTGCCGGTTTTGCAGCGCCGCAAGCTGATTGCGTTCGTCGACATGGCGTATCAGGGTTTCGGCGCAGGTCTCGAAGAAGACGCGGCCTGCGTGCGTATGCTCGCCGAAACGGACATTCCGCTGATCGTCGCCAATTCGTTCTCGAAGAATTTTTCGCTGTACGGCGAGCGCGTCGGCGCGCTGAGCGTGGTCTGCAAGAACCGCGACGAAGCGGGCCGCGTGCTCGGTCAGCTCCTCATGTCGGCGGTGTGTGCGAACGGAACTCACGGGCATGCGCGACCGGATAAGGTTTGAAACCGCGGGTCATGCTCGTCTCCTTCCTGGATTTTCTGTCCGATGCTTCGGCCGCTGACATGCACATCGCCGGCACGAATGGATAGGAAAGTATGACGGAGCCGCTGCGCGGCCTTGTCCTCATTTTGGGTACAATGAATGCGACGTGATTCGCATGAGTCAATCACGGAACCGGCGGCTAGGCCGCGTGCCAGTATATACCGGCTGAGCGCTCGTCAGATGATTCGCATTGGCGCGAAACCAGTTGACCGAAAAATCGACAAACGATCGCGTTTTTGTCGGCAGCCGACGCCGGTCCGCGTAGACGATGGACAACTCCTTCTCGGCGTTTCGTGATCTGATAGTCCGGCAGCACTGCCCGAGCGCACCGTCGCGCAGATCGGCCATGACGTGATTTTCAGGCAGCACGGCGATGCCCATGCCGGCAAGTGCCGCATAATGAGTGCATTGTTGACGGACAGCGCTGCGTCGAGCGCGATGCGCGATTCGCGGCCGGCCGGCGTGACAAAATTCCATTTGTCGTCCTGCGCGCAGAGGCGAATGCCAGAGCGTGTGCTCGCTCAGATCCCCGGGCTGGAGCGGTATTTCCACTTTAATATGTATTGAAATTTAAGAAAGAGAATTTGCTACCTTTATTTTTTTCGTTTGCTCTTGTCGGTTTGCTTCCGTGTTCTCTTCATTTACGATTGATTTTCATTTTAATTTCATTGCGCTAATTGAAAGCTATTATTGGTTGAATTGAAAGCAGTTTGCGAAATGTCGCCGAATGATCGGCGGATGCTGCAATGGTCGCTAAGGCGGTTGTCAAATTCTTGTCTCGCAAAGTGGCCGCTTCTTTTTTGCTGTCATAGGCTCCCGTCGGTGGTCATCGGTAGTGGTTAGCGGCCACTTTGCGAGCGGGATCGGGCTGTCTCATACTTCGTACAACTGGCTGGCATTTGGCATCTGGCGTTTCCGAGTTGTGGAAGCGTTTGACGGTCAAGCTTCGAGTTTGCAGTGCCGCGCGGAAATATGACGAGGACGAAACAAGTGACGGAACTCGTGCGGTGACGTAATCCAATGCTGAATGCTGAATGCTGAATGCTGAATGCTGAATGCTGAATGCTGAATGCTGAATGCTGAATGCCGTGCAACAGGCAACACGCAACAAGCACCGAAACGCTGCGCGTATCGACGCGAGTAGACCGCACGCTCGAGCTTTCCTGTCATGAAATGCGGAGCGACGAAAGCGTAGACAGATAGTGTCATTGCCCAAATCGCCGCGACTTCCCGCATGGCCTCCGAATCATGCGCCGACGCAAGACAGTTAGGTTCCTATCGACAGGAAGCGTCAGGTTTGGCGCTCAGCCTTCTCCGCTTGCATGCGAAGGCTGACAGATAACCTGCAAGCCGACTGCGGCCTGACATTCCTCGATCATCACGCGGAAAGTGGACGCTGCGTACGATGCACCCGGTGTTCCGGCCGCTCCGCTTGCGCTCGCTGAAGCCGCCGCTCCCCCATGCCGCCTCGCATGCCTGTCTCGCCACCGCCTTCGGGTGAGCCCCCCACGCCCACGACCAGCGTCGCACGTGGCCGCCATTCGCGCGTGCGCCGCAGCATATTGCGCAGATAGGGCGGCGATTCGGGCGCGTCGAGCGTCACGATGCAGATGATCGGCGCGTCTTTGAAGCTGGGTTCGTCCTCGCGGGCGCTCCGATATCCAGAGTGCGTGGCTATATCATCGATGCGAGGCCCTAACGACCGAGCAGCTGCACGGCGATCGCGGTGGTAACTTTGTCGAAGGCGCCGCGTCCCGGCACGCACATTCGTCCGCGCGGCGATGTGAGCATCGTGGCGCTCGGGATGATCGACCGAAGTCGACGCAAGCACGCCAGCCGCGGCGTCGACCGGGCCCATACGCGGCATGCGATCGGGCAGACCATCGGCGACTTCCAGGTTTTCGACAATGTCGATCAGCGATTCGTTGATCTTGGCCAGTTGCTCCGGCATCAGCACCGCGCGGCCGAAATACAGCCCGCTCACTACCCACGACACCCGTCACGACCGAAGCGAGTCCATGCAGGCTCGTCGTGCCCGACGGATAAACGCGGTTCGGCCGCCCATGCGACGGTAATGATATTTTCATGAGCCACTGTCCGTTGAATGGCGCGATCGCCCGTATCGATGCGCGAGTGGAATGCTGCGCCTGAGCAATACATATGCCCGGATTGTAGGCGCATTGGCGTGAGACAAAGGGAGGCTTCCGTGTAACCTTAGCCTCGTTTCCGGTTACGTCATCTTTCATGGCCATGCGCCTCATTCCCTATTGGTTCATTCCTCCGCGCGCTATGTATGTGGCGGTTCATGAACCCTCCAGAACGTCGCTCCGTCATCCCACATGCAGCCGCAGCAGGTCGAACAGTTGCGAGCTCGCATAAAGCAGAAGGCCGACAAAGCCGCCTACCAGCGTGCCGTTGATGCGGATGTACTGCAAGTCCTTGCCGATATTCAGTTCGATCTGCTGCGACATCTCGCGCGAGTCCCAGTTCTTGACCGTATCGCTGATATGCTGTGTAAGGAAGCGAGCGAAGTCGGGCACCATGGCGCGGGCCGCTTCTTCGAGGTGATCGTTTAACGATTGACGCAACGCGGGATCGTTCGCAAGCTCCCGTCCGACCCATTGCCCCATGGCGACGACACGCGCATGCAGCGCCGAATCGCTGCTCGCCAGATCGCGCTTGAGCCACGCGCGCAGTTCGCCCCACATGTCCTTCACATAGGTGCTGAGCGCGTCGCTTTCCATAATATTGCGCTTCACTTCCTCGCCTTTCTGCAGAAACGCCGGATCGGATTTGAGCTTGACGATGAGTTTGTGCGCAGCGTCGTCGACTTCTGACGCAGCTCGTGCGTCGGGTTCGCGCTGATCTGTTCGAGCACGCGGTTCACCGCGCTCGCGATCACTTCCGCGCCTTTTTCGCCGAGCCACGCCGAGGGCAGAATCTTTTCCATTTTCGGGTACTCGTTTTTCACCCAGTCGACGATGCGCCCAGCGATGAACTCGCGCACCTGTGCCTCACCGAGCAACTCCTGGTGGCAGCCGTCTTTCGTAAGCGTATCTAGGATCGTTCCCATGGATTGGATTGCGACGGATCGACTTTGGCCAGCATGTCACGCAACGCGTCCTTGATGAACACATGAATGCGGACGTTGTCAGTGAGTTCGAGAATGCCGCTGGTGAGCTGCACCACGTAGTCGCCGAGACGCGCGGTGTTGGCGGGCTCGGTGAGCCAGCCAGCCTGTAATGCTGCGCGCCGGATCGTGCCGCTGGATCAGACTGACGAGCGAAGGCACGTCGGAGTTGCCGGAACTGGTCCGCCACTCGGAGGAGTACGCCGCGGCGTGCAGTCAGGCGGGCGAGCCGGTGGAGTTTGTGCCGCTCGCCGGCGGCAATCACTTCACGATTCTTGAGGGCCTGGCCGATCCGAACGGTGCGCAGATGAGTGCGGTGGCGAAGGCGATGCGGCGTTAGGAGCAGCGGCGTGCAGCCGCCGCCTCGCCCGTGCGCTCGCTCATTTGTACCAGCGCGGCGTGTAGATCCACTGTGCGCCGTCCGCTGCATCGGCGTTGCGTGGAAAGCCGCGCGTGGTCGATGAACCGACGATCACCATCGTGCGCATGTCCACGTCCGACGAGCGCAGCGCACCGAGCGTGACCGTGCGAAGCATAGCGCCGGGCCGACCGATGTCGCGCCCCAGCATGACGGGTGTCGCGGCGTCGCGATATTCGTGCACGATGTCGAGCGCCTTGTCGAGTTGCCACGGCCGCGCGCGTGAGATCGGGTTGTAGAAGGCCATTACGAGGTCGGCCTGAGCGGCATGGCGCAGGCGCGTTTCGATGATCGACCACGGCTTCAGATTGTCGGAGAGCGACAGCATGCAGAAGTCGTGGCCCAGCGGCGCACCGGCTTGCGCGGCCGTGGCGAGCGCCGCCGAGACGCCGGGCACGATGGCGAGTTCGACCACGTCCCACTGCGGTTTCTGCGCGGCGTCCAGTGCTTCGAGCACGGCGGCGGCCATCGCGAATACGCCGGGGTCGCCCGAAGAGACCATCACGACGGATCGGCCGTCGCTCGCCAGCTCGAAGGCGTGCCGCGCGCGCTGCATCTCTTCGCGGTTGTCGGTGCCATGCACGCGTTGATCGGCGCGCAGCGGTCCCGCCATTTTCACGTACGTGTCGTAGCCGAGGATGTCGGTGGCTTCGTCGAGCGCCTTGCGCGCGGCCGGCACCATCAGGTCGGCGCTGCCCGGGCCGAGGCCGATCACGGTCAGACGGCCGCGGGCGCGGCCGATCGTGGCGGCGTCGATGGCAAGCGGAGTCAACGCGAGCGCGATGCCTGAGTCGGCGTCGTCGTGCAGTGTTTCGTACGGAAAACGCAGCGCGGCATGAAGCAGGCTGTGTGGCGGATCGCCGTCTTCAGGTTCGGTCGACGTGAAGCGTAGCGGCACGCCGAGTTCTTCCGCCGCCTGGGCGAACGCGACGTTCGCCATGCCGCTCGATGGCGCGAGGAGCGCTGCCAAAGACTGTTGAGCGAGTCCATGTTTGGACAAGGCTTCGCGCACGTGCGCGGCGATTTGCGTTCCGGTTTGATTCGGGGCGCTTTTTTCAGGCCGCGTTGAAGGTGATGCTGCGCGCACTATTGCGCCTTTTGAAACCGCGAGCGATGCTTTCACGCTTTCGTTGGCGTCGGCACCGGCCCCGACATCAGCCTCGGCATTTGCATCAGCATCAGCCGCAAGATCTGCCTCGGCACCAACTTCAGCCCCAGCACTCGCCTCGGTTTCGGCATCAGATTCTGCGTCGCCACCACCAATCCACATCACTCCCGCAACCACACACCGCGGATGAATCACCAACGCATCGCTACACCCATCCCAAGCCCGCGGCGTCACGCGAATCGACAAACGCGCGGACTCGGAGCGCGGCAGTTGCGCATCGTCGAGCCACGGCGCTTCGCCTTCCACACGCGTGCTTTCGCCGGCAAGCAGGTCCGACAAGAAGCGCTTGCCCTGCCCGATATCGGCGAGCGCATAACCTTCTGGCGGATTCAGCACACATGTGCCGAAACGCAGTTCGCCGCTCGTCGTAATCGCGGGCGGCACGGCGAGCGCGTCGGCGATCTCGCGCGCTATCACGTTGACGCCCGCAAGGCCGCCGAGCAGCGGCACGACCGCGCTGCCGTCCTCGGTGACCGCGAGGACCGCCGGCTCCGCGCCCTTGTTCGCGAGCAGCGGCGCGACGCAGCGAATCACGATGCCCGCTGCGCACAACGCGACGATCGGCGTGCCGCGCGCGTAGAGCCTGCGCACGTGCTCGCCGAGTTCGCGATACGGCACGTCGGCGTCCACACGTCCCTGCAACGCGTGAACCTTGCTGCCCGCATAAAGCGCCTGAATGCGCCGTGCGGTCGGCAGGGCGCCCGCGCCGAGAATCACGATGGCGGGCGGCGTCATCCTTGCCATTTTTCCCCCGGCACGACGAGCAGCGAGAAGTAGGGCGATGCCATCGGATCGACTTCGGCAAGCGGCACGATGCGCTGGTTGTCCATCGTCGCGCGTTCGACATAAAGCGCGCGACGGTCGAGGCCCAGCTCGCCGAGCACGCGCCGCACCTTGTCGAAATTGCGGCCGAGTTTCATGACGACGGCGGCGTCGGCATCGGCGAGACGGCGGCGCAGTCCGTGTTCAGGCAACACACCCGACAGCACCGACAGGCTTTGGTTGCGGTACACGAGCGGCGAGCCGAGCACGGCGGCGCCGCCGAGCATCGAGCAGACGCCCGGCACGACTTCGCTTTCGTAGCGCGTGGCGAGCCGGTCGTGCAGATACATGTACGAGCCGTAGAAGAATGGATCGCCCTCGCAGATCACGGCGACGTCGCGGCCCCCATCGAGATGCGCGGCGACCACGACGGCGGCGGTGTCATAGAAATCGGCGATGATCGCCTCGTACGAGAGCGGCGGTTCGAGCGCCTCGGTCGTCACCGGATAGACGAGCGGCAGATGCTGCTGCGCTTCATGCAGATGCGCCTCGACGATGCTGAACGCGTTGCCCTTTTTTCCCTTCGCCACGAAATACGCTACTACGGGTGCCGCTTTCAGCAGGCGCAGCGCCTTGAGCGTGATGAGTTCCGGGTCGCCGGGGCCGACGCCGAGTCCGAACAGCCGTCCCTGCAATCGTTCTTGCAACCGGTCCTGAGCCGCCATTTATTCGATCTCCGTCGCGAGTGCGTTGACGGCAGCCGCGGCCATCGCGCTGCCGCCGCGACGGCCGTGAACGACGACGTACGGCACGCCGCGGCTGTTTTCCGCGAGCGCCGTTTTCGATTCGGCCGCGCCCACGAATCCGACCGGAAAGCCGAGAATCAGTGCGGGTTTGGGCGCGCCGGCGTCGAACATGTCGAGCAGATGGAAGAGCGCGGTCGGCGCATTGCCGATTATGACGACGCTGCCCGCCAGTTGCGGCCGCCACAATTCGAGCGCCGCCGCCGAGCGTGTGTTGCCGAGTTCGCGGGCAAGCGTCGGCACGCTCTCGTGCGACAGCGTGCAGATCACGTCGTTGCCCGCGGGCAGTCGCGCGCGCGTGATGCCTTGCGCGACCATGCCCGCGTCGCACAGAATCGGCGCGCCTTGCGCAAGCGCCGCGCGGCCCGCCGTGCCGGCGCCTTCGGAAAACGCGAGATCGTCGGTCACATCGACCATGCCGCACGCGTGGATCACGCGCACCGCGAGTTTTTCGAGGTCGGCTGGGATTCGGGACAAATCCGCCTCGGCACGAATGGTCGCGAAAGATTGACGATAAATCTTCTGACCGTCGCGAATGTAATCAAGCATCTGGGGCACTCCTGGGCAGGCGATCGAGCAGGCTCGCGGCCTGTTCGATCGGCAAATGATGCGTGATGCAGCGGCCGAAACCGGCTTCAGCGGCTTCGCCGTCATCGCGTTGATAGAGGTCGTAAAGGCCGGGTGCGACCGCGAGCAACGTGTACGGCGCGCAGTGCGCGGCGGCGCACGAGTGCGCGCAGCCGCTCAGGTGCGCTTCGACGCCGGCCGGCAGCCGTTGCGCGAGCCGTTGCGCGTCGGCTTTGGTGTCGGCGGCGCTTTTTGCACAGCCGATCGAACCCGCACAGGCGATCAGTCGCGCGAGCGGTTGCGCGGGATCGCATGCGAGTCCGATGGCGTGCAGTTCGCGCATGACGGCAGGCGCTTCGTGTTCTGCGAGATCGGGCAGCAGCACGCTTTGCCAAGGCGTCACGTGCAACGTCCCGTTGCCGCACTCTTTGGCGAGCACGGCGAGGCGTTTCAGGGCCGCTGCGTCGAGACGGCCGAGCGGCGGCTGCGCGCCTGCGTGCCAGAGGCCGTTCTCGCGTTGAACGTGCGCGCCGAAACGCAGGGAAGCGTCGGCTGCGGTAGTGCGTTGCCAGCTTTGCAGCGATGCGTCGCGCGTCAATGGAAAATCCACGTAATGCTGCGCGCGCTGCAGGATCGTATCGACGGAATGTGTAGCGAGCAGATGACGCATGCGCGTGGTGTTGTTGTCCGTGTCGGCTTCGGCAAGATCGAGAAACGCATGCAGCAAAGCGCGCACGACCGCTGCGGCGTGCGACGGAGCAACGGCGATCAACGCATCCGCATCCGACGGCGAACCTGCTAGCCCGATCACGAACCGCACACCGCCGTTATCTGGCGAAGACTCTACACGCGAAGAAGCGACAGGCGAAAAAGCAAACGCCGCCAGCCACACGTCGTGCGGATGATCGAGCCGCGCGAGCCGCTCGCCGCCGTCGACGAGCATCGCGAACTTCGGCGACAACGCCGCGAACCGCGCCTCGCTTTGCAACAGCGCGAGCAGTGCGGCGCAAAGCGGCCGCGTGTCGATCAGCGCAAACGGATCACGGCCCGCGAGCGGGCTGATCATGACGTTGCGCACATCGTCGGCGGCGGGCGAAACCGTCGCACCGTCTGGACCGAGTCCGGCATCGATCAACGCAGCGGTCAGCGTGCTTTCATGTCCGTCCCACACGCCGCGAATCTGCAGATTACCCCGGTTCGTCAGCTCGATGACGCCGGACGCGTGTTCGCCGCTCGCGTGGGCAATCGCCGCGGCCTGCGCCGACGTCAACTCGCCGCCGGGCAGTCTGATCCGGCAGATGCCGCCGTCGCGCGCGGCGACGATGCGCAGCAGCCCCGGGCAGGCCGAAGGGCGTGGCACGGCGGCAACGTGGGACGACAGGCTGGGAGCGGAAGCTTGATTCAAGACGGACACCGGGTTGAGCGTCGCGCTGCGGCCCGAGCAAGCCATTAGGCGGGCATTGCTGCGGCATCGGTACACCCCGCCCGATGTAGGCTGGCACGAACAGTCTTGCCGGCAGGTCTCCTGGCTGGCAGGTCATGGTCCGCCGCTGCCTTCCCGGTTCGACCCATACAGGTGACCAGTGGCGCGTAGCGCAGGCGGACTCGCTGCATACAGTTGCGGGGGCAGCCACAGCGTTACTGTGTTCCCTCTTTGGCCCCGAAGGGCACCGGCAACTGTATTATGCCTTTATTCGAACAGCACAACGAGGCTGGACGCTTTGACAGGCGTGGCACAATGCAATGTTGAAGATACTGGATGGGGATGGACGCATGCCGGCATGGCTGACCGTGGTGGGCATTGGTGACGACGGTTTCGCCGGTTTGGGCCCGGCTGCGCGGCGCGCGTTGTTGCAGGCGTCAGTGGTGTATGGCGGCGAGCGGCATCTCGCGATGCTGCCGGCGCGGCTCGGCGCGCGGCGGGCGGCGTGGCCGCGGCCGTTCGATCTCGCGCCGTTGCTCGCCGAGCGGGGCGGTGCCGTCTGCGTGCTGGCGAGCGGCGATCCGATGCTGTTCGGCGTCGGCGCGACGCTCGCGCGACAGTTGCCCGCAAGCGAGCTGCGCGTGCTGCCCGCGCCGTCGTCTTTGTCGCTTGCGGCGGCGCGGCTTGGTTGGCCATTGCAGGACGTCGCCACGGTGTCGCTCGTCGGGCGTCCGCTCGCGACGCTTAATGCGCATCTGTACGACGGCGCGCGCGTGTTCGTGCTGAGCGCCGACGGACGCATACCCGGCGCGCTCGCGGATTTGCTGAACGCGCGCGGCTTCGGCGCGACGCGCATGATCGTGCTGGAACATCTCGGCGGCGACGCCGAGCGCCGGATCGACGGCCGCGCCGACCAGTGGTCCGCGGGCGACGTCGCGGCACTCAATCTGATCGCACTCGAATGCCGCGCGACCGCAGGCGCGCCGCGTCTGCCGCTCACCTGCGGCCTGTCCGACGACGCGTTTCGTCACGACGGCCAGTTGACCAAGCGAGACGTGCGCGCCGTCACGCTCGCGCGTCTCGCGCCGACACCCGGCGAATTGCTGTGGGACGTGGGCGCGGGCAGCGGCTCGATCGGTATCGAATGGATGCGCGCGCACCCCGGTTGCCGCGCGATCGCGATCGAAGGACACGCGGAGCGGCAGCGCTTCATCGAACACAATCGCGACGCGCTCGGTGTGCCGGGCCTGCAACTCGTCGCGGGCCGCGCGCCGGACGCGCTCGACGGATTGCCTGTGCCGGACGCCGTGTTCATCGGCGGCGGCGCGACGGTGCCCGGCGTGCTGGATGCGTGCTGGGTACATCTGCGTGAAGGCGGACGGCTGGTGGTCAACGCGGTCACGTTGCAGAGCGAAGCGGCGCTGGCCGCGTGGCGCGAGCGGCACGGCGGCACGTTCACGCGCATCGCGCTCGCCGAGGCGCAGTCCCTCGGTGGCTTCGACACATGGCGTCAGGCGCTGCCGATTACGTTGCTCGATGTCGTCAAACCGCGCGTTGCCTTTGACGATGCGACGAACGCAACCAGCGAGGCCAACGCAACCAACGCGACACATCCCGCGTCAGCCGTAGCTACCGCATCCGCCGCGACGCCCGCCACTTCACTCAACCCGCACGACCCTCGGTAATGCGCGACGAAACGCCCGAACAGGCCGCGCCTTTACGTAGCGGCTACACAACCGGCAGTTGCGCCACGGCGACCTCGCTCGCGGCGGCGCGTCTGCTGCTCGTGGGCGTGGTCAGCGACGTGGCCGAAATCGTGTTGCCGAAAGGCCAGATCGTGCCGATGCCGCTCGTGTTCTGCCGCTTCCACGAAAGCGCGGAACATGGTACCCGCGAGGTCGCCGAAGCGGGCACCGTGAAAGACGCCGGCGACGATCCCGATGTCACGCACGGCGCAATCGTGTTCGCGCGCGTGCGCCTCGTCGCAGCGCCAGACGTGATTTTTCGTGCGGGGCCGGGCGTCGGCACGGTGACGCGCGCCGGGCTTACGTTGCCGGTGGGCGAGCCCGCGATCAATCCCGTGCCGCGCAAAATGATCTCGGATCACCTCGCCGAACTCGCTGCCGAACATGCGTATCAAGGCGGTTTCGAATTGACGATCGGCGTAGAAGGCGGCGAAGCGCTCGCGCTCAAGACGATGAACCCGCGCCTCGGCATTCTGGGCGGCCTGTCGATTCTCGGCACGACAGGCATCGTGCGCCCGTTTTCGTGCTCGGCGTATATCGCGTCGATTCATCAGGGTATCGACGTCGCGCGCGCGAACGGCTACACGCATCTCGTGGCCTGCACGGGCAATGCAAGCGAAGACGCGATGCGAAAGCATTACGGCTTGCCGGACATCGCGCTGATCGAAATGGGCGACTTCGCGGGTGCCGTGCTCAAGCATCTGAAGCGCGTGCCCGTCGCGCGCCTGAGCATGTGCGGCGGCTTCGGCAAACTGAGCAAGCTCGCGGCGGGCCATCTCGATCTGCATAGCCGCAACTCGAGCATCGATCTCGAACAGCTCGCGCAGTGGGCCGCGGAGCATGGCGCAGACGCCGCGCTGCAAACCGCGATCCGCGCCGCGAACACTAGCCAGCAGGCCGTGGCGCTCGCGCGTGCGCAGCAGGTGCCGCTCGGCGATATCGTCTGCCAGCACGCGCTCGCGGTGGCGCGCGACATCGTGCCGACGGAAGTGAGTGTTGAAATGTTCGCCATCGACCGTCAGGGCAATCTGATCGGAGCGGCCCAATGACACGCCTTTTGCTACTCGGCGGCACGGGCGACGCATTGCAGATCGCGCGCCATCTCGGCGCTTCGCATGTGTACAGTCTCGCGGGTCTCGGCAAGGTGCCGGACGATCTCGCGTGCATCGTACGCGTGGGCGGTTTCGGTGGCAGCGAAGGGCTCGCGCGATTCATCGAAGCGGAACAGATCGGTCTCGTTATCGACGCCACGCATCCGTATGCCGCACGGATCAGCACGAACGCCGCCACGGCGTGCCGCGCGGCGCATGTGCCGTATTGGACGCTGCGACGGCCAAGCTGGCAGGTGCAAACCGGCGACGACTGGCGCATGGTCGACGGCTGGTCCGAACTCGTCGCGCAACTCGCGCCATTCGAGCGGCCGCTGTTCACGCTCGGGCGCGAACCGCTCGCTCATCTCGAAGAAGTTCCGGCGCATCAGTTCTGGACCGTGCGCTGTCTGGATCCGCACGAAGGTCGTGCGCGCGCGCGGATTCTGGCGATGCGTGGGCCGTTTTCGCCCGAAAGCGAACGCGCGCTGTTCGATGCGGAACGCTTCGACGTAGTCGTGAGCAAGAATAGCGGCGGCAGCGCGACGCAAGCGAAACTTGATGTTGCTCGCGAACGCGGTCTGCCCGTCATCATGGTGCGCAGCCCCGAGTTGCCGGACGCGGATCGCGAATTCGTGCGCGTGGCCGACGTGCTCGACGCGCTGCGCGCTCTTGAAAATAACGCGCAGCCACAATGAATCATGGAGTATTGAATGACGGTGTTTTTTATCGGCGCGGGTCCCGGCGATCCTGAACTGATCACGGTGAAAGGGCAGCGCCTCGTGTGCACATGTCCGGTGATTCTGTACGCGGGTTCAATCGTGCCGTCCGCGGTGTTGGAAGGTCATTGCGCCGAGCAGGTGATCAATACCGCCGAACTCGATCTCGACGCAATCGTCGCGCTGCTCGAAGCCGCGCACGCGAAAGGTCAGGACGTGGCGCGCATACATTCGGGCGATCCGTCGCTGTATGGCGCAATAGGCGAACAGATCCGGCGGCTGCGGCAACTCGGGATTCCGTATGAAATCGTGCCCGGCGTGACGGCCACGGCCGCGTGCGCCGCGACGCTCGGCTGCGAACTGACGTTGCCGAACGTTTCTCAGACGCTCATTCTCACGCGTTACGCAACCAAAACATCGATGCCCGAAGGCGAGCAATTCGCCGACCTCGCGCGGCATCGCGCCACGATGGCGATTCATCTCGGCGTGCGGCACCTTGCGCGTATCGTCGACGAACTGCGGCCGCACTACGGCGGCACGTGTCCGATCGCCGTCGTGTACCGCGCGAGCTGGCCCGACGAAGAGGAAATCACCGGCACGCTGGACGATATCGTCGGCAAGATCCAGTCGATGCAAATCGAGCACACCGCGCTGATTCTCGTGGGCGAAGTGCTGGCCGCCGAAGGTTTCGCCGACTCCACGCTTTACGCGAAAAATGCCTAGACGTATCTCGCGCGTTCGGCTCCACTCGCGTTCGTGACGGCGGCCTTTCCACGCAGTTTCTGATTCCGCATCAGCAACAGCATGTCGGCCGCGAGGCTCTCGGCGGCGAGTGCGGTGACGTCGCTGTGATCGTATGGCGGCGACACTTCTACCACGTCCGCGCCGATCAGGTTCACGTCGCCCAGCGCCCGCACGATGGGATGGACAGCGCCTGCGCCGAACTCAGTCCGCCCGCGACCGGCGTGCCGGTGCCGGGCGCGAAGACCGGATCGAGGCAATCGATATCGAACGTGAGGTACGTGGGCGCATCGCCGACTATCGCCAGCACCTCGCGCACCGTCGCCTCGACACCGTGTTGGTGAACCCACGGCGCGTCGAGAATGCGCACGCCCATGAAGTCGTCGTTCCACGTCCGGATGCCACCTGCACCGAGCGCGCCGGATCGATCAAGCCTTCGCGAATTGCCTTGTAGAACATCGTGCCGTGATTCAGCGAGTCGGGATTGTCGTCGGGCCAAGTGTCGCAATGCGCGTCGAAATGGATCAGCGAAAGCGGCTTGCCATATTTCTCTGCGTGTGCGATCAGCAGCGGATACGTGATGTAGTGATCGCCGCCGAGCGGTCAGCATGCGCGTGCCGGGACGATACGTCGTGGCGAGATCGAGTGGCACGCCGGAGACCGCGACATCTACGCCCGTCAGATCGCACGAATAGGGGTGCCGCATGAAGGACAGTGTGCCCATGTAGATGGGGCGGCATGCGTTCGTCGGCCGGCATGTCGCAGTGGGATGTTGGCGTCGAAGTGAGGTCGGATGTCATGCGGATGAGTCCAGTGAATATCGGGGTTGGGAAGCCGTCGTCGTTTAAATGTGGTTCATGTCTGCGTGGACTGGTTTTCTAAGAAAATGCAGTAGCCGTTCATGGCGTGATACACAAAAATCACGCAAAAAATGAATGAAAGTCGACGAACACTGGCGCTATGATTACGAGGAAAATTTCCGGCGAAAAGCGAAGAATCTTGCTGGAAGTATCGATATTCTTAATACCTCGAAGAGCTTATCCATCGTGCGCCGATTTCCTCCGCTTCAGGCTTTGCTCGCTTTCGACGCCGTTGCGCGTCTCGGCAGCTTCACGCGCGCCGCGCAGAAACTGGCGCTCACGCAATCGGCGATCAGTCATCAGATTCTGCAACTCGAGGAATGGCCCGGGCAGCCGCTCTTTCGCCGCATCGGGCGCGGCGGGCACGCTTTACGCGCAGACCGTCACCACGGTGCTCGGTGCGCTCGCGGACGGTCGAGACCGCATCGAACCGTACGGCAATCCGGATTCGGTGATTCTGGTGTGCGCGCCGCAGTTCGCGTCAGGCTGGCTGATGCCGCGCATGCGCGCGTTCGCCGAGGCGCTGCCGGAGGTGGAGATCTGGCTCGTCACGGGCGAAGAGGTCAACGAGATCGAGCGTGTGGATGTGGATCTCGTGGTGTCGGCGAAAGAAATCCGTTCGCCCGAAGTGATCTGCAGACCATCTGCTGGACGACGAAGCGCTTGCGATTTGCGGGACGCAAACCGCGCGCCGTTTGCGTCGCAAGCCGTTTCCCGATGTGCTTGCCGAAGCGCCGCTGCTGGTTCATGAAGCTTATGCCGACTGGGCACCGTGGCTTGCGGAGTTGGGGCGTGGCGGCTTGCGCGTGCGTCGCGCACTGACGGCGCGCGAACCGCTTTTCGTGGTGGCCGCGGCGCAGCAGGAAGCGGGCATCGCTATCGTGTCGCGTCTCGAAGCGGGCGAGGCGTTGACGAGCGGGCGCGTCGAAGTGCTGCGTCAGGTGCCGGGCTTCCCGTTGCCGCTGTTCTGGCTGATGCGCTCGGTGCAACCGGCGCGCTCGGCGGCAGTGGATGCAGTGGGGAATGGATGAAAGCGCAAGCCGAGGCCGAGCGCGACACGGGCCGCAAACGGGTGCCTAAAGGTGGTAAGACTCGATCGGCAGAATCGACATGAACCATACGCCCAGCCGCTTCGCCCAGCCGCGTTAGGTTCGCTCGTGTAGCTGCGTTCCTTGTTGCTGTCCTGCGCGATCCAGAACACCTTGCCGCGATTGTCGAGGCGAACGGTGTACGCCACTTCGGGAATCACCGTGTGAAACGTCATGGTGATTTTCCCGGCCAGCGTCGGGCTGTCGATCACGAGAGACCCAGTTCGGTGTTCAGATGCGCCGAGCGCGGATCGAAGTTGAACGAGCCGATGAACACGCGCTGCGAATCCACCGCAAGCGTCTTCGCGTGCAGGCTCGAACCCGAACTGCCGAAGGGGCCGCCGGAGCCTGTCTTTGCGCCGTCTTTGTTTGTAGTTCTATTCGTGCCTCGGCTGTCTGCGCTCGCCACGCGCCACAACTCGTACAACTGCACGCCGCCCTTGAGCAGCGCAACGCGCCGTTTCGCATAGCCGGAATGCACGGCGCTCACGTCGGTGGCTTCGAGCGCATTGGTCAACACGCGCACCGAGACGCCGCTCGCCGCGAGTTGCGTGAAGTACTGAACGCCTGAATCGGTCGGCACGAAATAGGGCGACACGAGATCGAGTTCCTGCCTTGGATCGCCGAGAATCTCGTGAAACTGACGCAACACGAGCGCATCACCGGACGCCTTGTTGAGCGCCTTCGCGGGATCGTCGCTGACGAGGCGCGTCTTCGCCCATTCGAGCGGCAACGTGCCCGCCGGCAACTGCTGCGCAATCGGCAGGCTGCGCACCGCGTCGGCGTAAGCGATGGCCGCCGGCTCGCTTTCCAGTGCGTGGGCGCGTGCGTCGAGTTCGGTGGGACGCGCGGCGTCTGGGCGTGGCAGGATGCGGTCCACGGGATACGCCGAATCGCTCGACCAGTAGCGGTCGAAGTCATGCGCGACGTCGTTGGCGGCCGGCCCGACCGCGAACGAAATCATCGGTTCGGGCGTGCGGCGTTCTGCCAGACGAACACGACCGGCAGCCAAGGTATAGTGCCGCGAAACGCCGGCCGAGTGGGGTGAAACGCTGGACATGCAGTGACGCGGAATCCACGCGGAAAGCCGGACAAAAACGCAATGCGATGACGCGGGTTTTTGCCGCCGCACCGGGTCCATATCGTCTTCAATTCTCTGGAGAATATCGTGCAGCAAATCATCGAAGGGTTCATCCGCTTCCAGAAAGAGGTCTTTCCTCAACAGATCGAGTTGTTCAAGCGCCTCTCCGTGGCGCAAAGCCCCAGCACGCTGTTCGTGACCTGTTCGGATAGCCGCGTGGTGCTGGAACTCGTGACGCAGGCCGAACCCGGCGCGCTGTTCGTGATCCGCAATGCCGGCAACATCGTGCCTTCGTATGGTCCGGAACCGGGCGGCGTGTCGGTGACCGTGGAATATGCGGTGGCGGTGCTCGGCGTGCGCGACATCGTGATTTGTGGACATTCGAATTGCGACGCGATGACGGTCATCTCGACCTGCGACATTGGCGCAGGCAATCCGGCTTCGTACAGCATGTCCGCGAGATAGAGCGCCGACAGCGGCACCTTCTCGGACGGCTTGAGGAGCACGCGATTATTCGTCGCGATCGCCGCGCGATCTTGTGCGCGACCTGGTTCATCGGATGGTTGAACGGCATAATCGCGACGATCACGCCAGCGAGCGGCTCGCGCTGCGAAAACACGCGCCGCGTCCTGCCGTGCGGCGTGAGATCGCACGGCTGTGCCGCAATGTGGGCGCGTCACTATTTGTCAGCGTTTTCTGAAAGATGTTTCGATGAACCCGCTTTCGCACGCGCTATCGCGCAACCGCAATAACTTCGATCTCGTCAGGCTGCTGGCCACGGTCGCCGTGGTGTATGGCCACTCGTATCTGCTGCAGGCGCCGGACGGCTCGACCGACTTTGGGTCCACGAGGTGCCCGGTTTCGTGCTGGGACGTTTCGTGGACGCAGGAATGAAAGCGCCGTTGCGCGGAGCAAAGGCGACCATTACTATACTGTGTTTTTATACACAGTTTTTGGCGAAAACTCGTTGCGGAAAACTCGGCGGCAAAAAGGCCACACACGAAAAAACGGCGCACCGCCAACCGGTGCGCCGCTCGTCACCTGGAAGTGAAGCTTTCAGCCAGTCAGTTCGACCCCACCAGCGAGTCGGACGGCACGATCCGCAATGCGGCCGGACCGCTCGCCGCCGGGCTCGATCGACCACATCAGATGCATGCTGGCCGGTCCAGTAGCATGCACGTATTCGACCTTGATCGACGCGCGCTGCTTCGCCGTCAGACAGGGCTTGCCGCTCACGGTGCCTTGCGCCGACGTTTTCTTGTCGATAACCTTCACGCCGTTGATCCACAGCCGCGCGACGTTGTCGCTGTCGATCGAGAAAGTGTAGAGACCCGTTGCGCCGCCTGCACCGCGCCCGTCCAGCGCACGCCGTAATCCGTTGCGTTGACGCCCGCGGACGCATCCGGCGAGTCGGTGCCGCGCTCGGTGTTCAGATCGAAATCGATCATCGGCGTGATGGAGGTTTTCACGGGTGCGCTCGCGAACGTCGGGTCGTTGTAGTAACCGACCTGCAGCACCGGCAACTTCACGTTGAAGCCGCTCGTGAGCGCCTGCGTCTCAGACGTCTGCCACGGGTGGCCGTCCGGATAGATCGTGCCCTGGAACGGCGTGGCCGGTTCGACCGTGACAGGCGTGCCCGGCACCTAGCCCCAGTGGAAGCGCGTGTTGGTGCGCCCGATCATCAGTTTCCACACGATGAAGCCCGTCGTCGATGAAGCCCGTCGTGCCGCCGTAGTTCGCGACGATCCCCGCCGGCATCGTCTGACCCGCCGTGCCCGTGAAGCCGCGCTGCAGCGTCTCCGAATTCAGCACGCTCACGTTGCTGCCGTTCACCGGACCCGTGTACAGATTGCCATACGGGTGGAACGCGTAGAAGTCCGAGAAGTAACTGCCTTCGTCCTTCTTCTGCACCTGCGGCGCGTTGATCGGCTGTCTGGCTCCCACATTCAGGATTGCAATATGCGCGTCGTTCATCAGCACGGCACGGGTTTCCTGCAATGCGCCGTTGCCGCTGCAACCCGGCTCGTTCATCGTCTCCCAGAAGATGATGCGCTGATCGTTGCGGTGCGGCGCGACGAAGTCGGTGATGTAGGTCGCGAGGTTCGCCTCCTTCCTTGTAGGTGATCGACGAATTCGCCGCGGTCGGCTGGAAATACGCCTGTTCGACCGGCATGCCCGGCGACTGCACTAGTGTTATGCACGCCCCAGACCGGCGCGGGTTGCGGACCCGTATTGCGGCGTCGGGTTCCAGCAGTCGTCGTAGAAGATCGGCGAGACCTTGATGCCGTGACGCACGGCTATCTTCAGCAGGTTCTCGAACTTGCTCAGGAATGCCGCGCGATCGTTCGCCCACACGAGGTAGTGCAGATACACGGCGATCGTATTCATGCCGTACGTTTGCGCGTACGTCAGTTCGCGGTTGACGATTTCCGGATCGTAGTTTTCCCAGAAGTCGATTGCGTTCACGGCGTTCGACGGCGTATAGACCGCGTCCACCACCTTCGAGAAGTCGTAGCTCGGCGACGTGACAGTCGGATACGTGTGGATCGTGATGTTGCTGAACGTCGCGCCTACGCCGAATCGCCGCAGACCGAAGCTGCCCGACTGGAACATGGCGGGCAAGCCGTTGGTCGCGTCGTTCACGCTGATCACGCGCTGCTGGTCGAGGTCGACGATAATCGCGGTGCCGTTCGTCGTCACTTTCAGATGGTGCGTGTTGCCGCCCACGATCGTGCTGACCGGATACGAAATGAAATTCGTCCAGTTGTTGTTCTGGCGGCCGACCATGACCGAGTGCGCGCCCGTGTCGAATCCGATGAAGTAGCCCGTCAGGCTGTCCGGGCCGCCCGCGGTCGGATTCATCGTGCGCACGATGAAGCCGGCGTTCGCCGCGCCCGTGCCGACCGGCGCGCTGACGGTCACGTCCGCTTCGTACGACGCGGTGGCATAGGTGCCGCGAGCGTCATGGCCTTGTCGCCGGTGCCCGTGCCGTTGGTGGCGGGCGCGGGAATCATGATGCTCGACGGACTGCTGCCGGGCGCCCAGCCCTGCGTCGAACCGGCGGCGAGATAGCTCGTGAAATCGCCGAACGAAAGAGTAGTGGTGGAGACCCGCGCGGGCGGCGTGTAGGGGGCGGGAAGGTTCAGCGTGGGATCAGCGATCACGAGCGGCGGCGTGGTCGTTTCCAGTCTGAGCGGGATCGCTTTTGCCGCCTTGAATTCGCTTGCGACGTTGGCGGTGTCGGTGGTATCGGCGGCTGACGATGCCGCCGAGGTTGCGGACGCTGCCGTGGATCGATCGCGGCGACCTGTTTATTCACCGACGCCGAGATGCCGGCGAACCATCGTTGCCGTCGTAAGCGCTCAACGCGGCGAGCGCGGCCAGCACAAAGTAATTGATAATTGAGTAATTGCGCACCTGTATCTCCTGATTTCCCCGCTTAATAGATGGTCATAATTATTATTAAATCTGCATAGAGCGGCCTGCCGTACTATCCTGGCGCTTAGGTCGATTCTATGAATGCGGAAATCGATATGAATAATATTATTGACGGCCGCGCGCAGTATTTTGGTACTTACCCGAAATTTCCTGTGAGGAAAGGCGGGTGTAATCGCGCGCGATGTTTCGGAATTCCAATAGTCAGGAAGAAAGCGGCGCGTTGTTTTGTGCGGCATTCCGCGAGGCGTCGGGTCTGGCCGTTTCGGACAACATGTCAGGCGCGATCGGACGAATGTGCACATTGCGGCGGCAAAAGGGAAAGGTCTGCATCCAGTGCGCGCACACTGCCGTACTTGACTTGATCGGCCTAGACTTGCGGTCGTCGTGCAGTCATTCGGAGATTACGCGGCTCGACGTGAACCCTCCGACGAATTCGGGGCGTTGGCGAACTGCGAACAGGCATGTCAACGCTTGGAAGGGGACCCTTCATGCAGAGCGAACCCACGAAGCTGGTATTCGCAGGACTGGTGGTTGGAGCGGTGGCAATTGGCGCGGTGGTGTCGCAGTCGGGCAGACACTGGCTTTCCGCCGACAAACCCGGCAATGCGCGTGCCGACACGATGAGCGGCACGGTCACGCAGGCGCCTGTCGTCGCGCGTGGCACCGTCGCCGGAAATCTGCTGGCCGTGCGCGACAGTCTCGAGCGCAACGATCTGGCAGGCGCACAGGCGCACAGGCGCAACTCGCCGTGCAGCCCGCTTTCAGGGACGACGATCGCGTCATTGCGTTGAGGCGCGAAGTCGCGGTGCGCGTGGAGCAGGCGCAACGCGAGGGAACAGTCGCTCAGCCGACGCCGGATAAGCCGCCGCAAACTACGACTGCAAAGGTGAAACGGGAGGATGTGGCGCGCAACGTTGCTTCGTCTTCTTTATTGCACAGGAACGGCCGCGTGCTGCGGGACACGGTGTGAACCGTCGTACGCGAGTCGAAGTCGCCACGAACGGTGCCAAAAAGCGCCGGCCACTTCGACGGCTTCGTCGTCTACGCTCATCGCGAACGCTGCGACGCAAGCCAATGCGCAAAGCGTGTCGCCACCGAAGCCGCCACCGGTGATGCAGGCCAGGCCGCTGACGAGCGGGCCGGTCACGCAGGCGGCAGTGCGGCCCGCCGAGCCTGCGCAAACCACGACCGCGCAGGCGATGCCGCAGCCACCGCTCACGCAGAACGCGCCGGCCGCCGCTGTCATGCCGCAACCGGATGCTGGGCCGAAAACCCGCGCCGAAGTGCGCGCCGAAATCGCATGCGCGCGCAGCGACGGCAATCTGCCCGCGTTCGGCAATCCCAATCCCAATCCGGCGGGGTCGGGCGGCGCGCCGAGCATGACCATCCAGCCGCGTCCATGACGACGTGGGCGCCGCGCGTCCCGTGTCAGTTTAACGGCTTCAACGGCTTCAACGGCTTCAGCGCTGGCCCAGCGCAGCGGCGAAGCGCGCGAACGTCGGCTCGTTGATCGAATGCGAGCGGCGTGACCGACACGCCGCCTGCCGCCACCACCGCGGTTTCGCTATCGGGCGTGTTCACGCGCGGGCCGCGCTTGAAGCGCAGCCAGTGATAGTCGATGCCGCGCGGATCGACGTGCGGCAGCACCTCGATATCTTCGACGAGACCTACGTCCTGACGGGTCGGCGTGAGCGGACCGGCAACCGCGGCATCGACATCGGGGAAGTTGATGTTCAGACACGTCGGCGCGGCTTGGCCGATCGCGAGCAAATGGCGGATCACACCAGGCGCGAGCGCACGCGCCGTGTCCCAACGCACGTTCTCGCGGTCGCTGAACGTCTGGCTCAGCGCGAACGAAGGCAACCCGAGCAGCAGTCCGGTCATAGCCGCACCGACGGTGCCCGAGAACATCGTCTCCACGCCGAGATTGCCGCCGTCGCGATTGACGCCCGAAAGAATCAGCGTAGGCAGCGTTTCGCGCATCAGATGACGCACGCCCATCACGACGCAATCGCCCGGCGTGCCCGCGACGCCAAAGCGCCGCTCGCCCTGGCGGCTCACGCGCAACGGCGAATGCAGGCTGATAGAATGCGACGTTCCGCTCTGATCGTGCTCGGGCACGACGACCCAGACTTCGTCCGCAATCTCGGCGGCTACCGTTTCAAGCACGGCGAGACCGGGTGCGTCGATGCCGTCGTCGTTCGTCAACAGCACGTGCGGCACTTTGGATTCGTTAGCAGACATCGCCTGAAGCTACTCTTGTTTCGATAAGGGAGCGCCCATTATCCGGTGATCGGATGACATGCACTGCTACGATGACAGACAGAGTCGAGTCGCGATCGGGCATTGCTTGAGAGACGTGGATAAGAATTAAATCGGGTCTTTCGCTTCATTTTTCAAAAAGGTCAAAGACTAATTGCAATTAAAGCAATAATTTCAAATTTGAATCGATTGACTGACAGGTCATTGCCAACTGTTACGAAAGGAAATTTATTGGAATAAGTGAATGAGGAAAGCGACGCTGTTATATGCGGTTCCAAAAAGCATGCGCGTGCCCGCATAGTTCTTTAGGAAACACGTTAAATCAGGCACCTGAAGCGTGATCGCAAAAGGAATGCGCGCCATGAGATCTTTTCAAACTGGTAATCCAACGTGACGAAATAAAACGAAAGTTAAATCCGAATGACGTCGTAAAAACACAACGTCGTAATTAACTGAAAAACAGTCTTTCGATTTGTCGGCTATTCTCCGCCGCTTGATGATATCCGCCATTCGAATCTGGAGATAAACAATGAAGAAATTCGCACTGTCGAGCCTCTCGCTCACACTCATCGGCGCTGCGCACGCACAGAGCTCGGTCACGCTGTACGGCCTGATCGACACGGGTCTGACCTACACCAGCAACTCCGGAGGTCACAGTAACTTCCAGCAGGCAAGCGGCATCCTCAACGGTAACCGTTGGGGCCTGCGCGGCTCGGAAGATCTGGGCAACGGCCTGAAGGCCATCTTCGTGCTGGAAAACGGTTTTAATCTGTCGACCGGCAAGCTCGGCCAGAACAGCCGTGAGTTCGGCCGTCAGGCGTTCGTGGGGCTGTGTCGAGCAAATCAGTTCGGCGCGGTGACGCTCGGCCGTCAGTACGACAGTGTGGTCGACTATCTCGGCCCGCTCGCGCTGAACGGCACGCAATACGGCGGCACGATCGCCTCGCATCCGTACGACAACGATAACCTGAACAACTCCGTGCGCATCAATAACTCGGTGAAGTTCCAGAGCGTCGACTACAACGGCTTCAAGTTCGGCGCGCTGTATGGCTTCTCGGATGCGGCGGGCAGCTTTGCCGACAGCCGCGCGTACAGCGTCGGCGCATCGTATGTGTTCGGCGGCCTGAAGGTGGCGGGTTATCTGCAACTGACGGCGGCGGCTCGACCACCAACACGAGCGGCGCAGTGGCCACCGGCGACTCGACCTTCAACGCAGGCCGTCAGCGCACGTACGGCGCGGGCGTGAACTACGCGTTCGGCGCGGCGAACGTCGGCCTCGTGTTCACGCAGACACAACTGAACAACGCGCTTTCCAACGCGCTTTCGATCGGTTCGGCGGCGGGTATGTCGAGCGCACTGGCACTGACGGGCGGCAGCGCACGCTTCACGAACCACGAAGCCAACGCCGCTATGCGTTCAAGCCGGCATGGATGGTGTCGGGCGCGTACACGTTCACGGACGCGCGTCTCGATGGTGCCAGCCCGAAATACCATTAGGTGACGGTGCAGACCGACTACGCGCTTTCGAAGCGCACCGACGTCTACGCGGAAGCTGCGTATAAGCACGTCGGCAGCACGGGCAACTCCGGCATTACCGCGGACATCATCGGCGTGAGCGCGTCGTCGACGGATTCGCAGATCGTCGGCACGGTGGGCATTCGCCACCGCTTCTGAGCGAGCGGATCGCGAAGCCCGATCGCATGAAAAGGCTCGCATCCTGAACTGATCTCTGCAAGTTCGACAGTTACCGGCGAGCGCCGGTTGGCCGGATTTTTCCATGGTAAAATCTGGCCCGTTTGTTTTGAGCTTGGTTTGTTTTGAGCCTGATTCGCATGCATCTGCGCGATGCCATGTCCGGAAAGCGGGCTTTCGCTACGCAACCATTCGATGCTGCCGATCTCCGAGCGCAATGCAACATCGGGCTGTCCCGGTCGCGCAACTGTACCGGTGCTTTCCCGGGCACGCGGCGCACCGTTTCAAAGACCGGTCTCCCGATCGTCTTATAGATCACGATCCTCGCCGCCATCAAGATCCCGTGGCCCGGCTTTTGCGCAAAAGCTTCCGAACGCGATCGACGCGCCGGTCCGACTCGCCCACCTAGAGTGCCGGCTGCCACTTCCGCTTCCCGCTGCGGCGCTATTCAAGATTCGCTTACGTCATGCCGATAACCTGTTGTCGCCAGGGTTGACAGTGCCGCAAGCACGCGTTCGTGCTGTGCGCTCGAGCATTGGCGAGAAGCGGCTCGTCGGTTGATGCGGGTTCAAACACGCGTCAGTCGATCGGCAACGACATGGCCGATCGACGGCGCGATTGTCGAACGGCTGTGCAATTTCCTCAGGACTACCGTGAAGTTCATCCCTAACCACAGTGGTGGCCACACCATGCGAAATGCCACGTCTCTGCTGATGGATGCACCCGAACCTTATTCACCGCGCCGGCGCCACGCTTCTGGGCGGCCACTCGTTGCCCGCTTTTGCCGACAGCGGCGCGTTCGCGAAAGGCGTCGTCTGGCAGGTCGACGGAAGCCATCTCAATCCGACCGGCAACTGGGACAGACTCGGCGTGACCGATCTGCTGGTGCAGTGGTCGGCGGTGGACGACACGTCTTTTCTACCGGTCGGCGGCCCACAGGCGGCAACCGGCCTGCAACAGTCGTCGCACCTGCCGGACTGGCAGCGCATTGGACGCGAGCCGTGGGCTCGCAACGTGATACTCGGTCTTGCCGGCCGTTTCGACGAGACGACCGCGCGTGCGCAGGCGGCGCATCTGATCGAACAGTCGCGCATGCTCGTCGCTGCGTGGTCGTCGGTGAATATCAAAGGCTATTATTTCCCGGTCGAAGTGGACCCCATATGGCAAGGCGCGGCGCTGCTCGGGCCGCTTTTGTACGCGTTGCCACGGCCGCTGTGGATCAGCGCGTACGACAACACGAATATCGGCGGTGCGGCGCTCGCAGCGTGGCTGGACAGCTGGCTGCCACACGACGTGGGCGTGTTCTTTCAGGACGGCTGCGGCGTCTATGCGCGGAGGCCGGCGGCGCGTAAGTATGCCGAGGCGTTGACCGCGCGGCTCGGCAAGCAGCGCGTGCGGATCATCGCGGAAGCATTCCGTCCGGCCGGCAGGAACAAATTCAGGGCGGCGACGGCGGCGGAACTGACGCCGCAACTCGTCGCCTATCGAGGTTTCAAGTCTTATCTGTTCGACGGTCCGCACTACGTGTCGACCCAACTGGTGCAAGGCTTGCTGGATGCGCAGGCGTCGGTGAAGTAAGGTTTTCTTTCAGGCAAAGGCCGGCGGTGCATGCCGGCCTCGCTGATGCCGTGCGACGCGATGCCGAGCGCGAAGCCGCGCACTTCCGGCTCCGTCACGTGCAGCGCGTTGAGAATTGTGCGCGCGAATACGGCGCCGAACACGCCGGTCGAGATGACGAGCACCGCGGTGAGCGACGGAATCCCGCCGATTTCTGACGCGACCGCCATCGCGATCGGCGTCGTGGCCGACTTCGGCGCAAGCGACACGATGGTTTGATGCGATGCGTCGAATAACGTGGCCACGCCCACGGCGGAAACGATCGCCGTCAACGAACCGGCCACCAGTCCACCGATTAACGGCAACGCCGTGCGCCGCAGTTTGGGCCACTGACGATAGAGCGGCAACGCGAGCGCCACGGTCGCGGGTCCAAGCAGGAAGTGGACGAATTGCGCGCCTTCGAAATACGTCGGGTAGGGCGTACCCGTGATTTCGAGCAGCGCGACGAGCAACGTCACCTCAATCAGTACCGGATTCGCAAGCGGATTGAAGTGCGCTTTCGCGTACAACGTCTGCGCGATCAGATAGGCGATCAACGTGATCGTGAGGCCGAGCAGCGGACTTGTGGCGAGATTAGACCCAGATCGCGCCAAGCTTTGGAATCGCGCTCATTGCACGGCATCCTGCGCGGCCGGATCGCGTCGCTGACGACGCAGCAAGGCACGCGTGACGAGCGCGGCGACCGCAATGGCGAGCGTCGTACTCACCGCAATCGACACGATCACCGCCACCGCATCGCCGTGAATCCGGCTCGCCGACACCATGATGCCGACGCCCGCCGGCACGAACAGCAACGAAAGGTGGCGCAGCAATTCGAGCGCGGTGGGCTCGATCGCGTCGGCCGTTTGCGGACGCATCATCAGAAAGCCGAACAGTGACAGCATGCCGATCACAGGGCACGGCACGGGCAGATGAAAGACATACGACACGCCTTCCAAGGTACTGAAATGTAAGCAGAGCAGCAAGCGCTCCAAGCATGGCGGTGGTCTCCCTGCGCAAACGGAAAATGCGCTCATTGTGTACCATGCGTAGACTTTCGTGCGCTCACCGTGCCGGTAGTCTCATAAGGTCGTCCCGTCGTGTTGCGTGGCGTTGTGTCGATGCGATGCACGTCGTCTCTCACCCTGAACCGGAACCCCAGTCATGCGGATCGAACCGTTTCAAATTGCCATCCCCGATGCAGAAATCGACGACCTGCGCCGCCGCATTCGCGCCACGCGCTGGGCGTCGGCGACGCCGTCGCCTGCATGGCAACAGGGCATCGATCCCATGTGGTTGCGCGAGCTTGCGACATACTGGGCCGAATCGTTCGACTGGCGCGCGGCTGAACGTGCGCTCAACCTTCACACGCAGTTCCTTGCGAGCGTGGACGGTCAGCGGATTCATTTCGCGCATCGGCGCGGCGTGGGGCGCACCGCTTATCCGCTCGTGATCACGCATGGCTGGCCCGGCTCGTTCGTCGAGTTCGACAGGCTGATCGAGCTGCTGTGCGGCCCAGCTGCATCGGGTGGCGATCCTGACGATGCGTTCGACGTCGTCGCGCCTTCGTTGCCAGGCTTCGCGTTTTCGCAGGCGCCCGTGCGCGCGGGCGTGTCCGCGTTCCAGGTCGCGGATCTGTGGGCCGAATTGATGCGCGGTCTCGGCTACGAACGGTTCGGCGCGCAGGGCGGCGACATTGACATTGGTGCGGGCGTGTCGGTTGCGCTGGCCGCCCGTCATTCTGACAAAGTTGGCGGCTCCATCTGAACTTTTTACCGAGCTCGTATGAGCCCGTGATCGGTGCGGAAGAACAACCGCTTTCCGCTGCGGAAGCAAGCTTCCTCCGCGAAAAAACGGAGTGGGCAGCGCGCTCGAAGGCACCTATGCACACATGCACGCCACGAAGCCGCTGACGGCCGCCGCGTCGCTCAACGATTCACCCGTTGGACTCGCGGCGTGGATCGGCGAGAAGTTTCGTGCGTGGAGCGATCGCGGCGGCAACGTGGAGAGCGTGTTTTCGAAAAACGAGCTGCTCATGAATATCTCGCTCTACTGGCACACGCAATGCATTGGCCCGGCTATGCAGATGGGAAAACCGCCTGCAGCCCATGCGTTTCACGGACAGGGAGCGCGTCGTGCCGTCGGTCGGCTTCGCGCATTTTTCGAAGGAGCTGAGTCATCCGCTGCGCAGTTTGGTCGAGCGGACCTTCGACGTCGTGCAATGGAGCGACATGCCGCGTGGCGGACATTTCGCGGCATTGTAACAGCCCGAATTGCTGGCGGAAGAAATTCGCCGCTTCGCTTCTTCAGGCCGTTGCGCCGCGAACGGTGAGCCGAAGCTCTCGTTGATTTACTTCGACGCAAGCTCCGCAGTGCGGGCGGCGTGTGCGTTGTTTGCCGTATCGTGCGGCAGAATCAGATCATAGTAGAGCACCGCGGGCACGATCAGGCCGACGATCCACGAGATGTCCGTGCCGTCGAGTCTGTCGACAAGCGGACCCGTGTAAAAAGCACTAGAAATAAAGGGCAATTGCACTAGCACGCCGATCATGTAGACGAGAATGCCGGTGAGATTCCAGTGCCCGTAGCGGCCGTCCGGATCGTAAAGCGCGGGGACGTCGTAATGGTCGCGGGCAATGAAGTAGTAATCGACCAGATTGATCGCGCTCCACGGCGTGAAAAACGTGAGCAGAAAGAGAATGAACGACGAGAACTCTTTCAGGAACGCATGACGCCCGGCGAGCGCAAGCCACATCGCAAGGCCCACCATGCCGAGGGTATATGCGAGCCGGCTGCGCGCGGACAACTGCTGGTCGCCGCGGAAGCCGCTCACCACGGTGGCAGTCGACATCACGCTGCCATACGCGTTCAGCGTGGTGATCGTGATCTTGCCGAACTCTTGCCGAACGCGATCGCGCAGTAAAGGAGTACCGCGATCGCGCCGGTTGCGCCGAGGCTCATGACGAACTGCACTTCGTGCCCGGAAAACTGCTTGCCGGCAAGCGCCGCCGCGAACACGCCGAACACCATCGAAACCTGCGCGCCGAACGCGATCGCCCAGAACGTCTTGCGCGGTGACGTGGAGCGCGGCATATAGCGCGAATAGTCGGCCACGTAGGGTCCAAATGCGATTTGCCACGACGCCGGAGAGCGAGATCTAAAGCAGAAAGCTGCTGAGCGTGAAATGACGGTTTGCGAGCAAGGCCGCGATGTCATGACCGATCAGCAACTGCGCGAACATATAGATGAACGCCATCACGGCGAGGCTCATCGCAGCCGCTGTCAGCGTCAACGTGCCATATTCATCATAGCGTGCATCGTAAAGACACGCGATGACGAAAAGGACGGCAAGCAGCTTGGTCAGCCAGTCGAAATTCAACTAGGTTCATCGATAGATCCGCACTCGTGTGCAGGCCGGAAATGGCGGCATGCACCGTTACTTTGGTGCGATTCTATCGAGCCGAGCTTACGGATTCGCAACGGCCACGCTTACAGTGCTTACGGTTGCGGCGCGTCGCTCATCGTGTGACTTCGAGTGCTGCATCACTTCATGTCGCGTTCGATCCAGTCGAGTACTGACGTGCGCTTCGGTTGCCATCCAAGCAGTTTGCGCGCGCTCACCACGTACGCGGCTATTCTAGCCGAGTCCGTACGAAGCCATTTCATAGCCCCATTCCTTCTTCGCTTCGTCGAGCGGCCAGTCCTGCGGCTCGCCGAGTTTCATGGCGTTCGCAATGGCGCGGCTCATGTCGCGGAACGACGCTTCGCCGCTTTCCACGAAATAGAACGTGCCCGCAGGCGTTTTATCTAGCGCGAGGCGATACAGTTCGGCGACGTCGTCGATGTGCACGTTCGACTAGATGTTGCCGCCGCTGCCCACGTGACGCACCACGCCGCTCTTTTGCGCCTGACGCACGAGACGCGGCAGTTACACGCTCGCGCTGCCCGGCACCGCGCCGTTGCCGTAGATGAGCGTATTGCACAGTACCGCTGAGCGAATGTTCTGCTTGGCGGCGTCGAGCACGAACTGGTCGATCGCGACGCGCGCTGCCTTGTCGGCGGTCGGCTCGGGCAGCGCGTCTTCGTGGTAGATGCGCGCGTCGCCCGCTTCGCCGCCCGACGCATCGCCGACGATGCTTGAGCCGCTCGTGTGCAGAAACGTTTTGCCGGAGCCGGCGAGTCCTTCGATCAGCGCTTTAACCGCGCCTTCGTGGTCGCTGCTCGCCGCGTTGATGATGGCGTCCGCTTTTTTCGCTTCGGCGACGAGCAGATCGTGGTCATCGAGCGTGCCGATCACCGGTTCGATGCCGAGGCTTTGCAGTTCGGCAGCCTGCTCGGGCTTGCGGATGAGACCGTGTACATGGTGGCCGGTGCGCGCGAGATGCGCCGCGATCGAGCCGCCGATAAAACCGCTCGCGCCTGTAATGAAGATGTTCAAGACGTTCTCCTTGTTGGAAAGACGATGGTATGCAAGGAGTACCCGCCTTCCTGATTCTCGCAAAAAGCGTGTTAGTCTCAAATCAAACTTGACTCGAAATCAACAATGAAGACTTCCACGGACGAATTGCTGGTGTTCGTCACCGTGATCGACAGCGGCTTGATCATGGCGGCAGCGGAGAAACTCGGGCAGACAGTGTCCGGCGTGAGCCGCGCGCTCACGCGGCTCGAAAAGAAACTCGGCACGGCGCTCGTGCGGCGTACCACGCACCGCCTGCAGCTCATGGAAGAGGGCGAGATGTTCCTGCAGCGGGCGCGCGCGATCATCGAGGCGATGGAGGAGGCGGAGGAATCGGTCGCGCCCGGGCGCGAGCGGCCGTCGGGGCGTCTGCGCGTGGATGCGGCGTCGCCCTTCATGCTTCACTGCATCGCGCCGCATATGAAAGCGTTTTCGCTGCTGTACCCGGAGATCCGGCTCGAACTCACGAGCAACGAACGCATCGTCGATCTGCTGGAGCAGAAGGTGGATATCGCGATCCGGATCGGCGCGCTGCAGGATTCGACGCTGCACGTGCTCACGAGCCCGGCGTATCTCGCCGAGTATGGCGAACCGAAAACGGTGGAGGCGCTGCGCGGACATCGGCTGATCGGCTTCACGGTACCCGAACATCTGAACCGCTGGCCGTTGCGCGCGGGCCGTGACGGCCAGCAGGGCGCGCTGAAAATCGATCCGGCGATCACGGCGTCGAGCGGCGAAACGCTGCGGCAGCTCGCGTTGTCCGGCTGGGGCATTGCGTGCCTCGCCGATTTCATGACCGCCGCCGACGTCCGCGAAAAACGCCTCGTGCCGATTCTCGGCAGCGTGCTGGCCGACGAGCGGCAGCCGGTGAGCGCAGTGTATTACCAGAGCGCGTCGCTGGCGGGCCGCGTGCAATCTTTTCTCGACTTCATCGCCGCGCGCGTGCAACTGTGACGTAGCCGCAGCGGGTGCCTGAATCCGCATTCAACCGCAAGCCCGCGTGTTCGCATGGACGCGCGGGCTTTTTCGCTTGCGTCTTGCGAAGTCGCCGTTCGGGCACTTCTCTGAGCCTCTTCTTCTATAACTCATGAATGAACGCCGCCTCTTGCCGCGCACGAATGTTTTTTGACGCGGCTGGCGGCGTCGATTTTGTAGATGTATATACAAGGTGCGATCCGTAATTCGCGCGCTGAGCATTCTTCGGCCAAGCCGCAGGAACAGTGCAATACGTTGCGACGAGCGCCCCGTACGCCGCGTCAAGCTGTGCATTCTAATGGAAATCCCTGAAGGGGAAGTGAAAAAACAAGTTGTATATACAAGCGGACACAGCAGGCTTCTCTCGAATTGTATAGACAGGACAACCCAACCATGATGACTCTAAAGCCCGGCCACCTGACGCGCCCGCAACTTCGCCAGATCGCACGCGAACACGTCGCGCTGCAACTCGACTCGGCAAGCCATGCGGCGATCGACGCTTGCGCAAAAGCCGTCGCCGACATTGCCGCAAAGGGCGAACCTGCCTACGGCATCAATACGGGCTTTGGGCACCTTGCCAGCACGCATATTCCGCACGACCAGCTCGAACTCCTGCAACGCAATCTGGTCCTCTCGCACGCGGTGGGCGTGGGCGAGCAGCCGATGTCGCGCCCGGTGGTGCGTTTCTTGATCGCGCTGAAGCTGTCCAGTCTCGGCCACGGAAGGCCTCGCGCTCTACAACATGTTCGCAATCGAAGACCTGTACCGCACGGCACTCGTGGCGGGCGCGCTCGCTGCGCGGTCATCAGGGGCAGGTGGATGCAGCCGCCTGCATACCGTTCGCTGCTGCAGGGCTCGGCCATCAATGTGTCGCACGCCGATTGCGACAAGGTATAGGACCCGTACAGCCTGCGCTGCCAGCCGCAGGTGATGGGCGCGTGTCTCGACCAGATGCGTCACGCGGCGAACGTGCTGCTGCTGGAAGCGAGCGCCGTGTCGGACAATCCGCTGATTTTCCCGGACACCGGCGAAGTGATCTCGGGCGGCAACTTCCACGCGGAACCGGTCGCGTTCGCCGCCGACAACCTGGTGCTCGCCGCCTCGGAAATCGGCGCGCTGGCCGAGCGCCGCATCGCGCTGCTTATCGACGCTACGCTGTCGGGTCTGCCGCCGTTCCTCGTTCGCGACACGCAAGCTGGGCGATATCGCCGACAACACCGCGAACATTCTCTCGATTGAACTGCTCGCCGCCGCGCAGGGCGTCGATCTGCACGGTCCGAACAAGACCAGCCCGAGCCTGCAGAAGGTGATGGACGTGGTGTGCAAAGACGTGCGGCACTAGGAGCTCGATCATTACTTCGCACCGGACATCACGGCGGTCACGCGCCTCGTGCAGGACGGCACGATCGCGAAGCTGAGCCCGTTCTCGTTCGTGTCCGAACAGTAATCCGGCCGCAACCACTTCAGCACGTACAGCGCAATGAACGCACCGGCTTATCAGGGCATCAACTTCATCCTCGTGCGCATTCATGCGGGCGAATGGGCTGAAGGCGACCAGGTACCTTCCGAAAACGAGCTTGCCCGCGAATTCAACGTGGCGCGCATGACGGTCAACCGCGCGCTGTGCGAATTGACCTCCGAACAGGTTCTCACGCGCGTGCAGGGTTCGGGCACGTTAGTCGCGCGGCCCAAGTACGAGTCCACGCTCGTCGCGATCCGCAGTATTTCCGACGAGATCGTTGCGCGCGGCCATCGCTATCAGGCGAAGGTGCTCGACATCGGCGCGACGATCGCGGACGAAGCGCTTGCCGAGGAAATGCAGGTGAGCGCCGGCAACCCGGTGTTTCATTCACGCGTGCTGCATTTCGAGAACGACGAGCCGGTGCAGCTCGAAGAGCGCTGGGTGAATCCGGCGGTTGCACCCGAATACGCGTTGCAGGACTTCACTAACACCACGCCGAACCAGTATCTCGTTCGCGTGGTGCCGTTACAGCAGGTCGAGTACCGGATCGAGGCGCTCGCCGCCGATGCCGGCACGCGCGAGCTGCTCACCATGGATGAAAGCGAACCGTGCCACGTGCTGCACCGGCGCACGTGGTCGCAAAGCCAAGTCGCTTCGATCGCCAATTTATGGCATCCCGGCAGCCGCTACCGCTTCACCGGTCACTTCTGATTTTGTTGATCGTTACGTTTTCCGCCGGACCACTTTCGAATCTTTTCTGAACATCGTCACGCTTTCCGAGAGCCATCGTGAACAATCCGAAACACATCGCCCGCGACTCGACCCGACCCGCACGATCCGCGCACCGCGCGGTGCGGAGAAGACCTGCAAGACCTGGATTGCGGAAGCCGCTTACCGGATGATCCAGAAAATCTGGATGCCGAAGTGGCCGAGCATCCGCACGCGCTGGTGGTGTATGGCGGCATTGGCCGTGCTGCGCGCAACTGGGACTGCTTCGATCAGATCCTCGCGTCGCTGAAGGATCTTGAAGAAAACGAAACGCTGCTGATCCAGTCGGACAAGCCGGTCGGCGTATTCCGCACGCATGCCGACGTGCCACGCGTGCTGCTCGCGAATTCCAACCTCGTGCCGCACTGGGCGACGTGGGAACACTTACACGAACTCGACCGCAAGGGCCTGATGATGTACGGTCAGATGACGGTCGGCAGCTGGATCTATATCGGCAGCCAAGGCATCGTGCAGGGCACGTATGAGAAGTTCTTCTCGGTGGCGAACCAGCATTTCAACGGCGACCCGAAGGGCCGTTGGATCCTGACGGGCGGCCTCGGCGGCATGGACGGCGCGCAGCCGCTCGCGGCCAGGATGGCGGCTTCTCGATGATCGCGGTGGAGTGCGACGAGTCACGCATCGACTTCCGCCTCAAGACCCGTTACGTCGACAAAAAAGCGAAGACGCTGGACGAAGCGCTCGCCATGCTCGACGAAGCGAAGAAGTCGGGCAAGCCGGTGTCGATCGGTCTGCTCGGCAACGCGGCGGACGTGTTCGCGGAGTTCGTCGCGCGCGGCTATCACGCCGGATTGCGTGACCGACCAGACGAGCGCGCACGATCCGATCCACGGTTATCTGTCGCAAGGCTGGAGCGTGGAAGACTGGCGCGAGCGCATGAAAACCGCGCCGGATTCGATCTTTACCCCGGCCAAGCAATCGATGGCGAAGCAGGTCGAGGCCATGCTCACGCTGCAGGAACGTGGCGCCGCCACGCTCGACTACGGCAACAACATCCGTCAGATGGCGCTGGAAAGGGCGTGAAGAACGCATTCTATTCCAGGGCTTCGTGCCGGCATATATCCGTCCGCTCTTCTGCGAAGGCAAGGGGCCGTTCCGCTGGGTCGCGCTTTCGGGCGATCCGGAAGACATCTACAAGACGGACCAGAAGGTGAAGGAACTGATCCCCGACGATCCGCACCTGCACAACTGGCTCGACATGGCGCGCGAGCGCATCGCGTTCCAGGGTCTGCCGGCGCGTATCTGCTGGGTCGGAGTGAAGGATCGGTTCGTCACTGACCCACCGCCGCCGGGCGGCGCACCCGTCCGCGAACGGTATAATCAACCCTTTCCCCCGAAGAAGGGGAATCGACGCCATTTCATTCAGCAGAGCACTAGGCCCGGTGCGAAAGCACCGAACCCAGCGATCCCATCACACCATGCACGAAAAATACGTTCCTTCCGACGTCGAAGCCGCCGCGCAAGGGCAATGGCGCGCCATCGACGCGTACAAGACGACGGAAACTACTGACAAGCCCAAGTTCTATTGCGTTTCGATGCTGCCGTACCCGTCGGGCAAGCTGCACATGGGGCACGTGCGCAACTACACGATCAACGACGTGATGTACCGTTATCTGCGGATGAACGGCTACAACGTGCTGATGCCGATGGGTTGGGACGCGTTCGGCATGCCGGCGGAAAACGCGGCGATGGCGAACAACGTGCCGCCCGCGCAGTGGACCTACGACAACATCGCTTACATGAAGAAGCAGATGCAGTCGATGGGCCTCGCGATCGACTGGTCGCGCGAAGTCGCCACCTGCAGCCCTGACTACTACAAGTGGAACCAGTGGCTGTTCCTGAAGATGCTGGAAAAGGGCATCGCGTACAAGAAAACCGGCACCGTGAACTGGGACCCGGTTGATCAGACCGTGCTCGCGAACGAGCAGGTGATCGACGGCCGCGGCTGGCGTTCGGGCGCGCTCGTCGAGAAGCGCGAAATCCTGATGTACTACATGCGCATCACGCAATACGCCGACGAACTGCTGAACGACCTCGACGGCCTCGGCTGGCCCGAGCGCGTCAAGATCATGCAGCAGAACTGGATCGGCAAGAGCTTCGGCGCGAACTTCGGCTTCCCGTATGAAATCGACGGCGAACAGAAGCTGCTGCGCGTGTTCACCACGCGCGCCGACACGATTATGGGTGTCACGTTCTGCGCGATCGCCGCCGAGCATCCGCTTGCCACGCGTCTCGCGCAGGACAAGCCGGAACTGCAGGCGTTCATCGAAGAATGCAAGCGCGGTGGCGTGGCTGAAGCCGACGGCGCGACCATGGAAAAGAAGGGCATGGGCACGGGTTTCTACGTTACGCATCCGCTGACGCAGGAGCAGGTCGAAGTGTGGATCGGCAACTATGTGCTGATGAGCTACGGTGAAGGCGCGGTGATGGGTGTGCCGGCGCACGACGAGCGCGACTTCGCGTTCGTGAAGAAATACGGTCTACCGATCAAACAGGTCGTGGCGGTGGAAGGCAAGGAATTCTCCACCGAAGCTTGGCAGGAATGGTACGGCGAGAAGACCGGCATGCTGATCAACAGCGGCAAGTACGACGGCCTCGGCTACGAAGCAGTGGTCGACCAGATCGCGGCGGACCTGAAGGAACTCGGCCTCGGCGACAAGCAGGTCACGTGGCGTCTGCGTGACTGGGGCGTGTCGCGCCAGCGTTACTGGGGCACGCCGATTCCGATCATCCACTGCCCGAAATGCGGCGACGTGTCGGTGCCGGAAAAAGATCTGCCGGTGGTGTTGCCGGAAGACCTCGTGCCGTCCGGCACGGGCAACCCGCTCGCCAAATTCGAAGCGTTCGTGAACTGCACCTGCCCGACCTGCGGCGGCGCGGCCAAACGCGAAACGGACACGATGGACACGTTCGTCGATTCGTCTTGGTACTTCTATCGCTATGCGTCGCCGGATGCGAAGACGATGGTCGACGAGCGCACCGACTACTGGGCGCCGATGGACCAGTACATCGGCGGTATCGAGCACGCGATCCTGCACCTGTTGTACTCGCGCTTCTGGGCGAAGGTGATGCGCGATCTCGGCCTCGTGAAGTTCGGCGAGCCGGCCAAGAACCTGCTCACGCAGGGCATGGTGCTCAACGAAACGTATTACCGTGAAAACGAAGCCGGCAAGAAAACCTGGTACAACCCGGCGGACGTCACCGTGTCGTTCGACGATAAGGGCCGCCCGGTCGGCCCGGTGCTGAACGCGGACGGCCAGCCGGTCGTGCTCGGCGGCGTCGAGAAGATGTCGAAGTCGAAGAACAACGGCGTCGATCCGCAATTGCTGATCGACCAGCACGGTGCGGACACGGCGCGTCTGTTCGTGATGTTCGCCGCGCCGCCCGAGCAGTCGCTCGAATGGTCCGGCTCGGGCGTGGAAGGCGCGAGCCGCTTCCTGCGCCGCGTGTGGAGCTTCAGTCAGGCGAACGAAGCTGCGCTGCGTCAGGGCGGCACGTTCGATGCCACGAAGCTGAACGACGTCGAGAAGACGCTGCGCCGCGAGATTTACACCGTGTTGAAGCAGGCCGACTTCGACTACCAGCGTTTGCAGTACAACACGGTGGTGTCGGCCGCGATGAAGATGCTCAACGCGCTGGATAGCGCGAAGGGTGCGCAGCCGGCCGTGCTGCGCGAAACGTACGACGTGATGCTGCGCGTGCTGTATCCGGTCGTGCCGCACCTCACGTTCCAGCTGTGGCAGGAACTCGGTTACGCCGACGAATTTGGTTTGCTGCTCGACGCACCGTGGCCGAAGGTCGACGAAAAGGCGCTGGAGCAATCGGAGATCGAACTCGTGCTGCAGGTGAACGGCAAGGTGCGCGGTGCGCTGACGGTGTCGAAAGACGCGTCGCGTGAATCGATCGAGCAGCTCGCCGCCGGCCACGAAATGGTCGCGAAGTTCAGCGAAGGCAAGGTGCCGAAGAAAATCATCGTGGTGCCGGGCCGCCTCGTCAACGTAGTGGTGTAAGCGCGAAGAGCGCGATGGCCATGTGTCTCGCGTCCCGGCGTTGTGCGGGACGCCTCCATCGAAACACGACAGTAGGCAGGACGTCGCCGCTGCGGAATCTACTGCGAACCAGGAGCGAATGTGACTCGCAGACCGTTATTGACGCTGGCTTGCAGCGCGCTAATGTTGACCGCGTGCGGCTTCCAGTTGCGCGGCCAGCAGGACTACGCATTCAAACGCCTCTTCATTTCCGGCGGCTCGCAGGCGGCCGGCGCGCGCCTTACGCGCATGGTGCAGGGCGGCAGCGATACCGTGGTGGTCAGCTCGGTTGCCAATGCGGACGCCACGCTGCAGATCTCCGAGAACCGCAGCATCGGCACGCTCACGCTGAATACGCTCGGCGTGGTGGAAGATTATCAACTGAATCTCACGATGAACTACATGCTGGTCGGCAAGGACGGCACCGTGCTGATTCCGCCGAGCGTGATAGCGCTGAACCACGCGATGACGTATAGCGACCAGTACTCGCAGGCGAAGATTTCAGAGTCGGACATTCTCTTCACGGATATGGAAAACGACGCGATCGACCAGCTCATGCGGCGTCTGTCCATCGTGAAGTCGATGCATCCCGCGCCGGGACAAGGTGCGCCTTCGGTGGCGCCGGGCGGATCGTTGCCGCCGCCGCTGTGATTGTGTCTCAGCCGGATTCCAGTTTGCTGTTTGTGTTCAACCTCGCCGCCCGGTAGCCATGCAATTACGACTTGACGCGCTCGAAGCGCATCTCGCCAAAGGCCTCGCAGGACTGTACGTCGTCTATGGCGACGAGCATCTGCTCGCACAGGAAGCGTGCGACCGCATCCGCGCCGCGGCGCGCGCGGCGGGCTTCACCGACCGTTCGGTGTTCACCGTCGAGCGCGGCTTCGACTGGAGTTCGCTGCTTGGCGCGAGCCAGTCGATGTCGCTTTTCGGCGACCGTCAACTGGTCGAATTGCGCATTCCGTCGGGCAAGCCCGGCAAGGAAGGCGCGGATGCGCTCAAATCGCTCGCTGCCTCCGTCAGCGACGACGTGCTCACGATGATCACGCTGCCGCGTCTCGACGCCGCCACGCAGAAGTCGGCGTGGTTCACGGCGCTGTCCGACGCGGGTGTCGCGTTGAAAATCGATCCCGTTGAGCGCGCTCAGTTGCCGAATTGGGTCGGTCAACGGCTTGCCGCGCAGAATCAGCGCGTGGCCGCAGGCGAAGAGGGGCGCCGTGCGCTGGCGTTTCTCGCCGAGCGCGTGGAAGGCAATCTGCTCGCGGCGCATCAGGAGATCCAGAAACTCGGTTTGCTGTATCCGACTGGATCGCTCAGTTTCGATCAGGTTCAGGACGCGGTACTGAACGTCGCGCGTTACGACGTTTTCAAGCTGAACGAAGCGATGCTGGCGGGCGACGTCGGTCGGCTTTCGCGTATGCTCGACGGACTGCGCGGCGAAGGCGAGGCGGCCGTGCTCGTGTTATGGGCGGTCGTCGAAGAAATTCGCACGTTGCTGCGCATCAAGCGCGGCGTGTTGGCGGGCAAGCCGCTCGCCATGCTCGTGCGTGAGAACCGCGTGTGGGGTCCGCGCGAACGGTTGATCGGGCCGGCGCTCTCGCGCGTGTCGGAAGCCGCGCTCGAAAAGGCGCTCGCGCTGGCGGCGCGGCTTGACCGCCAGGTGAAGGGCCTCTCGGGCGACACGCCGGGCAATCATCGCAACGATCCGCCGCCCGATCCATGGGACGGCATGTTCGATTTGGCCATGACGGTGGCGTCGCCAAAAACGCCTGCCGCACCGCCGCCGCGACCTCGCCCCGCAACCGCAGCACCCGCACGAAGGCCGGCTTGACGCGCGCATCGTTTCGTTGTATCGCGGCTTCGGCATAGTGCCGGCCGCCGCGAGCAAAGCGCCTTCGTCCGACTTACAATCGCCTGAGCTTCGCTCATTCTATCTGACCGCCGCACCATGACGTGCGCGACATCTCGAGAATCACCATGGATATTGACAAGTACATGACCGACCTCGGCCAGCGCGCCCGCCAAGCATCGCGGGCAATGGCGCGAGCGTCGACTGCGGCGCGAAACGCCGCGCTTGCCGCGGTTGCAGGGGCGATTGAGCGTGAATCAGCGGCGCTGAAGGAAGCGAATGCGCGCGAGCTAGATCGCGCGCGCGACAAAGGTCACGACGCGGCGTTCATCGACCGTTTGACGTTGTCGGACAAGGCGCTCAACACGATGGTCGAAGGCTTGCGGCAAGTCGCCGCGCTGGCCGATCCGATCGGCGAAATCAGCAATCTAAAATATCGGTCGAGCGGCATTCAGGTCGGCCAGATGCGCGTGCCGCTGGGCGTGATCGGCATCATCTACGAATCGCGTCCGAACGTGACGATCGACGCGGCCGCGCTCTGCCTGAAGTCGGGCAACGCGACGATTCTGCGTGGCGGCTCCGAAGCGCTCGAATGCAACACGGCGCTTGCCGGGCTGATCCGCGAAGGTCTGGAAGCGGCTGGTCTGCCGCAGGATGCGGTGCAGGTTGTCGCGACGTCGGACCGCGCGGCAGTCGGCAAGCTCATCACGATGACGGAATACGTCGACGTGATCGTTCCGCGGGGCGGCAAGAGCCTGATCGAGCGCTTCATGAACGAAGCGCGCGTGCCGATGATCAAGCACCTCGACGGCATCTGCCACGTGTACGTGGACGACCGCGCCGACATCGCCAAAGCGCTCAATGTTTGCGACAACGCGAAGACGCACCGCTACGGCACCTGCAATACGATGGAAACGCTGCTGGTCGCGCGCGGCATCGCGGCCGACGTGCTGCCGCCGCTCGGCAAGCTGTATCGCGAGAAGGAAATCGAGTTGCGCGTGGACGCGGCGGCGCGCGCCGTGCTCGCGGACGCGGGCGTGGGTCCGCTCGTCGACGCCACCGAAGAAGACTGGCGCACCGAATATCTCGCGCCCGTGCTGGCGATCAAGGTGGTCGACAACCTCGAGGCGGCGATCGAGCACATCAACACGTACAGCTCGCAGCACACGGACGCGATCGTCACCGAAGACCACGACCGCGCCATGCGCTTCTTGCGCGAAGTGGATTCGGCGAGCGTGATGGTCAACGCGTCCACGCGTTTCGCCGACGGCTTCGAGTTTGGCCTCGGCGCGGAAATCGGCATCTCGAACGATAAGCTGCACGCGCGCGGCCCGGTCGGTCTGGAAGGTTTGACGTCGCTGAAATACGTCGTGTTCGGGCACGGCGAAGGGCGTCAATAATTCAAACGATGTCGCTCGCAAGGATTGCTGATGCTTTGGATTAAGACGTTTCACATCGTCTTGGTTGCCTCTTGGTTTGCCGGCCTTTTCTACATGCCGCGCATCTTCGTCAATCTGGCGATGGAAACGGAGCCCGCGGCGACAGCGCGCCTTCTTACGATGGCGCGCAAGCTGTTCCGCTTCATGTCGTTCATCACGGTCCCGGCGCTCGCATGCGGGCTGTGGCTGTGGCTCGTCATCGGCATTGGCAGCGGGCAAGGCTGGATTCACGCGAAGGTCGGCGTGGTTGTGCTGCTGCTCGTCTACCACGCGTATTGCGGCGTGCTGCTGCGGACGTTCGAGCGTGGCGAGAATCGTCGCTCGGACAAGTGGTACCGGATGTTCAATGAACTGCCCGTGCTGGGCATGCTGGCAGCGGTTACGCTGGTGGTGATCAAGCCTTTCTAGGTCGTACTCCTTTGCCTGTTTTCTGGCGGTGGAATCTTCGTCGCGTCGCCTAAGACTTTTCTCAAACTGCGCGTGATATTTCTGTCGCGCTAAGTGCGAAAGCGGCGTCTGCCGCCGCTGAAGTTTCGCAAACAATTCCCGCTGTTTTCTTTACCGCTCACGCAAGCCGCGCGGGCACGTCATCGCGTTTTTCATCGTCAATCTTTTGTATGCGATCCACGAACGACGTTCCCCAGAGTAAGGTAGCGGAGCGCGTGAGGTGTGGTAGTGAAGCGGATCAGCTTCGGCCACTGCGTGCGCAGATAGGTCAGTCCTTTGCCGAGCAAGCTTTTTG
>CALNWS010000037.1 GCA_940747215.1 uncultured Paraburkholderia sp. | reverse complement strand
ATATCCCCTTTCGGGATGAGGCCGGTTGGTCAGCAGATGTTTGACGATCGCCCTGGCGCCGGGACCGACGGACGCTCCCCAGTTCAGCAGCCGCCCGGGCGGCCATTCCATATGGGCGCGATGTGCTACAGGCATGTGCTCGGGCAGCCTCGTATAACAGTCACTACGTGATCAACGTGCTGGCCGCATCGCAGCCCGATCTGTGCAAACGCTTTGCTACAGTGAAGGGCGACCGCTTCGAAGGCGTGTCACATGCGGAAGGCGACACCGGCATGTCCGTGCTTGACGGCGCGTTCGCTTGGTTCGAATGCCATAACCGCAGCCGCTACGATGGGGGCGACCACGTTATTTTCGTCGGTGAAGTGGAACGATGCGGCGTGCACGAGAACGCCGCGGAGATCCAACCGCTCGTGTTCCAAGGCGGCCAGTTTCACGGACTCGACCCGCTTTGAGCGGGTTTGAGCAAGTCTTAAGCGCCGGTATCGCTGGAACGTCCAGGCCGATACCGGCGCTTGTTCAATTCAACGGTCGTTATGCGTCGTGCTATGTGATTGCGAGCGCGTCACGAGCGAAACCGGCACGCCCGAATCTTCCTTGAGTGTCTGCAGTACGATATTCGAACGGATATCCATTACGCCGGGTGCCTTGTAGAGGCGCTGCAGCACGAAATCCGAATAGTGCTTGAGATTGTGGGCGAGTACGCGCAGCAGATAGTGCGTTTCGCCGGTCACGACAAAGGCGCCCACCACTTCCGGCCAGTCCCGCACCGCTTCGGCGAAGCGCTCGTGCCAGTTCTCTTGGTCATTGCGCATGGACACCTGCACGAACGCTTCCAGTTCGAAACCCAGCACTTCGCGGTTCAGACACGCGCGATAGTGTTCGATTACACCCTGTTCTTCCAGCAAACGCAGGCGCCGCAAACAGGCGGACGGCGAAAGCGAAATGCGTTCCGCGAGGTCGAGATTGCTGATCCGTCCTCTTCTTGCTGAAGTACCACCAGAATGCGGCAATCGGTGGCGTCGAGCGAGATCGCGTTCATATTCGGTCTCCCTTTCCCATTTGCCTCAAATTATGTTCCAAGATATGGCCCAGAAGGTGATTTTTTCGCAATCACATTTCGTGGCAAGCCACCCATCATTTGTGGTTGGGCACCAAGCGCCGTTGAAGACATGGGGTGTGAAACTGATCGGCATCGACACGCCCTCGCTCGATCCGCAGGAATCGAAAACGATGGACGCGCATCACCGCATTCGCGCGCATCGCATGGCGATTCTCGAGGGCATCGTGCTCGACGAAGTTTCGCCCGGCAACTACGAACTCATCGCTCTGCCGCTCAAGCTGACGACGCTCGACGCGAGCCCGGTGCGGGCCGTGCTGCGCGCGCTGCCGGCACCCTCTGCGCCCGCGGACACTCACTGAACACCCGATTTCACCGACTGGACCATCATGAACCACCGTGACGAAGCTCTCGCGCTCGGCAGCGCCGACCCACTCGCGACACTGCGCGACCAGTTCGCGCTCTCGCCGACCACCATCTATCTCGACGGCAACTTGCTCGGCGTGCCGCCCACTGCCGCGCAACACACGCAAATAGTAACCGGTGCCGAATGGGGCGAAGGCCTGATCCGCAGTTGGAATACGGCCGGCTGGTTCGAACTGCCGCGCCGTCTCGGCAACAAGCTCACGCCGCTGATCGGCGCGGCTGAAAACGAAGTGATCGTCACCGATACGATTTCGATCAACCTGTTCAAGCTGCTCTCCGCCGCCGTGCACGTCGCGAACGCGTGCGATCCGAAGCGTCGCGTGATCGTATCCTAGTGCTCCAATTTCCCGACCGACCTCTACATCGCGCAAGGTCTGATCGAGCAGCTCGACCGCGGTTATGAACTGCGCCTCGTCGACGATCCGTCGGAACTGCCCTCGGCCATCGGTGACGACACGGCCATCGCGATGATCACGCACATGAACTACCGCAATGGCTACATGCACGACATGGCCGCGCTGACGAAACTCATCCACGACAAAGGCGCGCTCGCGCTGTGGGACCTCGCGAATTCCGCGGGCGCGGTGCCGGTCGATCTGAACGGCGTCGGCGCGGACTACGCGGTGGGCTGCACGTACAAGTATCTGAACGGCGGACCCGGCTCGCCCGCGTTCGTCTAGGTGCCGAAGCGCCATCAGAACGACTTTGCTCAGCCGCTGTCCGGCTGGTGGGATCCATCGCGCGCCGTTCAAAATAGACCCGGCGTATCAGCCCGACGACGGCATCGGCCGCTTCCTGTGCAGCACGCAGCCGATGGTGTCGATGTCGCTCGTCGAATGCGGACTCGACGTGTTCCTGCAAACCGACATGCAGGCGATCCGCAAGAAGTCGCTCGCGCTGACCGATCTCTTTATCGAACTCGTGGAAGCGTGTTGCGCGGAATTTCCGCTCAAGCTCGTCACGCCGCGCGCACGCGAGTTTCGAGCATCCGCACGGTTATGAAGTGATGCAGGCAGTGATGCAGGCGCTGATCGCGTGCGGTGTGATCGGCGACTATCGCGACCGTACGTGTTGCGCTTTGGCTTTACGCCGCTGTACACGCGTTTCGTCGACGTCTGGGATGCCGTCGAAACACTGCACGACGTGCTCACGAGCGAGAGCTGGCGCGCACCCGAATTCGCCGCGCGCGGCGCCGTGACCTGAGGAGCGCGCCATGAACGACCACATGCAAACGCCGGGTCTGCCGGAAGAAAGGCCGGTTCAGGGGTGCCCGTTCGGCCACGGCAGCACGGCTTCAGCAGCTTCAGGTGCTGCTTCAAGCGCGACATCAAACGTAGCTTCGAACGCACCCGCAACAACCGCAAAAGAAGAAGGCTGGCACGACGCGTAACTCGATTTCTCGGAGTCGATGAGTTACGGTAATTATCTGTCGCTCGGAACGGTACTCTATGCACAGCATCCGTTGTCGCCAGATCACAACGAGATGCTGTTCATCATCCAGCATCAGACGAGCGAATTGTGGATGAAGCTCGCGCTATACGAACTGCAGGCCGCATTGAAGGCAGTTCATTGCGACGAGTTGCCGCCCGCGTTCAAGATGCTTGCGCGCGTCTCGCGGATCATGGAGCAGCTCGTACAGGCGTGGAGCGTGCTCGCCACGATGACGCCATCCGAATACACCGCGATGCGGCCGTATCTCGGGAGTTCGTTGGGTTTTCAGTCGTACCAGTACCGACAGATCGAATTCCTGCTGGGCAACAAGAACGAGCAGATGCTGAAGCCTCACGCGCACCGCGCCGACGTATTCGCGCAAGTGAAGGCGTCGCTCGAAGCGCCCTCTTTCTACGACGAAGTGGTGCGTCTACTGGCGCGCCACGGCTTTGCGATCTCGCCTGCAAGACTCGATAGAGACTGGACGCAGCCGACGGTGTATGACGCTTCGGTCGAAGCGGCGTGGCTGGAGGTATATCGCAATCCTTCGCAGCACTGGGAACTGTAAGAGATGGCCGAAGAGCTGGTCGATCTCGAAGACGCGTTCAGGCAATGGCGTTTCCGCCACGTCACGACCGTGGAGCGGATCATCGGCTTCAAGCAGGGCACGGGCGGCACGAGCGGTGCAACGTATATGCGGAAAATGCTGGATGTCGTGCTGTTTCCTGAACTCTGGCACGTACGGACGATGCTGTAATTGAACTTCTGCGCGCGGCGCCGGCAGGTTCGCTGCGAGAAACAGGAACCGCCAGCGCCTACGCGCGCAGAGAATGCCTCAACGCGCCGTATAACCTCCGTCGATCGGCAGACTCACGCCGCTGATCATCGACGCCGCATCGCTCAGCAAAAACATCACCGGCGCGGCCACCTCCGAAGGTTCGGCGAATCGCCGCAACGGAATGGCCTGCAAGGCCGGATCGCTCCACGCGAGCATGGCCATCGGCGTCAACGTGACCGTGGAATTCACGCTGTTCACCCGAATTCCGAACGGCCCGAGTTCGACGCACAACGTGCGCGTGACCGAATCGAACGCGGCCTTCGAAGCCAAATAGCTCAGATGATCGTCGAGCGCAACGAGTCCCGCCTGACTCGACACGTTCACGATACTGCCCGCGCGTTTCGCATCGGTCATCGCGCGCGCCACGTGTTTGGCAACCAGCACCGCGCCCCGCGCATTTACCGCCATCACGCGGTCGAAACTCTCCGCCGTCGTGTCCACCGCGCGTTCGAGCACCGTGATGCCCGCGCAATTCACGAGTCCATCCAATACGTCGAGCGAACCGAGCGCTTCGTCGATCGCGGCTTCGTTACCCACGTCGAGCATCAACGGTTCGCAGCCTGTTTCTTCGGCGAGGCGGGTGAGTTCGTTCACGTTGCGCGCCGCCGCGACGACACTCGCGCCCGATGCGCACAGCGCTTCCACGGTTGCTCGGCCGATGCCGCTCGAGGTGCCCGTCACGAGAATCGAGCGGCCGGAAAAATCGAAAGTAGCGTTCATGATGATGATTGCAATCGGTGCATGATCGGCTTTAACGCCGGATAGAGATCCCGGTACACGCCAAAACGTTGTTCGTACGTCACCCTACGCTCGGCATTGGGCCGCGCGCGTTCGATCAGCGTCGCCCAGCCGCCCTGCGCCTCTTCGCGCGAAATCAGATCGACGCCCACCGCCGCGAGCAACGCCGCGCCCATTGCCGCTTCCACTTCCTGCTCGATCGTGTAGACCGGATAGCCGGTCACGTCCGCGATGATCTGCATCCACAGGTCGGAATGCGCGGCGCCGCCTACGACGATGAGTTTGTCGTCGAGCATTTGCGCGCCATAGCGCCCCCGCCTCGATGTTGTGTTGCAGCGCGTACGTCACGCCTTCGAGCACCGCGCGATACATGTGCGCGCGCGTGTAAAAAGACTCAGGCCGACGAACGCGCCGCTCGCTTTCGCGTCCCACACCGGGCTGCGCTCGCCCATCAGATACGGCAGAAACATCACGCCGTCGGCGCCCGCCGGCACTTTCGCGGCCTTCTCTTCGAGCAGCTTGTGCGAATCGCCATTCGGCAGGCCACGCCCCTGCTCGATCTCCGCCTGGCAGAACTGCTCGCGAAACTATGTGACCGAAGCGCCCGCTGTAATCGCGCCACCGAACACGTAGATATCGTGCTGACCGTTGAACACGTGCGGCATGCTGACCAGCACGTGCCGTGCGTCGACGGTCTAGTTGATATAGCCCCAGCACATGCTCGTGCCGATCATCGCGACATGCTGGCCGGCGTGCGTCACGCCGGCCGCGAACGTCGCCATGGCTGCGTCCACGCCACCGGCGACGATCGCCGCGCCCGCTTCGAGCCCGAGCTGTTCGGTCCATTGCGAAAGCAGGCCCACCCACGACATCGGACGATTCGACGAGACGCTCGGGCATCATCGTGGCGGGAATGCCGAGCATGTCGAGCGCTTCATCCGACCAGTCGCGCTTCGCAATTTCGTAGACGCCGCCGATGTTGCCCGCGGAACTGTGATCCACCGCGACCTCGCCGGTCAGCATGTAGATCACGTACGCATTCGGCGGCAGGAAATAGCGCGTGTGCGCCCATACGTCGGGTTCGTGATCGCGCAGCCACAGCATCTTCGTAAAGCCGTAGTAACTGTCCACGCCGTTGCCGGTGATGGTCTGCAAGCGGTCGAGGTCGGCGTTGCTGCGCACCCAGTCCACCTGATCCGTCGCGCGCCGGTCCATCCAGATCAGGCACGGATAGAGCGTGCGCATTTCTTCGTCTACCGGAATACCCGAGCCGCCATACAGACTGCTCACGCACACCGCCTTGATCGACGAAGCGGCGACGCCCGTTTCTTTGTCCTTCGCCACGCATGCCGCAATGCACTCCACCACGGCTTTCAGCCACACAGCCGGCCATTGCTCTGCCCATAGCGGCCTGGGCGTATCCGGCTGATAGCTCGACGCATGCTGCGCGACGATCGCGCTATGCTGATCGACCAGCAGAGCTTTGGTGCTCTGCGTGCCGATATCGACGCCGATGACGTATTCCATTACTGTAAACGTCGCAGCCGTAGCCGTCGGTCAGCGATTTGACGATCGCAAGCGCGTCTTCCTGTTTCGGATTGGTCGTCGCATCCGCGCCGTATTCGCGCGCGAGCGCAAGCCGCTCTTCCACCAGATCGATCACCACGAGTTTCTTCGGTGTCTTCAGATGCGCGACCTGCGTCATCATCAAACCGAGCGGACCTGCGCCAATCACTACGACGTCGTCGAGCTGCACGTCGCCACGATTGACCGTGTGAATCGCGCACGCGAGCAGTTCGATGATCGCCGCGTCTTCGAGCGAAATACCATCAGGAATCTTGTGAAAGATGGCGGTCGGCGGAATGCGCATGTATTGAGCCATACCGCCGACCGCGACTTCGCGCTGGAAGCCGAAGATGTTGTGCACCTCGCACATCCAGTACTGGCCGGATTTGCAATAGCGGCATTTGCCGCACGGCACGATCTGTTCGGCGATCACGCGGTCACCCATCTTCACGCCGAAATGTTCCTCTGCGCCTTCGCCGAGTTCTTCGACGAAGCCAAAAAAATTCGTGCCCCGGAATCACCGGCGCTTTCACCCACGGGCTCGGGCCGCCCCAGAACATCTTCGCTCCGGAATGGCATTTGCAATCGCTCGCGCAGATGCCGCATGCGGCAATACGAAACACGAGATCATGTGTGCGCGCTTTCGGCTTCGTCACCTGTTCGACGCGGTAGTCCTTCGGCGCATGACAGACGATCGCTATCATGTTCTGCTGATCAGCTTGAGTGGTTTGAGTCATTGCATGGTCCTGCTGAAAGAGGAAGTCAGTGGAGAGTTGCTTTCTGCAGTCGCAGCTAATGTAAATGGCGAACAGGATGATTCCGCCCTTGATCACGTTCTGTACATACGGATTCACGCCCACCATGTTCAGGCCGTTGTTCAGCACGCCGAGCAGCAATGCGCCGATCAACGTGCCGATAACCGAACCGCGTCCGCCGGAAATCGACGTGCCACCCATCACGACGGCTGCGATGGCGTCGAGCTCGAAGCCGACGCCCGCGTTCGGCAGGCCGCTCATCAGACACGCGGTGAGCACGATCGCGGCGAATGCCGACGTCAAACCAGCGATCGTGTAGACGTAGCGGCCGAACGGTATGCGTTCGAGAAAAATCCACGCAATCACGTAGATCACGGCCATGATGACGACCGGCACCTGAATGCCGAGAATCTTGCCGCTGCCGAAGAAGCTGACCCAGTCGGGCAAACCGTCGATCGGATAACCGCCTGTGTAGATGAGCGCGAGTCCGCGTGCGATGCCCATCGTCGCGAGCGTGACGATAATCGGCGACAATCCCGATCGCGAGCGCGGCAATCGCATTCATGCCGGCCACCATCAGACCCGCGGCGAGCGTGCCCACGAGTGCCATCACCGAGCGCCGACCGACAGATCGATACCGCCCGTCAGAATCACGCACACCATACCGACGGCGATGATCGCGTTGATCGACACCTGGCGCCGCACGTTTTCGATGTTCGCAGCGGAGAGGAAGCTGTCGCTTGCGAACACCATCACGATGCACACGACGAGCAGACCGATGAACGGATAGAACAGCGTCGAGCGTTTCAGCGCGGCCCACGTGAAGCGCACGGCCGCGCCCGGGGTGTCGCTGCTGACCGTCGACGTCTTGGGCGAAGAGGAAAGATTAGGTGTGTTCATGTGTTGCTCCACGAGTTCCGGCCGTTGCGTAAGTCATCACGGCGTTCGAGTCGATCTGTTCGCCTTCGAGCATCGCTTCGATGCGTCCTTGCCGGAACACGGCGACACGATCGCACATGCCGACGATCTCCGGCAATTCGGACGAGATCATGATGATCGAGTAGCCGCGCGCAGTGAGTTCGCGAATCAGCAGATAGATTTCGGCTTTGGTGCCGACGTCGATGCCGCGCGTCGGCTCGTCGAAGATCAGGATGTTGGTGTGATGGTTCAGCCAGCGCGCGATCACCACTTTCTGCTGGTTGCCGCCGGAAAGGGTGGCGACTTCGGTGTGCATCGTGGGCGCTTTCACGCCCACACGCTTCATGATGTCGGCGGTGGCGCGCGCTTTGCTGCACTGGTCGATGAAAAACGCAGCGAGCGATACTTGCCGAGCTTGTTGATCGAAATGTTCTGCTTGATCGAGAAGTCCGTAATCAGGCCTTCCGTCTTGCGGCTTTCAGGCAGGGATGCCGACACCCGCGCGCTATGCATCGGCAGGATCGGACAGTTTCGCCGCTGATGCGAATCTCCTTCACGTAGGCCGGATCCGCGCCGATCACGGCAAGCGCGGTTTCCGTGCGCTCCGAACCCACGAGCCCGGCGAAACCGAGAATTTCTCCCTCGCGCAAATTGAAGCTCAGCACCGGGCTGTCTTTCAGCAACTGCAGTTTGCCGACTTCGAGCGGCGGTCTTCGCGTCGACGCGCAGCGCGGGCTTCGGCGGAAAGCTGCTTTCTATGCGCCGGCCCACCATCATCTCCACCAGATGCCCGACGTCGGATTGCGCGACTTCCGTCATGCCCACGTATTGCCAGTCGCGCAGCACCGTAATGCGGTCGCACACTTCGAGGATTTCTCCGAGGTGATGCGAGATGAAAATCATCGCGACGCCCTGTTTCTTCAGGTCGCGCATAATCGCAAACAGATGCTCGGCTTCGGCAGGCGTGAGCACGGCCGTCGGTTCGTCGAGAATCAGAATGCGCGCTTCGAGCGACAACGCCTTGCCGATTTCGACGAACTGTTGCTGCGCAACCGAAAGCTCGCGAATCGGCACGGACAGATCGATCGTCACGCCGAGCCGCTGGAAAATCGCGGCGGCCGCGCGACGCATCTTGCCTCGTTCTAGCAGACCGAGACCGTTCTTCATCTCGCGGCCGAGGAACATGTTCTCCACGGCGTTCAGATACGGATTCAGATACGGAATCAGGCTGAATTTCTAAAACACGATGCCGACACCGGCCGCGACTGCGTCGTGATAATTGCCGAAGTGGCGCGCTTCGCCATCGATCGTGATCGTGCCTTCTTCCGGCTGATAAATGCCGCACAGTATCTTCATCAACGTTGATTTGCCGGTGCCGTTCTCGCCAAGCAACGCGTGAATCTCGCCGCGCGCAATCTCGAGGTGAATGCCTTGCAGCACTTTCACACCGGGAAAACTTTTGGTGATGTTCTCGAGTTTGAGTATCGTGTCCATCGGGTCACTCCTGTGCTGCGCGCCGCCGCGCCGCTGTTAGCGAAACGCGGCGGCGAACCTTGCGCACTGCGTGCATGACGTGCGCGGCCTGCATTACCAGCTGAAGCCCTTGGCGTTGCTCTTGTCGATCATCTTCACATCGACCGGAATCGTCTTCGGCACATTGGCACCCTACTTCTTCGCGAGCGCGATGCCAAGCGCAATGCGCACCTGGTCGGCCGGGAATTGCGCGGAGTTTTCGACGAACTTCGAATTCGGCTTCTGGATCGCGGCAATGGCTTCAGGCGTGCCGTCCACGCTCGTCAGCTTGATGTCCTTTCCCGACGATTCGATCGCGGACAAAGCGCCCATCGAGCCACCGTCGTTCACGCTGAACACGCCCTTCAGATTCGGGTACGCCTGAATCATGTTCTCGGTCACGGACAATGCCGTTGCGCGTTCCTGCTTGCCGTTCTGCGTATCCACCAGTTTCACGCCCGGCGCTTTGGCAAGGGCCGCCTTGCAACCGCGCACACGTTCGAGAATCGGTACGACGGGAATGCCGTCGAGAATCGCGACTTCGCCGCTGCCACCAATCGACTTCGCCAGATACTCGCAAACCATTTCGCCCGCGTCGTAGTTCTTCGAGCCGACGAACGAATCAATCGGACTGTTGGCGTTGGCGTCCACGGCAACCACTACACCCGCTTTCTTCGCCGATGTCACCGCCGACTGAATGCCGGTCGAGTCCGTCGGATTCACGAGCAGAATGTCGATCTTCTTCTGCAGCATGTCTTCGACGTCGCTCACCTGCTTGCTCACGTCATGGTGCGCGTCGGTGACGACCACGGTCACGCCGATCGAAGCGGCCGCGTCGTTGAGCGCCTTTTGCATCGTCACGAAATATGGGATTGTTCAGTTCCTGAAACGTCATGCCGATTTTCAGCGATGTGGCCTGCGCGGCGATGAACGATATGCCGAAAGCGAGCGCGGCGATGGCGACGGAGTGGCGCGCGAATGTTTTCAGCGATGCAGGCTTCGAAAGGGATTGCGTCATGGTTGTCTTCGTTATTGAAACTATTTCGATGGAGTGAGCACGACCCTCACGCTGTGCGAACACAGCGCGATACGTGTTGAAACGCGAGTAAGTGAAACGCTTCTACTGAAAAACCACGACAGCAGACTACGTGGGTGGATAAGCAGCGGCAGCGGTGAGCGGCAAGCCAGGCGCAAGCACGATCGCGGGTGCGTCGACGATGCCTACGCCGCGCGCCGCAGCCTCTTCGGACGCATCGCGGCTTGCGTCGTTGAGTTGCTGATAACGTCGGAACTTCGAAGGCGCCATGCCTTTCGTCGCCAGAAACTGGCGGTTGAAATTCGACAGGTTGTTAAAGCCCGCCTTTAAGCAGATGTCCGTGACGCTCAGTTCGTCTTCGGTAAGTAATTGGCACGCGAGATTGATGCGCATGCGGTTCACGTACTGCACGAACGGCAAACCCGTATGACGGCGGAAATAGCGCGAGAAGGCGCTCATGCTTTGCCCCGCGAGTTGCGCGAGATCAGACTCGCGCAGATCGTTCGCGAGGTTCTTGCCGATGTACGAAAGCACGTGATTGATGCGCGTCGATGCGAAGCTCGTCGGGTCGGCCTGATACGCGGGACTCACGAGCGTTTCGCGATCTTCGGCGGCCATCAGGATTTCCATCATCGACATGAACAACACCAGACGACGCAGCCCGCGCGCCGCCAGCAACTCCATGGAGAGCGGCTTGATCTGACCACTCGTCTGCGCGCCGAACGCGAGACCGCGGCGCGAGTCGGCGAGAATCGCTTCGAACTGACGCCACTCCGGAAAACTTTCGAGGCAGTTCGAAACGAAGTCCTGTCCGAATTGCACGACCAGATTACGCTGCGCGATCGTCTCGCCCTCCGGCACGTCGCTCACCCAGTTGTGCGGCAGGTTCGGACCCAGCAGCACGAGATTGCCCGGCGTATAACTGCTGATGTGATCGCCGACGAACATCTTGCCCGTCGTCGCCACGATCAGGTGAATCTCGTATTCCGGGTGGGAGTGCCAGCGCACCGTGCAATACGGGTGGCCGTGCGACCACACTTTGAACGATTCGTCGCGGCGCACGGCCACGAGCTCGAGATCGGGTTGCACTCTTCTGCCTCCATGAAGTGGCCTCGTGGCGGCGCCACCGGTCTTCGTCTTGTATAGCGAAAAAATTAGCGCTCTCGCTGCCGATTCACCACTAAAAATGAAACCGCGGACCGATACTTTTTTGCATTCGGGTTAGTCTTGGCGCATTCGCAGTCAAATTTGATGCAATGCAATAGGCGCGCCGAAGCGCCTCCACATTTGGCACCGCACAGTGCGAAGCATCTCTTCGACGAAGCCACGCCGCGCTACGCCACGAAAACACCGCCATGTCGCCTTGACTTTCAATTCATCGGGTACGATCATTCGCTCACATGCAGAGCAAATGCTCCATCTTAAGAAAAAACGCAGGCTTTGAGCCGTGCGACCCAAGACATTCAGGAGACGCACATGAACAGCGGGCAAGGCAGCGGCGCGGCCGCACACGTGATCCTGCACATCGGCGCAGGATCGTTTCATCGCGCGCATCAGGCGTGGTATCTGCACCGGTTGAATGAAGCGAAGGTGGCGAGCGAGCCGCACTGGTCGCTTACGGTGGGCAACATTCGCAGCGACATGAACGCGGTGCTCGACGCACTCGCCGCGCAAAAAGGCGTCTACACGCTCGAAACCGTGACGCCTCAGGGCGAGCGCGCATACGAGACGATCCGCTCGATCGAACGCGTCGTGCCGTGGACCGAAAGCCTCGACGCACTGATCGACGCCGGCGCCGATCCGGCGTGCAAGATCATCTCGTTCACGGTGACCGAAGGCGGTTACTACCTCGACGAAGACGACGAACTCGACACGGCCAATCCCGATCTCGCCGCCGACCTCAAAGGCGGACACACGACGATTTACGGCGTGCTCGCAGCCATTCTCAACGAGCGCATGAAGCGTGGCGCGGGCCCCGTCACGTTGCAGACCTGTGACAACCTGCGCAGCAACGGCGAACGTTTTCACGCCGGCATGAGCGAGTTTCTCGAACGCCGCGGCGCGAACGATCTCGCGCAATGGTTCGACGACAACACCGCGTGCCCGAGTTCGATGGTCGACCGGATCACGCCGCGTCTGACGCCCGACGTGCGCGAGCGCGTAAAAACCGCGACCGGCGTGGACGACGCCTGTCCAGTGATGGGTGAAGCGTTCATCCAGTGGGTGATCGAGGACAACTTCATCGCCGGGCGTCCGGCGTGGGAAAAGGTCGGCGCGGAACTGGTCAACTCGGTGGTACCGTACGAAGAGGCGAAGATCCGCATCCTGAACGCGACGCATAGCTGCATCGCGTGGGCGGGTACGCTGGTCGGCCTCACCTACATTCACGAAGGCACGCTCGACCCGAACATTCAGAAGTTCGCATTCAATTACGTGAGCGAAGACGTCATTCCGTGTCTCACGCCGAGTCCGCTGGATCTGGCGCGCTATCGCGACGTGGTGCTCGAGCGCTTCAGCAATCCCTATATCCAGGACACGAATCAGCGGGTGGCCGCCGACGGTTTCTCGAAGCTGCCCGGATTCATCGCGCCGACGCTCTACGAGTGCTTCGAGCGCGGCGTGACGCCAATTGCCACCGCGATGTTGCCGGCGCTCTTCTTCCGCTTCCTCGAACGCTGGCATGAAGGCAAGCTGCCGTACACGTATCAGGACGGCGTGATGGACGAACAGGTGGCACACGGCTTTTTCACCGCCGCCGAGCCGCTGAAAACCTTCGCCGCCGACTGTCTGCTGTGGGGCAGCATGGCGGGCACGCCCGAGCTCGAATCGGCATTGGGCGGCACGCTCGCACGCGTCGACGTGTGGCTGCAAAAACGCGGCGCGGCCTGAGGCTGGCGCTCGCACAAGCATCGGTATCGACCGGAAAACGTCGCGCTTTTCCTGCACACGGTTGCACGAAAGCGCGGCACAACTGTTTTAACGACGCAGACGAAACGCCAAGCGTAATGCGAATGGCACCACGCACGCTATGAGGCTAAAGTAGCGCATCTCCAACGACGAAGGTTTCGCGCCCATGTATCTCGGCATCGACCTCGGCACGTCCGAAGTAAAAGTTCTGCTGCTCGCCTCCGACGGACGTGTGATCGGCACCGCAGGCTCTCCCTTTATCGTTTCGTGTCCGCATCAGCGTTGGGCCGAACAGAATCCCGAAGACTGGTGGACTGGCACGCGCGAGGCGCTTGCCGCATTGCGGGCGGAACATTCCGACGAGTTCGCGCAGATTCGCGGCATCGGCCTGTCCGGCAAGATGCATGGCGCGGTGCTGCTCGATTCGCAAAACCGCGTGCTGCGCCCGGTGATTCTGTGGAACGACATGCGCAGCGACAAGGAGTGCGACGAGCTGACCGAACGCGCGCCGGATCTGCACGCGGTGGCCGGCAATCTCGCGATGCCGGGTTTCACGGCGCCGAAATTGTTGTGGGTCGCGTGTCACGAACCGGAGACCTTCGCGAAGACGGCGTGCGTCCTGCTGCCGAAAGATTATCTGCACCTGCAGTTCACCGGCGGCAAGGTGTCCGATCCGTCGGACGCGGCCGGCACGCTGTGGCTCGACGTCGCAAAACGCGACTGGTCCGACTCGCTGCTCGCCGCCTGCAACATGACGCGCGAACAGATGCCGAGTCTGCGTGAAGGCAGCGAAGCGGCCGGCATCCTGCTGCCGGAAGTCGCGCGCGAATTCGGTCTCGCCAACGACGTGATCGTCGCGGCGGGCGGCGGCGACAACGCCACGAGCGCGATCGACATCGGCGCGACGCAACCGGGCGACGGCTTCGTGTCGCTCGGCACCTCGGGCGTGCTGTGCGTGGTCGGCGACAATTTCCGGCCGAATCCGGCCTCCGCCGTACATGCGTTCTGCCAAGCGATTCCGGATCGCTGGCATCAGATGAGTGTTGTGCTCTCCGCCGCGAGTTGCCTGCGCTGGGTCTGCAAACTCACCTCCACCGACGAACCCACGCTGCTCACCGAAATCGAGGCGCTGCCGCCGGAAGCGCTCACCACGGCGCCGCTCTTCTTGCCGTATCTGTCGGGCGAGCGCACGCCGCACAACGATCCGTACGCGCAGGGCGTGTTCTTCGGCATGAATCACGCGACCGACCGCGCGCTGCTCGGCTACGCCGTGCTCGAAGGCGTGACGCTCGCGCTCACCGACGGCGAAACCGGCGCGGCGCGTCTCGGCTGGCTCGCGGCTGGCGGCGACCCGGCCGCGGTGCTGACCAAACCGCCGATCGCCAAGGAGTTTCTGCCGAACCCGCGTCACCACGCCGAACTGCGCGCGCGGCTCGAAGCGTATCGCGCGCTGTACCGCCACGTGCGGCCGCTGTTCGACCCCGCGCGAGCACCACTCGCCTGAGCGGCAAATCGCCACCGGCCCGCGCGGAGACACGAGGGCCGGCTGCTATCATCGGCGCACTTCAAGCGAACCGTACCGTGCCCAAGTCAACAGAAAAACTAGATCTTGCTACCCGCGCAGCGTGGCTCTACTACGTTGCCGGCAACACGCAGAACGAAATCGCCGAAAAACTGCAGGTGTCGCGTCCGGTTGCGCAGCGCCTCGTCGCCTTTGCCGTAGAAAAGAACCTGATTCGCGTGCGCGTGGATCATCAGCTCGCGGATTGCCTCGCGCTCGCCGACCAGTTGTCGAAGCGCTATGGCCTCAGCATGTGCGAAGTCGTGCCCGTGGATAACGACACGTCCGAAGAAGTGGACCGCAAGCTCGCGGTTGCCGACGCGCAGGTCATGGAACGCTACCTCGCCGAAGAAAAGCCGATGGTGGTGGCCGTCAGCAGCGGCCGGACGCTGAAAGCGGCGGTCGATCAGATCGCGCAACTGGACCGTCCGCAGCACCGGTTGGTATCGATGGTCGGGGCGATCGCCCAGGACGGCTCCTCGAACCGCTATGACGTCGCACTGCACATTTCAGAGAAGACGGGCGGCAAGCATTTTCTGCTGCCCGCACCGTTCCTCGCCGACAACGAAGCCGAGCGCGCGCAGTGGTGCAATCACCGGCTGTACCGGATCGTCGAATCGATGTCGGCGGATGCGGACGTGGCGTTCGTCGGCATCGGCAATATCGGACCGAAATGTCCGCTGCACGAAGACGGCTTCATTACGTCGGTGGAAGTGAAAGAATTGATGCAAAACGGTGCCGTGGCCGAAATGCTCGGCTTGCCGATCGACGCCGCAGGCGTACCCGTCGAATCGCCGACCGGACGGCGCGTGACCAGCATCGCGCTCGACTCGCCGCCGCGCCGCCCTACCATCGGCTTCGCCGGCGGCCAGCGCAAACGCGAGGCGCTGGTTGCGGTGCTCAAAGGCGGCTGGCTCTCGGGCTTGGTGACGGATGAACTGTGCGCGCGCGCGGCGCTGGAAGCCTGAAGCCGGAATGACAATGACAACCGGGGTCGAGAAATAAAACGCGCCGGGCGCTCAAAGCACCGGCAAACCCTCGGTAATGATGATGCGGTAGTCGCCGCCCTGCAGCCGCGTTTCGTTCACCGCCTGATAGCCGGGCTGCGATACCACGCGAGCACCTCGTCGTAGCCGGTGAATTCGAGAATCAGGATGTCTTCGATCGCCGGACTTTCCACCACTTCGCGGCGGCCGTGGCTCGCGAGCATCATGACCGGATGCTGCTCGAAAACAGCGCGCGCGATCTGTTTGTATTCTTCGAGCTTGGCAGGATCGCGGGTTTTCTCGCACGTAATGACGACATAGGCGGGCATGAACGATCCTGATCAAGCGCTCATGCGGCCAGCACTTCGACGATCTTACGCTGGAATGCTTTTCCTTCGCTGTCGAACAGATGGCAATGTTCGGGCGTTGCGCCGAGCTTGTGCGTGTCGCCTTTCGTATGACGTTCGAGCGGCGGAATGCGCGCGATCAGACCGTCCGGCGCGACGCCCGATTCGGCGTACAGATACGCTGCGTCGCCGAGCGATTCCACGGCCATGGTGCGCGCCGAGATGCCGTCTTCGGTGCCGACGTGCAGATGCTCGGGGCGAATGCCGACCGTCACCTTGTCGCCCTGCTTCACGTTGCCCGGTTCCACCGCCACGCGCTGCGTTTCGCCGGTTTCATAGCGGACGGTCACGCCGTCTGCTGCAACCGACTGCACGACGCCTTCCATGAAGTTCATTTTCGGCGAACCGATGAAGCCAGCGACGAAGCGGTTGGCCGGCGCGTGGTACAGCATCGTCGGGCTGCCCACTTGTTCGAGATTGCCCGCCGACAGCACGACGATCTTGTCCGCAAGCGTCATCGCTTCCACCTGATCGTGCGTCACATAGATCATCGTGGTCTTGAGTTCGTCGTGCAGACGCGCGAATTCGAGGCGCATCTTCACGCGCAGCGCGGCGTCGAGGTTGGACAGCGGTTCGTCGAACAGGAACACCTTCGGCTTGCGCGTAATCGCGCGGCCGATTGCAACACGCTGACGCTGACCACCCGAGAGCTGCTTCGGCTTACGGTCGAGCAGATGGTCGATGTGCAGAATCTTCGCGGCATTACGCACGGCGGCGTCGATTTCCGGCTTCTTCGTGCCGGCAAGTTTCAGACCGAACGCCATGTTGTCGTACAGCGTCATGTGCGGATACAGCGCGTACGACTGGAACACCATCGCGATGCCGCGCTTGGCGGGCGGCACGTCGTTCATGCGCGTGTTGTCGATGTTCAGGTCTCCGCCGCTAATGTCTTCGAGGCCAGCGATCATCCGCATCAGCGTGGATTTACCGCAGCCGCTCGGACCAACGAATACGACGAACTCGCCTTCCGCGATATCGAGGTTGATGTCGCGCATCACTTCGTTGTCGTCGTAAGCCTTCCTGATGTTGCGCAGAGTTACGCTTGCCATGATGTGTCTCCGTGTGTTGCTGTCTGTCGCTGCGTGTTGCTTTACATTGCACCAGCTACGTTGTTCAGTTGGTCGTGCTGCGAGGGTCGTTCATTTATGGCGCGGCGACCGTAGCGCTCAACGTCCATTGCGCGACGAGTTCGGGTAACTGCTGCATGTCGTCGAACACGTGACGCGCGCCCGCTGCATGCAGCTTGTCGATCTGCGCCGCGCTCGCGTGTCCGCCGCCGATGAAGCCGAGCACCGTCATGCCCGCCGCCGTCGCTGCCGTCACGCCGGTCACGCTGTCCTCCACCACAAGACACGCGGACGGCGCAAGACCAAGACCTTTGGACACCGCGAGATACACGTCGGGCGCGGGCTTCGGGTTCGGCACCGAGTCGGCGCAAAAGGCGGTCGCCGAAAAAGCGCACGAGGCCCGTGCGCTTCAGCACCGATTCCACATAAGGACGGAAGCTGTTGCTCGCACAACCCTTGACGAGCGGTACCTGAGCCAGCGCCGCTTCGATCCCTTCGACGGGCGGCGCCTGCATCGCGGCCGTTTCCACCGCGCGGCGATCGCGTCGATGTCCGCGACGCTCAGGCTCCGGCCGAGTTGCGTGACCGTGCCCTGCAACACCTGCTCGATGCGCAGGCCGAGCAACGACAGCACGACCGGCTCGACATCGGCGCCAGACCAGCGCGCCTCAAGTTCGTGCACGAGCATCGCGGCGACCACGGCTTCGCTGTCGATCAGCACGCCGTCGCAATCGCAGATCAGCGCGAAATGTCCCACGCTCGCGCCTGTTCCCTGAACCGCTGTCATTTCACTGCCCCGAACGTCAGGCCGCACACCAGTTGCTTCTGCGACAGCCAGCCGACAATCAGGATTGGCGCGACCGCGAGCAGCGACGCGGCGGAAAGCTTGGCCCAAAACAAGCCTTCAGGACTCGAATACGACGCGATGAAAACAGTGAGCGGCGCGGCATTCGAACTCGACAGATTGATGTTCCAGAACGCTTCGTTCCACGACAGGATGACCAGCAGCAGCGCCGTTGACGCGAGTCCCGGCAGCGACATCGGCATCAGCAGGTAGACGATTTCCTGCCACGTCGCGGCACCGTCGATACGGCCGGCTTCGAGAATGTCGCGCGGAATTTCGGCGAAGTACGTGAACGACATCCACACTGCGATCGGCAGATTGATCAGCGTGTAGACAATCACGAGGCCCGACACCGTATCCAGTAGTCCGCTGTTTTTCCATAGCAGATAGATCGGCACCAGTACGCCGACCGACGGCATCATCTTCGTGGACAGCATCCACAGCAGCACTTTCTGTGTGCGGCGCGTCGGGAAGAACGCCATCGCATACGCAGCCGGCACGGCGAGAATCAGGCACAGCACCGTCACGCCCACGGAAATCAGAATCGAATTCCATGCGAACGCGAAATAGTTGCTGCGCGCGAACACCTCGTGGAAGCTTTCGAGCGTCGGCGTGAATAAGAGCGACGACGAATACGCCTGCTGCTCGGTCTTGAATGCGGTGATCGTCATCCAGAAGATCGGGAAGAACAGCAGCAGCGCCACCAGCCAGGCGATCACGCCGGGAATGCCGCGCTTGATGGCGTCGAACGGCGACTTGGCGGGGATGGCGACGGGCGTCGTGGTCGACGCCGGATTGGAGACAACGTGGCTCATTTTTCGTTCTCCCCTTTCAGGTTCTTCGCGAGCATCCGCACGAGGAAAAACGACACGATGTTGGCCAGCACGACAGCGAGAATGCCGCCCGCCGAAGCCAAGCCGACGTCGAACTGTTGCAGACCCAGCGAGTAGATCAGGTACGACAGATTGGTCGTCGCAGTGCCTGGGCCGCCGCCCGTGGTCGTATAAATTTCAGCGAAGATCGACAGCAGGAAAATGGTTTCCATCATCACCACCACCGCGATCGCGCGTTTCAGGTGCGGCAGCGTGATGTAGAAGAACATCGAGAACGGACCGGTGCCGTCGATGCGCGCCGCTTCCTTCTGCTCCTGATCGAGCGACTGGATGGCGGTAAACAGGATCAGGAACGCGAACGGCAACCACTGCCACGACACGATCATGATGACGGCGGTGAGCGGATAGTCGGCGAACCAATCGATCGGCTGCATGCCCATCGCACGCATGCCTTGCGCGATCAGGCCGTACACCGGATGCAGGATCATGTTCTTCCAGATCAGTGCGGAGACCGTCGGCATCACGAAGAACGGCGCGATGGCGAGCAGCCGCGCAACACCCTGACCGTAGAGCTTGCGGTCGAACAGGATCGACATCAGCACGCCGCCCACCACGGTGATCACCAGCACCGAGACGATCAGCTCGAGTGTGTGGCCGATCGAGGGGCCGAACAACGGGTCGTTAGCGAGAAACTTGTAGTTGTCGAAACCAGCGAAACCCTTCAGGTCCGGATTCAGCAGGTTGTAGCGCGAGAACGAGAACCAGATCGTCATCGCGAGTGGTATCGCCATCCATAGCACGAGGACGGCAACCGACGGAGTGGCGAGCCAGCGGGCCGAATTGGCCTTGCGCTCCTTTTCTGTCTGGGGATAGGCATGCATGATAGGTAAGCGCAGAGGACGCATGATTGACCAACTGTTCGGTAATGTGCGGACGGTTCGCCGTGCACGCGAAGAGCGGATCCGGCGTCGCGGCATCTTGTGGCATCTTGTGAACACCGTGGAGCGCGGATCGCGCCCGTCCGTGTGACGAAAACAGTCTGCTGTGCTGCGTGGGCCGGCTAACGGGCGTCAGCCGGCGCTTTCACGTTACTCGACTGCCGGCACGTTTACTTTACTTCTGGTAACCGGCTTGCTGCACCGCGCGGTTCGCCGCGGCGTTACCGGCTGCGAGCGCCTGATCCACCGTCATCTGACCGGCAATCGCACCGGAGATGCTCTGACCGACCACCGTGCCGAACGACTGGAACTCAGGAATTCCGGTGAACTGCACGCCGGTGTACGGTACCGGCTTGAGCGTCGGATGATCCGGGTCGGCCGTTTCGATCGCCTTCAGCACGAAGTCGCCGAACGGCGCAGCCTGCTTGTACTCGGGGCGCGCATACGTCGACTGACGTGTTCCCGGCGGTACCGAGGCCCAGCCTTCGTCCTTCGCGATCAGCTCGATGTACTGCTTCGAGGTGGCCCACGAGATGAACTTCTTCGCGGCATCAGCCTGCTTCGACGACTTCGGAATCGCCAGCGCCCACGCCCACAGCCAGTGCGAACCCTTCGGCGTGACGGCCGTCGGCGCTGCGGCGAAACCGACCTTGTCGGCGATCTGCGATTGCTGCTTGTTGTAGAGCATGCCAGCTGCAACCGTCGCATCGATCCACATCGAGCACTTGCCCGAGGACATCAGCGTCAGGTTCTCGTTGAAGCCGTTCGAGCTCGCTCCCGGAGGGCCGTCTTTCTTCAGCAGATCCACATAGAAGCCGATCGCCTTCTTCCATTCCGGCGACGTGAGCTGCGCCTGCCACTTCTCGTCGAACCAGCGGCCGCCGAAGGTGTTCACCACCGTCGTGGCGTACGACATGTTTTCGCCCCAGCCGGCCTTGCCGCGCAGGCAGATGCCGTACACGCCGTTGGCCTTGTCGGTGAGCTTGTCGGCGAATTGCGCGATCTGGTCATAGGTCGGCTGATCGGGCATCTTCAGGCCCTTCGCCGCGAACAGATCCTTGCGGTAATACGTCATCGAGCTTTCGACGTAGAACGGCAGCGCATACAGCTGACCGCCGCTCGACAGACCGTCGCGCGCCGTCTTCACGACGTCGTTCAGATCGTAATCGGCGGGCAGGCCCGTCAGCGGCATGAGCCAGCCGCGCTTGCCCCACTGCGGCGTTTCGTACGCGCCGATCGTCACCACGTCGAACTGGCCGCTGCCCGTCGTGATGTCAGTGGTCGCACGTTGGCGCAGCACGTTTTCTTCGAGAATGACCCAGTTCAGCTTGATGTCCGGATTCGCCTTTTCGAACGCAGGCGAGAGTTTCTTCAACTCGATCATGTCCGGATTGTTCAACGTCGCGATCGTCACCGTAGCCGCCGACGCGTTCAGCGCGAAGCATGCAACGGCGCCGGCGCTGATCACCTTCAAGGCGGATTTGAGGACGGGTTTCATGTGTTGTCTCCTTTCTCGTACGATGTGATGCTGCGTTTGTTCTACGAAAAACAGCAGTGAATGGTTGCAGGTGAACCTGCGATTCAACTCATCCAGTTGCCGCCGTCGACGTTCAAAGTTTGCGCGGTGATTTTGCGCGGTGATGTAGTCGGCATCCGCCGACGCGAGAAACAGGGCGGCGCCGGTCAGATCGTCCGGCACACCCATTCTGCCGAGCGGCCGGTTTTCATAGCGGGCGAAGAGCGCGTCGACTTCCTTCCACATCGGTGTATCGACGACACCCGGCGCGATGCCGTTCACGTTGATCCTGTACGTCGCCAGCGCGAGCGCCACGGATTGCGTATAGCTGAGGACAGCGGCCTTGGTGGCGCAATAGTGCGAGACGAACGCCTCGCCGCGCCGGCCGGCTTGCGACGACATGTTGATGATCTTGCCGCCGTGGCCCTGCTCGACCATCTGCTTTTCGACGGCCTGCATGAGAAAGAACATGCCCTTCACGTTGACCGCGAAGAGCCGGTCGAACACGTCCCAAGATTCGTCGAGGATCGGGCGCATATCGAAGAGCGCCGCGTTATTGAACAGGATGTCGATCCTGCCGAAGCATTCGAGCGTGCGGGCGACGATGCGGTCGATGTCTTCGCGGTGCGTCACGTCCGCGCTCACGGTGACTATGCGTTCGCAGAAGGCCGTGCGCAGCGCGTCGCCGAAACTGTCGGCGGGCTTCACGTCGACCAGCACGCAGCGCGCGCCCCTTCTTCCATATAGCGCCAAGCCACGGCCTCGCCGATTCCGCTCGCTGCGCCCGTCAGAATAGCCACCTTGTCTTGCAATCGTGACGACACTGCCTGTCTCCGGTTCGTTCCGTTTTTCGAGTCACGGTGAGCGAACGCTCATCGCGCGAACAATTGTTCTATTTGTGGTCGAATGATCGGATACGCACCGGGTGATGTCAAGGCGCACGTTTAGATTTCGATGGTGCAGTGCGGCAGGACGCCCGCGCCTGCTTCGGCCTCGCGAATTCCTCATAATCGCCTCGAACAACACTAATACACGAGAAATCGAAGATAGCCAAACCGCTTTCCTTTCATGCGAAGTCAATAACAATAATTGGAGATACGTTATATCATTGCAGCCTCATGTCGAACCGAAGGACCGTCAAGATGGCCGTATCCAAAGCCGAACGTCATGCCATGCGAATCGCCCATGCCGAAAGCGCACGCGGCGCTGCATGGACTCGCACTGATGCTGCCGCGCCGTCAGGTGTATGCGGCGATCGTCGCGAGCGCGCGGCCGGTCCATACGAACTGCTCGTGCGCTCGAAACGCAGCGCGGACGCATGCCACCCACCACAGTCTATCGCGCGCTCGACTTCTTGCTCGCGCATGGTTTCGTTTTCGTGCATCGGATCGAATCGAAGAATGCGTACTTCGCGTGCTACGACATCGGCGTGCCGCATCGCGGCCAGTTCCTGATGTGCGACGGCTGCGGCTCAACGATCGAAATTCCCGGCAACGACCTCGCCGGGCAGCTCTCGCATAGCGCGCCGGCGCATGGCTTCGAGGTGCATCGGCAGGTGGTTGAGTTAAGCGGCCTGTGTGCGCGGCTCGCAAGGCGCGCGGCGCAGATGCAGACGACGAAGCAACCGGAGCAAGAGAACCCGCTCCGCCCGAACCAGCATCCCTCGCGGCAACGGCCTGAGCTTCGCATCAGGCGCACGCCGCCCACGTCATTCCTCACGTTTGTGATTCATTCTTGCGATTCATTCAACTCTCACGCAGCAGGACACCATCATGAAAAAACTCGGCACGATGTTGAACCGGGCGCAGCAGGCGCTGATCCAATCGAAGCGAATCACCGTCACCACCGCGCTCGTTACGGTGGCCGCCTTGACGTTCGGCACCAGCGCCTTCGCCGCGGATGCGAAAATTCCGGTCGTCGCCGCGGAGAATTTTTACGGCGACGTCGTGCAGCAACTCGGCGGCGACTGTGTGGACGTCACGAGCATTCTGAGCAATCCAGACCAGGATCCGCATCTGTTCGAAGCAAGCCCTAAGACCGCGCGCGCGTTGCAGCACGCGAGCCTTGTCGTGTACAACGGCGCCGACTACGATCCGTGGATGGCAAAATTGCTGACGACGTCGAAGGGGACACAGCGCACGACGATCGTGGCGGCCGATCTGACCGGCAAGAAAGGCGGCGATAATCCGCATCTCTGGTACGACCCGGCCACCATGCCGAAGGTGGCGCGTGCGGTGAGCGCGGCGCTCGTCGCTGCTGACCCGGCACACAAGTCGGCGTACGATGCGAACCTCGCGAAGTTTCTGGACTCGCTGAAACCGGTCGACGCCAAAGTGGCCGAGTTGCACGGCCGTTACACGGGCGTGCCAGTCACGGCCACCGAACCGGTGTTCGGCTACATGTCGGACGCGGTCGGGCTGACGATGCGGAATCTGCGCTTTCAGTTTGCCACGATGAACGACACCGAAGCCAGCGCGGCGGATATCGCCGCGTTCGAACGCGACCTGCGCGAAAAGCGCGTACGTGTTCTGATTTATAACAGCCAGGCTACCGAGGCACTCACCAAACGCATGCTGAAACTCGCGCAACAATCGAAGGTGCCGATTATGAGCGTCACCGAGACCGAACCGGCGGGCAAGACCTACCAGACGTGGATGCTGTCCCAGCTCGACGCGCTCGGTCAGGCGCTCGCCGCGGGCGCAGCGAGCGGCGCGGGCACCTCGGGCAAGACTGGGCAATAAGGAACCAATGCAATGAACGTCACTGGCCGCAGCGCGCCAGCCTCTCCAGCACCCGGCACCGCGGCCAGCACGCCTGTGCTCGAACTCGAGCACGTCACCCTTGAACTCGGCGGCCGCACGATCCTGCGCGACGCCGGTTTCGTCGTGAACCAGGGCGAGTTCATCGGTGTGCTCGGGCCGAACGGCGCGGGCAAAACCACGTTGATGCGCGCCGTGCTCGGCCTCGTGCCGGCGGAGAGCGGCGCGATCCGCGTGCTGGGTCAGCCGGTGGAACGCGGCAACGCGTCGATCGGCTATATGCCGCAAACGCGCAGCGCGCTTGCCGGGCGCCGCGTGCGCGGCCGTGATTTCGTTGCGATGGCCGCGGACGGTCATCGTTGGGGACTGCCGCACGCGGACGCGAAAACGCGTGCCGACGTCGAACGCGTGCTCGATCTCGTCGGCGGCGCGAAGCTCGCCGAGCGGCCGCTGTCCGAATTGTCAGGCGGCGAGCGTCAGCGACTTCTGCTCGCGCAATGTCTGCTCGGCAACCCGAAACTGTTACTGCTGGACGAGCCGCTCATCAGCCTCGATCCGCATCATCAGAAAAGCGTGGTGGAACTCGTGCGGCGCGTGCAGCAGGAACTCGGCATCGCCGTGCTGTTCTCCGCGCACGAACTGAACCCGCTCCTCAATTCGCTCGACCGCGTGCTGTATCTCGGCAGCGGCGTGGCGGCGCTCGGCACCGTCGACGAAGTGATCACGAAGCCCGTGCTCTCGCGCCTGTATGGTTCGCCGATCGACGTCATGCGCGTGAACGGCCGCATCTTCGTGATGTCGGGCGACGTCGAAGTGGAAAAGCACGACCACGAGCACGAACACGACGAAGGCGGTCACGGACATTCTCACGGCCATACGCATGGCCACGCACACGGCCACGGCCATTCACACCAGCACGATTCGCACGACGGACACACGCACGATGTTTGAATACGATTTCATGGTGAACGCATTCGCGGCGTCGGGGATCGTCGCGGTGCTCGCGGGCGTGGTCGGCTATTTTCTGGTGATGCGCGGTCAGACTTTCGCAGGCCACGCACTATCGCACGTCGGCTTCACGGGCGCAACGGGCGCGGCGCTGATCGGCATCTCGCCCATCTGGGGGATGATCGGCTTCACGCTCGCAGCGGGCGTCGGCATGGGCGCGCTCGGCGAACCTCTTGCGGGCCGCGACGTCGCGATCGGCGTGATCCTGTCGCTCTCGCTCGGCTTCGGTCTGCTGTTTCTGCACTTCTTCACTGCTTACGCTACGCAGGTCACGGCCCTTCTCTTCGGCAACGTGCTCGGCGTGAATACGTCGACGCTCGGCGTGCTCGTCGTGCTGGGCGTGGTCAGCCTGGTTGCGCTCGCGGCGATCATGCGGCCGTTGCTGTTCGCATCGCTGCAGCCGGAACTGGCCGAGGCCAAAGGCGTATCGCTACGGCTCGTATCGGTCCTGTTTCTCGCGATAGCCGCATTGGCCGTCGCAGCATGCACGCAGATCGTCGGCGTGCTGCTCGTCTTCACGCTGATGGTCGGCCCGGCCGCTGCCGCGCAAAACATGAGCACGTGGCTGTCCACCGGCCTCGTGCTCGCAGCGATCTTCGCGCTCGCGCAGGCATGGATCGGTTTGACGCTGGCGTTCTACACCGACTGGCCGACGAGCTTCTGGATCACGGTGCTGTCGGCGGTGGTGTACGGCGTGAATCTGCTGAAGCGGCACTGAACGCTTCAAGGACTCGTTGACGGCAGCGCGTTCACGCGCGCCGCCGTCAACTTCGATCGTGCCGCAACGCAAGCCTCAGCCGAGCAGCACCCTCGCGTGATGCGCGAGGTGATCCTCGATGAACGTCGAGATGAAGTAATAGCCGTGGTCGTAGCCTTCATGACGACGCAGCGTAAGCGGCTGACCGGCGCCTTGCACGCGGCTTCGAACATATCCGGATTCAGTTGCTCGGCGAGAAACTGGTCCGCGAGTCCCTATCCACGAGAATCCCCGCGGCGAATTGGCGTGACGCTTTCGCGACCAGCTCACTTGCGTCGTACTGCTTCCACTCTTCGCGGTCGTCGCCCAGATAGCCGCTGAACCCTTTCTCGCCCCACGGGCAACGCGTGGGCGCAGCGATCGGCGCGAACGCCGACGCCGAACGATAGATCTCCGGGTTCTTCAGCGCGAGCATCAACGCGCCGTGCCCACCCATCGAATGCCCGAAGATGCCGAGCCGCGCGCCGTCCACCGGCAGATTCGCGAGCACCGCTTCGCGCAACTCGTTGCGCACGTAGGCATGCGGTAATGCTTCGCCCACGGCTCAAGCGTGGCGTCGACATAAAAGCCCGCGCCACGCTCTCGCCCGGCACACCGGAACCGCGCGGACTCGTGTCCGGCGAAATCAGCGCTATGCCTTGCTGCGCGGCGAAGAGCTGCGCGCCCGACTTGATCGGGAAGGTTTCTTCCGTGCACGTAAGACCCGCGAGATAGAACAGCGCGGGCACGTTGGCGTTCGGCTGCAAAGCCTGCGGCGGCAGGTAAACCGAAAAACGCATCGGCAGACCGATGGTCTGCGAATCGTGCCGGTAAATCCGTTGCTCGCCGCCATGACAGGCGTGCGACGAAAGCAGCTCAAGCATGTTCTTCTCCAGTTCAATCCAGCACTACCGGCGGATCGAAACCTCGCAATCGCGCCCGGCGACGAGCGATACCTTAGCGTAAGCGGCCGGTCATCGTATTGGAAAGTGCGTCACGTGATTGCCCGCATGTGACATGTTCCGTTGAACGTTGGGCGTTGGTCGGACCTGAATCGACGCGTGGGCATCGCGCGAATCGGGTTGGAAAAACGGACAGAAACCAGTGGGCTTTTTCGCTCTTCAACACACTCGGTGAAGCGTGCGCAAAATTGGCCCAAACAGGCCGCGTTACGAGTTAACCCCGCCACACTTTGGGACGCGCCAAAACAGGACTATGCGGTGAGACGGATACACCTCATTGATTCTCACACATATCGCACCATTGGAGACCCGGCGGATCGACGGCGCGAATTCGTTGCTGCAAGGGGCTGTCCGCCGATGGGCCGCGCGCAAAGCTTAAATCCAGCTTTCAAATTATGCCCACGCATATCGTCGCCGGGAATGCCGGAATAGGGTTCCAGCGGTCTTGTTGCACTTTTTAGTCCCCGACCTTGGAGGCATCCCAAAAACCAGATGGTGGAAAGAGACGATATGCAATCGAACACGGTTCACCCGTGCGACGAGCGGCTGCCCACAGGCCAGTTGCTCACCCTCGGCATTCAGCATGTTCTGGTGATGTACGCCGGCACCGTCGCCGTGCCGCTGATCATCGGTGCGGCGCTCAAGCTACCGAAGGAACAGATCGCTTTCCTGATCAGCGCCGACCTGTTCTCGCGCGGCATCGCCACGCTGATCCAGACACTCGGGCTGTGGATTTCCGGCATTCGTCTGCCGGTCCATCATGGGCTGCACGTTCGCGGCCGTCGTGCCGATGGTTGCCATCGGCACGAATCCCTCGCTCGGCATTCTGCTAGCGCCGGTGGTCGGCAAGCTGCTGCGCTTCTTCCCACCGGTGGTGATCTCGGTGATCGGACTTTCGCTGATGGAAGTCGGCATCAACTGGACAGCGGGCGGCGTCGGCAATCCCGATTACGACAATCCGATTTATCTCGGCCTGTCGCTCGTCGTCCTGACGCTGATTCTGTTGATCAACAAGTTCGCCAAGGGCTTTCTCGCCAACATTTCGGTGCCGCTCGGCATCGTGGCCGGCTTCGTGATGCCGTTCCAGTTCGGTTTGCCGCATTTCGATCCGCTCTCGATCGCGACGATGGTCACCGTAATGTTCGTCACGTTCATCGAATCGACCGGCATGTTCCTCGCGGTCGGCGACATGGTGGAGCGTCCGGTCGATCAGAAAGCGCTGGTGCGCGGCTTGCGCGTGGACGGTCTCGGCACGCTGATCGGCGGCATCTTCAACTCGTTCCCGCATACGTCGTTCTCGCATAACGTTGGCCTGATCGGCGTGACGGGCGTGAAGAGCCGCTTCGTCTGTGCGATGGGCAGCGTAATTCTGGTGCTGCTCGGCTTGTTCCCGAAGATGGCGCAAGTGGTCGCCTCGGTACCGGCCTTCGTGCTCGGCGGTGCAGGCATCGTGATGTTCGACATGGTCGCGGCGAACGGCATCAAGGTGCTCTCGAAGGTCGACTTCGTGAAGAACCACAATCTCTTCATCGTTGCCGTGAGTATCGGCATGGGCCTCGTGCCGGTGGTGTCGCCGTACTTCTTCTCGCAACTGCCGCCTGCGCTTACTCCGCTGCTGCATAGCGGGATTCTGCTGGCGTCGGTGTCGGCGGTGGTACTGAACCTAATCTTCAACGGCGTGAAGAACGAAAAGAAGGCACAGTGCGAAATCCGTAAGACCGGTCACGATTTCGACGGCCGTGGCAGCAACGAACCGCAGCGCGACGAGATGCTGCGCGCGGCGGATCTGCATTGAGTTGCGTTCGGAGCGGCCGGTTGGTGGATTAATCGGCTTGGTAGTTTGCGCATCTAAAGCCCCTTGCAGGACTTCGGTCTGCAAGGGTTTTTCTTTGGTGTATCCGGTTGGCTTCTCGGGCTGTCGCGCTAATCGACTCAGTTTTTGAGTCGATTAAAAGATTAATCGACTCATAGGCTATACTTAATCAATCAACTCACACGCCAAACATTGCGATGCCACAGACTCAATCACTGATCTGGCAAGCCCACAACTGGCCAACCATGCACTACGACGCTGTTCGCGTGGGCGGAGAACTGGCTCGCGCGCATCGGGCGCAAGGCGTGCTCGAAGGAAAGCTCGCGAGTGTGGGCTTCGAAGAGCGGCTCGAAATGGCCGCCGAGGCCTGGACCAGGATGCGATCGCGACAACAGCGATCGAGGGCGAACGCATCGACCTCGGTGCCGTGCGCTCGTCCGTGGCGAGGCGGCTAGGTGTCGGAGATCAGAACGGCCCCAACGCGCCCCGCAACGTCGAAGGCCTGCTCGACATCATGGACGACGCCGTGCGAAAACGAGACGCGCCCTCACCCATGAGCGCCTGTGCGAGTGGCAGGCTGCGCTCTTCCCTACCGGTTATTCGGGTATGGTCAAGCTTCTCGTTGACGCCTACCGGCAGCATGCAGAGCCGATGCAGATCGTCAGCGGCCATGTCGGCCGCGAGAAAGTGCACTACGAAGCTCCGCCTTCCGCCCGTGTGCCGGTCGACATGCAAACGTTCCTGGTTTGGTTCAATGCCGACACCGAGCACGACAATCTGGCGTCCAGCGCCGTGGATGCCGCGCTCGGCAAAGCCCTTTTCTGGCGCACCCATCAGGACAAAGCGCTGACGACGTGGCAGCGCAATGTCATCAACGTTCTATTCGATGCCGGTCCGAATGGCTTCGAAGAGGGCATGAGCACGCGCAAGTACGAAAGCATCGGCGGTACCTCGCGGGCCACGGCATCGCGCGAACTGATCGAACTCGAAGACATGGGCTTGTTGATCAAGGTCGGTGCCGGTCGTTCGACACGCTATTACCTGAACATTCCAGGATGGGCACCAGCAACCGAAGCCTGACCCCATACCTCAAGAAAAAGCCCCTTGGACAGAGTTCCAAGGGGCTTTTTACATCACATCGGTTTCCCAGCAAGCCGCTTCGTCTTAACGCCCGACCGCCACGACCCACAGCACGACTCAACCCGCTGTGGCCGCCGAAGCCGCCACCGGCGTGCTTGCCGCGCCGTAGTCGACCGGTGCGTCGGCCGGACGCGGCTGGTCGCCGTTATGCTCGATCCAGCCACCGCCGAGCGCTTGGTACAGCGTCACCAGATTCTGCAGACGCTCCATGCGCGCGGTAATCAACAACTGCTGCGACGTGTACAGATCGGTCTGCGCAGTCAGCACCGACAGATAGCTGTCGACGCCGTTCGTATAGCGCAGATTCGACAGATCCAGCCGGCGCTGCTCGGCAAACGTGTTGCGCTCGAGCGCTTGGATCTGCTGGTCGTACGTGCCGCGCGCCGCGAGGCCGTCCGCCACTTCGCGGAAGGCCGCCTGGATCGCCTTTTCATACGTGGCGATCTGGACGTTCTTCTGGATATGTGCGAGATCGAGATTGGCGATGTTCTGACCGCCTTCGAAGATCGGCAACGTGATCGACGGTCCGAAGCTCCACGCCGCCGAACCCGGCTTGAACAGGCCGCCGAGCGAAGGGCTCAACGTGCCGAAGCTGCCGGTCAGCGAGATCTTCGGGAAGAACGCCGCGCGCGCCACGCCGATATTCGCGTTGGCCGCGAGCAGGTTCTCCTCGGCCTCCATGATGTCCGGACGACGCGTCAACAGATCGGACGGCAAACCGGCCGGAATGTCTGTGAGGAGAGTCTGGTCGCTCAACGTCAGACCCGGCGGCAGATCGCCCGGCAGCGGCTCGCCCAGCAACAGCACCAACGCGTTTTCAGCCTGCGAACGCAGACGCTCCTGCGCCTGCAGATTCGCGCCCACCTGCTCGACCACCGTTTGCGACTGACGCAGATCCAGCTCGGAAACCGTGCCGTTGTCGAACTGCAGCTTCGCGATCCGATACGACTCCTGCGAGGTCTTGAGCGTGTTCTGCGTAACGGTGAGCAGATCGTCGAGTTCGAGCACCGTGAGGTACTGATTCGCGACCTGCGACACCAGTGCGATTTCCGCAGCCTTGCGTGCCTGCGCGGTGGCTAGGTACTGCGCCAACGCCTGATCCTTCAGGCTTTGAATGCGCCCGAAGAAGTCGATTTCCCACGAGACATTCAGACCCACCGAATACGTGTTCGAAATGGTCTGGTTGAAGAACGACAGATCCTTCGGCGTGCGCTGCTTGCTTTGCGATGCCACCGCGTCGAGCGTCGGCATCAAACCGGCGCGAACGATGCGGAACTGCGCCTGCGAAGCCTGCATGTTCAGCACCGACACACGCAGGTCGCGGTTGTTCTTCAGCGCGATGTCGATCAACCGCTGCATGCGCGGATCGACGAAGAAATCGCACCAGCCGATGTCGGCCGCGGCCTGACCGTTCGCGCTGCGCGCGGTGCCGGTAGCGCCGGGCTTTTGACCCGGCTGGGTAGCGCCCGGCTGGGTGTCGTAGACACCGCCGGTCGGGAACGTGCTCGTGACGGGCGGCTCCGGGCGATGATACTTCGGCGCCATCGTGCAACCCGCTGCGAACAGCGCAACCGCCACTGCTATCAGAGAATGTTTTTGCATCTCAATGTCCGTCCTTGCCCGAGCCGTTATCGCCCGACGCACCACCTTGCGGATCGTGCGGATGAAGCTGATTGGAAAGTTCGAACGCCGCGTCCGGATCTTCCTTCTCGCCACCGAACTTCGCGCGAATCACGACGAAGAACATCGGGATCGTGAAAATCGCGAGGAAGGTCGCCGTCAACATACCGCCGATCACGCCCGTACCGATTGCGTGCTGGCTTGCCGAACCCGCGCCGTTACTGATCGCGAGCGGCATCACGCCGAGAATAAACGCGAGCGAGGTCATCAGAATCGGGCGCAACCGCAGACGCGCTGCTTCCAGTGCAGCCTCGACCGGCCCCATGCCTTCACCCTGCTGCAACTCGTGGGCGAATTCCACGATCAGAATCGCGTTCTTCGCCGACAGACCCACGGTCGTCAACAGACCCACCTGGAAGAACACGTCGTTCTCAAGCCCGCGCAGCGTTGCGGCCAGCAGTGCGCCGATCACGCCGAGCGGCACCACCATGATTACCGAGAACGGGATCGACCAGCTTTCATACAGCGCCGCGAGACAGAGGAACACGACGAGGATCGAGATGCCGTACAGAATCGGTGCCTGCGAACCCGACTGACGCTCCTGCAGCGACAGACCCGTCCACTCGTAACCGATACCCGCCGGCAGCTTCGCCACGAGTGCTTCCATCGCCGTCATCGCCTGACCGGTCGACTTGCCCGGTGCCGCCGCACCCTGGATTTCTAACGCGGAAATACCGTTGTAGCGCTCGAGCTTCGGCGAACCGTACGTCCACTGACCGCTTGCGAACGAAGAGAACGGCACCATGCCACCCACCGTATTGCGCACGTACCACGCGTTCAGATCTTCCGGCTTCATGCGGAACGGTGCATCGCCCTGCAGATAGACCTTCTTGATTCGGCCGTCGGTGTCGAGGAAGTTGTTCACGTACTGCGACGCCCATGCGATCGAGAACGTCTGGTCGATCGCCGACAACGACACGCCGAGCGCCGAAGCCTTCTCGTGGTCGATGTTCACCTTGAACTGCGGCGTATCGTTCAGGCCGTTAGGACGCACCTGAGCCAGCGTCGGATCTTTCGAAGCCATGCCGAGCAGCATGTTACGTGCTTCCATCAGCTTCTCGTGGCCCACGCCCGCACGATCCTGCAGTTTGAAGTCGAAGCCCGCGGCCGTGCCGAGTTCAGGAATCGACGGCGGATTCACCGGATACACCAGCGCGTTCTTGTAGCTGCCGAAGTGCATGAAGAGACGGCCCACCAGCGCCTGAACCTTCTGGTCCGAATGCTGACGTTCGGCGTAGTCCTTCATCCGCACGAACACGAGACCCGCGTTCTGGCCGCGACCGGCGAAGCTGAAGCCGTTGACCGTGAAGGTCGATTCGACGATGCTCTTCTCGGAGTTGAGCAGGTAGTCGGAAATGTCCTTCAGCGCGCGCGCCGTGGTTTCCTGCGTCGAGCCGGACGGCGTCTGCACGAGCACGAACATCGTGCCCTGGTCTTCGTCAGGCAGGAACGACTTCGGCAAGCGTACGAACAGCAGACCCACCGCGACGATCACCATCATATAGATGATGAGCCAGCGGCCCGAGCGCTTGATCACGTGGTGAACACCCGAGTGGTACTTGTCGCGGCTCTTGTTGAACGTGCGGTTGAACCAGCCGAAGAAGCCCGTGGTTTTTTCCTCGTGACCCTTCTCGATCGGTTTCAGGATCGTCGCGCACAACGCCGGCGTCAGAATCAATGCGACGAGCACGGACAGCACCATGGCCACCACGATAGTCAGCGAGAACTGCCGGTAAATAGCCCCGACCGAACCGCCCGAGAATGCCACCGGCACGAACACCGCCGACAGCACGAGCGCGACGCCCACCAGCGCGCCGGTAATCTGGTCCATTGCCTTGCGGGTCGCTTCCCGAGGCGATAGACCCTCCTCCTGCATCACCCGCTCGACGTTTTCCACCACCACGATCGCATCGTCCACCAGCAGACCGATTGCGAGCACGAGGCCGAACATGGACAGCGTGTTGATCGAGAAGCCGACGAGACCCATGATCGCGAACGTGCCCAGCAGCACCACCGGCACGGCGATCGTCGGGATCAGCGTGGCACGCAGGTTCTGCAGGAACAGGTACATGACCAGGAACACCAGCACGATACTTTCGAGCAGCGTCTTGACCACTTCCTCGATCGACAGACGCACGAACGGCGTGGTGTCGTACGGGTACTGCACGACGAGACCGTGCGGGAAGTACTTCGACAGTTCGGCGACCTTCGCGCGCACCGCCTTGGCCGTAGCCAGTGCGTTGGCGCCCGTGGCGAGCTGAATACCGAGGCCTGCCGTAGGCTGGGCGTTGTACTTCGTGTCGAAATTGTAGTTTTCACCGCCGAGTTCGACATGGCCGACGTCCTTGATACGGACCTGCGAACCGTCCGGGTTCACCTTCAGCAGGATGTTGCCGAACTGTTCAGGCGTGTTCAGCAGCGTAGCCTCTGTGATGGTGGCCTGGAGAACCTGACCCGGCACCGACGGCGTGCCGCCGAGCGAACCGCCCGCGACCTGAACGTTCTGCGCCTGCAACGCGGTTTCCACGTCCACCGGCGTCAGGCCGAAGTTCGTGAGCTTGGTCGCGTCCAGCCAGATCCGCATGGCGTACTGCGAGCCGAACAGCGTCACCGTGCCCACGCCGTCGATACGGCTGACCGGATCCTGAATGTTCGACGCAACGTAGTTCGCCAGGTCATACTTGCTCATGCTGCCGTCTTCGGACACGAACGCCATGACCAGCAGGAAGCTGCTGCTCGACTTCGTGACCTTCGTACCGAGCTGCTGCACGGCTTGCGGCAGCAGCGGCGTGGCGAGCTGCAGCTTGTTCTGCACCTGGACCTGCGCGATGTCAGGGTTGGTGCCGGCTGCGAACGTCAGCGTGATGGTTGCCGTACCGGAGTCGTCCGAAGTCGACGACAAATACAGCAAGTGGTCGAGACCACTCATCTGCTGCTCGATCACCTGCGTGACGGTGTTTTCACCCGTTTTCGCCGATGCTCCCGGGTACGTTGCGCTGATCTGCACAGCCGGCGGTGCGATGGTCGGGTACTGCGCGATCGGCAACGTAAAGACCGACGCGATACCCGCGAGCATCAGAATAATGGCGATCACCCACGCAAAAATCGGGCGATCAATAAAGAACTTTGCCATGTGGCGGGCTTCCTGTTATTGCGCGCCCGATGCAGCAGAGGCGGGTTGAGCCGTCTGCGCAGCACCGCTGGCGGCCAGCGCACCCTGAGCAGCGGCGTCGGAAGCGGGTGTGGCGGTAAGTTGCGCGGCAACCGGCTTGACTTCCATGCCCGGCTTCGCCTTGTCCGTGCCCTGAACGATCACGCGGTCGCCGGCCTTCAGGCCGCTCTTGACCACCCAGCTCGAACCGTACGTGCCGGACGTCACGAGTTGACGCAACGCGACCTTGTTGTCGTTACCGACGACGAGCGCAGTCGGCTGACCCTTCTGGTCGTGCGTGATGCCCACTTGCGACACGACGAGCGCGTTCTCGTTGACGCCTTCCTGGATCTTCGCGCGCACGAACATGCCCGGCAGCAGCACCTTGTCCGCATTCTTGAAGATCGCGCGGATGGTGACCGAACCGGTGCCTTGGTCGACCGTCACGTCGGTGAACTGCAGCTTGCCCTGCTCCGAGTAGGTGCGGCCGTCTTCGAGAATCAGCGAAACCTTGGCGGCGTTCGGGCCGGTGGTTTTCAGACGGCCTTCCTGCACGTCGCGGCGTAGTTTCAGGCCGTCGAGGCTCGGTTGCACAAGGTCGACGTAGACCGGGTCGAGTTGCTGGACCGTTGCCATCAGCGTGGCGGCGCTGGCTTGCACGTAAGCGCCCGGCGTGACCTGCGAGATGCCGATCTGACCGCTGACGGGCGACGTGACGTCCGTGTAGCCTAGGTTGATCTGCGCCGTATCGATCGCTGCCTTGCCGGCCGCGACGTCCGCCGCGGCCTGGCCTTCGGAGGCGACCGCGTTGTCGTAGTCCTGCTTGCTGACCGCGTTCGCGGCCACGAGCACCTTGTAGCGGTTCGCTTGCGCGGTGGTAGAAGCGAGATTGGCCTGTGCCTTCGCGAGCGACGCCTTCGCGTTGTTCAACGCGGCGATGTACGGCGCCGGATCGATCTTGTAAAGACGCTGACCGGCCTTGACCTGATCGCCTTCCGTGAATTCGCGGCGCAGCACGATACCGTCGACCCGCGCGCGCACTTGCGCGACGAGGAACGCGCTGGTGCGGCCAGGCAGTTCGGTGACGACGGGAACGGCTGTCGGCTGGACAGTCACGACGCCAACTTCGGGCGTTTGTTGCGGCGGGGCAGATTGTTTTGGTCCGCATGCTGCCAGCAATATGGCAGCCGTCGCGGTGCTGATTAAGCGGAATGGAACTCGTTCGACGCGCATGGAGTGACCTCTGTCAAAGACTGAGAAGAAAAAGTGCCCGCATCCCTACCCCGGGGACGACAGCGCACACATGCGTCTTGCGACGCCAGACCGATAGCCCAGTGGATGTATGTGTATGTGTGTATGCCAAACCTGCGGGACATCCTGAGCAAACGCGCCAAACCGAGGAAATGCCGCACGGCGCCGCCCGTCCCGGCGCGACGCAAGAGCGTTTTGAAAGGCAACAGTGACGGATATTAATCGGTCGTCACGGCTTGGGTTATCCGATCGTGGGATGCTATTATATATACATCCACGAATGCATGTAAAGTGCAAATTTGTTCTGTCGGGCTGGCCGCCCGCAAGATCAGTTCATATATTGGTAAATAGTAGACGGATTGTCACCAGGTGGGCCGGATAGCACCCGGGAAAACCCCAGCATTCAGGGCAGGTCACACTAACATGGTCAGAAGAACAAAAGAAGAAGCGCTGGAGACGCGCAACAGTATTCTCGACGCAGCCGAGCGTGTGTTCTTCGAGAAAGGTGTGTCGCGCACCTCGCTTGCCGACATCGCACAGGCCGCGGGCGTCACACGCGGCGCGATCTACTGGCATTTCGCACACAAAAGCGACCTCTTCACCGAAATGTTCGACCGCGTGCTGCTGCCGCTCGACGAACTCAAAGCCGCATCGCAAGACCCCAACGAACCCGATCCGCTTGGCCGGATCATGGAAATCTGCGTCGTATGTCTGCGCGACACCGCCAACGACCCGCGCCGCCGGCGCGTCTTCGACATCCTGTTTCTGAAATGTGAGCTGGTCGAGGAAATGGGACCGGTCATGATCCGCTATCAGACCAACATGCGCGAAGGGCTCGCGAAAATCGAAGGCGGTTTGCGCAACGCGGTCTCCAAAGGCCAGGTGCCGGCCGACCTCGACACGAAGCTCGCCGCCGCGATGGTGCATTCGTTCGTGAGCGGCTCGCTGCGCGACATGCTGTTTTTGCCCGGCGCCACCGACTTCGGCGCGCATGCGCAGCAGCTCGTCGACGCCCTGTTCGACGCCTTGCGACTTAGCCCCGCGCTGCGCAAGCGTAAACCTTAAGCGCTCAGATCGGCTCCGATCAGACGTTCATAGCCGGCTCAAACCGTAGCGGCCCGCGCCGCCTGATTCGACGCATAAATATTGCCGCGTTCGAGCGGCGCTCCACTCTTGAGCGCCGCGATCCAGTCGTCGGTACTTGTCACCGCCGCGAAACGCGACTGCAGCACCACGCTGAACACCCGGTGAATCTCTTCCGCGCTCGCCTCGCCCGCGCTGTTCTCGTACGGCAGCGAGCCGGTCGCGTCGTGCAGAAATTCGACGGCGAAACCCGCATGCACCGCGTGAAAAACCGTCGAGGCATCGCAGTTGTGCGTCATGTAGCCCGTCACCGTGAGCGTGTCGATCTGCTGCGCGGCGAGCCACTCGCCCAGATCCGTGTTCGCGAATGCGCTCGGCAGCGACTTCTCGACGAAGTGATCGTGCAGACGCTCGCTCATGATCGGATGCAGTTCCGCGCCCGCGCTGCCGCGAGCAAAGACCGGCGAATTGGGCGGCACCACGTTCTGCACGACGACGATCGGCACGCCGGCGGCCCGCACTGCATCCATCGCGCGCTCGATGTTGGCGAGCGAGGTGTGCACGTCGGGAAATTCGATCGGCAGATCGCCGGTAACGTATTCGTTCTGGACGTCGATGACGATCAGCGCGCGGCGCGGTACGGACATGGCAACTCCTGTGAGATTGAACATGGATGAGCCGCGCGAAGGCAGCGTCGGCTTCCATGGAGATGATCGCATTGTTCCCGCGGCGGCGCTTGGCCGTCAGCGGCGCAGCATATAACGAAACTCACGCCGATCCATAGCCCGATTTGTATCGATACAGCGCGATTTCGTAGTCGCGTGGACGCGACATATGGGCTTCATCCGGCAAGTCGCCAGGCTCGTGGAGCATTGCGCCCCACGCATCGGATCAATGCTCGCTGATCCAGCGCGCCACATACAACAGCAGCGCGGCCAGAAAAATCATCGCGGCCCACGCCCAGTTCGGCACGGCGTGCGGACTCGACGCGATGCGACACGCCATGCGAAATGCCGCTGTGTGAAGCGCTCGCCGCACGGTTTGTCAGCGCGCTGCTGTGATCGGCGCGCACACGGCGCGCCATGCCGCCCAGGTTGATCGGCCGCAGAAAGACATGTTGACGCCGCGCCGACGTCCCGCGCGCCTCGTTCGGCCCCTGCCCGTATTTAGCTTGCACGACGACGGTGAACTCGGTGAAGAAAGTCGTCGGCGAAATGATGCAGCGCGTTTTCCAGCTGACGCCTAGGCAATTCCGCAAGCGGCCCCGACGACGTCGCCCAGATCGTGTGTAATCGATCCGCGTGCCGCGCTCGCCGTCGTGGCTTGCACCGGACGCGCTCTCGTCGGCGCGCAGTTTCACTTCGATCTGTCCGCGCAATGCGCCGACGCCTTCGGCGCGCGCCCTGAAGTTGATCGTGCGGCGCTCCGCCTCGGTCGGACCGGAATCCTGACCGGCCACGGGCGCGCAGCGGAACGAGCGGCACCGTCATAGTCAACACATATTCGCCGTGCGGCAGGCGCGTGAACGATTCGCAGTTGTCGAGGCTCGCCCGCAACAACGCGAGATCCTGCAGCGCGTCCCATACGGCGGACGGTGCCAGAGCGAAATCCGCAATACGTCGTTCAGTTCCATTCGGGGCTCCTCGATGAACGCATGGTCGCGGATCAGGACGTCTGATCGATGCGGTCGACGCGCGACGCATAAAACGCGAGATACCTCTTGATCTGCATGGTCACCTCGAACGGCGCTTCGTAACTCCACACGGCGTTTTCGATCACGCCGTCTTCGGCATGGAGATGGAAGTACGTGGCGTCGCCCTTGAACGGGCAATACGTGATGTGCGTGGAACGTTCGAGGCGCGCCATGTTCACGTTGCGGCGCGGGAAATAGACACGTCAGGCAGGCCGGTTTCCGAAAGCGTGAGACCCGCCTGCGTGTCGGCCATCGTGATGCCGCTGTGAATCATCCGCACCCGGTGCGTGTTGTCGGTGATCGAAATGGTATGGGTGCCCGCGCTGGCGGCGGGGTTGTCCTGAGGAGTCAATGCATCGCTCATGTCCCGGCTCCCTAGATGATGTGCGCTCAGTGTGGGTCGTCCAAACAAACAAGCCACGGGCATACCCGTGGCTTCATTATCGGCCAAACTTCGCGCGATCGTGCGGCCTTCCTGCGCCAGTTGCACCTGGTACAAACATGCCCTCAGGAAGGCTCGCGCGTTACTGCATGTTCAGTAGAACGCGGCCTTGGCCGTGCCCTTAGCCGGTACCGTCACCGCCTTGGACTGGTCGTGATCCTTGTCCTTGTATGAGCGTGCACGGTATAGCGGCCCGGGCGCAGTTTCACCAGCATGTACGGTCCCGCGCGAAGTCGCGCTCAGCACTTCCCCGCTGTGTGCGTCGACCACGTGAACGTGGACGTCGGCGAGGAAATCGGAACCCGATCCGGTAAAGCGCAGCGACAGCGGCCACTGGCTTTGCGCGTGCTGCAATGCCTTCGATTCAACCAGACCGACGCCGCCCGACACATACGAAACGCCGCCCTGCTGCTGGATTTGCGGCAGACCGCCACCGTTGGCGTTGCCCACACTGCTTTGATCGGTGGTCGTGCCGCCGGTCACGTCGCTTGCCTGCGCATAAGCGCCGCCTGCCAGACTGAGCGTGAGCGCCGCGCACACCGCGGCGGCTACGATCTTTCGCTGATTGCGTTGGGGTTTCATCGGTTCGCTCCTTGTTATGGTCCTTATGAATCGTCATGTGGTCCGTGCCGGCGGTCCGTGCCGGCACCGTCGGAAGTGCGGCGCGCGGTCCGAATCACGACACGAGAGACGCAACCTGCGTACCAAGCGTCGGCCTGGATCACGTGGAAACGCCCGTGCGCCTTGCCGCGCGGCGCCCGGTGTCCCGGCCCCCGCTTTTTGCGGACGAAAAAACCGGTCCGTCAGCAGTTCATGCAACGGACCGGCAAGCATTATGTTGGTGACCTTCAGCCGAGATCGACCGGTACGAAGATCTGGGCGTTGTCGCGCTGGATCAGCAGCGCAATGCTGTTGCCTGCACTGGCGATCATCTGCTTGAGCTGATCGACGCTCGAGATCGGACGGCCGTTCACCGCAAGAATTACGTCGCCTGGCACGTCGGGCTGGATAAACGGCGTGTAGTTCTCGTTTGGCAGCAAGCGCGACTTCGCGCTGACGATACCGGACGTCACGGGTGTTGTCGAAACCATAAGGCGAGCCGATCGCGACCACCCACTGGCCGACCTTGCTCTGGCACGGATCGCCGATCTTCACGGTCGGCAGATCGCTTGCGTCGATCTTCAGCACGGCAACGTCGGACTGCTTGTCCGCGCCCACGACCTTCGCCTTGAATTCGCGCTTGTCAGTGAGCTTCACGGTGACGACGTTCGCGCCGTCCACGACGTGCGCGTTGGTCAGGATGTAGCCGTCGCTGCTGACGATGAAGCCCGAGCCCAGACTCGCGCTCGGCTGATCCGGCACATCGCCGCCGTCGCAGCCCTGCATGCCGGGCATGCCGCCGAAGAAGTGCTTGTAGAACTGGTAGAATGGGTCGCTCGGATCGATCGGCAACTGGTTGCCGTTGCCCTGATTGCCGCGCAGCGCGGTCTGCTTGACCACGTGCTTGGCGCTGATGTTGACTACGGCCGGGCCGTAGGTTTCGACGAGACCCGAGAAGTCGGGAATGCCGGTTTTTGCGGCAGCTTCGGCAGGCATCATCGCGGCTTGCGCCGGCGAGATGACCTGCGGCGCGGACACGTCGCGATGCCCAGCCACATAGCCGACGGAGAGCGCCACGGCAACAGCTACTGCAACAGCGCTGCGGGACAAGGTTTTCGCGTTCATCGTGTACTCCTGACTGGGAGAGAGGCTTTGGAATAGTTTGAAGCGTAAAGGCCATCGCTTAAAAGAGTCTTAAGCAGCGACAGATCGCTCCACAGTCAGGAATAATGGGCTTTTAAGGCCCGTTTAAGCCAGATACGCGTACTTTACGAACCGAAAGCTCCACGTTCAGAATTTCACCGAGACCTGCAAACCGCCGGCCGGCGACTCGTCGAGCGACACCGCCGCGTGGTGCTCTGCGTGGCAATCCGGCGCACGATGGCAAGCCCTAGGCTGCTCCCGCCACGTCCGTGCGCACGCGGTTCGCGCCGGCGCCCACACTGTAGAAACTAGAAACGGTCGAACACGCGGTGGCGTTCTTCCGGGTCGATGCCCGGTCCGCTATCGGCGATCCGTACGACGGGATGCCCTTCTTCCACCCGCAAGCCCACGTCCACGCGGCCGCCGCGCGGCGTGTATTTCGTCGCGTTGTCGACGAGGTTGTTGAACATCACGCGCAGCGCTTCCGCGTCGGTGGCTACAACGCCGTCGGGCTCCGAGCGCGCGAGCGCGAGCAGCTGTTCGGCAAGACGCGTCGCGCGCGTCACGCCGGCCTGCAGATCGGCGAGCGCTTCGCTGCGCGTGGCGTCGTCTTTCGCGCGCGCGACGAGCTGCGACTGGATCTGCACGGCGGCCAGCGGCGTGCGCAACTCATGCGCGGCATCGGCGACGAATGCCTTCTCCTTCTGGATATCCAGCGCCGTTGCAAGCCTATCGAGCAGGCCGTTCAACGCGCGCACGAGCGGCTGCACTTCGAGCGGCAGGCGCTGGTCAGGCAGCGGATCGAGCGCTTCCGGATGACGCGCGTCGAGCGCGGTGGTGACGCGCCGCAAAGGCCCGCAGCCCGCACCCGACGATCACCCACACCGCGAGCCCGAGCAACGGCAGCAGCACGATCAGCGGCCACAACGTGCGCAACGTGACGTTCGCGCCATATACGCGCCACTCGCCGCGATCCGTATGCTCGGTCGAGAAACTAAGCTCGGCGCGCGGCGCGAGTGAGTAATACATCAGCACGCCGTTGCGATTCCAGATCTGCAGCACGATGCCTTCGTCGCCCGTATCGCGCGAACCCAGCACCTGCGAGAACGGTTCAGACGGCAACGCCACAGCGATTTGCTCCAGTTGGTAATCGAACAGTTCGTTGGCTTCGGCGAGCGCCTGGCGATAGATCAGCCAGCCCGCGATGCCGACGCCGAGCAACACGAGCGCAATCAGCCAGACCAGCAATTGGCGGCGAATCGAACACATCGGCTCAGGCATCCTTCGCGATCATGTATCCGAGACCGCGCACGTTGCGGATCAGATCGGCGCCGAGCGTCTTGCGCAGCGCGTGAATGTAGACCTCGACGGTATTGCTGCCGATCTCTTCGCCCCAGCCATACATCTTTTCTTCGAGCTGACTCTTCGAGAGCACCGCGCCGGGCCGAGCGAGCAGCGCCTCAAGCAGCGCAAATTCACGTGCAGAAGCGCGACCGGCGCGCCGTCGAGCGTGACTTGGTGCGAGGCCGGGTCGAGCGTGAGATTGCCGTGGCGAATGGTCGAATCGCTGCGTCCCGACTAACGGCGGATCAGCGCGCGCATGCGGGCGCCGAGTTCGTCGAGATCGAACGGTTTGACGAGATAGTCGTCGGCGCCGGCATCGAGACCTTTCACGCGATCCGCGATGGCGTCGCGTGCGGTGACGATCAGCACGGGAATCGCGTGCCGCGCGCGCAACGTGCGCAGCATGTCGAGGCCGTCGCGCCTCGGCAGGCCGAGATTGAGCAGCACGAGATCGTAAGGCTGGCCGTCTTCCACCCAGTCGACCGCGAAGCCTTCGCCGCGCAACGCCTTGCGTACGCCCTCGGCGATTATCCGGTCGTCTTCGACAAGCAATATGCGCATGGTCGTACGGCTCCGAAACATTTGACGATGCCGCATTCTAGCGCCCGCACCGGGCCTGCACGCCGCGTGGCGCTTTTTCCACCACAGCGCGGCGGCATGTCTCCACAATGAGCGCTTCGCGTCGCGCGGTGAGTGCGCGCGCTCCGCGCCTTCATGCGGAACGCGTCATTTCTGCAGCATCGCATTGCATGACCGATGGTTGCCGCGTTCACGAACGCATCACTACGCTGTCACGGGAAACGCCGCGCGTTTTCGGTCGAAACAGCGGGAGTGCCACGAGCGAGGCACGCCGAATAAATTGATCCACCGCCCGCTTCCCTTTACCAAGGGCCGATGTTCTCTGACATCGTTCGCGACATCAACAAGTTCAGCAACAACACGATGGCGCGCAACCTGTTCCTGACGATCGGCGCCGTCGAAGATAAAGGCCCCGCCACGCCAGCCAAATCGGCACGTGCGATTCAGGCATTCCTGCGCTGCGACGCGCTCGACATGGAGTACCTCAGGCTAGACAACGGCTCCAGTCTCTCGCGCGAAGAGCACGTCACCGCGCTCTCGCTCGCCGACCTTCTGCAACGCGCGAACGCGAGCCCGGTTGCCTAGGTGTTCGTCGAATCGCTGCCTATTGCAGGCGTGGACGGCACCATGCGAAACCGTCTCACGAACGCGAGCGCCGGCGGCAACGCGCACATCAAGACCGGCACGTTGCGCAACGTGCGCGCGATCGTGGGCTACGTCGCTTCCGCGGACGGCAACAGCTACGTCGTGGTGAGCATCATCAACGATCCGCATTCGGAAGCGGCGCGCGCCGCGCACGATGCGCTGCTCGAATGGGTGTGTATCAGGGACCGTCGCAAGGCTTCACGAAAGTCACCGCGCCGGTGAGCGAAGCACCTGTCAGCAAGCCTAGGAAAACCCGCATAAACGCGCGGGTCACTGAGGATTTCTTCTATAGAAGCCGCGCGCCGCAACGCACCCGAGCGTGTACGCTGTCGGGCAGTGTTTGAGGAGCGCGCGCGGCGCGTCGTTCATGTGCTGCGCAAAACATCGCATGCGACATGGCCTGCGTGGTCCGCTCGAACAATAACAACAAGACCCGCTGCACCACACGCTGCGGTTAGGAACCACGGAGGAAGACACCATGCAATTTGACGCCGAATTGCTGCTGCTCGCCATGGCGCCAGTCTTTCTCGCATGTATCGGCTGGGAGGCGTGGCACCTGCTGCGCACGCGGCCCGGCGCGCAGCTCTCTACAACTGTCACGACACGATCTGCAACGCCGCGCTCGCGCTCATGCAGCAGGCCACCGACAAACTCGCGTGGCTCGTCATCATTCCCGTCTACGCGTTTTTCTACGACCGTTATCGCGTCTACACGTAGCCCGCCACGTGGGTTTCGTTCGTCGTGCTGTTCATCGCGCAGGACCTGCTCTATTACGTGTTTCATCGTTGCAGCCATCGCGTGCGCTGGCTGTGGGCCGCGCATGTCGTGCATCACTCGTCGGAGCGCATGAATTTTTCCACGGCGTTCCGGCAGAGCTTCATGTATCCGATCGCGGGCATGTGGGTCTTCTGGATTCCGCTCGCCGTGCTCGGTTTTCCGCCGAAGCAGATCGTCGCCATCGTGCTCATCAATCTCGGCTTTCCGTGCTCATCAATCTCGGCTTTCAGTTCTTCGTGCACACGCAGGCGATCGGTAAGCTCGGCTGGCTCGAATACGTGCTCAACACGCCGTCGATTCATCGCGTACATCACGCGCGCAACGATCGTTATATCGACCGCAACTACGCCGGCGTGCTCGTGATCTGGGATCGCCTGTTCGTTCGGCAGCTACGTGGACGAAGATCCGCTCGATGCGCCCGTCTACGGCATCGTCGAACCGCTGCACACTTATAACCCGCTTAAGGCGACGTTTCACGAATGGGCGTCGATGGCATCGGACTTTTCGAGCGTGCGCGGCTGGCACAACAAATGGCGCGCGCTCTTCGCGCCGCCCTCTTGGGCAGCGGACTATCACGCGCGCCGCGCTGCGGGTGCGTCAGTGCCGGATAACAACATCGGAGCGAAGGAAAAGCACACGGGTGCGTTTCAAACGTCACGCTGCGTATTTTGGCGAACGTGATCAGGGGATTCGGGTTGAACGTGACGGGTCCTTTCGGTTGAAGGTGATCGCTGATCAGCGGTTTTCGAAGCGAGCGAGCATCTTGCCGAAATGGGTG
>CALNWS010000036.1 GCA_940747215.1 uncultured Paraburkholderia sp. | reverse complement strand
CTGGCAGACCGGATGCCGGATGAGGCATACTTCGCAACGCTGCCTGCGATCAGATCGGCAGCATGATCGCCCCGGACGTTCCACTTGAAAATCTCAGAAAACTGTCCGAACGAACAGGGCTACCTCTATACTATTATATTGCGTTCGAGACATTCGGCTGCGACGTGCGGCACGAACCGACCGCCGATCAGGCGCTCGACGTGCTCAGGACCGGCGAGATCTTCGAACTCGTGCTTTCCGACATCCAGATGCCGGGCAAGCTGAAAGGCATCGATCTCGCGGAGAAAGTGCGCAGTGACTGGCCGGCGCAAAGATCGTGCTGATGACGGGCTACGCCGACGAACTCGATCGCGCGCGCCGTCTCGGTGTGCAGATTCTGGCCAAGCCGTTCAACATCGACGAATTGCCGGCGCTGCTCGTTTGTCAGCCGTAAGCGTGTAATTGCGTAAGCGCCTTCGCCTCTCCGCGCATGCCGGTTTCACCGTGTGGTGAGCCTCGTGACGCGATGATTCGCGTCACTTCGTTTCAAGTCATGCACGACGGTCACGCTTCTGGCCGATCTCATCTATTCGCTGGTGGCACATCCCTTGCTGATTGAAACGCGAGGCATGCACTGTAGTTGCAGGCGCAGCCCGCTTTCTTTCCCGACAGGAGAACAGTCATGAAGATCAGACATGCATTGCTCGTTTCGACGTTGCTCGCGGCTTCGTCGCTGGCGATGGCTCAAGGCGCAGGCGGTGGCGGTCCCGCCGGCAACGACCCGAGCAACGGCGCCAACAACGCCACGAGCGAAGGCGGCGACATGGGGCCGACGGGCACGGCGACGCACGCGAGTCGACGAAGAAGCATCACATGAAGAAGACGAGGAAGGCGGCCACCGACACGACCAACATGCCGGGCGCCGACGCGAGCATCGATACGAAGGGTCAGTGAGCGCAGTGATAGAGCGGACCATCGCGGCCGCTCGAAAAGTAAGTCCTGAGCGAAACTTGGGTGAGTCCCGACTGAGAGTGAAGTGAGTCGTGAAGAAGTGGATTCGCGCATCGTGACTCCGCTTCTTCAAAGGCGTGGTAGAAGACGCTTCACGGGTATAGGTGTTTGCTCGACCCGGATGGCATATATGGCCAACGGATGCACAGAGTGCCTGTGCTCCGGTGGCATGTGATCTCTTCCATCAGGAGCGACTCATGATACTCGGCGATACCCTCAAAGGCATGGTTGGTCTGGACCCTACGGGCCATGCCGATCCCGACATGAAAGCCGTGCTCGATGCGCTCAAATCGCTCGATCCGAAGCCGATTGAAGATTGCACCGTCAGCGAAGCGCGCGCAGCCCACGCCCGCCGACGCTGTGAAAACGCTGATGAGCAATCCCGCATTCGGTTCGCGGCCGTCGCTCGAGCTCGAAGCGGTGCGTACGCAGGACATCAGAATTCCCGGCGCAACGGGTCCTTCCGTTGTCACGAACGCGGCGCGTGTCTATACGCCGCAAGGCGAGGGGCTGTTCCCTGTCATTCTGTATTTTCATGGGGGGCGGCTGGGTAATCGCGGATATCGAAACATACGACGCTACGCCGCGAGCGATCGCCGCGCAGAGCAAGGCGATCGTCGTGTCGGCACATTATCGTCAGGCACCCGAACATCGCCTGCCGGCCGCTCACGACGACGCCTTCGCCGCGTGGTGCTGGCTCGTGGAGAATGCCGCGAGTTTCGGAGGCTATCCCGCGCGGCTCGCCGTGATGGGCGAGAGCGCGGGTGGCAACCTCGCGATCAACGTCTCGATTCGCGCGCCTGATGCACCGGCATGCAGATGCCGGTGCATCAGGCGCTGATCTATCCGGTCGCGAGCAACAACATCGTCTCGTTCTCCTACGAAGAAAACCGCAACGCGAAGCCGCTGAACAAGGCGATGATGCTGTGGTTCATTCAGAACATAGTGGAGATAAAAGCGAACTGACGAGCCCGCTGATCGACGTGGTGAGTGCGAATCTCGCCGGACTGCCTTCGACTGCGGTGGTGAGGGCGGGCCATCGATCCGCTGCGTTCGGATGGTGAGAAACTCGCGTCCGCGGGCGTGGCGGTGGAGCACCGCAACTATCGCAGCGCGACGCACGAGTTCTTCGGCATGGCAGCCATGGTACAGGCGGCGCGTGACGCGCAGACCTTCGTCTCGCTTGCCCAGCGGCAAGCGTTCGGCGCTGCGCCGCTTTGATCGACTGCGTGCGTATCTGCGGTGCTTGACTTGCTTAGCTGCATTCCGTCGGCTGCGTTCGATTATCCGTGTTCGATTAACTGCGGACCCGCTTCACTCGCCGATCAGATGCAGCACGATGTCCCTGTGCTGCGTGTGTCGGCGATGCTCGAAGAGATATAGCCCCTGCCACGTGCCGAGCACCATGCGGCCGTGCTCGACCGGAATCGATAACTGCACCTGCGTGAGCGCCGTGCGCAGATGCGCGGGCATGTCGTCCAAACCTTCGGCGTCGTGCTCATAGCGCTCAGCGTCTTCAGGCGTGACGCTCGCGAAATAGCGTTCGATATCGCGTTGCACCGAAGGGTCGGCGTTCTCCTGAATCAGCAATGACGCGGACGTGTGCCGGCAGAACACGGTCAGAAGGCCGGTGCTGATCGCCTGATCGGCGACGAAGCGGCGCACCTCGTCGGTGAATTCCACGAGGCCGCGCGTGCGCGCCCTGACGCTGAGATGATGGATGGCCTGTTGCATCTGACGGGTTGAGTGCGTGGATCAAGTGTGATTTAACGTGGCTGTTCGAAGCACGTGATTCAAAGCGCTGCAAACGCCGGCGTGATATCGCCCGAACTCTTCGGACGCACCATGCGCGCGACCTCGTTGCCGTCACGCAGAAAAATGAGCGTGGGCCACAGCTTGCCTTGAACGAACGGCCGAGCGCGCGGCCGGGACCGTCTTCGATCTTCAGATGCCGGACGTCGCGATGTGTCTCGAACGCTTCGGCAATCGACGGCTGCGCCCTCTGACAATAGCCGCACCAGTTGGTGCCGAATTCGAGGAACGTGACGCCGCCGAGTGCGTCGACCTCCGCACGCGAAGGCGCCGTCGTGGAATAACCAGTGTCTGCTGCCATGAATGAATGCTCTGTGAATGGATGCCGCCGCCATCGTGCGCGAGGCGTGGATGGTTCAAGCGTACCAGTTAATGAATGAGCGGAACCGTCGGCGGCGGTGTTGCAACTTCGTTGCAGCGTCGTCGTTGCGTGACGGTAGCGCGAGGGCAGCATGATGGCAGTGTGGCATCAGCGAATGCCGGATGAAAGTACACTCCTGTCAGCGTGGCATGCTAAACCTATATAGGCGGGTGCACCCATGAAAAATGGCGTCGTCGAAAACGTCAACGATAAGAACACGATTACGGGTTGAAGGAAACAGAATGGCAGATAGTATTTACCTGCGCGGACCGGACGGGGGCGAGCCGGTCGCGGTGGCAACGGGTTTCAGTTGGGGCGCGTTCTTGCTGGGATTCGTGTGGGTAGCCGCGAAGCGCATGTGGTTTACCTCGGCCGTCATGCTCGCGATCAACCTAGCGCTCATGTTCGTCGGGCTGCTCGGAGAAAGCGGCGATCTGATCGGGCTCGTGCTCTCCGTGCTGTTCGCGCTCGTGTGTGGACTTTACGGCAATGAGTGGCATCGCAAGACGCTTGAAAGGCGCGGTTATACGTTGGTTTGAGTGGGCCGGTGCGGCACGCGGATCATGCGTGACGGATAAGGAGTCGTTCGGGTGCGAGTGGCTCGGCGGGTCAGTGGTTCAAGCGTTTGTGCAGTTAATACGGCTCACGGCTCACGCAGGAGTGGATATTGCTTCAGTTGCGGTGCTGCGGCCCGGCAGCGGTTTTCGCACGTCCGGCCATATTCACTGTCGCGGAGCTTCCCGATGCCGATCACGCCTTTTCGCAAAGCCGTTTCCGTTTCGCTGCGCCGCAGCGCAATCTGTGCGGCGTTGTTTTCGCTTACGCGTAGCCTGGCCATCGCACAGACCTTCCAGCCGAGCGTCGTCGCCCATACGCCAAGCAACTAGGCAGGCAGCTCCGGTATCGGCCCCGACGACACTTTCCTGCTCACCATCTTCCTGCGCCACGACGAGTCGAAGACGCTGCCGCAAATCAACGACCAGTTGCGCGCACAAGGATTCTTCAAGACCTTTCCGCCGCCCGGCATCGAAGTGGTCTCCTGGTATGTGATGATGGGCATCGGCCAAGTGGTGACGCTGCGCGTGCCGGCAAGCCGTCTGCGCGAAGTGAACCACGCGATCGAGACGACGGCGTGGGGCGGCTATCGCACGGAGTTCTATCCGACTTACGACTACAAGCAACAAGCGCAGAAAATGCGTGCGACGGACGGCAGGTAACGTGCACTCCCCACGAATTAATTTGGGACGCACGGGTGCGGGTTTACGTGTTTGCAAGCGAGGCAGATAATGCCCCGGTCTTTCCTGCGATGATTCGTGCGGCGCACATCGCGCCGGGCAGCTTCGCTTTCCGTGACCCATCATCCCCGTGCTGAAAACCTTACGTTTTCTCGATCTGTTACGCATTCCCGGCTTCAAGCCGCTCGCTGCCGCCACCCTCATGCTCGGCGTGGCGATGTCGTTCACCGCTCCCTACCTGTCGCTCTTCGGCGTCGAACGCGCCGGCATGACGCCGTTCCGGCTAGGCGTATTCATGACGCTGATCGCCGCGAGCGGCGTCCTCGCGAGTACCTTCGCGGGGCGCTGGAGCGACGCGAGCGGACGGCATCGTCCGTTGCTGCTCGCCGCGCTCGTCGCCGCCACACTCGGCTATTTATGCCTTTGCGTGGTGCGCGATTACCGCTTGCTGCTCGCGGTGGGGATCGTGTTCATCGGCGCGGGCGGCTCGGCCATTTCGATGGTGTTCTCGTTCAGCCGCGCGGCCTTGCCTGTACCCGATCCGGCCGAACGCGTGTTCGCGAGTGCGACCTTGCGGACCATCCTGTCGGCGGCGTGGGTGTTCGGGCCGTCGGTCGGCGCGCTGGTGCTGGCCACGACCAGCTTCTACGGTCTCTTCCTGTTTGCAGCGGCCAGTTTTGCGGCGTGTGCCGCCATCGTCTGGCGCATGCACGAGCCGCAAAGTCATCTGGGCGATCACACGGTGGAAGACACCGTGTCCGAACCGTCCGCGTCGATCACCGTGCCGCCGCTCACCCAGCCGGGCGAAGATGCTCACGAAGATCTGCCCGGAGTCGCATCACCGAACGACATCCGTCGCGCCGTGGCCGCGCTCACGTTGCTCGGCCTTGCCGCGAACGCCACGATGATCGTCTTGCCGCTCTACATCGTGCATGGGTTGAACGGCACGCATCTAGACGTATCGGTCATGCTCAGTCTCGGCGCGCTGATGGAAATTCCGATGATGCTCGCGCTCGGCGCGAAGTCGTCGGTATTACATAAGCCGAACTGGCTCGGCGCGTGCGCGGCGGTGCACGCGGTGTATTTCGTCGCAATGTCGCTGGCGGGCAATGTCCATATGCTGATTCCAATGCAGATCCTCAACGCGTTCGTCGTCGCGGTCACGTCGTGTCTCGGCATGACCTACGTGCAGGATCTGATGCCGCAAGCACCGGGACGCGCCACCGCGTTGTTCTTCAACGCGGCGCGCGTCGGGTCGATTCTGTCCGGCGTGCTCTCTGGTCTGCTCGTGCAGGCGTTCAGCTATCGCGGCACATTCCTGTTCTGCGGCTTGCTGGCGCTCGCCGCGCTCGTACTGTTCGCGGTGCCGGGCTACCGCTATCCGCTCATGTGGAAGGCGCTCAAGCGGCACGCGCGCACGCAGTACGCGAAGCTGCACGAACGACGGCAGTTAGGTGAGCGGCGCTCGTGCTCTTAAGTTAAGGAAGCAATCAACGAAGCAGTGAATGATGCAGTGAACCAGGCAGTGACCAAAGCGCGTCCGGAACTTTCGGCCGCGCAAAACCTCTGCAAAGAAGCATATCGTCTTTACATGCACGCTTCACTGCAAGGATGATTGAGGGCTGCTACCGTGTGTGCATTGCGACACGCGAATGCCGGTTGAAGCGAAGGAGTTGAAGACAGCAGCGCGACGCGAAGGTAGGCAACAAACCAGGCGGTAGACAGCGCGACAGGCAACGCGGCAGCGGTCCACACAAACACCTCATCGAGCAGCGCAACGAGATACTTTCCGGAGCGAGATATGCAGCTAGGCATGATTGGATTGAGACGTATGGGCGCCGACATGGTTCGGCGGCTGACCAAGGGCGGTCAACAGTGCATTGCTTACGACGTGCAAGCCGCCCGCCGCCGTCGACAGGCTGAAACAGGAAGAGGAAGGCGTGGCCGGCGCGTCGTCGCTGGAAGATCTCGTCGGGCAACTCGCGAAATCGTGCACCGTGTGGCTGATGGTGCCCGCCGCCGTGGTGGACGCCACGCTCGAAAAGCTCATGCCGCTGCTGGAGCCGGGCGATATCGTGATCGACGGCGGCAACTCCTACTATCACGACGACATCCGCCGCGGCGCCGAACTCGGCGCGAAACAGCTTCACTATGTGGACGTCGGCACGAGCGGCGGCGTGGCGGGCCGCGAGCGCGGCTACTGTCTGATGATCGGCGGCAAGCCCGAGGTGGTGAAGCGGCTCGAACCCATCTTCGCGACATTGGCTTCCGGCGCTGCGGCAGCACCGCCCACGCCGGGACGCAGTGCGGGCAACAGCACTGCGGGCCGCAAGGCGCCGGGCACTTCGTCAAGATGGTTCACAACAGCATCGAATACGGGCTTATATGGCCGCTTACGCCGAAGGCCTGAACATTCTGCGCCATGCCGACGCCGGCAAGCACGCTCGCGAAATCGACGCGGAAACGTCGCCGTTGCGCTGCCCCGAGTTGTACCAGTACGATCTGAATCTCGCGGACGTCACCGAAGTGTGGCGGCGCGGCAGCGCGTGATCGGTTCGTGGCTGCTCGATCTGATCGCCGGATCGCTCGTCACCGACGGCGAACTGAAGAATTACGCCGGGCGTGTGTCGGATTCGGGCGAAGGACGCTGGACGGTGGCCGCCGCGATCGACGAAGGCGTGCCCACGCCGGTGCTGAGCGCCGTGCTCTTCGCGCGTTTCAGCTCGCGCGGCTAGGCGAATTTCGCAAACCGCGTGCTGTCGGCCATGCGGCACGACTTTGGCGGTCACGTCGAGAAAGCGGCTACGCCTGCGAGCGGCAGCAAGCCAACGTAACAGCCAGTCAACGGTGCGCGCGCAGCAAGGGCCGCGCTCACGCGCATCGACATTCCGAACCGAGGGTCGCGCCATGCCAGCCACGCCAGAGAATCCACACGACGTCGTCTTTCTGTTCGACTGCGACAACACGTTGCTCGATAACGATCACGTGCTGTCGGACCTGCACGCACACATGATGCGCGAGTTCGGTGCGGAGAACAGCGTGCGTTACTGGGAGATTTTCGAGGATCTGCGCGCAAGCCTCGGTTATGCGGACTATCTCGGCGCGCTGCAGCGCTACCGTCTGAAGCATCCGCGCGATACGCGGCTTCTGCTGATGTCGTCGTTCTTGATCGACTATCCATTTGCGAACCGGCTCTTTCCGGGCGCGCTGGATACGCTGCATCACCTGTCCTTGCGCGGCCCCACGGTGATTCTCTCCGACGGCGACGTGGTGTTCCAGCCGCGCAAGATTTCGCGCTTCGGCTTATGGGACGAAGTGGAAGGGCGCGTGCTGATCTACATCCACAAGGATGTTGATGCTCGATTAGGTGAAGGAATGCTACCCGGCGCGTCACTACGTGATGGTGGACGACAAGCTGCGCATTCTGACCGCGATGAAGAAGTCGTGGGACGACACGCTTACCACGGTGTTTCCGTGCTAGGGGCACTATGCGTTCGACCCGAAAGAAATTTCGAGCAATCCGCCTGCCGATATCACGGTCGAGCGTATCGGCGATCTGGCGAACTTCGACGTGGAACTGTTGATGGGCGATGCGCGCTAAGGCGTGTGCTTCGCGCGCGCCCATTCTCGCGGCGGCGTCCTGAGCGGTGACGCCGTTTGCGTCGCGCGCCTGCGGATTCGCGCCGTGCGCGAGCAGGGTTTCGATCACCGCGTCGAAACCTTTGAACGCTGCGCCCGCAATCGGCGTCTGGCCATTGTCGTTGCGCAGGTCCGGATCGGCGCCGCGTTCGAGCAGCGTACGCACCGCGTCCACGTGACCATGGTAGCTCGCGAGCATGACAAGGCTGTCACCCTTGTTGTTACGCAGATTCGGCGGTACGCCTTTTTCGATGACCGCGGCGCGCGAGGTCGAACACTTCCTGCGCGAGGGCGAGCGTGTCCGGGTCGATGGGTTGCCCGGCGGGCGGCGAGGTGTTGGCGTAGTCCGTCAAAAGAATCTCCTTGCTTTGGGTGCCGGCGCGGGTGGGATCGCACTGCGCTTAGCGCATAACGTCACGCTTAACGACACCAAGCGCGCCGGGTGAAAGCTCAGGATACACATTTTGCAGCGCTTACGCCTGCTGGCGCCTTCGCACGCCGGACCTTCAGGCGTGACTGAACAGCTTGATCAGCAGCCCGAATATGCCGACGCTGATGCCGAGCCCGACGCACAACAGCACGATGGTAAGGTAAGGACGAGGATTGAAAGCGCCTTGACACCTAGGGGCTGGGTGTCGACATGGTGATCATCCACGTTGTAGGTAGTTGCCGATTATGATGCAGGAAGCGCTCTAGCTCACTCGAGCTTGCGTTTGCTCACGTGAGCCATGTATATCGGTGAGCACATCGCAGCGAGCGCAGGTTGCGCGAGCAGGTTAAACGGATTGACTTAACGCCTGCTTAAAGTGGGTTCGCAATGGATCGAAGTGCCGGTCGGCGCATGGGCCGAACCAGATGGGTCACGATTTGCGATGCGACGCAAAAAGACGTCGATCCAGAGACATGGATCAAGCTTTGCTGCTTTGCTGCGAACCATGCTGCAGATTTTCTGTCACAACGCTCGCAATGAAGTCGTACGACGCAAGCTGATAGCCATTGCGCCCTACGCTTTCTTCGAGTTATTCGCATGACAGTCCGGCCGGTTTTCCGAATATCGCCGTAGCGGGCGCCGGCCGCGCATCACCGCATCAACGCATCACAGCGCAATCCACGCACTACCGTTGCAGCATCCGCCAATCTGTCCGACCGTCCCGACCCAGGAGTGATGCCATGGCCGAAGCAACTCCCCGTCCCACACCGCCGCAAACGCTGGATCCCGAGCTGTTGTACAAGATGGACCGCTACTGGCGGGCCTGTAATTATCTGTCGGCCGGCATGATCTATCTGCGCGACAACCCGTTGCTGCGCGAGCCGCTCAAGCCCGAGCACATCAAGAACCGGCTGCTCGGCCACTGGGGTTCGGACCCGGGCCAGAGCTTTCTGCTCGTGCATCTGAACCGGATGATCCACGAGCACGATCTGAACATGATCTATATCGCAGGTCCGGGGCATGGTGCGCCGGCCACGCTCGCGAACTGCTATCTGGAAGGTCATTACTCGGAAATCTACCCGGATCGCAGCGAAGACGAAGCCGGCATGCAGCGCTTTTTCCGGCAGTTTTCGTTTCCGGGCGGCATCGGTTCGCATTGCACGCCGGAAACGCCGGGCTCGATTCACGAAGGCGGCGAGCTGGGCTACAGTCTGTCGCATGGTTACGGCGCGGCGTTCGACAACCCTGATCTGATCGTCGCCGTGATGATCGGCGACGGTGAAGCGGAAACCGGTCCGCTCGCCACGTCGTGGCATTCGAACAAGTTTCTCGATCCCGTTCGCGACGGCACTGTGCTGCCGGTTCTGCACCTGAACGGCTACAAGATCGCCAATCCGACCATCCTCGCGCGCATCCCGCGTGAAGAACTCGAAGCCTTGCTCACGGGTTACGGTCACAAGCCGTATTTCGTCGAAGGCGACGATCCCGAAGTGATGCATCAGCAGATGGCGGCCACGCTCGAACAATGCATCGGCGAAATCCGCGCGATCCAGCAGCACGCACGTTCGAATAACGACACGTCGCGGCCGCGCTGGCCAATGATCGTGCTGCGTTCGCCAAAGGGCTGGACCGGCCCGAAAGAAGTGGACGGCCACAAGGTGGAAGGTTCGTGGCGCGCGCACCAGGTGCCGGTGCTCGATCCTGTCACCAATAGCAAAAGCCTGAAGCTGGTGGAAGCGTGGCTGCGCAGCTACGAACCGGAAAAGCTGTTCGACGAAAACGGGCGTCTCGTCGAAGAACTGCGCGCGCTCGCCCCTGAAGGCGCGCGCCGCATCAGCGCCAATCCGCACGCGAACGGCGGCCTGCTGTGCAAGATGCTCGACATGCCCGCGTTCCGCGATTATGCCGTCGCCGTGAAAAAGCCCGCCGCGTCCTATACGTCGCCGACGGACGTGCTCGGCACCTTCCTGCGCGACGTCATGCGCCGCAACATGAGCAACTTCCGCGTGTTCGGCCCGGACGAAACCGCGAGCAACAAACTCACCGCGATTTACGAAGCGTCGCCGAAAACCTGGCTTGCCGAAACATTGCCGACCGATGCGGACGGCGGCGAACTCGCGCCCGACGGCCGCGTGATGGAAATGTTGAGCGAGCACACGCTCGAAGGCTGGTTCGAAGGTTACGTGCTGACCGGACGTCACGGCCTGTTCGCAACGTATGAAGCGTTCGTGCACGTGATCGATTCCATGTTCAACCAGCACGCGAAATGGCTGGAGAAAGCCAAGCGCGATCTCGGCTGGCGTTAGCCGGTGCCGTCCATCAATCTGCTGATCACGTCGCTCGTCTGGCGGCAGGACCATAACGGCTTCACGCACCAGGATCCCGGTTTTCTGGACGTGGTCACGAATAAAAGCCCGGACGTGGTGCGTATTTATATGCCGCCCGACGCGAACTGTCTGCTGAGCGTGGCCGATCATTGCCTGCGTTCGCGCGACTACGTCAATGTGATCGTGGCGGACAAGCAGCCGCATCTGCAATATCTCGACATGGAAGCTGCCGTCGCGCATTGCACGAAGGGCATCGGCATCTGGGACTGGGCGTCTACGGATCAGGGCGTGGAGCCGGACGTCGTGATCAGCTGCGCGGGCGACATTCCTACTATGGAAGCGCTCGCCGCCGTGCAGATCCTGAAAGAGCAGTTTCCCGATATGAAGATTCGCTTCGTGAACGTGGTCGATCTGTTCCGCCTGATGCCGGAGCATGCGCATCCGCACGCTCTGTCGAACAGCGACTTCGATTCGTTGTTCACGGCCGACAAGCCGGTGATCTTCAAGTTTCACTCGTACGCGTCGCTCGTTCATAAGCTCACGTACAACCGCACGAATCACGACAATCTGCATGTGCACGGTTATCACGAGAAGGGCAACATCAATACGCCGCTCGAGCTCGCGATCATCAACGAAGTGGACCGTTTCTCCCTTGCGATCGACGTGATCGACCGTGTGCCGAAGCTGCGCGGCGTCGGCGATCATGCGAAGGAATGGCTGCGCGGACAGATCATCGAGCATCTGGCTTATGCGCACGCCGAGGGCATCGACAAGGAAGAAATCCGCAACTGGACGTGGAAAGGCTGAGCGAGACGCGCGATGCAGACACAGGCTGAAGACCAGACGATTCTGGTGCTGAACAGCGGCTCGTCGTCGCTGAAGTTCGGGCTTTTCCGGCGCGCGGACGGCGACGAGGCGTTGCTGCTGTCGGGCAGCGCCGAAGGCATCGGGCGCGACGACGGCAGTCTGCGTATCAAGGTGTCCGACGGCCGCGTGCTGGAGCAGCAGGAGCCCGTGCTCGAATCGCAGACCGACGTATTGCAGAAGCTTTCGAAGGTGCTGGTCGAGCAGTCGAACGTGCAGCCTGCGGCGGTAGGGCATCGCGTGGTGCATGGCGGTCCGCATCTGCGCACGCATCAACTCCTTACCGCCGGCGTGCGCCGCCAGTTGCAGGACGCCGTGCATTTCGCGCCCCTGCATATTCCGCCTGCATTGGCGTTGATCGACGAAGCGTCGGCCATCTTCAGCGAGGCGCAGCATTTTGCATGCTTCGACACGGCCTTTCACGCGACGCTGCAGCCGCTTGCCGCGCAATTTCCGTTGTCGCGCCGTTATGCCGAGGCGGGTGTGATCCGCTACGGCTTTCACGGACTCTCGTATGAATCGCTCGTCACGCAACTAGGCACGGGTTTGCCGTCGCGGGCGGTGTTCGCGCATCTCGGCAACGGTTCGAGCGTGTGCGCATTGCGCGACGGGAAATCCGTGGATACGTCGATGGGCACACGTAGCGGCGACCTCGATCCGGGCGTGCTGCTGTATCTGATGCGCAGCGAAAAACTCGACGCAAGCGCGCTCGAAACCTTGTTGAACCGCAAGAGCGGTCTCGCGGGTTATACCGATGGCGAGAGCGACATGCAGGCGCTCGAAAAACGCGCGAAGGCGGGCGACGCCAACGCGGCGCTCGCGCTCGATGTATTCGCCACCTCGGTGCGCAAGACCATCGGCGCGTATGCGGCTTTGCTGGGCGGCATCGATCTGCTGGTGTTCACGGGCGGCATCGGCGAGCACAGCGCCGAAATTCGCCGGCGCGTCTGCGATGGTCTCGCGTTTCTGGAGCTCTCGGAGAACGATCCGGCGGGCAAGGTGCGGGCGATTCACACCGAGGAAGAGAAGCAGATCGCGCGGCATTGCCGCGCGTTGCTGCATCAGGATGCGGGAAAGGCTTGAGCGAATTGCTCAAGCTGTTTTGACGACGGTTTCGTCCGATACACCCGTCACGCCAAACAGACGCGTGACGTCTTCGAGCGCGGCGTCGCGCTGCTGGGCGCGTTCGAGTTCGCCCTGCAACGTGATGCGTCCGTCATACACGGACACTTTCACCGTGCTTTCAGGCACGGCGACGTCCCAGGCGAGACGCCGCGCCGCCTCCTCGGCAAGCTGTTTATCGGTAAGACGGACCGTGCTGTCCACGTCATCGTTGCGCACAGGAGGCATGTGTTCTCCACGAAATTCGAGCGTAGAGACAACACTATCACATTGAATGGCACCGGCCACCGCCTGCGCGGTCGCGGCCGACCGTCAAGCTGATGTCGAGCGTGTACGGCCGGCAAACGCCGTGGCCCGCCGAGCTCGAGATGGTGCGGCGCTGGTACGCCGCACAACCATGAAGACGCCGCGGTGTGTCACGCGGACGTGCTGCAGATGGAGAGCATGCGGGCACGTATGCGTCGTGCGAACGCTTCCTGACCGAACCTCACGCTCGATCCGCCCGACGCCACCAGCGACGAATCCGGCGTGCCGCTGATCGACGAGGACTATCTGATCCTCTCCACGATCCATTCGGCGAAAGGGCAGGAGTGGCGCAATGTCTTCGTGCTGAATGGCATGGACGGCTGCATCCCGTCCGATCTCGGTACGGGCAGCGAGGAGGAAATCGACGAGGAACGGCGTCTTCTGTACGTGGCCATGACGCGCGCGAAAGAGGATCTGCATATCGTCGTGCCGCAGCGCTTCTACGTGCACAACCAGACGCATCTCGGCGACCGTCATGTGTGGGCATCGCGCACGCGCTTCATTCCCGCGCATCTGATGCCGCTTTTCGACGCCTATGCGTGGCCGCGCGTGCCCGTGCCGACCGCGCACCGCGGCGGGTCTCGCCGCGGCGGCTCAGGCGAAGATCGAAATCGCCGCGAAGCTCAGAAAGATGTGGGATTGAGACTGAAGGCGCGTGCGTCGTTCGCGACGCGGCGTGTGTGATACCGCCGGCGGCGCGCGAAGGCCGCCAGCGGTCGCTGCGTTGGTTCGATGATTAACGCGACTGCCGCTGCTGCGGCTGTTGCGAGGCCGTGCGCGGCGGCGGCACGAAGAAATTGCGCAGCCACGCGGCGAGGCGCGAGAACACGTCGTGCGGTTCTTCCACGAAAATTTCCGGCTTCAGTAGACGCAGGTATTCCATGATCTGCTGCGCTTCCTGCTTCTGGAACGAGCCATGCGAAATGCCGAGACGCAACAGCCCGCGCAGTTCGCCGAGCTTCTCCCGCGCCGTGTTGCCGACACTCGTTTCGCATGCCACTTTCGCTTCGTACACGCGCTGGCGCAGCGATTCCACGAGACGCCATGCTGGGCGTCTACATCACTTCTTCCAGCGACTGAATGTCCTGCGCGGCGAGCGGGTCGACGAGCGTCGCATCGCCTTCGGCTTCCTCGACGATCGCCGCCGCCCAGTCGTGGCATTGCTTGGCGAGCTCTTCCGGCGTCCATTACGAGCGCGCGGCGAAGCCGAAACAGAATTCGTTCGCCTGTCGCATCAGGATCGCGACGACGTCGGGAAATTCCTTGTCCAGCGTGCGCTTGGCCCATGCATACTGGCCGCCTTGCAACATGCGCTGAACGGCGTGCTCCGTCAGCGGCACCATGTTGTCGAGCAACTTGGCGCGCAAGAAGTCCTCGAACGACGGCGTTGTGAACTGCGGATCGAGCTTGAGCGATACGCGTAGAAAAGCGTCGAAATCTTTTCGCAGCGAAGCGATGGTCTCGTCTTTGAGCGTGAGGGTGATTTGACCCATGTGATATCCCGTTTGTCCTGCCGCGCGGCCTCGTCATGTCATCCGGTCTGCGATGAACCCCGTGGGCTCGACGCCCGATGCCCGCGCGTCTGCTATGTCCCTGCCTGTGCCCGCGGGCTTCGAGTTCGTTGAGCGCGAAGGGTTTTGCCATGTAGTCGTCGGCACCGAGATCGAGGCCTTTCACGCGTTCGTCGACGCTGTCGGCGGCGGTGAGGATTAGCACGGGCAGCGTGGAATTGCGGGCGCGCAGGCGGCGCAGCACCTCGAGTCCGGACATTTTCGGCAGGCCCAGATCGAGGATCAGCAGGTCGAACGTCTGCACGGAAAGAGCGGCGTCGAGGCCGACGCCGCTCTTTCCGTGGTCGACGGCATAGGCCGATTGGCGGAGTGATCGAACCAGACCGTCCGCGAGTATGCTGTCGTCTTCGGCAATCAGAATTCGCATGGTGCGCCAGCTTAGCGTTGCCGGCACCTCGGGGTGTTCCCGCGGCGCACAGCGGTCTCCGAAATTATTTGAGCAGCTTATTCGAGTGGTTCAGGCCGCGCGACGCGACAGTAAAAATGCGTGTTCGCATGAGAATCGCGCTTGCCAAAAATACTGTTTTTTTATACAGTACCTAGGTTTCGTGTGCAGTCAGTTAGAAACGGGCCGCACATTTGCCTCAGACACGTTCATCATAGCAAAGGACGATTCATGGAAGAAAGCAAGAAAGGCTCGGCTGGACTGACTGCTGAAAAGAGCAAGGCACTCGCTGCTGCACTCACGCAGATCGAAAAGCAGTTCGGCAAAGGGTCGGTCATGCGACTCGGCGCAGGTGAGGCAGTCGAAGACATCCAAGTGGTCTCAACTGGATCGCTCGGCCTTGACATCGCGCTGGGCGTGGGTGGTTTGCCGCGCGGTCGTGTGGTCGAAATCTACGGCCCGGAGTCGTCGGGTAAAACCACGCTGACGCTGCAAGTGGTTGCGGAAATGCAGAAGCTCGGCGGCACGGCGGCGTTTATCGACGCGGAACACGCGCTGGACATCCAGTACGCTGGCAAGCTCGGCGTGAACGTGGCCGACCTGCTGGTTTCGCAGCCGGACACTGGCGAACAGGCGCTCGAAATCGCTGACGCACTGGTGCGTTCGGGTTCGATCGACATGATCGTGATCGACTCGGTTGCGGCACTCGTGCCGAAGGCCGAAATCGAAGGCGAAATGGGCGACTCGCTGCCGGGTCTGCAAGCGCGTCTGATGTCGCAGGCGCTGCGTAAGCTCACCGGCACGATCAAGCGCACGAACTGCCTCGTCATCTTCATCAACCAGATCCGCATGAAGATCGGTGTGATGTTTGGTAACCCGGAAACCACCACCGGCGGTAACGCGCTGAAGTTCTACGCATCGGTGCGTCTGGACATTCGCCGTATCGGCTCGATCAAGAAGAACGACGAAGTCATCGGTAACGAGACGCGTGTGAAGGTGGTCAAGAACAAAGTTTCACCGCCGTTCCGCGAAGCGATTTTCGACATCCTGTACGGCGAGGGTATTTCGCGTCAGGGCGAAATCATCGATCTGGGCGTGTCAGTCAAGATCGTCGACAAGGCAGGCGCATGGTATAGCTACAACGGCGAACGGATTGGTCAAGGTAAAGACAATGCGCGTGAATTCCTACGCGAGAATCCGGACATCGCTCGCGAGATCGAAAACCGTATCCGCGAATCGCTGGACGTGAACGCCATGGCGGAAGCCGTGACCGGCGAAGGCGCCGAAGTCGCGGACGAAGAAGAGTAACCATCGCGTGATACGCAAGGCCCGGCCGTTGTCCGATGCTGGACGCAACGCTGAAGGCCCGCGTCACGTTGAGAACAACTCTGCTTTGCTCTGCTTTGAGCAGTTCAGACGACTCGGGGGATTCCTTCGATCCATTCGAGTCTTTCGACGCACACGACCGTGCTGCGGGCCGAGATCCGCAGCATGAGTCAGCTTCCTCGAAGTATCCGCAGCGCTTTTCCGTGCGGCGCTCATCGCAAGAGCAAGCACAGGTGCAACCTCAATCGCAAGATTCAACGCGCTATTCGCGCTCAAAGCCCACGCATTCGCGCGCGGCATCTTCATCTGTTTCTCTGTCAGATTCGTTTGACACCAGCGACCCTTTCCAACCCAAAGAGTCCGCGGAATCGTCCGAGACAACTTACACGCGTTCGCGTCGCACACCCGGCGAAGCACGGCTAGATGAGGACGAAGCAAAAAAATCACAGCGTCCCAAGCGTTCGCTCAAAGGGCGTGCACTCGGTTATCTGTCCCGCCGCGAATACAGCCGCGCGGAACTCGCGCGCAAGCTGAAGTCATTCGTCGAAGAAACGGATTCGCTCGACACCGTGCTCGATTCTCTCGAGGCGGAGAATTGGCTGTCCGACTCCCGTTTCGCGGAAAGCCTGATTCACCGGCGGGCGTCGCGTCTCGGCGTGAGCCGGATCGTCGGAGAACTGAAACAGCATTCGCTGGATCAGGCGCTCGTCGAAGAAGCCAGCGCGCAGTTGCGCGAAACCGGACTGGCGCGTGCGCAGGCCGTGTGGCGCAAGAAGTTTGGCGAATTGCCACAAACGCCGGCGGATCGCGCGAAGCAGGCGCGTTTTCTGGCGTCGCGTGGATTTTCGGCGGCCACGATCGGCAAAATACTGAAGGGTATCGACGAAGAATGGCTGGGCGAGTAGCAACCCGACTGTCGACCTGACCCGCAGCCCGCAGCGCGAGCAGGGCACGAGGTAATGCGCCTACCACGCACCCGCCCGACGTCCATCGCTGTGCCGCCCACCGCCGTCCCGTGCGCATTCCGACCTGTCTCAAATACCCAGTATGCTAAAATTCGTGGGTTTTCCAATCCGGCCTTTCCTTTCCGCATGCCGCTCTCCCAGCCAGTGTCCCGTCAATTGCGCCAACGTCGCGCAATCAGAGCGGAAGCTTATGAGCGAGCTGATGGCCTGTGGGATGTGGAAGCATGTTTGACCGACGAAAAACCACGCGACGTGGTGCTTGCGTCGGGCGTCCGGCCCAATGGTCAGTCGATCCATGAACTTTGGCTTCGCATCACCATCGATCGCAAGCTCAATGTCGTCGACGCCGAAGCGTCGTCCGACTGGGTGCCCTATTTAGGGTTGTGCCAAGCCAGTAATCCCGCCTATCGTGCCCTCATCGGGCTCAATCTCCGTCAGAATTTTCGCCGCGCGGCTGCCCGTTTGCTGGGCGGCACGGTCGGTTGCACGCATCTCACCGAGTTGTGCGCCATCCTGCCGACCGCCGCAATACAGGTATTCGCCGGCGACGTATGGAATACCAACAAAGGCGCGCCGGGCGGGAGCGACAGCTCAGGAGACGAATCGTCTGCCAGCACAGGCAAGCATTCCAACGACAAACCGCCATTCCAGTTGGGACGCTGCCACGCTCTGCGTTTCGACGGCGAGGCGGTGCAACAGTTGTTATCCGCGCTGGTATGGCCACGCTCCGTATAAAGCGGATCGCGCGGCATCGTCAAGCGACGGGGCAGTCCGCCAGACAGGCAAGGGCGGTAACTCGTCCGGCATGAACGACGGCAGCGGAAACGAAGTTCAATCCAACTCTCAGACTGAAGGGAATCACGCATGAAGAGTCACGAGTACCAAGGTAAGGAAATCCTGCGGAAATTCGGCGTCGCGGTACCACGCGGCAAGCCAGTCTTCTCGGTGGATGATGCGGTCAAGGCCGCGGAAGAGCTCGGCGGCCCGGTATGGGTCGTGAAGGCTCAGATCCACGCGGGTGGCCGTGGCAAAGGCGGCGGCGTGAAGGTCGCCAAGTCGCTGGAACAGGTTCGCGAATACTCGAACCAGATCCTCGGCATGCAGCTCGTCACGCACCAGACCGGTCCGGAAGGCCAGAAGGTGAATCGTCTGCTGATCGAAGAAGGCGCTGACATCAAGAAGGAACTGTATGTCGGCTTCGTGATCGATCGCGTTTCGCAGAAGATTGTCGTGATGGCATCGAGCGAAGGCGGCATGGACGTCGAAGAAGTCGCGGAAAAGACGCCTGAGCTGATCCACAAGATCGCTGTCGACCCGGCCACCGGTCTGAAAGACGCGGAAGCCGACGAACTGGCTACGAAGATCGGCGTGCCCGCTGCTTCGCTGCCGCAAGCTCGCGCGATCCTGCAAGGTCTGTACAAGGCATTCTGGGAAACGGACGCATCGCTGGCCGAAATCAACCCGCTGATCCTGACCGGCGACGGCAAGGTCATCGCACTGGACGCCAAGCTCAACTTCGATTCGAACGCACTGTTCCGTCACGCGGAAATCGTCGCGTATCGCGATCTGGACGAAGAAGATCCGGCTGAAGTCGAAGCGTCGAAGTTCGACCTCGCGTACATCTCGTTCGACGGCAACATCGGCTGCCTCGTGAACGGCGCGGGCCTCGCAATGGCAACGATGGACACCATCAAGCTGTTCGGCGGCGAACCGGCGAACTTCCTAGACGTGGGCGGTGGCGCCACGACCGAGAAGGTCACGGAAGCGTTCAAGATCATGCTGAAGAACCCGAACCTGACCGCGATTCTGGTCAACATCTTCGGCGGCATCATGCGCTGCGACGTGATCGCGGAAGGCGTGATCGCTGCGTCGAAGGCCGTGTTGCTGAAGGTGCCGCTCGTAGTCCGCATGAAGGGCACGAACGAAGACCTGGGCAAGAAGATGCTCGCCGAATCCGGTCTGCCGATCATCGCGGCCGACAGCATGGAAGAAGCGGCTCAGAAGGTCGTCGCGGCTGCTGCCGGCAAGGCGTAAGCCAAACCAATAGCACGTTTACCGGCTCATTTACCAGGATTACGAATGGCGGCGCGCGCGTAGAGCGTGAGCGGCGCGGGAGAGGATTATCCCGCCGCCCGAAGCCACAGCGCGACGCCAAACGAACAGAGGTCAATATACATGTCGATTCTGATTAACAAAGACACCAAGGTCATCACGCAGGGCATCACCGGCAAGACCGGTCAGTTCCACACGCGTGCTTGCCGCGAGTATGCAAACGGCCGCGAAGCGTACGTCGCGGGCGTGAACCCGAAGCGCGCCGGCGAAGACTTCGAAGGCATTCCTATCTACGCTAGCGTCGCGGAAGCCAAGGCTGAGACGGGCGCAACCGTTTCGGTGATTTACATTCCGCCCGCAGGCGCAGCAGCTGCAATCTGGGAAGCCGTCGAGGCCGATCTGGATCTGGCGATCTGTATCACGGAGGGCATTCCCGTGCGTGACATGATCGAGCTGAAGGCTCGCATGCGTGCTGAAAACCGCAAGACGCTGCTGCTCGGCCCGAACTGCCCCGGCACGATCACGCCGGACGAGCTGAAGATCGGCATTATGCCGGGTCACATCCACCGCAAGGGCCGCATCGGCGTCGTGTCGCGTTCGGGCACGCTGACGTATGAAGCAGTGGGCCAGTTGACGGCAATCGGCCTCGGCCAGTCGTCGGCAGTCGGTATCGGCGGCGACCCGATCAACGGTCTGAAGCACATCGACGTCATGAAGATGTTCAACGAAGATCCGGAAACGGATGCTGTCATCATGATCGGCGAAATCGGCGGTCCGGACGAAGCGAATGCCGCCGAGTGGATCAAGGACAACATGAAGAAGCCGGTGGTTGGCTTCATCGCCGGCGTCACGGCGCCTCCGGGCAAGCGCATGGGCCACGCTGGCGCGCTGATCTCGGGTGGTGCGGATACGGCCGAAGCGAAGCTGGAAATCATGGACGCATGCGGCATCAAGGTCACGAAGAACCCGTCGGAAATGGCGCGTCTTCTGAAGGCCATGCTGTAAATACCGGATTCGCGCGCAGTGCCGGCGCGTTTTTTGGTACGCTTACGGAATCCTTTCGTGAGCATGCGAAGTCCCAAAGCGTGGGAGTGAAAACTCCTCCGCTTTTTTATTTGCCGCGCCTCTATGCGGTGCATTCGCGCAGATTGCTCCGACGGTTCGATAGTCTGCTAATCCGATAGCCCCGTTAGCCATTCCGTCATCCATCCGCCCATGCTCGAATTCTTCGCGACGCTCCACTGGGGAGCAGTCATTCAGATCATCGTGATCGACGTCCTGCTGGGTGGCGACAACGCGGTGGTGATCGCGTTGGCTTGCCGCAATCTGCCGCCGTCGCAGCGAACCAAGGGCGTCTTGTGGGGCACGGCGAGCGCGATCGTGCTTCGCGTCGCGCTGATCGCGTTCGCTGTCGTGCTGCTCGACGTGCCGCTTCTGAAGTTCGCAGGCGGCCTGTTGTTGCTGTGGATCGGCGTGCGTCTGATGGCGCCGGCGCACGACGTGCACGAAAACGTCAAACCCGCCGACAAGCTGATCTCGGCAATCCGAACCATCATCATCGCGGACGCCGTGATGAGTCTCGACAACGTGATAGCGATTGCGGGCGCAGCCGAGTCGGCCGATCCGGAGCATCGCATCACGCTAGTGATTTTCGGGCTGCTGGTGAGCATTCCGCTCATCGTGTGGGGCAGCCAGTTGGTGCTCAAACTGCTCGACCGTTTCCCGATCGTCGTGACGCTCGGTGCGGCGTTGCTCGGCTGGATCGCAGGCGGCCTGATCATCAACGACCTGGCCGGCGACCGCTGGCCGATTCTCGACACGCCCGCGGCCGAGTACGGCATGAGCGTCGCGTGCACTCTATTCGTGGTGCTCGCCGGCTATGCGTTGAAGCGCCGCAACGCGAATCGCGCGCAGGCCTGACGCTGCAGCAAACACACGTAACGTTAGCCATTCGGCCGACTGTATGAGTGCAGCCCCGCTGGCTACGATTGAAAACGCCTGTCCCCATTCGCGGGGCAGGCGTTTTTCGTATCAGGAGCCTGCCGATGAACGTTACCCTGCCGTATTCCCCATATTCACATTCCGTGCTCTCCGCTCGCCACGCGCGATTGCTTCGCACGCATTGGCCCGCGCGCCTGCGACAGGCGTGGCGACAGATCGGCTTTGGCTTCACGCTGATCGAACTGAGATCGTGCTCGCGATCGTCGGTGTGATCGCGGCCTATGCGATTCCTGCGTATCAGGACTATCTGGCACGCAGCCGCGTCGGCGAAGGTTTGTCGCTGGCGGCGTCCGCGCGGCTTGCCGTGTCCGAGAATGCCGCGAGCGGCAATGCGTTTAGCGGCGGCTACGCGTCGCCGCCGGCCACGCGCAACGTCGATTCAATTCATGTCGACGACGACACCGGTCAGGTGACCGTATCGTTCACCACGCGTGTTGCGTCCGCCGGTTCCAACACGCTGACGCTCGTGCCGTCCGTCCCGGATAACATCGACGCGCCCACCGCGCGCATCGCGTTGACCAAAGGCGCCGTGCAGGCTGGCGCGCTGAACTGGGAGTGCTTCGCGGGCGGCAAGACGGTGTCGTCGCTGCCGGCGCCGGGTGCGGGACCATCGCCTAGTGTCGCGCCGACGTTGCCGTCGAATCTCGCCCTACCCGGGTGCCGCTCATGAGGTCACGTGGACTGCGCCTTCTCATGCAATCTCGCGTGAACCGGCATGTAAGTCCCGCGTAAAGCGCATGAGCAAACGGAAAGATTGGATATCGACGTAAGAGCCTGATTTTCTGGATATTTCGGGCGGCCCGGTGCACAGCGGGAGGATTTTTGTATAGTGCGCCGGTTGGCGCGACACGCACGCTCGTGTCCGGGTAGCCCCAACGTAAGGGGCATCGACTAGCGGCAAAGGAGGCGTCCGTACGAGCTTAACCGGTCGCGAAGATATCACGTGGAGCATCGGGAAGGGGCGTGAGTCCCTCGACGCAACTGCTCAGAAGCGGGGTATCTCTTGTAGCGAAGCGAGGGCCGGTAGAGCACATTCTCCGGGAGCTCGCATTGCACTGACCTGATTACCGTCAGGTTCCGCCCCGTCAGCGGCTTCACCTCCGCCGACAGGGCGGAGAGATGTATGTAATTCCTGGGTCGTCAGCAGCAATGGATTCGCGAATCGATACGAGCGAAAGCTCGGTGTGTCATTGTTTGACCTCGTCAGCTGCACAGCGAGGATAGTGAACCTGCTGTGCGACCAGCAGTAGCCTAAGAAGACATGGGTCACTGGTAACGGTGGGGGGTGAAGCTCTTCTGACAATGTAGCCCCCGGACGTTTCGGGCAGAGTGATTCCGCGAGGAACGATCTGGATACTCCCAGCAGCAAGGGGGTTGAGGAGCTAGGCTGGCTGATATGGTTAACGTAAGTGAACTGCTGTTAAACCTCGTAAGCACTGAGGAGCCAAAGCTGCTTGAATGAACATTGGGCTCTAACCAAAAAGGTATGTGGCTGGTTAATCCGCTCAACCGTCGGATTACGTCGTCACTTAGCCACTGGGGAAGAGGCAGAACATACGTCAGTCGTGTGACATGCCGGGAACGTGGAAGCCTGTATGGTTGCCAGCGTAGTCGGGCTGGCAGGCGAACCGTGAGGGACGCTGTTGATTGTGCAGGTATGGGAGGACGTAGGCGAACGCCGGGCTGTAATGGACCGGATAGGGGTTGAGACATCACCTCACGCGAAAGCGGTCAGACTTCCGTCTGGTCTACCGTCGCAAGACGGCTGACTATAGCTTGGTTAGATGCAGGTGCATGCACCTGTATTGAGTTTTGTTGTTCCCCAGCGGGGTGTATCTGCCCCGCTGGGGGAGATGCGCCTTCTGTCTGGGGACTTTTCTAGGTAGGAGAGCAGCATGGAAGTATCAGGTCGAAAGACCAGATCTGCGCTTTCCCACGCGCCAGACAACTGGTACGCCATAGATTGGCGACGGGTTGAGCGGAACGTGAGAGGGATGCAGATTCGAATTGCGAAGGCGACGCGGGAAGGCGACTGGCAAAGGGTGAAAGCCCTGCAACGGATGGCTGACCCGCACGTTGTCTGCGAAGCTGTATGCAGTACGACGTGTTACGCAAAACCAAGGTGCGCGAACGGCTGGAGTCGATCGCGAGCTATGGGATTCGCCTGACAGCTGGTGGGAAGCCATCGGCAGGTTGAAGCGGCGCGGATACAAGCCTCTGCCATTACGGAGGGTCTTATCCCCAAGGCCAATGGGAAGGAACGCCCTCTGGGCATTCCAACCATGCGGGATAGGCGATGCAAGCCTTGTATCTGCTGGGCTTGGAGCCGGTGGCAGAGTCGAAGAGTGACCTGAATTCCTACGGGTTCAGGCTAAATCGTTCGACAACTGATGCGATGGCCCAAATCCGCGTTTGTATGTCCCAAGAGGCTTCTGCCAAGTGGGTCCTCGAAGCGGATATCAAGGGATGCTTTGACCACATTAACCACAGGTGGCTGGAAAACCGTGTCCCGATGGACAGTGTGATCCTCCGCAAATGGTTGAAGGCTGCCTGATTTACAAAGGGCAGCTACAGGCGACGGAGGCCGGTACGCCGCAGGGAGGCATCATTTCCCCCCGACGCTAGCAAATGTGACGCTGAACGGGCTGGAACGTGAACTGATTGCGCACTTTGGTGCGAAATTTGGGATCGGAAAAGCAAAGAAGCTGAAAGTAACAAAGAAGCTGAAAGTAAATGTAGTGCGATACGCGGACGACTTCGTTGTTACCGGCGACTCGAAAGAGATGCTGGAACAGGAAGTCCGGCCTTGGATAGAAGCCTTCCTTGAAATACGGGGCTTGCAACTATCGGAGGAAAAAACCCGGATCGTCCGCATTGACGAAGGCTTTGATTTCCTTGGGTGGAATTTCCGGAAGTATTCGGGAACGCTGCTCATCAAGCCGAGCAGGAAGAACGTACAGACGTTCTATCGCAAGGTGGCGGATACTTATCAGCGGTCACAAAGCGGTAAAGCAGGAGGAGTTGATCCGATTGCTAAATCCGATGCTACAAGGCTGGGCGCAATATCACAGCCCTGTATTAGCCAAGCAGGCGTATAGCCGCATGGAGTCATTGGTGTTTTACAGGCTCTGGCGGTGGTCGAAGCGGAGGCATCCAAACAAGAGCGCGGAGTGGGTGAGAAGGAAGTACTTTCACTCGCTCGGCAATTGGCATTGGGTGTTCACCGCTCCCGTAGTTCAAGAGGACGGCAGCAAGGGTTTGCTTGAGTTGTACCAGATCAGCGGTACGGACATCAGGCACCACAGGAAGGTCAAAGGGGACTTCCATCCGTTTGATCCATTGTGGGAACAGTATACAGCGAGCAATTTACAGCGAGCAATTGCGGCAGGCGCGCATGGAGTACTCGATGCGTTATCGCAAGCAATGGGTGGCGCTGTACAAATCACAGGGCGGCTTATGTGCGCACTGGGGTTGGGCTCTGACGAACGAGACCAGTTGGCACGACCATCATCTGGAATATCGGATACATGGCGGGACCGACACTCTTTCCAACAGAGTCTTGCTACACCCCGACTGCCACCGGCAGGTACACGTTGGTAAACTCGCGGTAACTAAGCCGGCTCCGTCGTTGCACTGACGGGGCTTTGTAAAAGAAATATGTAGGCTTGAGCCGTATGCGGGGAAACTCGCACGTACGGTTCTTAGGGGGCCCCTCTTCTGCAAGGAAGGGGGCTACCCTACCTGACGCCCACTGGTTACTCGATGTCGATGCCCACCCCATTTTCACGTTATCTGTCGCTCGTTCTGCTGTCTCTCGCGCTGGTGCTGTCCTACGCGGTCGTCAACCATACGTACCCCATCCCGACATTCTATGCGGAGTTCACCGCGCTCGCGCTCTATCTGCTGACCGGCGCGGGCGTCGTGCTGCTGATGGCGAGCGCGCGGCCGCGCGTGACGTTTGCATCGCCCTTGGTGGCGGTGGTGCCGTTGCTGTTCGGTCTGCTGCTGATTACGCAGTCGGTCGTGTTGCCGGTGTCGCAGCCGTCGATGAACTGGCTCGGCGGCGGCTTCCTGCTCGCGGCGTTCATGGCGGCGCATGCCGGTTACGGCTTCACGCGCGTGAAGCTCAGCGAGACGGCGTTGCGCTGGGCGGCGGGTGCGCTGGTCGTCGGCGGTCTTTTCGCGGTGTTCTGCCAGGTCATTCAGCTCTTCCACCTCGAAGCGCGGGTATCGCCGCTCGTCGTCGCTTATAATGTGACGATCGAGCGTCGTCCGTTCGGCAACATGGCGCAGGCGAATCACCTCGCCACATATATTGCGTTCGCGATGGCGGGTGCGCTGTTTCTCGTACAGACGCGTCGGCTTGCGGTTGCCCTGTGGCTGCTCGTCTCGGCCATCTTCGCCATCGGTTTCGCATTGACGGTGTCGCGCGGACCGTGGCTGCAAATGGGCGTGATCGTGGTCGCCGGATTCTGGATGGCTTTCGCGCAGACGCGTGCTCAGGCGCAGCTTCGCCGCAGCAGCCGCGAATGGCTGATTCCAATTGCGCTCGCGATTCTCTTCGTCGTGGTGAATGCGCTGATCCGCTGGGCCAACGTGCGTTATCACCTCGATCTCGGGCAGTCGGCGGCGGAGCGCTTCAAGGATGCCGGCCAGATCGCGCCGCGTCTCGCGCTGTGGAAGTACGGCTGGACGATGTTCAAGACGCACCCGTTGATGGGCGTAGGCTGGGGCGAATTTCCGAGCTATCAGTATGAGTTTGCGAGGACGCTCGGCGGCGTGGAAATCGCTAACAATTCGCACGACATCTTCATTGATCTGCTCGCCAAAACCGGCCTGATCGGGCTCGCGATCGTACTGCTCGGTCTGCTCACGTGGCTCGTGCGCGTGGTGCGCGCGCCTTATACGGCCGCGCGCGTCTTCGGTATCGCGCTGATCGGTGTGCTGGTGATGCACGCGCTCGTCGAGTATCCGCAGCAGTACATGTTCTTCCTGCTGCCTGCGATGTTCGTGTTCGGTTTGCTCGAAACGCACTCGCTGCGCCTCGCGCCGGGACGTTTTTCGTTCGGCGTGTTCGCGGTGGTGGTGTTCGGCGGCATCGCGGCGCTGTATCCGGTGTATCGCGATTACGCGCGCGCCGAAGTGCTGTATTACGGCGCGCGTCCGGCCGAGCAGTATCGTGCGGATCCGTCGTTCCTGTTCGGTGCGTGGGGCGAGTACGGTATGGCAACCCTGTTGCCGATGAATTCGATGGACCTGCAGCATAAGCTCGAAATGCATCGCAAGGCGATGACGTTGCTGCCGGGTGAAGCGGTGCTGCGCCGTTATGCGGTGTTGCAGGCCTTGAGCGGTGACACGGCGGGCGCATTCGACACGATCGCGCGCCTGAAGATTTTCGCCGAGGAACTGCACGACTGGCCGTCGCAACTGGCTTATCTTTACCAACTCTGCGACGAGCAGAAAACGCTGACCGGCTTCAAGGCCGAACTCGTGAAGCGCTACGGCACGCCGCCGGGCGAAGTCAACGAAGACGACGACAGCGACGACGAGTAATCTGTGGCCTTCGCGTACAGGGAAAGAATGCGAAGGCTACGAATGCGGAGTGGAGATGCGCAGCATCGTCACTCCGCTACCCAATCCCCTGACTTCCCGCCATGCTTTTCCATCACCTTCACATCGGTGATGGTTATGCCGCGATCCACTGCCTTGCACATGTCGTACACCGTCAGCAGACCCACCTGTACAGCGGTGAGCGCTTCCATTTCCACGCCCGTTCTGCCGAGCGTTTCCACCTGAACCGTGCAATGCACGCCAGGCAGCTTTTCGCCGAGTTCGAAATCCACCTTCACGCGCGTAAGCGCGAGCGGATGATAGAGCGGAATCAGATCGGCCGTTCGCTTCGAGCCTTGAATCGCCGCGATGCGCGCGATGCCGATGACGTCGCCCTTTTTGGTGTTGCCGTCGCGGATCAGCGCGAACGTGTCGGGCAGCATGTGGATCGAGCCGCGCGCAATCGCGATGCGCTTCGTCTCTTCCTTGTCGCCGACGTCCACCATATGCGCCTGTCCGGCAGCGTCGAAGTGTGTGAGTTCAGGCATGGTTTGCTCTTTCAAAGGGGAGCCCATCAATAGCAGCGCGCTTCAACCCGGCAGCGGCGCCGTCATGAATCGCGGCGACGGCGCGAACGCACGTGTTGCGCAAAGCCATCGATTCGCCGCGCCAACTGATTACAATTGGCCCGTGCCCGCTATCTTGCGAGCCTCGGTCTGAGCATCGTCGAGAGCGGCGGGCACTGCTTCCCGACTCCGTCACACCGACCTCGCAACGCGTTCGAAACGGTTTTTTGCTGCGTTGTTGTCGATTGCGCTCGCGGCGCCGCCGGGTGCGTTCGCGCAATCGCACGCCGCGTCGAAGCCGGGGCTGTCGTTCAATCCGCAGTCTGCGGAACCGCCGCTCGTGAGCGGCCCGTCCGAGTCCTACGCCGACCCGGTCGTGCCGCCCGACATCGCGCAAGGCGTGTTCGGCGTCTACGGCGGTGCGCAGAGCCCTTTCTCCAGCAATGCAGGTGCAAAAGCGGGAAGCTCGAACTGGCGCGCGCCGATCCTCACGCAGCAATTACCCGACCTCGGCAACGGCGGCTCCGAGTCGCTTACGCCGCAAGCCGAGCGCAAGCTGGGCGAGCACGTCATGCGCGAGTTGTGCCGCGATCCCGATTATCTCGACGACTGGTTCGTGCGCGATTATCTGAACTCGGTCGCCGGGAAACTCGCCGCGGCGGCGAACGCGCTGTATATCGGCGGCTATCGGCCGGACTTCGATCTATTCGCCGTGCGCGACCCGCAAATCAACGCGTTCTCGCTGCCGGGCGGTTTCATCGGCGTGAACACCGGCCTGATCGTGGCGACGCAGACGGAGTCCGAGCTTGCGTCGGTGCTCGGTCACGAGATAGGGCACGTTCTGCAACGGCACATCTCGCGCATGATCACGACCGGTGAGCGCAGCACGTATGCCGCGCTCGCGGGCCTGCTGTTCGGTGTGCTCGCCGGCGTGCTTGCGCACAGCGGCGACTCGGCAGCGCGATTGCAATCGGCGGGCAGGCCTATGCGGTGGACAACCAGTTGCGCTTCTCGCGCTCCGCCGAACACGAGGCGGACCGCGTCGGCTTTTTATGCTGCTGGCCGGTGCCGGCTACGATCCTTACGCGATGAGCGCGTTCTTCGCGCCGTCTCGATCGCGCGGCCATGAGCGACACCGGCATTCCGGCTTACGCGCGCACGCACCCGCTGACCGGCGAGCGCATCGCCGACATGGAAGACCGCGCGCGGCGTGCGCCGTACCGGCAACCAACCGTATCAGGTACCGGAGTATGGCTTCGTGCGGGCGCGTGCGCGGCTCTTGCAGGATCGCTCGCGCAACGAATACGCCGATGAGATCTCGCGTCTGCGTTCCGAAATCGAGGATCACACCGCGCTGAACGTGGCCGCCAACTGGTACGGCATGGCGTTCGGTCAGATGCTGCTCGAACGTTACGACGACGCGTCGGCGTCGCTGGCTGCATCGCGCGTGGCGTTTGCGTCGGGCGAGCAGGAAGAGGGCACGTCAGCCCGCAGTTCACCGAGTCTCGATGTGCTCGCTGCCGACATTGCGCGCCGCGCCGGGCGCGACGACGAAGCCTTGCATCTCGCCGACCTCGCGCAGAAGCGCTGGCCGCAGTCGAACGCTGCCCTCGACATGCACATCCGCACGCTGTTGACGCTCAAGCGCTTCACCGAAGCGCAGGCATTGGCGCAAAAGGAAACGCGTACCGAGCCCGATCAGCCGGCGTGGTAGCTTTATCTCGCGCAGGCGAGTGTGGGCAGTGGGGACGCTTTGACGCAGCACCGCGCGATGGCGGAGAAGTTCGCGCTGGAAGGGGCGTGGCCGTCGGCGATCCGTCAGCTGAAGTGAAGGACGCGCGCGATCTGAAGGCGATCGGTTACCACGATCTCGCAACCGTCGATGCACGGCTGCACGAGATGGAAAACCACTACAAGGAAGAGCGGCTCGACGAGAAGAGTTGAGCCGTCTGGAAAGCCTGCGCCAGCCTAGGCATTCGCCGCAGCAGCAGGGCTTTCCACGAACCCGAAATGCGCGGCGACTTCGCCGCGCTTCACCTCTTCGAGCAGCAGCACGATCTTGTCGGTCCAGCGGAATTCGCCGCTCATCGAATCGTCGGCGAGCGTTGCGTGGTCCGAGAATACGTCCAGATCGTGATCGTGCAGGACTGCGACGCGGGCGGGCGTCGAACGATCGACGAACAGAATGCCGCCTTCGTCGTCCACGAGCACAGCAGCCGGGTCGAATACGCCGCCGCCCTGATCCTGCAGCGACAACGCGCCGGAAGCGTCCGCCGCAAGCCGCACCACCCACGGCGTGTAACCCAGCTCCACGTACACGCGCTGCGGTCCGTTCTGGAAATACCACTGCCCGTGTTCGTCGACGACGTAATTGCGGTTGATGAAACCCAGCAGCGCCTCTTGGCGGATCGCCGTGCCGGGCGAGCCGCTTGCCTGGGCGGCTTCGTCGCGCATGCGCCAGTTGCCGCGCCGGTCGAGCATCAGCCAGCCGGTGCAGCTCGGTACGTTCGGCCATTTGGCCAAGGCCTGCTTGACGATGTCATCCATGATCGACGTGTCGTTCCAGATAGCCGAACACGCGCCGCGACAGCCAGTCTATCCGGCCCGGGAACGGCCCGGTCATGAAGCCAGCGTGGCCGCCGTGCCTCGGTTGATCGAGTTACACTGCCGCCGAGACCTCGTGCCGCGCGGGCAAGGCCTTGGCGGGCAGGAACGGGTCGTTGCGCGCGTTCAGCACCAGCGTGGCACTTCGATGTGCGGCAAGAGAGGGCGCGTGGTGGCGACACCCCAGTACTCGTCCGTATTGCGAAAGCCGTGCAGCGGCGCGGTGACCACGTGTCGAATTCGTACATGGTGCGGCTCGCCAGCATCGCGTTGCGGTCGAACAGGCCGGGGAATTGAACCAGTTTCTGCTCGGCCTTCTGCTTGAGCGTCTTGAGAAAGCTGCGCGTGTAGACCATGCCGAAGCCTTGCGACAGCGCGTGGCCGCCGGCGTGCACGTCGATCGGCGTGGAGATCGCGGCGGCGGCCGAAATGACGGCAGCGGCGTTATCGCGCTGCTCGCCCAGCCAGCGCAGCAGCACGTTGCCGTCGAGCGACACGCTCGCCGCGACGATCGGCCCGCGATGCGCGGCGCGCAGGCGCCGTAGCACCCAGTCGACTTCGTTGCTGTCCGCGAGATGATATAGAAGCGCGGCATCCGGTTCAGCGGTCCGCTGCAACTGCGAAAGTGTGGCACCACGCTATGCCAGCCATGCCATGGTCGAGCGCGGCGGCCATCAGCGCCGCGGCATAGTGCGACGACGAACTGCCTTCGAGACCGTGGAACAGCACGAAGAGCGGGGCGTCCTCGGCGGGAACGTGAGGGGCTTGTGAAGCGGCGTTGGCAATGTTGCCGGCGCCGTTGGGCGTGCGGCCGTCATGCACGACCCAGTCGAGATCGATGAAGTCGCCGTCCGGCGTATCCCAGCGCTCGCGCTTGAACGACACCGCCGGACGGCGCGCAAACAGCGACGGGACGATGGTTTGAACATGCCGGTTGGGCAGCCAGAGCTGCGCGCGGTAGAGCAGATCGACGGCGGCCTCGACAGTTGCTTCGACCGTAGCCGCGACGGTGGCGCTCGCGCTGGCGGCCACCGCTACAGCCGCGCGGGCGGTGCCGGATGAAGCGGATTCGTCGTGTGAAGTCCCTTGCGTGGACTCGCTTTGGGATTGGCTGTAGGGCGTGCTCATACCACTAGTGTGTAGCGAAAAGGAAAAAGCCCGGCAGAGCGCGTTAGTGCAGCGACCCTTGGCCGTGCCGCATCTTGGTGGCGAACTGGCTGGCGGCTTTGTTGGGCATGGGGCTCGCATGGATGTGCGCGATGCGCCACTCGCCGCGTTCGTGAACCATCACGTAGGTGGTGAATACCATGGCCGGCAGCGCTTTCGGGTCTGCGGGGCGGTGGGCTTCGGCAATCGCGTAGACCACGGTGCCGAGGCTGTCGTACACGCGGATGTCGAGCGGTTCGATGGAAACCGGCGCGGCCTCGAGCTGGATCTGCAGGCCTGCGCGAATGCTGTCCAAACCGTGCAGATGGGAGCCGTCGGCCCAGATGCAACTGACGAACTCCTCGTCGATCCACAGGCCCATCAAGCTGTCGATATTGACCTCGGCAACGGCCTGATAGTAGGCGTTCAGGGTATCGGCAGCAGCTTCGAAGATGTAGGCAAAACGTGGCATGGCTCGTCAGTCTTTTGTGTGCAGCGCGCGGTTGCGGGGCAGCGGTCAGCGGGACAGTCCGGCGCACCGGACTTCTCGCTCCGAGCGCCAGAATGCCCGTGCCGCAAGGCGCGAACATGACGCGACGCGCTCAGGGGCGTGCGATGTTGCGTGCACGTTCTCTTGTGCGCGCTTCTTCGTGCGAGCATTTCGTGCAACTGTCAGGCAGTTCGACCCGACTCAGCTGAATCCAGCTCAGCGCTGCGCCAGCAACATGCCGTGCAGATCGCCGAACACCTGCTCGGCGCTCAATTGCTTCAGGCAGTTCAAATGACCGAGCGGGCACTCTCGCTGAAAACAGGGGCTGCATTCGAGATGAAGCCATTGTACCTTCGCGAGCTCGGACAAGGGCGGCGTGTGGCGCGGATCGGTCGAACCGTACACGGCGACGAGCGGCCGGCGCAGCGCGGCGGCGACGTGCATCAAACCGGAGTCGTTCGTGACGATGGCATTGGCCCGCGAGATCAGCGCGCACGCTTCGCCGAGTGCAGTCTGGCCGCACAGGTTGCGCACATTCGGAGCTTTTTCGGCGATGGCCTGCGCGAGCGGCGCGTCTTTCGGCGAGCCGAGCGCGACGATCTGCGTGTACGGGAACGACTGGCCGACCATCTGCGCGAGCGCCGCGAAATGCTCCGGCGGCCAGCGCTTGGCCGGACCGTATTTCGCGCCGGGGCAGAACACGAGCAGCGGCACGCGCGTATCCAGATTGAAGCGCGCCGACACGCGCGACGCCTCGTTCAGATCGCTTTCGAGTCGCGGCATGGGCAGGTCGTCGGGAATCTTCGCGCGGGGCGCGTAGGCGAGGGCGGCGTAGTGGCCGACCATGGGCGGCCGCTCGTCCTTGCGCGGATTCGCGTGACGCACGTTCAGCAGCCCGTAGCGACATTCGCCCGTGTAGCCGATACGCAGGCGAATGCCCGCCATCCACGGAATGAGCACCGATTTGAGCGAATTGGGCAGCACATAGGCGGCGTCGTAACCGACGTCGCGCAGATCGCTCGCCAGTTGCCAGCGGCGCAGCATCTGCAGCTTGCCGTGGGCCAGATCCGTGGCGTAGACGTCGCGGATTTCCGGCATGCGTTCGAGCACGGGCGCGACCCACGAGGGCGCGACCGCGTCGATGACGATGCGCGGGTGCAATTTCACGAGCCGCGAAAACAGCGGCTGCGCCATCAATGCGTCACCGATCCAGTTCGGTGCGGTAATCAACGCGCGACGCATCAGAGTGAGTGTCCGGTGTCGAAAAGAATCGCCGCGCAAGCTTGACGCGCGTGGCGTTCGGTTGAATAACAGGGAATGCCTGCGCGAGCAGGCGGCGAATGAATTGCGAGCGAATGGCGAGCGAGGCGTGCGTGGCAGCTTCGCTCGCGTCATGCCGGAGCGCAGCTGCAACTTGTTGCCCGCGCTGGGCACGAAATGTGAATCTGCCGCTACTGCCTCGGTTCGTTCAGGCCCGCTTTCAAAAAATGCTGATGGCCGCGCCAACCGTTTCAGCGGCGCACAGCCGTAAGCGGTCGACGCGCCGCGCCGTGTTTAGTGGCCGCGGACCACTTCGCCGTCGCGCAGCTTGTAACGCGTGCTGCAGTACGGGCACTTGGCTTCGCCGTGCGTGACGTCGATGAAGACGCGCGGATGCGTGCTCCAGCGCGGCATGGCCGGGTTTGGACAATAGGCCGGCAGATCTTTTGCCGTCAGTTCGACCAGCGGCATTTCCTTGATTTCGCTCATGAGACGTTCTCGTTGTATGCAGGGTGTGTACGTAGAGCCCATGAAGGGCAGCGTACGTCAGATCTTGGTGAGCCAGTGCTTGTACTTCTCGCTCTTGCCGTTGACCACGTCGAAGAACGCCGATTGCAGCTTCTCCGTGATCGGGCCGCGCGAGCCCGTGCCGATGGTGCGGTTGTCGAGCTCGCGGATAGGCGTGACTTCAGCGACCGTGCCGGTGAAGAACGCTTCGTTGCAGGTGTAGACCTCGTCGCGCGTGATGCCGTCGAGGAACGACGACAGATCGGGCGTGTACAGCTTGCCGTTGTTCACGAGGGAGAAGTTTTTGCCGGAGCCTTCGGACACGTAGCCGTCGACGTCGAGCAGCAGCGCTTCGTCGTAACCGTCGACAATCGCTTCCTGGTTGGCGAGGATCGAGTTGACGTACCAGCCCGACGCCTTCGCGCGAACCATGGAGACGTTCACGTGATGGCGCGTGAACGACGACGTCTTGACGCGAATGCCCTTGGCAAGACCGTCTTCACCGAGATACGCGCCCCACGGCCAGGCCGCGATGGCGACGTGAATCGTATTGCCCTTGGCCGACACGCCGAGCTTTTCCGAGCCGACCCAGATGATCGGGCGCAGATAGCACGACTCGAGCTTGTTCTCGCGCACCACTTCGCACTGCGCGGCGGCGAGCGTTTCATGGTCGAACGGGACGTCCATCTGGAAGATCTTGGCCGAGTTCAGCAGACGCTTGGTGTCCTGCAGGCGGAAAATCGCCGTGCCGCCGTCCGCTGTCTTATGGGCGCGTACGCCTTCGAAGACGCTCATGCCGTACGTAATGCACAGTGTGTGAGTGAGCACGTGGATCTTGGCGTCGCGCCAGTCGATGAGCTTGCCATCCATCCAGATCTTGCCGTCGCGGTCGGCCATTGACATACGTTTCTCCAGCGGGTGCGGTTAGATGTGCCTTCAACCTGTTGCGCCAGTCGCGTCGCGCCAAGTCCCGAGGAGCAAGAAAGCAGGGTGGCCCTGCGTTTTCTCGTGAGGTGTTGCGAAGAACATTATTTTAGCGTCTTTTGCACAAGGAACGGGCATTTGGGCGTATGCCGAACGCTATAATCCAACGGATGCATAAATCGAATCCGGCTGCGTCCGCGCCCCGTTCGCTTCGCCCCGTTTCGCCTTGCTCCTGCCTCGACCGCCCTTCATGCCCGCTCGTCTGTCCGATACCGATCGCCATGCCTTCATCCAGGGCGTGCGCGACTACTCGTCCACGCTCATGGCGATCGTCTCGTGGGGCTCGTCACCGGTATCGCGATGGGCAAGTCCGTGCTCTCGTTGCCGCAGGCGCTCACCATGTCGCTGCTGTGCCATGCCGGTTCGTCGCAACTGGCGGTGTTGCCGCTCCTCGCCGCGAAGCTGCCCGTCTGGACCGTGCTGCTCACGGCGGCCATGGTCAATATGCGTTTCGTGATCTTCAGCGTCGGTCTCGCGCCGCATTTTTCCTATTTGCCGATGTGGCAGCGCGTCGTGCTCGGACTTCAACGACGACGTGATCTACCTGCTGTTCCAAGAGAAGAGCTTTCCCACCGGCTACGTGCCCGGCAAGGAGTCGTATTTCTGGGGCATGGTGAGCGCCAGTTGGCTGTCGTGGCAGGTGTCTTCCATCGTCGGCATTTGCTCGCGAGCCTGATTCCCGATAACTGGGGGAATCGCGCTCGCCGGCACGCTCGCGCTGCTGCCCATCATGGTCTCGGCCATCGCCAACCGCTCCACGCTCGTCGCGGTGACCGTGGCGGGCATCGTCGCGCTCCTCGCGTTCGACTTGCCTTATCGCCTCGCGCTGCCGGCGACGCGCGATGTTTTTAATCGGCGGAGAACGTACCGTCTTGCCCGCGCGCGCAACGCATGCTGCGCTACGCGCCCGCGGCGGCGCTGGTGGCGGTCGTTTTGCCCGACGTGCTGGCCACCCCCGAGGGTTTGTCGTTCGCACCGTCGAATCACGAGTTTTACGCGACGCTCTCCGGACTCGTCTGGTATTTGCGGCGTCGCACCATGCTGGGCACGATTGCCGTCGGAATGGTCGTTTTCACTTTGTTACGTCTCTTTATGTAATTGATCGCACAGGAATTGCTGCGCAGCGACATGACGGGACCTTCGCCGAATACAGGTCATTCGCCGGGTCACGGGTCAGAAGCCAGTGGGGATCAGTTAAAATGCCGGTTTCCGGGATAAGCGCGCTGTTGCTGGGCGCGAGTGCCGCGACCCGTTCGCCTGCACCCGAGTCAGTGGAACCGTTGCCGTGCCTGCGCGCTGGAGTTCACCGCGAGCGGCTGTCAACGCGCTGTCCGCCACCGGCCTTCTCATCAACTAGCACTCAAACGCCCATGAACAAGGTATTGCGTCTCTCCGATCTGATCGCCGAAGGCAAACTATCCGGCAAACGCGTGTTCATCCGTGCCGATCTGAACGTGCCCCAGGACGATCAAGGCAACATTACCGAAGACACCCGCATCCGTGCCTCCGTGCCGGCTATCAAGGTGGCGCTCGAAGCGGGCGCCGCCTTAATGGTCACGTCGCACCTAGGCCGTCCCACCGAAGGCGATTTCAAGCCGGAAGACTCGCTCGCGCCCGTTGCAAAGCGTCTCGCCGAACTGCTCGGTCGCGACGTTCCGCTGGTTGCGCAATGGGTGGAAAACGGCGTGAACGTAGAGCCGGGCCAGGTCGTGCTGCTGGAAAACTGCCGCGTGAACAAGGGTGAAAAGAAGGATTCCGACGAGCTCGCGCAGAAAATAGCGAAGCTCTGCGACATCTACGTGAATGATGCATTCGGCACGGCGCACCGTGCCGAAGCCACCACGCATGGCATCGCGAAGTACGCGCCCATCGCGTGCGCGGGCCCGCTGCTCGCGGCTGAGCTCGAAGCGCTCGGCAAGGCGCTCGGTTCGCCGAAGCGGCCGCTCGTGGCAATCGTCGCCGGTTCGAAGGTGTCCACAAAGCTGACCATCCTGAAGTCGCTCGCCGACAAGGTCGATCAACTGATCGTGGGCGGCGGCATCGCCAACACGTTCATGCTGGCGGCCGGCCTAAAGATCGGCAAGTCGCTTGCCGAAGCCGATCTGGTGGACGAAGCGAAGGCGATCATCGAATCGGCGAAGGCGCGCGGCGCCTCGGTGCCGATCCCGAGCGACGTGGTCACGGCCAAGGAGTTCTCGCCCACCGCGAAGGCCGAAGTCAAAGCGGTCGCCGACGACGACATGATCCTCGACATCGGACCGGAAACTGCGAAGGTGCTCGCCATGCAACTCGAGAAGGCCGGCACGATCGTGTGGAACGGCCCGGTTGGCGTGTTCGAATTCGACCAGTTCGGCAACGGCACGAAGACGCTCGCCGAAGCCATCGCGAAGTCGCTGGCGTTTTCGATTGCAGGCGGCGGCGACACGCTCGCGGCCATCGCCAAGTACGGCATCGCGGAAAAGATCAGCTATATCTCGACCGGCGGCGGCGCCTTCCTCGAGTTCCTCGAAGGCAAGAAGCTGCCGGCTGTCGAAGTTCTGGAATCGCGGGCTTAAACGTGGCGACGCGCTCCCCTGCCTCGCAGGCCCCGGCTGAAGCAGCCGTGGCCGGCATGACCGGCGAGGCCGCGGCACTGTCCGCCGCTATGCCGGTCCAGTAGGAAAACATGGGCGCGTCCCCTGCGCTCGCGGAGTTGACCACTGCCGGCGACGCGGCTCAGGCACTGGGCGGGACATCGCCCAGCTCGCTCAGTCCGCTGCAACCGACCCCTCGCAGGCAGAACTCCCCGACGACGAAGTGGCGCTCGCGCCCCCACCCGCACGCCCCGTGCTGGTTTCGAATACCGCCTCATCCAATAAAGCGACGCTGGTTATAACCGGCGCGCAGCCCTTGGCAGCCTCTTTCGGTGCGCAGCCTCCGCATCCGACTCGCAGCGCTCTTTTCAGCGATCTCACCCAGACGAGGAGACTCATGCATCGCGCCACCAAGATTGTCGGCACCATCGGACCGGCATCCAGCACGCCAGAAATCCTGCTGCAGATGATGCAAGCAGGACTGGATGTGGTGCGGCTCAACTTTTCGCACGGCACGGCCGACGACCACCGCCAGCGCGCCGAATTCGTGCGCGAGGCGGCCCGTCAGGCGGGTCGTGAAGTCGCCATCATGGCGGACCTGCAAGGCCCGAAGATCCGGGTCGGCAAATTCGAAAACGGCAAGGTCTTTCTGAATGCCGGCGAGCCGTTCATTCTCGACGCCGACTGCGAACTCGGTAACGACGAGCGCGCCGGTCTCGACTACAAGGACCTGCCGTGCGACCTGAAGTCGGGCGACGTGCTGTTGCTCAACGACGGTCTCATCGTGCTGGGCGTCCAGAGCGTGATCGGCAACGAAATCCACACGATCGTGAAGATCGGCGGCGAACTGTCGAACAACAAGGGCATCAACCGCCAGGGCGGCGGCCTGTCCGCGCCCGCGCTCACCGCGAAAGACATGGAAGACATCCGTACGGCGATGTCGATCGGCGCGGATTTCGTCGCCGTGTCGTTCCCGAAGAACGCGACGGACATGGAAATGGCGCGGCAACTGGCGAACATCGCCGGCGCGCCTTGGAGCATCAAGCCGAAAATGATCGCGAAGATCGAGCGCGCGGAAGCGATTCCGGCGCTGCAAGGCATTCTCGATGCGTCGGACGGCATCATGGTCGCGCGTGGCGACCTGGCCGTCGAAGTGGGCAACGCGGCCGTGCCGGCGCTGCAGAAACGCATGATCCGCATGGCGCGCGAATCGAACAAGTTCGTGATCACCGCCACGCAGATGATGGAATCGATGATCCACGCACCGGTGCCAACGCGCGCCGAAGTGTCGGACGTCGCGAACGCGGTGTTGGACGGCACGGACGCGGTCATGTTGTCGGCGGAATCGGCGGCTGGCAAGTATCCGGTGCAGACCATCGAAACCATGGCGGCGATCTGTGTCGAAGCCGAGAAGTCCGAGCAGTCGGAACTGGACAAGGATTTCCTCGACCACACGTTCACGCGTATCGACCAATCCATCGCGATGGGCGCGCTGTTCACCGCATTCCATCTCGGTGCAAAGGCTATCGTCGCGCTGACGGAATCGGGCTCCACCGCGCTGTGGATGTCGCGCCACTGGACGCATGTGCCGATCTTCGCGCTCACGCCGCGCGTCGGCAGCGAACGGGCCATGGCGCTCTATCGCAACGTCACGTCGCTCCGTCTAGACACCAACACCGACCGCGACACCGCCTTGCAACAGGCGCTGGAAACCGTGGTGAGCAAGGGCTATGCGTCGCGCGACGACATGGTCGTGCTGACGGTCGGCGAGCCGATGGGTCAGGCGGGCGGCACGAACACGCTAAAGATCGTGCGGGTGGGCGAGCCGTATTGATCACGCAATCAGTATGTATCGGGCCGGAGCGGGCGCAGGGCGCCTGTCCCGGCCAGCAGGACTGCTCGCGATCGGCACTGGCTTGATTGAGCGAAGCAGTCTGTTATTCTCGCGAGAGGCTGCATGCAACTCCAATCGCGCTTTGGGACGACGCGCTTTAGAGAATGCGTGCATGAGCATGGCAACCGTTTCGCAATAAATCGCCTCAAAAGAGGCCGACAGCATAAGAATTCGTTTCAATCTATGGAGTTATAGCAATGCCTCTCGTATCAATGCGTCAACTGCTGGACCATGCCGCCGAAAGCGGTTATGGCATTCCGGCATTCAACGTGAACAATCTGGAGCAGGTTCAGGCGATCATGGCCGCGGCCGACAAGGTCAACGCCCCGGTCATCATGCCGGCTTCGGCCGGCGCGCGGAAATATGCGGGCGAGCCGTTTCTGCGTCACCTGATCGAAGCAGCGGTTGAATCCTATCCGCATATTCCGGTCGTGATGCACTAGGACCAGGGCCAGTCGCCGGCAGTGTGTATGGTGGCGATCCGCAGCGGTTTCACCAGCGTGATGATGGACGGTTCGCCCGAAGCCGACGGCAAGACGGTCGCATCGTACGAGTACAACGTCGACGTGTCGCGCAAGGTCGTTGAAGCGGCGCGCTCGATCGGCATTACGGTCGAAGCGGAACTAGGCGTGCTCGTTTCGCTGGAAACCATGAAGGGTGACAAGGAAGATGGCCACGGCGCGGAAGGCACGATGACCAGCGAGCAACTGCTGACCGACCCCGAGCAGGCCGCTGACTTCGTGAAGCTCACGCAATGCGACGCTCTGGCGATCGCGATCGGTACGTCGCACGGCGCGTAAAAGTTCAGCAAGAAGCCTACGGGCGATATTCTGTCGATCTCGCGCATCAAGGAAATTCACCAGCGCATTCTGACCAGCGCATTCTGAATACGCATCTAGTGATGCACGGTTCGTTGTCGGTGCCGCAGGAACTGCTGGCTGAAATCCGCGAATTCGGCGGCGACATGAAGGAAACCTACGGCGTGCCGGTCGAGGAAATTCAGGAAGGCATCAAGCACGGCGTGCGCAAGGTCTCAACATCGACACCGATCTGCGTCTCGCGGTCACGGGCGCGATCCGCCGCTACATGGCGACGAATCCGGGCAAGTTCGACCCGCGCGATTACCTGAAGCCGGCGTGCGAAGACGCCATGAAGATCTGCCTCGAGCGTTCATGCAATTTGGCTGCGAAGGCCAGGCCGGCAAGATCAAGCCGGTTTCGCTTGATAAAATTGCGGAGAAGTACAAGTCGGGCGAGCTTGCGCAAGTCGTCCGCTAGGCTATAACCATGCTCAGGGCCTGGCCGAAAGGCTAGGTTGCCGTTCTATCGCCGTTCCCGCACCATCCGGGGAACGGCGTCCCTTTTTTTCGGTCACACTTTTTGCCTCACTTTTAGCGAACCACGAAGATGTCTATCCTCTACGAATCCACGCTCCGCTCGCTGCCGCTGCTCGGCCGCGGTAAAGTCCGCGACAACTACGCGGTGGGCAACGACCAGTTGCTGATCGTTACGACCGACCGTCTGTCGGCGTTCGACGTCATCATGGGCGAGCTGATTCCGAACAAGGGGCGCGTGCTCAACGCCATGGCGAACTTCTGGTTCGACAAGCTCAAGCACGTGGTGCCGAACCATCTCACGGGCGTTGCGCCGGAATCCGTGGTCGCGGTGGACGAAGCCGAGCAGGTGAAAGGCCGGGCGGTCGTGGTGAAGCGTCTCGAGCCGATTCTGGTGGAAGCGGTGGTGCGCGGCTATCTAGCCGGCAGCGGCTGGAAAGACTACCAGGCCACGGGTTCCGTGTGCGGTGTGCAACTGCCGCCGGGCCTGCAGAACGCGCAAAAGCTGCCCGAGCCCATCTTCACGCCGGCAGCCAAGGCCGAAATGGGCCATCACGACGAAAACATCACCTACGAAGAGATGGAACGCCGCATCGGCACCGAGCTGTCGGCCACGATCCGCGATATCTCGATCAAGCTGTACAAGGAAGCCGCAGACTACGCAGCCACGCGCGGCATCATCATTGCAGACACGAAGTTCGAATTCGGTCTGGACAAAAACGGCAAGCTGTACCTGATGGACGAAGCGCTGACGGCAGACTCGTCGCGCTTCTGGCCGGCCGACGAATACAAGGTCGGCACGAACCCACCGTCGTTCGACAAGCAGTTCGTGCGCGACTGGCTCGAAACCCAGCCGTGGAAGAAAGAACCGCCGGCACCGAAGCTGCCGGACGAGGTGGTGAAGAAAACGGGCGAGAAGTACGAAGAAGCGCTCGAACGCCTGACCGGACATAAGCTCGCCTGATACGCGCACCTACCTGCCAGCGTCTGAACACGAAGGAAGTCGTAACATGAGTGAAGCTCAAACTGCCCATACGCATGGCGCGCCGGTTGTCGGCGTGCTGATGGGATCCAGTTCCGATTGGGAAGTGATGAAAAACGCCGTGGCGATTCTGCAGGAATTCGGCGTGCCGTACGAAGCGAAGGTCGTATCCGCGCACCGCATGCCGGACGAAATGTTCACCTACGCGGAAAACGCGCGCGAGCGTGGCATCCGCGCGATCATCGCGGGTGCGGGCGGCGCAGCGCATCTGCCGGGTATGCTGGCCACCAAGACCACGGTGCCGGTGCTCGGCGTGCCGGTGTCGAGCAAGTATCTGAAGGGCGTGGATTCGCTGCATTCGATCGTGCAGATGCCGAAGGGGGTGCCGGTTGCTACCTTCGCCATCGGCGAGGCGGGCGCGGCGAATGCGGCGCTGTTCGCGGTGTCGATTCTGAGCGGCACGGACGCCGCTTACGCCGACAAGCTGGCTGCATTCCGCGTGCGTCAGAACGAAGCGGCTCACGCAATGGTTTTGCCGGCGCTGTAAGCAACGCCCAAGTTTCAAAGATTCACGACGTCCCCACTGTCTGACCCCCGGCCGGTGTTTCGCGCGAAGCCTGCGCATTCATCCGGCCGCGACCGACCACTAAAATGACCCCAGACAACACACTGGTTTTACCGATTCTGCCCGGCGCATGGCTTGGCATGGTCGGTGGCGGCCAGCTCGGCCGTATGTTCTGCTTTGCCGCTCAGTCCATGGGCTATCGCGTTGCCGTGCTTGATCCGTACGAAAACAGTCCGGCAGGCTCGGTGGCCGACCGCCACATCCGCGCGGCATACGACGACAAAGCCTCGCTGACCGAATTCGCGCGCCTATGCGGGGCGGTCTCGACGGAATTCGAGAACGTGCCGGCTGCGAGCCTCGATTTCCTCGCTAAAACCACGTTCGTGAGTCCGGCCGGCCGCTGCGTCGCCGTGGCGCAAGACCGTATCGCCGAGAAGCGCTTCATCGCTTCGGGCGTGACGGTGGCGCCGCATGTGGTGATCGAGTCGTCGGACGAGCTCGCCGCTCTCGAAGACGCGAAGCTCGAAGCCATGCTGCCCGGCATCCTTAAAACGGCGCGCATGGGTTACGACGGCAAAGGCCAGATTCGCGTGCGCAACGCGGAGGAAGTGCGCGAGGCGCATGCGTCGCTCGGCGGCGTGCCGTGCGTGCTGGAAAAGCGCCTGCCGCTGAAGTTCGAAGTGTCGGCGTTGATCGCGCGCGCGTCGAGTGGCGCGTCGGTGGTCTATCCGCTCGCGCAGAACACGCACCGCGACGGCGTGCTGTCGCACACCATCGTGCCCGCGCCGGATTCGAGCCCCACGCTTGTCGAACAGGCGCAACAGGCCGCACTGCAGATCGCGGACAAGCTCGGCTATGTCGGCGTGCTGTGCGTGGAATTTTTCATTCTCGAAGACGGCTCGCTCGTCGCCAACGAAATGGCGCCGCGTCCGCACAACTCCGGCCATTACACCGTCGACGCCTGCGCGACCAGCCAGTTCGAGCAGCAGGTGCGCGCGATGACCGGCATGCCGCTCGGCGACACGCGTCAGCATTCGCCTGCCGTCACGCTGAACATTCTCGGCGACGTGTGGTTCCCCGACGGCCCGAAGGGCGCGTCCGTCACGCCGCCTTGGAACGAAGTGGCCGCGATGCCGGCGGCGCGTCTGCATCTGTACGGCAAGGAAGAGGCGCGCTGTGGCCGCAAGATGGGTCACATCAACTTCACGGCAGCCACGCTCGAAGAAGCGCGCACGGCCGCGCGCGATTGCGCGCGACTCCTGCATATCCCTACGAGCTGACACGCCATCATGCCGGACCAACAGAATCCCGCTGAAGGCAACGCGAGCGCGCTACCCGTGAGCGCTGCGCAGATCGAACACGCGGCGGCCCTGCTCGACGCGGGCGGTCTCGTCGCGTTCCCCACGGAAACGGTGTACGGCTTGGGCGGCGACGCCGAAAGTCCGGACGCGGTTGCCCGCATTTATTCGGCCAAAGGGCGGCCGGCCAATCATCCGGTGATCGTGCATCTCGCACCGAACGGCGACCCGAACTATTGGGTCGATGGCGTGCCATCCGAGGCACAGCGTCTGATCGATGCGTTCTGGCCGGGTCCGCTCACGCTGATTCTCAAGCGCGCCGAATGCATCAATCCGGCGGTGAGCGGTGGTCAGGATTCGGTTGGTTTGCGGTGTCCGTCGCATCCCGTTGCGCAGGCGCTGCTCGAAGCGTTCAGCGCATTGCGCGGCGGACACGGCGGCGTGGCCGCGCCGTCGGCGAACCGTTTCGGACACGTAAGCCCGACCACCGCGCAGCACGTGCGCGAGGAGTTCGGCAATGCGATTCACGTGCTGGATGGCGGCGCGTCCGATGTTGGTATCGAATCGACCATTCTCGATCTTTCGCGTAGATTCCCGGCGTTGTTGCGGCCGGGGCGCATCACGCCGCAAGACATTGCCGACGTACTCGGCGAAGCGCCGCGTCTGCCCGATGGCTCCGATGCCACGGCGCCGCGCGCGTCCGGCACGTTGAAGGCACACTACGCGCCGCGCACGCCGCTCGCGGTGCTGCCGTTCAGCGCATTGGAGCCGTTGCTTGCCGAGCGGCAAGCCGGCGAGCGTGTGGCGCTGGTGGCGCGCGCATCGCGTGCGGACCGTTGGGCCGATACTGAAGGCGTGCATTTCATCGCCGCGCCGGAAGATCCGCATGCGTATGCGCGTGAGTTGTATGGCCTGTTGCGCGCACTGGATCGCGCGAACGTGTCGCGTATTCTAATCGAGAAGCTGCCGGATACGATCGAATGGATCGCGGTGAACGATCGGCTCGGGCGCGCTGCGGCGGCGTTCGAAGCGCAGGAGTAGGGCGCTTGCGGTTCGCGACGAAGGTTGCCATGACGCTTCTGTCACCGAAATAAAAAACGCCCGGCTCGATCATCGAGCCGGGCGTTTTGTTTCCACGCGCTTATCGCGTGGCGAAGTTCTTCGACTTACTTGCCCAAACCCGTCGCTGCAATCTGCTGCTGCACGTATTACGTAAACAGCGCATGCGTGTGCGTGCTCGGGTGAACCTTGTCCGCGAACATGTAGGTCTGATCGGTGCCTGCCACCGTGTAGGTTTGCGGCGAGCAGAACAGCGAAAAACCGAATTGCGCGCCGTACTGAGCCGGCGTCAAGCCGTTCGTTGCGCTCGGGTTGGCCGTGGCGTATGCGGTGGCGTTCTTGATCACCGATCCCAGGTTACACACCGTGTCCGTGTTCGACACCGTGAAACCCAGCGCCTTGTAGTTCGGCAATTGCTGGTCGAGCCACGTGAACGCGTCTGCGACGATCACCTTGCCGCTGCCCACGAGACCGAGCGCCGTCAGATTCTGAACCAGCAGGTAGTTGCTTGTACGAGCAGCGGATATTGCGTCTGCAGCGCTGCACCCAGCGCAGTCAGATTCGAAGTCGTAACGGCGAACTGCGTACCGGCGAACTGGAAGATGTCGTTCGCGCCACCGTTCACGAGCACGAGTTGGTTCGCATTGAAGCTCGTGTGCTGGCTCAGATAGTTCTGTACCTGCGTCACGACCGGCACCGTGGTGGCAGCCATGTTGTTCGGCGCCCAGCCGGCCCTATGCGACGACGACGTCCGAGCCGCCCTGCGCGTAACCTAGCCCGCCTGCCGCGACGAGCGGTTGACCGAAGCCGCCGAGGTAAGCCAGCGTCAGCGTGCCGCCGTAGTATTCGGCCACTTTCTGCGTCCACACTTCACTCAGATTCGTGGTGAAGCGGCCATCGCCGAAGCTCGGCTGGATCACCGGGGAATACGTGCCGACGTCCGAGAGGCTGTCGCCGAAGGACACGACCTGCCAGTTTCACGCCGCCCGCCGGAGTGCTGCTCGAATTGTTGTTGTCATCGCCGCCGCCGCATGCGGCGAGCAGGGCTAACGCGCTGCTCGCGAGGGCGATTTGCGTGACGCGCAACCACTTCTGTTTCCTCGATGCTGTTTGACTCATCATGATCAGGATGCGGAGGACTGCTTGGTGCTGGTTTTTCGCATCGATTTGCCTTTCAACGGCAGCTTGTGGGCATGCTGTACGAGGCGGTCGGGAATCGCGTCGGCGGGTGTCGGGTCCTGCAG
>CALNWS010000035.1 GCA_940747215.1 uncultured Paraburkholderia sp. | reverse complement strand
GCAAAGGACTGACCTATCTGCGCACGCAGTGGCCGAAGCTGATCCGCTTCACTACCACACCTCACGCGCTCCGCTACCTTACTCTGGGGAACGTCGTTCGTGGATCGCATACGGTCGAATCGGGCGCTCACCCGTGAGGAACGGCTTGTCGTTTTCGTCGACGTCGGACGTAATCAGGTCGGCGGCTTTCGCGTCGGTGCGTGCGAGCAGCACGGTTGGCACGCCGGAAACGTCGGCGGCGAGACGCGCGGCCGTCAGCTTCGCGACATTTTCACGGATCGGCACGAGCACCTTGCCGCCCATGTGACCGCACTTCTTCACGGAAGCGAGCTGGTCTTCGAAGTAAACGCCTGCGGCACCGGCTTCGATCATCGCCTTCATCATTTCGAACGCGTTCAGCACGCCGCCGAAACCGGCTTCGGTGTCGGCCACGATTGGCGCGAAGTAGTCGATATAGCCTTCGTCGCCCGGATTCTTGCCTTCCGACCACTGGATTTGATCAGCGCGCGTGTTGAGATCAGCGCGCGTGAGCGTATTGTTGATGCGCTTCACGACGAGCAGCATCGAGTTCGCCGGATACAGCGACTGGTCTGGATACATTTAGCCGGCGACGTTTGCATCGCCCGCCACCTGCCAGCCCGACAGATAGATCGCTTTCAGACCGGCCTTCACCTGCTGCATGGCCTGGTTGCCGGTCAGCGCGCCGAGCGAATTGACGAACGGCTCGGTGTTCACGCTGTGCCAGAGCTTTTCGGCACCGCGCTTCGCGAGCGTATGTTCGACCTGCACCGAACCACGCAGACGGATCACGTCTTCAGCCGTGTAGCTGCGCTTCACGCCTTTCCAGCGCAGATCGGTTCCATTGCTATGTGGAGTTGCTTGGCTTGTTCCTGGCGGTTCGTGGTGTGTTCCTGGTTGCCTGTAATGGATGGGTGACTCGCTGTCTCCGTCGAAGCGCCTGCCCGGTTCACGCTGCTTCCAGTGCTGTCTGCGTCGAATCGGTGTTTCGTTTCGTGAAGTCTTATATAAGAGACTAGGCAAATCGGGAGTTGCACAACAGACCGCATCAACGGTTTTGCAGATTTTTATTGATTATTGAAATCAATTGCTTACGACACTCATTTCGCAATAAGAAACGCTTTTCCCCATGTTGCAACGCGGCGTCTTTTGCCTTGCTGCACGATTTTTAACGACGCAAAAAATTTTTTATATCGTGAAATTTAGGGTTGGGCGCAGGGTGGCCAGAATAGGGGCGAAAAACCGGTGCCTGAGCACCAGTTTTCTTGCGACGTTGAAACGGCATGACGCCGCTTCGATCTGCTTCATGACTTCAGCGAAGCCATTTCAATGCGGAAATCAGCTGCCGCGACGAGCCGTGCGCGGGCCGTCGTTGCGGCGTGCGCCGTAGCCGCCGTCGCGCGAACCGCCATTGCCGACCGGCTTGCCCGAACCGCTGCCGAAGCGACGGCCACCGTTGCCGCCCGGACGGCCGCGGCCGCCAAAGCCAAGACGGCCGTTGCCCGTCGGCTCTGCCTTACGCGGCTCGAAACCTTCGACGACGTTGACCGGCAGCGGCGTGCGCACGAAACGCTCGATGCGCTTCAGCGCGCCCTGTTCGGCGTGATGCACGAGGCTCACAGCGATACCCGAGCGGCCGGCACGGCCGGTACGGCCAATACGATGCACGTAGTCTTCGGCGAACTTCGGCAGATCGTAGTTGAACACGTGCGTGATGCCCGGAATGTCGATACCGCGAGCAGCGACGTCCGTTGCCACCAGCACGCGCACACGACGCTCGCGCAGTGCGCGGATCGTGCGGTTACGCGCGCCTTGCGGCAGATCGCCGTGCAGCGCGGCCGATTCGAAGCCAGCATCGGCAAGACGACCTGCCAGTTGGTCCGCGTCTATCTTGGTTGCCGTGAAGACGATAGCCTGGTCGAGGCCCTCGTCGCGCAGCAGATGGTCGAGCAGACGATCCTTGTGATCGCGGTCGTCGACGTAATGCACGGTTTGCGCGATGTTCGTGCGCTGTTCCATGCGCTGGACGATCTCGATACGCTCCGGGTCCTTCAGCAGGCGGCCGGTGAGCGAGCCGATCTTGCCGTCGAGCGTAGCCGAGAACAGCATGGTTTGACGCGTTGCCGGCATAGCTTCGACGATCGTTTCGATGTCTTCGATGAAGCCCATGTCGAGCATGCGGTCCGCTTCGTCGAGCACCAGGATCTGGAGTTGCGACAGGTCGATACAGCCGCGCTCAAGGTGGTCGATCAGACGGCCCGGCGTGGCAACGAGAATTTCCGGGTTCTTGGCCAGTAGCATGAGCTGTTGACCGTAAGCGACGCCACCCAGAATGCTGACGGTGCGCAGACACTTGAGGTGCTTGCCGTACGTAGCGGCAGCAGTGGTGACCTGCATCGCGAGTTCGCGGGTCGGCGTCAGGACCAGCATGGTCGGACGTGCAACCGGCTTCGGACGGCGGCCACGGCCACCGTCGGCCGGACGCGGCTCACGCGGCTGGCTGGCTTGTGCTTTTTGCAGCTGGGCGAAACGTTCGATGGCGGGCAGCATGAACGCAGCAGTCTTGCCCGAACCGGTCGGGCTCGAAACCAGCAGATCGCGACCGGCGATGCCAGCGGGAATGGCGCGTTGCTGAACCAGCGTGGGGTTCTGGTAGCCGGCTGCGGTTAGTGCGGAGACAACTTCCGCCGACAGGCCCAGCGATGCAAACGTCGGGCCGGTCGAGACGGCTTCGGCGGCGGCCGGTGCAGCGTCAATCTGCACGGGTGCGTCGGCGAGACCGAGAGCTTGATCGGCGATGGCGTTCAGCGGGCTGGTGGTATTGCTCGAAGTCATGAGAATCCTTGGTACACACGGAATTAAAACGTCGGCGCCAATCTGCATACCCAAGTCGTCGGATTCAGCGAGCAAATCGGAAAACGGGGGCAGCTCGCGACAATGAAGGCGAGCTTTTCGTTAGAAGCTGTATCGGATACGACATGCCAACACGGCGTGCCGCCAGCCTAGGACATGATTGCCCGAAGAGGGCTAGGCAGGAGGGGACAGGTTCTAAACTGGATTGGAGCTAAACGCTACGAGGCGCTGCGCCGCAACGGCCGCTAAGGAAAGAAAAGCCGTGAAGCGCAGGCAATATTATATAAAGGTTTGTTGCACTGCGCCACTGTTAGGAAACTTCCTAGAGCAAAAAGCGGCCGCCGCACGTCCCGGTGTGCCGCAGCCGACTCTGGCGCAAAGTGGCGCAAAGCCGGAGCCGGCCCGAATCAGGCGGACTCAGGCCGCCGCGCCGCTCTTCAGCGATTCGACGAGCTCCACGTATTGCTGCTTCGCCGCGTCCTGCGAAGTGCCCTTGAGCGCGGCCCACGCGTCGTACTTGTACTTGCCGACGATGTCGGCAAAACCCGGCTTGTCACCGTGCATATCGCCCTCGGACGCCTGCTTGAAGAGCGCGTACAAACGCAGCAGCGTGAGATTGCCCGGACGCTCCGGCAGTTGCTTGACGTCTTCCTGAGCCTAGATGAATTGTGCGTTGATATCGGTCATGATCGTGACGCCCTCGTGGCGTGGTCAGAGTTAAGGTGGCCGTCGATCATAACAACTGCATGCGGCGCCGTGCCCAAGGGCTTCTTCCAAACATTTCCCGGACATTCGCGGCACGCGCGCGGGATCGCGGCGCAAAACAGCGTCCACCCGTGCGCGCCGCCGATCACGCCGATTACAGATTACAATACTGCCCCATGACTCAAACCGTGCTCCTCGCCCTCGATACCTCCACCGAATTCTGTTCGGTCGCGCTGCTGTCCGCCGCCGGCAGCGGCGCATCGCAAGCCTCGAATGAACCGCGCGTCTGGTCGCGTCACGAAAATACCGGCGCCGTGTCGAGCACTCGCCTTCTGCCCGCCATCCGCGAGCTTTTTGCCGAAGCCGGTCTGCCATTGTCCGATTGCGCGGCGATAGCGTTCGGCTCCGGTCCGGGTTCGTTCACGGGGCTTCGCACGGCGACGGGCGTCGCTAAGGGCCTCGCATTCGGGCTGAATGTACCGGTGGTGCCAGTTAGTACACTGCTCGTCTGCGCTGAGAGTGCGCGGCGGCGCGATGCGGCGGCTACGCGCGTGCTGGCCGCGCTCGATGCCCGCATGGACGAAGTGTATTGGGCAGACTTCGCGTGGGACGACGCGGCAGGCGAATGGCGTATCGTGCGCGACGCGTCGCTCGACGCACCCGCCGACCTCACACTGCCGGACGAGCCGTTCACGCTGGCGGGCAACGCCGCGGCCACATTTGGTGAGCGTCTGCCGGCCGTTGCGGCCGCGCGAAGCGTGGATCACGACGCGCTGCCCCATGCGGTGCCGCTCGCGCACGCCGCGTTGCGTGCGCTGTGTGCGGGCCGCACCGTGCCGGCCGATCAGGCCGCGCCGGTGTACGTGCGCAACAAGGTCGCCCAAACCACGGCGGAGCGCATGGCCGCAAAGGCTGATAAAGCCGCTCAATCCGGTCAGGCTGCTAACACCGCCGCTAGCACAGACCGCACGTCGCAAGCCGCTTCCGGCGCGCAGGCGGACGAGCCAACCGGCGCGAAGCCTTCCGGGCAAGCCGACGCTCACGCGCATCACGGCGAGGTCGAACAATGAGCGGCGTGCTGCTCGCGGACCGCTACATGTCGCCGATAACCGAAAGCGATCTGGACGAGGTCGCCGCCGTCGAAAAGATTGCTTATGAATTCCCGTGGAGTCGCGGCAATTTCGGCGATTCGCTGCGCAACGGCTATTTCGGCGTGTGTATGCGCCACGTCACAGGCACGCTGATCGGCTATTGCGTGCTGATGCCGGTCGTCGACGAAATGCATCTGCTCAATCTGTGCGTGACGCCCGCCGCGCAAGGCGCGGGCGCCGGGCTCGCGCTGCTGCACGAAGCCATGCGCATCACGCGCGCCGAAAAGCTCGAAGGACTGCTGCTCGAAGTGCGGCCGTCGAATCATCGCGCGATCTGCCTGTACGAGCGGTTCGGTTTCACCGCGATCGGCCGGCGGAAAAATTATTATCCGGCGCGGCATCGCAGCCGGGAGGACGCCATCGTGATGCGTTTCTCGCTTGCCTCGGAGGGCGCAGATGGCGCTGCATGAATCAGTACTGGAAGAGTTCGGACTCGCGACGATGTGGGTGCGCCGCGGCATGTCGGCGGCGGTTACGGATGTTGCCGAGACGGAAGCGGCAGGAGCGTCGGCTGCGGGGCCAACTGCCGTCCCGACAGACGAGGCATCAAGAGGCGCAACACAGGCCGCCGCCTCTGCACAAGATGCGGCGCGCGAACGCGCGGTGGCCAGGTCTTCCAAGGAGCGTGCCGACGTTTCTCCGCAATCTGCAGCGGATGCCCGTGGAACGTGGGATCGGGAAGCGCCTTTGAACGCCGACTCGGCGCATCAAGCACCACGCGAGGATGCAGCCGCTGGACGCGGCAATCCGGTTGACGATCATGACGAGGCGCACACGCCTGTGCGTCGTGAAACTGAACCGCAGACGCGACGGACAGAAACGACACCGCGCGAGGCCGCGCAGTCGCAGCAACAGGACCGCGTTCCAGCCGCGGCACGCGGCACGTCTGGAAACGATCGACAACTGCGCCCGCCTGCCGACGAGCCTTCTTTCGACGCCCCGCCCAGCGGCGATTTCGCATGGTTCGACGATCTTCCGTCTTCTCCGCCGGGCGCCGCGCCGGTCAGCGCGCCCGCATTGCCCGCGGTTCAGACACTCGACTGGGACGCGCTTCGTGAGCGCGTCGCCGCGTGCGAACTGTGCCGGCTGTGCGAGAAGCGCACGAACACGGTGTTCGGTGTCGGCGACCGCAACGCCGACTGGATGCTGATCGGCGAAGCGCCGGGCGAAAACGAGGACAAGCAGGGCGAGCCGTTTGTCGGCCAGGCGGGCAAGCTGCTCAACAACATGCTGCGCGCCGTGACGCTCACGCGCGGCAGCAACGTCTTCATCGCGAACGTGATCAAGTGCCGGCCGCCCGGCAACCGCAACCCGGAGCAGGACGAAGTGGCGCGCTGCGAGCCGTATCTGCAGCGTCAGGTAAGTCTCGTGAAGCCGAAGCTGATCGTCGCGCTGGGCCGTTTCGCCGCGCAGAGTCTACTGAAAACCGACGCGAGCATTTCGTCGCTGCGCGGTCGCGTCCACGAGTACGAAGACGTGCCGGTCATCGTCACGTATCACCCAGCGTATCTGCTGCGCAGTCTGCCAGACAAGGCCAAGGCATGGGCCGACCTGTGTCTCGCGCGTGACACGTGGCTTGCCGCCGGCGGCGCGGCCTCTGGCAAGCAAAGCGCGCAAAGTGATCTTCGATGCGCAACCGGCGCTCGCACAACAAAGGAATGTGAGGCACGCGCCTCGCGAGAAAAGCGCTCGGACTAACGCGCCGAGACCGCAAGATACACCTGCTGCCGCGCGGTAGCGGTCGGCGGTATCGCGCAGCATCAGGCCAGCAAGCGAGCGTTGCGCGCGCTTTTGCCCTAACGCCGACACGATGGCTTCCACGTAACAGTCCAGATCGTCAGTGTCGACGAGTTGCATGTTCGGAAAGCCGTTGGCAAACGAGAACGCGGCAATCTTGCTCGCGACGATCGGTACACCCGACGCCAGCGCCTCCAGAAACGCCACGCTGTGCGCTTCCGAGCGCGACGGCATGACGAACACGTTCGCCTCGGACAACACGGTCGCGACGTCGCTGCGCGGGCCGCCCACGTCGACGCGATCGGCGATGCCCAGCTCTTTCGCGAGTTCGGTCACCGCCTGCTGATACTCCGGGTCTTCGACCACGCCATACAACGCAAGACGCGCGCCTTCGATCCGCTTGAGCACTTCGCTGAAAGGACGCACCGTCTCCAGCTGATTCTTGGCCGACGCATAGCGCCCGATCTGCACGACCTGCGGCGCGGCACCGCTCGTGTCGACGTCGTCGGTGAAGGCGAAACGCGCGAGGTCCACGCCGTTGGGCACGACCGTCATCGCAGGATGCGGCCCGATGGCCTGCACGTAATCGGTCACGCCCTGCTGCGACACGCCGATCACCATACGCGCGCGGCCCGACAGAATGTGCTCGATCCGCCGGAAGAGCGGCCGCTCGAAATCGTTGGTCGCCGAGTGCATCACGTAGACCACCGGTACGCGCAACGGCAACGACCGCGCGTAAAAAGACGGAATGGTCACGTGCGCAAAGATCACATCGGGACGAAAACGGCGCACGGCTGCGAACAGATTCCAGAGCTTTAGCAACGCACGATGCCGCCGCCGCGGGAACCAGCATTGCACGCCCGCGGCATCGAGTTGCTGTTGCAAGGGCACGAAGTCGTCATGCGCGGGCAGCAACGACGCCACGCACACGGGGCCATGCCTTCCGTGCACTGATCGAGCGCGAGGTCCTTTGCGAGGACTTCCGCTCACGATAAACGCGGTGCGAGCACGAGATGAAAGACACGCATCATGGCGTCCTTGCAGTCATCGTCCGGAACAGCATCCATGCGGCCGCGCAGCCGAGGCCGAGCGTCATCGACCACGCGATGCCCGTCACGCCCCAGTAGTGCATCGCAGGCGGCGCACTCACCAGCAATACGACCACCTGAATCGCCGATGCATGTACCGTCGCCTTCGCATCGCCGATTGCGCGAAGATAAGCGACGAGCACCGCGATCAACGCACCGATGCCATGTTGATCACCAGAATCCGGAACAGCGGCACGGCGGGCAGCCACGCGGCGCCGAGGATGAGCGAGAAGAGCGGCTCGGCAACGAGCCTCAGCACTTCGACGAACGCCGCGAGCCCGAGCGCCGCCACGAGCAGATAGATATTGATGAGCCGCGACGACATCTGATAGCCGCCCAGTTGTGCGGGCCCGAGCAGTTTGCCGACCACCACCTTGTCGAACTTATTCAGCAGCAGATTGATCACGCTGCTCGCCCAGATCCAGCGGCTAAATCCGACATACTGACCGATACCCGTCCATACGATACCCGTCCATACCGGACGGATCGGCGGACGGTGATTCATGGTCGCCCACGTCAGCGTGGTTTTCAACGCTTCGCTGGCCACGAGTTGCAGCAGAACGAGCGACCCGTTCAGATGAAACTGGCTGCTGAGCAGCGGAGAAAGCGCCACCAGCAGCAACGAAATGGGAATGCCGCGCGCGGTGAGCATGGTCCACACCGCGCCGGGTTGCGATTTCGTGGGCGAATGCTCGCCCTGAATCACCGCCTGCGCGAGGCCCGTATCGGACAGCGCCTCCGCAATAGCCACCGCGAGCAAGGCCACGCTCACGCTGCCGACTGCAGCGGGGCCGAGCATGCGGCCAATCGCCAAAATTTGATAGCCACCAACCCACGCACGGCGAACTGCTGCAGCAATACCCACGTCGCTGCACTCGCGCCGAAGCTGCCCGCTATCGAGACTGCCGGAAGCCTGATCGCCCGCAAGCTGAATCTCCGTCGAATCGCTACGCCGCTGAGTCGGTTACGCGTCAGCGATGTCATGCATCGCTGCGAAAGGCCGCCGGTGCATAATTAAGTAAGCCGCACCAGCAAGCTGGCGAAGTTCTGATCGAACGCTATGCACGACCTTACCGCGAGAGGTTCGGCAACAACCGCCATCTGCTAGCCCCAGTCGGCCTAAGCCGACGCCCCTAGTACGGTGACCCACGGAGCGAACCAATTAGACGAATTGGCCCGCGCCGGCAGTGCTAACGTTGTTTCGCCAGTGTCGCGCGCGCGGCTCTTTCACGTTGCGTCACCACTTCACCATGCGTAGGGTCATCGAGACGATGGAACAAGACTTTGTCCTGATAGTGGAACCTCACGGGTCATCGTTGGCGCTATGTCGAGTGGACGATGCAGGCGTGTGCGGAGGCGGGCTATCCGTGCATGCACGCGACCGAATGCACGAACGAAGATCACCGGCTCGCGCGTCAGATCACGGCGGCCAATCGCAATGATCAGCAGATCGCGCTCGTCGATCCCGAAGAAATGCCGAAGCACAGCGTGCGCGGCTCGAACCAGTATTCGCGCTTTCATCACTACTTCAAGCGCGTGCATTCGATCATCAGCCGCATGCAGTCGATCCGGCTCGTCGTCGTGCCCTACGTGGATTACTTTTTCTACGGACTGCCGTTCCTCGGCTCGCCGTTCGGCGATACGCCGTGGATCGGCATCACGATGCGTTCGACGTTCCATCATCACAAGGTCGGCATCAAGGTGCCGGACAAGCCTGTCGTTAATGCGATCAAAGCGCAGCTTTTCAAAAGCGCGATTCGCACGAAAGGTCTGCGCACGCTGCTCACGATCGACCCGACGTTGCCCGAATGGTTAGCGCACAATGCGTCGAAATCGAGCGCGCCGGTTGCTTACGTGGCCGACCCGTTCCCCGATGAACATGCCGAAGATCCGGCGCTCGCACGTGCGCGGCTGGGTCTCGATCCGCAGCAGCGTTATCTACTCGTGTACGGCGCGATCACCGAACGCAAGGGCATTTACGAACTCGTTCATGCGTTGACGCGCATGGAGCATGCGCCGGCGCTCATCGTCGCAGGCGAACAGGATACGGGCACGCGTCACTTCATGCGCAATCACGGGCGCAGTCTCTCACCAGCGCCCGTGATTCTCGACTCGTTCATCTCGAACGATACGGGGCGCGATTTCTTTTCCGCATGCGACGCAGTGTGGCTCGGCTACAAAGGCCACTATGGCATGAGCGGCGTACTCGTGCAGGCGTATCGCTGCGGCAAGCCGGTGATCGCCACCGAAGACGGCCTGATCGGCTGGTTCAGCCGACGCTGTGAGCTGGGGCCCGTGATGAGCGATCTGAGCTCGGCATCCATCGGCAAAACGATCACCGAAACAATGACGTCGTGGCCACACGAACCGCAAGCGTCCACGCGCGACGATCTGATGTCGCGGCATATGCTCGGACAATTCAAGCAGACCTTGCTTCAGCAAATGGCCTGAATCACGGGGCTTTTGGCAGAGGGGAGGTGAAGCAGAATCTTTTGTGACGGCGGCCATTGCGTGCCGCTGTCATTTTTATTTGCATGCGCTACGAAGACAACTGTCCGCCTGCCACGGGCGGCACGTCGTTCTTGCCGGCAACGGTTGCCTCATTGCCTGCTGTGGAAGCCACTTCCGCCACAGCCGGTTTTCCTCGCGCACCGAGCTGCTGTGTTTCTCCGGGAACATCTTGTTGCACAGAAGCAGGAACGGATACTCGATCGCACGCGTGGTGACGTAACCGATCGCAATCGCGAACGCAAACTGGAAGGTGAGCGCCACGATCCAGATCAGACTTGGCGACAAACCGAGCGCGGTGGTCTTGCGAATCAGCATGTCGCCAGGCACGAGCGCGAGCGAATGCCACAGGTAAATGCCGTACGAATAGAGGCCGATCCACGCGACGCCGCGATAAAACCACGTCTTGCTGAAAGACCCGGAATATTCGAGCGTCAGCATGATGAGCGCGGCGAAGCCGGGTGCCTGGATCGTGTAGCCGATGCTTTCGTCGAGCGCGAGATTCTTCGTGGCAAACGCAAGCCAGGCGCACAGCAGCATCACGCAGACCACTAACAGCCTTTTGCGTTTGGCCATCTGACGATAGACGTCCGGCTTCATCCAGTAGATCGCCGAGAGAATCACGCCGACGAGCAGGCTGTCGATACGGTATTGCGTATAAGCGAATGCACCTTCCAGATCGCCGCCTGCAACTGCAAAACAGCGCGCTATGAGTACTACCGCACAAATAGAACCCAGTATTCCGACAATCGTCCATGCACGCAAACGCATGCGTGAAAAGAACAACAGTAATGCAGGCAGCACGAGATAGAAATGTTCTTCGACTGGATAGAAATGTTCTTCGACTGCGAGACTCCACGTCTGTGTAATCGACGTGCCGAGATAGTTCTGCAGGTGCGTCAGGTTCTGGACGAGAAAGCTGTTTAACGGGTGACGTCCCGCCAGAACGTGAAAAACGATCAGCACGTAATACGCGGGCCAGATACGGAAAATACGCCGGATGATGAAGCGTTTCACATCCACGTTGCCCGTTTCCGCGTATTGCCTGAGAAACAGACCACCCACCAGAAAACCACTGAGCGTGAAGAACAGATGAACAGATTCACGCCTTCGCGGCCGAAATTCTTCAACGGATACTCGATGATCTGAATGAGGAAGTTACTGGTGTAAACAGCGTGGAAGTGAAAGCCCATGATCGCGATGCCCCGAACGAAGTCCAGCTCGATGGCCCGGCCCGCCGCTTTTGCAGGTCCCGACCCGCCGAATAGTCTCATGTTGTTCTCCCTGTCGATGGGTTTCGGCGCCATCGCGCCGCGCTCCATCGCATGCAAAATCACCGCAGTTGGTCTCGTTGGCGTATGGGCCTTGTTGCATATTCGGCGGCGCGCAAAACACGTGAGCGCCAACTTGAAGACCATCACCAACAACATGTGCAAGTGTGCGCGCGTCTTGGGTAGAACACCCTTTCCACTGTCGCCAGAATCCAGGCAACCGGCAACGAAAGAGGCTAAGCCAATTGTCGGGCAAGGAGATTCCCTCACAATGAATTCGACGTGAGACCGTCCGCATCAGAACCGACGGCGAATTGACCGCAACGGGGAGGAACTAGCAATGCGCCACCAGTATGCGACGCCATGGATATGGATCTTTCTGATTCCACTGGCGTTTGACTACAAAGCGACCGACGCGAACGTGGGCCACTTCGCGCAGTTCGTCTTCGTGATTCCAGCCATTGCCGCTGGACTCGCCCTTTATCTCATCGTACCGCGTTTTCACAAGCGTTCGCGCCTGCGCACCGTCGTGACGTTGAGCATGGTGCTCTGCGTTGCGGGCAGCATCGTCACACAGATTCTTCAGGACAACGATAGCGGCAACTACATGCGTGTGCTACTGCCGTTCCTGCTTTTCCTGCTCGGCTATCTCGTGGCGTGCCGCCCGTGGAGCGAATATCGCCTTTCGCAGTTCGAGCGCGCGATGTTCGTAGCCAACGTGATCAGCGCCGGATTTACGTTCGTGTACGGCATGGCAACGGGCGGCGATCTCGAAGACGTGCGCTACCGGATCATTTCCGTCGCGCTGCTCGGTTTGCAAGGCGTGCTACTACATGAATTCGTCGTGGCGCGGCGCTATTCGTTTCTCACGGTGTCGATATTCGCGGCCACGATGATCATCGAGCTGTTGAGCGTGACGCGCAGTCTGCTCGTCGGCACGGTGATGCTGTTCATCATCGCGATGGGACTGAGCGCGCCGTCCGCGCAACACATCTGGCGCGCCGTGACGCGCGGCCTGCTGGTGGGCGCCGTGCTCACCGGCGTGGCAGGCGTTGCCGCATTGAGCTTTCCGACAGTCGCCGAACACTGGACGCAACGCATCTTCACCTCCGAAGAAACGCGCGCCGAAAAGGATCCGACCACCATCACGCGTCTTGCCGAAATGCGCGACCAGTACGACCAGGTGACGCAATCGGCGGATACGATGCTGTTTGGCGAAGGCTACGGCCACTACTATCGCTACTCGCCTGCGTATCTGCCGGACCTCGCGGGACAGATCAGCGAAAAGGATTTCTACGCGATCAACGAATGGGCGGCGGGTCATAACTTCTGGGTCTATCAGTTCTTCGCGGGCGGTTTCGTGTTCGGCATCGCGATGCCGCTTGCCACGCTCGCCGCATTGGGCATCTGCTTCTTCGCTTACTGGTACTGGCGCTCCGTCGTGCCCGATGCGTCGATGCTGCCCGTGCCCGGGCGCGCGATCATGATGTTCGCCGCGCTACCCGCGAAATCGATTGGCGGTAATCCGCTCGGCCCGCGTTTTTCGGAGCTCGTGTTCGGTATCGGTCTTGGCCTGATGGTCGCCACCTACTCGCGACTGCGGCGCGCATTTCCGGCGCGTGCAAAACGCACACCGAAGCCGCGATGCCCGATTTGCCGGGGCACATCCAACCCGGCATGGGTCACGCCGAACTGCCCTCGCCCGGTATGTCGCGCACGGCGAACGGTGAAAGGGATGAGAGCGGCGTGAGCGGAACAAACTCATCGAACAGAGCAGGCGGCACTGTCGCCAACGCAGGCACAGGCCGCCACTTTGGCGCGATCGTGCCGCACAACCTGCCGCATGCTGGCATCAACCGGCCGAACATCGCACGATGAAAATCCTCCATCTGCTTGCAAGTATCGATCCGCGCGACGGCGGTCCGGTTGAAGGCGTTCGCCGCAGCGGCATCGCGATGTGCGAGGCGGGCCACACGATCGAAGTGGCGACGTGCGATGCGCCCGACGCGGCCTTTCTCACGACGTTTCCGTTTCCCGTCCATGCACTCGGCCCGACGCGCAACCGCTATAGCTACAGCGAACGTCTCGCGCCGTGGATCGCGGCCAACGCGAAGCGCTTCGATGCCGTGATCGTTCACGGCCTCTGGCAATACCACGGCCTTGCGGCATGGAAAGCGTTGCGCGACAGCGACGTGCCGTATTACGTGTACGCGCACGGCATGCTCGATCCGTGGTTCAAGGAAGCGTATCCGCTCAGGCATCTGAAGAAGTGGCTGTACTGGCCGTGGGCCGAATACCGTTTGCTGCGCGATGCGCGCGCCGTCATCTTCACGACCGAAGAAGAACGCACGCGCATCGTTCTGGCTGTACCGCGCCCGCGAGCGCATCGTGCTCTTCCTCGGCCGCATACACGCGAAGAAAGGCTGCGACCTTCTGATCGACGCATTCGCGCGTGTGGCGAACCGCGATCCCTCGCTACATCTCGTGATTGCTGACCCGGACGAAACCGACTGGATCCGAGCTTGCGTACGCGGGCGCAGGCCGCGGGCATCGCGCGGCGCATCAGTCCGCCGGGCATGCTGCAGGGCGACCTCAAGTGGGGCGCTTTTCACGCGAGCGACGTCTTCGTGCTGCCGTCGCACCAGGAGAACTTCTGGCGTAGCTGTCGCCGAGGCATTGGGTTGCGGCCTGCCCGCGCTCATCTCGGACAAGGTGAACGTGTGGCGTGAAATCGAAGCGGATAGCGCGGGGCTCGTCGCAGCGGATACGGTCGATGGAACGGAAAAGAATCTGCTGCACTGGCTCGAACTCGATGCATCGGAATGCGAGGCCATGCGTGCTCAGGCAGCGCGTACGTTCAATTCACGCTTCAGAATCGAAACGATGGTGGGCGCGTTGACCGCTTTGCTCGAAACCCGCGGTGGCCCCGACGACGACACGTATTCCGCCGGTCTCGCCACATTGCATGAGGCCACGCAGCCGGTTCACTAGTGAGTTCAATTCGCGCGCGTTAAAAAAACGAATGGGCCGCATATGCGGCCCATTCTATTCAGGTACGCTGATTTACTGCTCCTTCATGAGCGGCGTCAGTGTAGACGCAGCGATGGACAGCGTGTCGACCTGCGGCGGCGTCTGAATCGAAATCGACGAACTGTTCGCCGCTTCGTGACGCAACGTGCCGACCATGTCCGGCAAATCGAGCTGCTTCACCAAATTGCCCGGCAAGACGCAGCGAAAGCGTAGCAATCGTGATGGTCGGGAAATTCGCGCCCACAGTCGGAAACACCGAACTTCCGCCGATATACAGATTGCTCATGCCGTGCACCTTGCAATCGCGATCCACCACGCCTTCACGCGGCGAATCGTGCATGCGGGTCGTGTCCATGTGATGCCACGTGCCTTCGAGCTTCACGGGCCACGCACGGCCTTCGAGCGGCGCGTCGAGCGTCGTATCGGCCACGCCCGCAAGCTCCAGCTCTTTCGCGAACATGCCGAAGGTCCTGTCGAACGTGCGCTGCACCTGATCGCCTAGACGCCATTCGACATGCACGCGCGGCATGCCGAAGCAGTCGCGCTTGTCAGGCTACAGCGTGACACGGCTGTCGGGATCGGGCACGGCTTCGACGATCGCCTGCCAGCACGCTGATCGCCGCTGCCAGCGCCTTCGCGTTGTCCGGCGGCACGACCACGCCGCGCGGCGCGACAGCTTCATAAAACGCCGTGCCTTTGCGCGCCATCGCCACGGTTGTGCGGCCACTCGCGAACATGCCCGTCAGCTTCGAAGGCATCATCAGATCGGCTGCGTCCCCGCGTTGCGGCAGCACGTGAATGTCGGCAAGATTGAGCAGTTCGTTCAGGCGGTCGGTGGGCTGCAACGGCAGGAACATGCAGTTCGGCAAACCCGCGCACCGTTCGATGAGATCCGCTTTCGCCGCGCCGCTGCCGCAAAACACGAAGGTCAGATCGCTGCGCTCCGCGAGCATCGCGACGGCATCGGCGAGCGTTTCGATGCCCTGCTTCGCGCCCATGTTACCTGAGTAGGGCACCACCTTCTGCTGGGCGGAAATGTTCAGCAGACGTCGGTAGTCGCTCGGCTGTGCGAGCGGGAAAATCGTCGACACGTCCACCCAGTTCGGCAGACACACCACGCGCGACGGATCGATGCCTTTGAGCGTCGCGCGTGAACTCATCTGTTTAATGATAGACGAAACCGCGTCGAAGCGTTTCAAGAGACCGCTCTCGAGCCAGCACGCAAAACGTGCGGCGCGCGAGCTCTTCAACAGGCCGAGGTCGAAGGCCGCATCGACTTCATAGTCCTGGATATGCAGCCACGCACTCGCACGCGTCACGCGCGACAGCGTGAGAATGTCGGGCGCGCACATCAAGGTTGGTGCGATCAGCATCATGGCATCGGGACGCCAGAACGTCTGGCACGCGAGCAGCGGCAGCGAGCTCATCGCGAAGCTCGCGAGATGCAGCATGCGCTTCACGCCACCTAGACGCACGGGCACCCAGAGCAGCGCACGCCAGAGCGACACGCCGTCACGCGTTTCGCGCTGATAACGCCACCACGCGAAACCCGTCGAAACGAGCCACTCATGAGCGCACAACCGCGTGCAATATTCGCCGCTGTGCGGAAGGCGGATCGAAACGGCGAATCACATCCATGCAACGGCGCGCGGTGCCGCCCGCATCGGCGAACGCTTCCATCGCCTTGAGCATCGTGCGCTGCAATCCGGCCACATCGCCCGCCGTGAACGCATAGCCACTCACGCCGTCGATCACGAGTTCGGGCACGCAGCCGCAGCTCTCGCTCACCACGGTCGGGCAGCCATTTGCTAGCGCTTCGTTCACGACGAGGCCCCGCGGTTCGCTATAGCTCGGCAGCACCATGCAAGGTCGCGCCGTAATACTCGCGCGTGAGCGGCTCGTCCTGCAGACTGCCCGCGAACGTGACCGCATCGCCGATCTGCAGATCGGCTACCTTCGCGCGCAACGCCTCGGCCATCGGCCCCGTGCCTACGATGCGCAGCTTCGCCGCAGGAATGCGCCGGAGCAAACCGGCAAACGCTTCGATCAGCGTGCCGATGCCCTTCTCTTCCGACAGACGTCCCACGTACAGAAAGATGGGCTCGTTACCCGCGCGCGCTTCGATACGCTCCACGAGCCTCCGGCGAGAACGATCCCGGCAATGCAGCGGCCTGACGCGGCACGAAAATCTTGTCGCGCTTTGCGCCGAGCGAAAGCAGATACTCCCTGCTGCGTTCGCCGAAGCCGAAATAGCCGTCGCAGAATTTGAAGAACACGCGTTTCGGAATCGACGTCAGGAGTTTTTTGGGCCGGTCGCGTGCCGTCGAGTCGCAGAACACGGCGCGGCGTTTTCCTATGACGATGCACGCGGCGAGCATCGCCCGGTACTCGGGACGGTGATAGCCCGGCAGCACGATCAGATCAGACTTCGCACGCAACACTTCCCGTGAGGCGCGCGATCAGCTTCATCGTCGGCACGTCTTCGTAACAGCCGTCGAAGAGCTTCTGCATCGGATAAAGGTGATACGAATAATCGACGTCCGAAAAGCCGACACGATCGTGCTCAGTGTCCGCAATCTGCACCATCGAGTAACGAATCGCTCAGGATGCCGAAATATTATGCAAAACGGAAAACACAACACCCTTGTGGCGAGACCACAAGACGTTATGGAAGATCGTGACTGACGCTGTCATTTTTATGCCGCTCCTCGAGAAAACATCCCTGCATGCCCAGCACCACGGCGCGAGCACTGTGCCTCAATTCCTGTTTTCGTCGGACGCCGCGCAAAGCGGCGGCCGTGTTGCGCGCTTACCTTACGCCTGCAAGGCGGCAGCGAGTGTCGAACTCGACTGCGTGGCAACCATCGCCGCGGTGTCTGCCTGCGTGACCCCAGCGGGCGCGGCCTCCGCAGCTGCATATTTCGCGACGAAATCGCGGTACGTCGCTTCGATGCCTTCCTCGAGGCCGGTCGTGGCGTGCCAACCCATCGCAATGAGGCGCGACACGTCGAGCAGCTTGCGCGGCGTGCCGTCGGGTTTCGATGCGTCGAACACGAGTTCGCCTTCGAAGCCCACCACCTTGCAGATGTACTCGGCCAGCTCGCGGATCGACAGATCCTGGCCCACGCCGACGTTGAACACGCCTTCCGCCACGTTCTGTTCAAGCACGAAAAGCGTGGCCGCGGCGAGGTCGTCGACATGCAAGAATTCGCGGCGCGGCGTGCCGGAGCCCTAGACGGTCAACGTGGCATCCCCTTTCATCTTCGCCTCGTGCGCCTTGCGCAGAAGCGCCGGCAACACGTGGCTGCTGTTCAGGTCGTAGTTGTCGTTCGGGCCGTACAGGTTCGTCTGCATCAGCGAGACGTAGTGCGTGTTGTACTCGCGGTTGTAGGCCTCGCACAGCTTCAGACCCGCGATCTTCGCAATCACGTAGGCGTCGTTGGTCGGCTCGAGTGGCGACGTCAGCAGATATTCCTCGCGGATCGGCTGCGGACACTGCTTCGGATAGGTGCACGACGAACCGAAGAACACGAGACGCTCCACCTTCGCGCGATATGCCGCGTGAATCACGTTGGTCTCGATCACGAGATTCTCGTAGATGAATTCGCCCGGCTGCGATGCGTTGGCGAGAATGCCGCCCACGCGCGCGGCTGGCAGCAGCACCACGTCGATCCGCTCGGTTTCGAAAAAGCGGTTCACGGCCGCCTGATCCGTGAGATCGAACTCGGATCGCGGACGCGTGATCACGTTCGGATAGCCAGCCGCGCTCAGGCGGCGGACCAGCACGAAGCCCACCATGCCGCGGTGCCCCGCGACGAAGATGCGTGCCTGTCTGTTCATGACGATTACTCGTGATGTTCAAGCGTCGTGAAGCCGGCGAGCGTAACGAGCGCGTCACGCTAGGCGATCTGATAGTCGGCGCGCACCATTTCCTTCACCAGTTGCGCGAACGACGTGGTCGGCTGCCAGCCGAGTTTGGCAGGCGCCTTCGACGAATCGCCGAGCAGCGTTTCGACTTCGGCGGGACGAAAATAGCGCGAATCGACACGCACGATCACGTCGCCCGGCGACATCTTGATCTCGCGCCCTTCCACCTTTTCGACGATGCCCACTTCGTCGACACCCGTGCCTTCGAAACGCACCGTCACGCCCAGTTCGTCGGCTGCATACTGAACGAACTGGCGCACACTGTATTGCACGCCCATCGCGATGACGTAGTCCTCCGGCTGCTGCTGTTGCAGCATACGCCATTGCATTTCGACGTAATCGCGCGCATGGCCCCAGTCACGCAACGCGGACAGGTTGCCGAGATACGCGTCTTCTGCATGCCCACCGCGATACGCGCCACCGCGCGCGTGATCTTGCGCGTGACGAACGTCTCGCCGCGCACCGGCGATTCATGGTTGAAGAGAATGCCGTTGCATGCGTAAAGGCCGTATGCCTCACGGTAATTCACCGTGGTCCAGTAGGCGAAGAGCTTGGCGACGGCATACGGCTGCGCGGATAGAACGGCGTGGTTTCCGATTGCGACACATGTTGCACGAGGTCATACAGTTCCGAAGTCGAAGCCTGATAGAAGCGCGTTTTTTCCTGCAGTCCGAGAATGCGGATCGCTTCGAGAATGCGCAATGCGCCGAGGCCGTCCTCATTCACGGTGTATTCGGGCTCCTCGAACGACACCGCAACGTGGCTCTGCGCGGCAAGGTTGTAGATTTCGTCCGGTTCGACGCGCTGGATCACGCGCAGGATGCTGGTCGAGTCTGTCAGATCCGCGTGATGCAGAAAGAGTCTCTGATCCGGATCATGAGGATCGCGATAGAGGTGATCGATCCGGTCGGTGTTAAACAGGGAAATCCTGCGCTTGACGCCGTGTACGTCGTAATCTTTTGCGAGTAGCAGTTCCGCCGGATAGGAACTGTTTTATACAAGAAGGCTCGTCGGTCCATTCTTTGCTCGTCGCTGCGCCGGGAGGCAGCAGCAAAAGCGCTGAGTAAGATACCGGCCTTTTTCGTTTCAAGCCTTCCGTGGCGCCTCAGTGGCAAACACGGGCCAACTCCCTGCTACCCCGCGTCCTCATGCACCTGTCCCCTTCCACGGCCACGCAGGTGCAACAGTCAACACAATCTAGACAAGTATTTTTTCGCGATCTGATCGCGAGGCGTGGGCGTTGTGTTTTTTTCGCGCCCCGCTCTTTCACCTTCCCCGGTGGACGAGATGCCATTGCCTTGGCTCGCGAACTGCACTCCCCAGCAACCGTGGCGGAACATTCATGCGCAAACATGAGTTTCGTCGCAGTCGTTGGAGTTTTTACCTTGACCGCTTCCAGCAACGGCTTCTGGCGATACAAAAAAGAAGAACAACGCCTGTCCCTCGACGACATCACGGTCGTCGACAAATCCCTACTCAAACGTGCGGTCGGCGTGATGGCGCTCGGCAACGCGATGGAATGGTTCGACTTCGGCGTGTACAGCTACATCGCCGTCACGCTCGGCAAGGTGTTCTTTCCGTCGTCGAGTCCGTCCGCGCAGTTGATCACCACCTTCGGCACGTTCGCCGCGGCGTTCCTCGTGTGCCCGGTGGGCGGCATAGTGTTCGGCCCGCTCGGCGACAAGATCGGCTGCCAACGCGTGCTCGCCATGACCATGATCATGATGGCGCTCGGCACGTTCGCGATCGGCCTGATTCCGAGCTACGCGAGCATCGGCATCTTCGCGCCGGTGCTGCTGGTCACGCGCCTCATGCAAGGCTTCTCGACGGGCGGCGAATACGGCGGCGCTGCGACCCTTCATCGCCGAATTCCCGACGGACAAGCGCCGCGGCTTCATGGGCAGCTTCCTCGAGTTCGGCACGCTGATCGGCTACGTGCTCGGCGCGGGCACAGTCGCAGTGCTGACGGCTACGCTGTCGAACGAGGCGCTGCTCTCGTGGGGCTGGCGCGTGCCGTTCATGATCGCGGGTCCGCTGGGTCTGGTCGGTCTGTATATCCGGATGAAGCTCGAAGAAACGCCCGCGTTCAAGAAGCAGGCCGAAGAGCGCGAAGCCGAAGACAAGGCCGTGCCGAAGCACGGCTTCCGCGAATTGCTGATGCAGCAATGGAAGCCGCTTCTGTTGTGCGCCGGCCTCGTGCTGATCTTCAACGTGACCGACTACATGGCGCTCTCGTATCTGCCGAGCTATCTGTCGGCCACGCTGCACTTCAACGAAACGCACGGTCTCTTCCTCGTGCTGCTAGTCATGGTGCTGACGATGCCGATGACGCTCGCTGCCGGCCGTCTGTCCGACACCATCGGCCGCAAGCCGGTCATGCTGCTCGGCTGCGTGGGTCTGTTCGCGCTGTCGATCCCGGCCCTACTGCTGATCCGCATGGGCACGGTACTGCCGGTGTTCGCCGGCCTGATGATTCTCGGCACGCTGCTGTCGTGCTTCACGGGCGTGATGCCGTCGGCACTGCCGGCGCTCTTCCCGACGCGTATCCGTTACGGCGCGCTCGCGATCGGCTTCAACATCTCGGTCTCGCTGTTCGGCGGCACCACGCCGCTGATGACCGCATGGCTCGTTGACCGCACCGGCAATCTGATGACGCCCGCTTACTACCTGATGGCCGCCTCGGTGATCGGCATCGTGTCTGTGCTCGCGCAGCGCGAAACGGCGCGCAAGCCGCTGCTGGGTTCGGGTCCGTGCGTGGCCAACGCGTGCCGAAGCGCATGCCGTGCTGCGCGGCGAACGCGAAGCCGAAGAACTGGACGAGCGCTATGCCGCAACGGTGACGGCGCGTGCCTGATCACGGCACCGTGAAACAGGCGGTATAGTTCGCCGTACGATAGGACGTTCGAACGCAAAACGGGCCGGCAAATCATTGCCGGCCCGTTTTCTTTGGTCCGCTGCTCTTGTCCGCCGCCTTGTCCGTTCGTCTTGTGCGCCTACCTGTCGCTCAGCCCAACAGCGAATCGAACGTCGCCGTAGCGCGATCGCCTTCGACGATCAGCATACCCGCCGAGACCGGCAGCTTGAACCGGCGCGGTCCTGCGCTGCCGGGATTGACGAACAGCACGCCGTCGCATTCGATGATGGCGGGCTTGTGCGAGTGCCCCGTCACCACCACCGCGAAGCCTTCACCGCGCGGATCGGGGCGGACGTCCGCGATATCGTGAACAACCAGAATCGTCACCTGCTGAACCTGCAATGTGGCGTGAGTTGGCAACGCCACGGCCCAGCCGCCGGTATCGTTGTTGCCGCGTACTGCCGTGACCGGCGCGATGTCGTTCAGCGCGTCGAGCACAGCTTCGTTGCAGATGTCGCCCGCGTGAATGATCGCGTCGCAACCGGCCAGATACGCGAGCGCTTCCGGGCGCACGAGATTGTGCGTGTCCGAGATCAGACCGATTTTCGTGCGACTGCTACCCGCGCTTCGACTTTTAAACACGACAGACATAGCGAACGCTCAAGTTGCGAATTCACGCTTCCAGCACGTGTTCGATGCGGCGGTCCGGAATCAGCCACCACGCAGCGGCAAGCGCATAAAGCGCCACCGACACCCACGGCGCGACGAACGCGAGCACGATGCCCGACAGATAGATCACCACCGACACCTTGCCCTTGAAATCGTTGCCGACCGCCTTTGCAATCGTCGACTCGCGGCCATGCTCGCGGATCAGCACACGCGTGAGGATGAAGTACGCGATCGCCGACATGAACAGCACGGCACCGTACATCGCAGTCGGCCACGAGGCCAGATGATTTTCGCCGACCCAGTGCGTGACCGCCGGCAACAGCGAAAGCCAGAAGAGCAGATGCAGATTCGCCCACAGCACGCTGCCGTTCACTTTCTACACCGCATGGAACACATGTGGTGATGATTGTTCCAGTAGATGCCCACGCAGATGAAGCTCAGCACGTACGCGCAAAAAACCGGAATCACCGGGCGCAGCGCGGCGAGATCGTAGCCTTCCGGCACATTCAGTTCGAGCACCATGATCGTAATGATGATGGCGATTACCCCATCGCTGAAGGCTTCGACGCGTCCCTTGCCCATCGCTGTATTCCATGTTGATGATTAATGTTGTCGACTACCGTTGCCCGCACAGGCCACCTGCTTGATGCGAACATCCCGCCGACATCCCGCGCCGCAGCCGATTATCCGCGATGCCGCGAAACTTTGTCGATCCGGTGCCAAAACAGCAGCCGGTCGCAAACATCAGTCGGGGTAATACACCGCGAGCCATACGCTCGGCTCGGCGTCGCTCGTCGCTGCCACGCGATGCCGGCGGTGAACCTCGATCAGCACATGGTCGCCGGGCTTCAACACACACGGAGCCGGATCGCCTTCGAATTCCAGCGTCGCCGCGCCGCTCAGCAGCACGACCCATTCGGTGCGCGGGCTGTCGTACCAGAAGTCCGGCGGACTCGCGTGGCCGTGCGACACGATGCGCTCGATCCTCACGCCGTGTTTGTCGACGAGCGAATCGAACCGTTCGTCCGCACCCGAAGGCGCGACGTGTTCGAACAGGTTGCTGCGTGCAAGCGTGTGCTTCATGTCGGACATGTTCATTTCATCGGCTTGAGGCCATCGAACAGCGTCGGTACGAGTTCGCTGATCGTCGGATGGATGTGCATTGCGTATTGCAGCACCGGATACGGCGCGCTCGCCGTCATGATGTCGATGAACGTGTGGATCGCCTCGTCGCCGTCCACGCCGTGAATTGCCGCGCCGAGAATCTGCTTGCTCTTTGCATCGACGAGCGCCTTCATGAAGCCGTCCGTCTCGCCGCGTTCGCGCGCGTGGCCGACGCGCGTCATCGGCATGGTGGCGATCAGCGCGTACGCCATGATGCGCGCGCCGCCGTCGAGCAGATTGGCCGCGACGATCTGATAATCGTCGTAGGACGTGTGGGTGAAAGCGCCACGTCCGTTGACGTCGCCGATAGCCCAGACGCCCGGCACGTTGGTGCGCAACTGGCCGTCGACGGGAATGATGCCGTGCTTGTCCGTTGCGATGCCGGCGGCGTCGAGACCAAAGTCGTCGGTATTGGGTTCGCGGCCCGTGGCGAATAGCAGGTGCGACGCTTCGAGCACGGGAATGTTCTGTTCGAAGCCGATGCACACGTCGTTCTCGCGATGCGGATGCAGCTCGACTCGCGTCGGCTGCACGCCGAACATGAACTCGATTCCTTCGCGCGCCAGCACCTTGCGCACGGACTCGGCGAAATCGGCATCTTCGCGGCTCAGAATGTGCTCGCCGCGCACGAGCACGGTAACGCGGCTGCCGAAGCACCGGAAAATCTGCGCGAATTCGAGTGCGATATAACTGCCGCCCACGATCACGAGATGCTCGGGCAACTCGGTGAGATCGAGCAGATTGGAATTCGTGTAGTAGCGAATGTGCTCGAGACCTTCTAGCGGCGACGCGACGGCGCGCGTGCCGGTGTTGATGAAAATTTCGCCGGCGGTGAGTTCGACCAGAAGCGAGCCGTCCGGCGTGCTGACCGAAATGGAACGTGCCCCCGTGAAGCGCGCATGGCCCTGAAACACGCTAACGTTGTTCGCGCTGCGCAGCCATTTTTCGACGCCGTCGCGCGACTGCCCGATGATCGTGTCCTTGCGCGCTTTCACGGCCGCAAGGTCGAGACGCTGACCGCGCCGCTCACCTACACGCCGAACTCCGCCGCATGACGCGCAACTTGCGCCGCGCGGGCACTCGCCACATACGATTTGGTCGGCGTGCAGCCGACGTTCACACAGGTGCCGCCAAACGCTGCACGTTCGATCACCGCCGTTTTACGACCGCTCTTTCCAAGACGCACGGCGAGCGGCGAACCGCCCTGCCCTGTACCAATCACGATGGCACCGAAGTGCTGCTGTGGCATGGCGACTCTCCCGATGCATGGATGTAGATTGTAGCATCTTACCTCAGCGTCCCGAATGCCCCTAGTCAACGCAAGGAATTACTGCGAGAGCGGATTTCGCGGCGTCGCTGCAAAGACTCACCGCGAGAATGCGATATGAGGAGAGGAATGCGCTCAGTCGTGACAATGCACGGCGCAAATCAATGCGCGCGAACGTTGCAACGCGGCCTGCGCTCCGCGCGTGGCCATGACCCAGCCCACCTGACCGAGATTGAAATCCTGCGACACCATCACCTGCATGAGGGCGAACATCAGTAACACGACTTCCGGCTGGTAAAGCTGGTCTTTGATTAAAGCTGGCATGACTGCTCCCACTGCGCAGCGCCGCTTCGGCTTTGTGCTAACTCTACGTTTCGATGGGAGAATTTTAATGAGACGCCGCTGGGCGATAAATAGCGCGAACGCGAAGTCACTTGTCCGGCAGGCAATCTGAACAATCCCGCCGTACGCCGATTCCCGGAACGCGAAGTATGCGCGTGGACCGCCACATACGACCGAGGCGCGTGGCCCAAGCATGTCGCCCGGGCGGAGCCCTGCTTACTTCGCGTCGGCGGCGTCCATCTGCGCGTCGCAGAGACTGTGCGCGTAGGCGCTTGCGCCCACAGGCCGGCTGTAGAAATAACCCTGCTGCTTGTCGCAGTCGATCGCGCACAGAAAGTCCGCCTGCGCGGTGGTTTCCACGCCTTCGGCCGTGACGTTCATGCCGAGCGAATGCGCCATCGCCACCACCGCCTGCGTGATCGCAATCGAATCGCGATGATCCGGCAGTCCCGCGACGAACGAGCGGTCGATCTTCAGGTTATGCAGCGGGAAACGCTTTAGATACGACAATGACGAATAGCCAGTGCCGAAATCGTCGACCGAAATCCGCACGCCCATTTCGTTCAGCGCAGTGAGCATGGGCATGACGGTTTCGCTGTCGCTCATCAGCAGACCTTCGGTGATCTCGAGTTCGAGCGCGGACGGCTCGAGCCCGGAGCGCGTGAAGCAGCGCTCGAGCAACCCCTCGTTGAACTGCCGCGGCGAAAGGTTCACGGCGACTATCAAACCCGGCGCGATCGTGCAGCGCCATTGCGCGACTTGCTCGCACGCGCGCCGTAGCACCCAGTCGCCGATCTCGACGATCAGCCCCGCGTCTTCCGCGACCGGCACGAACTCGGCCGGCGACACGCTGCCCAGCTCGCCGTTGTACCAGCGCAGCAGTGCTTCCGCGCCGATGGTGCGGCCGTCCTGACTGTCGATGATCGGCTGATAGACGAGGCTCAACTAGTCTGACGCGAGCGCGCGGCGCAGCGACTGTTCGATCGTGAAGCGGCGCTGCAGATGCTGGTTCAGTTCGACGGTAAAGAACTGGAAGTTGTTCCGGCCGCGCTGCTTCGCGTGATACATCGAACAGCACGGCCACGCTCGCCATCTCGCTCGTGCCGGCCACCATCATCGGCGTGAACAGATCGCGCATGCGCTCGATGAGATACGCGCGGTTGTAGAAGCCGGTGAGCGAATCGCGCGTCGCGAGGAATTTCAGTTGACGCTGCGCCTCGCGCACGGGGCCGATGTCGGTGAACGAAATGAGCACGGAGCGCGGTTCCACGTCGCCCGGCTTGAAGATCGGCACGACGTTCTCGGTGATCCACACAATGTCGCCGCCGAGCAGCGGCTTGCCGGTAGCGAAAACCTGTTGCGTGGGATGGTCGGATGCGACGAGCGGCGAGCCGTCTTCGTGAAACGCGCGCGCCATGACGGTCTGGATGCGGCGGCCGATGATCTACGGCGTCGTTCGCAGAATGCGCTGCGCGCCCGGATTGCAGGCGAGCACCACGCCGCTGCGCGATTGCACGACGATACCCTTCGATCAGACGATCGACCACGAGCCGGTGATGCTCTTCGCTATGCGCGAGGCACGGCGGCAGACTTCGTCGAGCAGTTCCAGCAGCGGCGTGTTGCCGGTGATCAGGCGCAGGACGGTCCGCTCCGACGCCAGCACCTCTTCAGCGAGATCTGGCCGGTAATGCGCAGCGCCGGGGTGGACCCGACCGTGGTATCTGTTGTCGCTTCGCAAGTCATAGAGATGCCCCCAATACAACATCGGCAACTTAGTGTACGCGGCACACTAGGGTTTACGCCAAGCTGACGCGTTTTTATTGGCATGCAATTCGCATAGCAGAGCGACATGGTGCCGGAGAACACCGTATCCGGCCAAGCTTATTTCGACTGAAATCGTTTCAAACGACGTTCTGGTTGGCTTTACTCCTCTTGCGTCACGTATTTGGGCGGATTCCGCGTGATCGCCCGTGCTGACGGATTTCGCGCAAGGTCGTGCGCGACGCCACGCTATTGATCCGTATTCATGCCGCATGGCCGCTGCTGTTTGAATCCGCTGCGCGTGCGGCGGTGGTGTCGACCCGGACGGCATACGTCGACACCATCCGAGAGCGGGTTCTATAAAACGATTCGGGCGCACGTAATTGCAACAACCCGAAACGATCGCTCACTGGCAGCGCGAGACAGGTTCAGGCGACAACAGGATCAGTTACCGCCTAGGCGTCCGCCGCCGGATCCTCCGCCTGCGCCACCACCCGGCGGACGATTGCCACCGCCGCCTCCGCCACCTCCGCCCGGCGGTCTGCCCGCGTCCGGGCGTGGCGGTGGAGGCGGCGGATGATGCGACCAGCGCGACTGCTGGTTGTACCAAGGACGGCCGCGATAATAGTTGCCCAGTACGCGCCGATCGAGAACGTCACGATCGGCAGTCCGATCATGGTGCCCGTAGTTCATCACCAGCACGTTGCTGCCCTGATACGGATAGCTGAGGCTACCTGCATACGCCCAGCCGCGCAGATTGGGCGCGGCGACGTCGCACCATTGATAGTTGCTGAGCCACCCCATCACGCTCAAGGGAACGCTCGGCGGCAACTGCGTGACGATCGGGTAATCGGAAGCCGGACCCGCGCGCACGTTCACCGTCGTGTTCGTATAAGCCTGCGAATGTGCGCCGGCCAGGACCGGCAGCGCAAGCAGACCGCTCGCGCACAGCGATAGAAGGCGTTGTTGTTTCATTCTTTCCCCCCGCGTTTCCGTCACAAAGACTCGCCCGATGACACGACGTGCTCGCATCCACTGCACGGCGTGTGCCTGAAAGCTCTTTCAATTCGTGTTCCGGATTGCACAGCGAGACAAGATTTCGTAATCACTCACGCGAAGTCGGGCGTTGTTCGGCGATCTGCAGCCGGCCGACCCGGCCGATCATCCTGTGCATGTAAAGCCCATGCGTCGCCAACCTCATGACCCAGCGACTCTTCCACCCACTACTCATTACTGCGCTCGTGCTTGCCTCTGCGCAAGCCTACGCAACCAGCTTCTATTGCAATAAAGGACGCTCGCTCACGGAGAAGATGATCTGCCGCGACCCGGTGCTCTCGAAACTCGACGACACGCTAGGCCAACTTTACTGGAAAGCCCGGCGCAGATTCATCAACCGGCGCGCCTTCCTCGTCGACGGCAATAGCAAATGGGCCTGGCACGAAGTCAATTGCCGCGACACGGCGTGTCTCGGGACGTGGTATGCGACGCGCATCGATGAGCTTCAGCAACTGATCGAAAGTATGCGTACAGGAGCGACCGCGACGCCGTCGTCGCCGACACGGCAGGACGATCCGGACAACGCACGACCCGCGCCGTCGATGCCCGCGCCGCCGCCCATGGCTCTCGCGGCACTGCAATGCACGGCGGCGAATCCGGGCATCGTCATCAACGCGCAATGTCCTACCGTGCTGGGCGAAAGCGGCACGGAAAGCGGCACGCCGTGGAGGGCCAAACCGCATAGCGGCGACTGGTTCTGCGGCGTGGCGATGCTCTCGCCCGCCGACATGTCCGCGACAACCCAGGCCGAAGCCGCGCAATAAAAGTAGCGTTGAAAACGACACTGCCCGCGCGCCGGATCCGCCGACGCACGGGCAACCTGTTCATCCCGAAGTACATCGCAAAAGAAACGCCACCTGCCGCCCCAGAACATGCACTGGGCGGCCATGATTTCACCCTCGCCTTCCGCCACCGGTCCACTCACTCCCACGCCCTTCTGCAGATGATCGAACAGATAGCGGCAGTCCACGCTCATCGCCAGATTCTCCGCATGGTGGCCGCTGGCGGCGAGCAACAACTGTACTTCTGTCATGCCGAACACCACGCGGCCGATGTTCGCCCAGTACATCGCGCCCGCACCTGCGGCACGGCTCGCCCCCGTGCACGGCGTGCGGCTCACAACTACTCCATCCATGCTAGCCGCCTCCCCAACGTGTTCGACGATTTCGAACGAGTGCATCGTGAAAATGACACGGCAAGCGCTGCCGGAAGTGCACTATCCTTCTCATCAACCCGCTTCATCGTCGTTCAACACTTTCGGAGAAACAAAATGACTCGCTTTCAAGGTAAGACAGTTCTCGTCACCGGCGGCAGCAGCGGCATCGGTTTCACCACCGCTCGTGCGTTCGCCGAAGAAGGCGCGCGCGTCGTTATCACCGGCCGCAACGCGGAATCGTTCGAAGCGGCCCGCGCGGCGCTCGGCGGCGATGCGCTCGCCATCACGAACGACGCCGGGTCCGTTGCCGCAGCGCGCGAACTCGCCCACGCAATCGTCCACGCGCTGACCCGCTTCGAAGCCGAGCATCGCGAGATCTTCCCTGTTCGCGAATAGCACGCGCCGCTGTCCGTACACGCCGCGATAGCGGTCGTCGAGACCGTAGATCGTCGTGTTGTACTGGTCGTGCGAACACGTGGTCATCAGCGTCATCAGGCGTTCGCCGTATTGCTTGCGCGCGCGGTTGCTCGGCGTTTTCCAGATGCGGTCACGCGACGCGACGCCGAGGTGGAAGCCACCCGGATTCTTCAGACGCTCGTTGTAGTCCTAGAAACCGTCGATCACCTTCGCGATGCCGTCGCGAATCAGCACGTAATCCGCAGCCTGAGCGAGCCAGTCCACTTTCTCGCTGCCGAGCATGGCGTGCGCCATGCGCGCGACGATCGCGATTTCCGACAGCAGATTTTCTGAGGCCGGCTTGTTCATGCCGTACGAGAGTGCACCATGCTCATCGAATCCTCTACGCTCACGCCTTGCGCAACGCCGTTCTGCAATCGATTTCGGTGCGGCCGAGCGTCGGTAGGATCAGCGCGTCGCGGCCATGCACGAGATGGCTGCGGTTCAGCTTGGTCGTGATGTGCACGGTCAGCGCACACGAACGCATTGCTTCCCACGTGCGCGGCGTGTCAGGCGTCGCAATCGAGAAATTGCCGCCGAGCCCGATGAACACTTTCACCTTGCCGTCGAGCATCGCCTGGATCGTGTTCACCACGTCGAGGCCGTGTTCGCGCGGCGGCTCAAAGTCGTAGGCCGCGCCGAGTTTGTCGAGAAACGCCTGCGTCGGCTTTTCCTCGATGCCGACCGTGCGGTCGCCCTGCACGTTCGAGTGGCCGCACACCGGGCACAGGCCCGCGCCGCGCCGGCCGATATTGCCGCGCATCATCAGGTTCGACAGCAGTTGGATCGTCGGCACCGAATCCTGTGCTGCGTGAGACCCATGCCCACGTCGAAATCACCGTGCGGCCTTTCACGTAGATGTCCGCGAGTTTCAGCACGTCTTCGAACGGCACGCCGGATTCCGCGACGATCGTGTCCCGGCTTGCCGCGCGCAGATCTTCGGCGAACGCGTCGAAGCCGACCGTATGCTCCGCGATGAACGCGGTGTCCAGCACACGTTCGAGACCGGAGGCGAGCGCTTCGTCGTCGAGTTCGATCACGCGCTTCGTGACGCCCTTGATGAGCGCGAAGTCACCGCCCACTTTCGGGCGGATGAACACCGAGCTGATTTGCGTGCTGCCCATCGTGATCATTTCGACCGGATGCTGTGGGCTAGCGAAACGCTCGAGTCCGCGCTCCTTCAGCGGATTGATCGACACGATGGTCACGCCGCGCTTTGTGCACTCGCGCAGTTCGCCGAGCATGCGCGGTTCGTGGCCGGATTCTGGCCGAAGATGAGGAGCGTATCCGCGTGTTCGAAATCGTCGAGCGTGACCGTGCCCTTGCCGATGCCCACGGTGCCCGGCAAACCGCGGCTCGTCGCCTCGTGGCACATGTTCGAGCAGTCGGGAAGTTGTCGGTGCCGTACATACGCACGAACAGTTGATATAGGAACGCGGCTTCGTTGCTCGCGCGGCCAGACGTGTAGAAGGCGGCGCTGTCGGGATCGTCGAGCGCGTTCAGGTGGCGCGCGATCAGGTCGAACGCTTCGTCCCAGCCGATCGGCACGTAGCGGTCGCGCAGCGCGTCGTAGACGAGCGGGTCGATCAAGCGGCCATGCTGTTCGAGCGTGAAGTCCGACTGCTTCATCAGTTCTTCGACCGTGTGCTCTTCGAAAAACGCCGGCGTCACGCGCTTGCTGGTAGCTTCCGCCGCCACGGCCTTCACGCCGTTCTCGCAGAATTCGAAGGTGGACGCATGTTCGCGATCCGGCCACGCACAATCCGGGCAGTCGAAGCCGTCCGGCTGGTTCTGCTTGAGCAGCGTGCGGTAGTTGCCGCCCGTCACCTTTTCCTTGATGAGGTTGATGGCGACGTACTTGAGCGCACCCCAGCCTGCCGCGGGGTGGGTGTACGGTTCGATCTTGGGTTCGGGTTTCTTCATGTTGGTGTCGCCGGTCTGGCATAGACTGGCGCTTCGCGGCCGCGTCGATATGAGCTAGGTCCTTGAAACTGTATGTAAGAAAAACTCGCCGATGAAATGACGGAAGCCGTGCGCCGCGGCGTGTTCGCCGTGGGCGAGCGCATTCCATCGGTGAGGCAGGCTAGCCAGCAGCACGGCGTCAGCATCAAGACTGTGCTGCACGCGTATGCGCTGCTGGAAAGGCGTGGCATCGCCGAGCGTGTGGGCCGACGGCTTCGAGCGTCACGCGGTTGGCTTCCTGCTCGTGGAATAAGACATTCCGCGCGGGTGCCTCGGTGCGTACTATCCGGAAACGAATCCGCTCGTGCCGCTCTCTTCCACCGCGGACGGCGCGGGCACGCCGACGTCGAAGTCGATTCCGGTGTTGCTGAAGGCATCGGCGGTCGTTGCCGAAGACACGGCGGTCGAGGCGATGCTCGCGTAAGCGCGATGTTGTGAGGTTGCCGCAATAAAAAGCGCGCTTCGGCGCGCTTTTTTACGTCTGCACGCTACGCCTGTTTTTAGCCAGCTCGCGCCGCGTGATATACAGACGCAAGTCGAACTCGATCTGGTGGTAGCCCGGCTGCATGAACTCGCACAGGCGATAAAACGCCTTGTTGTGATCGCTTTCCTTCAGATGCGCGAGTTCGTGCACGACGGTCATCTTCAGGAATTCTGGCGCGGCGTTCTTGAAGAGCGACGCGATGCGGATTTCCTTCTTCGCCTTCAGCTTGCCGCCCTGCACGCGCGAAATACTGGTGTGCAGACCGAGCGCGTGACGAAGCACGTCGAGCTTGCTGTCGTAGGTGACTTTGTCGATCTGCTCGGCGCTGCGCAGATGCTCGCGCTTCAGGTCCACGCAATAGGCGTAGAGCGCCTTGTCCGTTTGCACGTCGTGCGTGTTGGGATAGCGCGCCGTGAGATAGGCGTCGAGCTGATCCGTCGCGATCAGCTTCTGCACTTTTTCCAGCAGAGGCGCCGGATAGCCGGTCAGATACTTGATTGAGGTGAGGCGTGGTTGCAGACATGGGGCGATGCGCTGACGTGCGCTGGGATTCCCGCGTATTCGCTGGAATGCGCTGATATTCGGAGAAGCTCTGTACTTGGTTGCTGGGCCTGTTGCGCAGGCAACCGCATTGGCGGCAACTGCGCTGTAACAACCCGAAAATAACCTGGTGCCGGGGACCGGACTTGAACCGGCAAGCCGTGAGGCGGCGGATTTTAAGTCCGCTATGTTTACCAATTTCATCACCCCGGCGAGGGGCGCAACCGCATGTGGACGCGCATTTTACCATTGCCGCGCAGGCTCTCCAAACAGGTGGATCACGACACTTCGCGGCCATTTTTCTGCTGCTTCGGCCAGTTTCTTCCGCGTCAATCGCCGTTTTCTTCCGCAATCTTCCCGCACGAACGCGGCAATTTTCAACGTCATCGGGCAGTCACAAACGCCCCTAATAATCCGCTCACGAAAACGTTTACACACCGAGCGGAAACTCATGAACCAGACCATCAAGGACGTTGCCGCCCACGCTGGCTTCTCCATCGCCACGGTGTCGCGCGCGATCAACGCGCCGCACACCGTGAATCCGGTCACGCTCGACAAGGTGCGTCAATCCATCGACGCCCTGAACTTACGTCCGAGCAAGGCTACCGGCTCATGCTGACGACAACGCAATACGATGCCGACCGCGAACGTCACGCGATCGAAACGTTGCGCGAGCACCGCGTGGAAGGTCTGATCCTGACCGTGGCCGACGCCGACACGCACCCGCTGCTCGACGAACTCGACCGCGCGGGTCTGCTGTACGTGCTGATGCATAACGACACGGTGCGCCGCCTGTCCGTGTCCGTGGACAACCGTCTCGCTGCCTACGATGGCGTGCGCATCTTGACGCTGGCCGGTTCGCTCGCCGCGTCGGACCGCGCGCGGCAACGCTATCTCGGCTATGCGCAGGCCATGCAGCAGGCCGGCCTTCAACCCGCGCCCGCGCTCGAAGTGGACTTCAACGCGAAAGAACTGCCGCCTGCCGTGCTCGCGCATCTGACGAGCGGCCCGAATCGTCCGACCGCCCTCTTCTGCAGCAACGACCTGCTCGCGATGGTCGTGATGTGCGGCTTGCGGCGGGCGCGTCTGCAGATTCCGTAGGACATGTCGATTCTCGGCTTCGACAGCCTAGCCATGGGCGAACTGCTGTCGCCGCCGCTCGCGAGCGTGAGCGCGCCGAATCGCGAAATCGGCTGCGCGGCATGGGACCGCCTGCTTGGCCGCGTCGCGGGCACGTACGAGACGCTGAACGAAACCTCGCTCGCGCTGACCTTGCCGCACACCTTGCGCGACGGCGGCACGATCGCGACGCTCGTGCCGCAAACCGCGCACGCCGAAGAAACCGCCATCTGCTACAACTGCCCGCCCGAGTGGGCCGACTGGGCAAGCCAGATCAAGGCGATCCAGCAGAAGAACGGCATTCGCGTGCCGTTCGACAACAAGAACTCCGGCTAGGCCATCGCGCAACTGATGGCCGAACAGAAGAGCCCGGTCGACGACGTGGTATATCCTGGCGTGTCGTCGGCCTTCCAGGCGAAGGACAAGGGCGTGATCCAGCCGTACAAGCCCGCGCACTGGAACGACATTCCCGCCAGCATGAGAGACCCGCAGGGCAACTGGTTCGCGATCCACTCGGGCACGCTCGGCTTCTTCGTGAACAAGGACGCGCTCGAAGGCAAGCCCGTGCCGCGTTCGTGGGCTGACCTGCTCAAGCCCGAGTACAAAGGCATGATCGGCTACCTCGATCCGTCGAGCGCGTTCGTGGGTTATGCGGGAGCCGTGGCGGTCAACCTCGCGCTCGGCGGCACGCTCGATAACTTCGAGCCGGGCCTCGACTGGTTCCGCAAGCTCAAGGCGAACACGCCGATCGTACCGAAGCAGACTGCGTACGCGCGCGTGATGTCGGGCGAAATTCCGATTCTGCTCGACTACGACTTCGACACCTATCGCGCGAAATACAAGGACCATGCAAAAGTCGAATTCGTGATTCCGAAGGAAGGCACGATCTCCGTGTCCTACGTGATGAGTCTCGTGAAAGGCGCGCCGCACGAAGCCAACGGCAAGAAGGTGCTGGATTTCGTGCTGTCGGATGAAGGTCAGAAGCTGTGGGCGCAGGCCTATCTGCGTCCGGTTCGCGCGAACGCGATGACCCCCGGACATGGCCGCGAAATTCCTGCCCGTGAGCGACTACGCGCGCGCCAAGCCGGTGGATTTCGGCGAGATGGCAGACAAGCAGTCCAGTTTCGGCGAGCGCTATCTGCAGGTGATGGATGCATTGAACGACATCACGTTCCCGCTGCGCTGGCGCGTTGCATTGATCGCGCCGGCGCTGGCGGTTTTCATCGCCTTCTGGCTGTTGCCGATGGGCGCGCTCGCGCAACTGAGCGGCAACGGCCACGCGTTCGCCACGTATCGCGCAATTCTTTCCAATCCGCGCTACATGTCGAGCCTCGGCGCGACCGTGTTGCTCTCGGCGGCGGTGACGGCGACGACGCTCGTACTCTCGGTGATCTCCGGGTTTGCTGCTCGCGCGCCGCGAGTTTCCGCTCAAGCGCACGCTGCTCGCGCTGCTAATGTTTCCGCTCGCGTTTCCCGGCGTGATGGTCGGCTTCATGGTGATCATGCTCGCGGGACGCCAAGAGTTGATCGGCGCGCTTTCGCTCAAACTCACCGGCGACCGCTGGGTATTCGCCTATTCGATGAGCAGCCTCTTTCTCGGCTACCTGTATTTTTCGATTCCGCGCGTGATCATCACCGTCATGGCCTCGGCGACCAAGCTCGATGCGTCGCTCGAAGAAGCCGCGCGTTCGCTCGGCGCGTCGCCGTGGCGCATCACGCGCGACATCGTGTTGCCCGCGCTCTCGCCGAGTCTCATCGCCGCGGGTGCCGTGTGTTTCGCGACGGCAATGGGTGCGTTCGGCACGGCTTTCACGCTCGCCACCGACATCGACGTGTTGCCCATGACCATCTACACCGAGTTCACGCTGAACGCGAACATGATGGCGGCGGCCGGTCTTTCGATCGTGCTAGGCATCGTGACGTGGGCGGTACTCGCGCTGGCGCGCAGCGTCAGCGGATCGGCCGTGGTGGCAAGCGCATGAACCGAGTGACGCACACCGATGCAACCGATGCATCCAGCCTTCTTCAACCGGATTCGATCCTGATGAATTCCGTTCCCGCTTCCGCGCCACCTGCCTCGAAGCCGCGCATGCGCAGCCGTTTCGCCGACTCGCGCACGTGGCTCGCCGCGGGCCAATGGCTCGTCACGCTGCTGCTGTGCGCGTTTCTGATCGTGCCCATCGTGACGTCGATCATGGCGGGTCTTACCGTCAACTATTTCCGGGGCGTGTCGAGCGGTCTCACGCTGCGCTGGCTCGCCGAAGTGTGGACGTAGTATCACGCGTCGGTGTTCCTCTCGCTCGAAGTCGCGTTCGCGACGCTCGCCGTCACGCTCGTCACCGGCGTGCCCGCGGGTTACGTGCTTGCGCGCAGCAGGACGCGTCTGTCGCGCGTAATCGAAGAGTTTCTAGTGCTGCCGATCGCGTTGCCCGGACTTGCGTCCGCGCCCGCCCTGCTCGTCGTGTACGACGGCGTGACGTGGTTTCGCATGAGCGTCGCATTCATCGTGGTCGGTCACGTGGTGTTCACGCTGCCGTTCATGGTGTGCGCGGTTGCGACCATCTGCGCGAGCAGCGATCTGCGTACGCTCGAAGAAGGTGCGGCGAGCCTCGGCGCGAGCTTCGTGCAGCGCTTCGTGACGATCGTGCTGCCCAACGCGCCCCGGCATCGTGGCGGGCGCGCTCGCGGTCGTGACGCTTTCCATCGGCGAATTCAATCTCACGTGGATGCTGCATACGCCCGATACCAAGACGCTGCCCGCCGGTCTCGCCGACACCTACGCGTCGTTGCGTATCGAGATTGGCAGCGCCTACACCATCCTGTTTTTCATCATGACGATGCCGCTCCTCGTCGCGATGCAATGGCTCGGCGGTGCCGTGCCGCTACCTCTGCTTCCGAATGCAGGCGTTCCCGCTGCGCCGGGCGCTGCGTCGCATGAACTGTTTTTCCGTCCCGAGGACGCGTTTCTCGCGGATCCGGCGCACGCGCAACTGCGCGGCAGCGTCGAAAGCACGGCGTTTCTCGGCGAGCGCACGCGCCTCACGATCGGCGGCGCCGCACCCGACGCGCTCTTCGTCGACGTGGCCGGCCTTATCGAGCTGGCGCGCGGCACGCCGGTCGGCATCTCGATCGCTCAGGACGCGCTGATTGCGCTATCGTAATAAAGCCGCGCGGCGTTCCAGCTGCCGTTTCCAACGGATGCCGCGCGCAACAAGGACTAGGACTATGACTTCCCCATGCTGCTGGCCCAAATTAGCGACCTGCATATCAAGCGGCCCGGCGCACTCGCCTACCGGCGCGTCGACACCGGCGCTTACCTCGCGCGCTGTGTCGTGGCGCTCAACGAACTAGTGCCGCGTCCCGACGCGGCGATCATGACGGGCGATCTCGTCGATTAGGGCGACCCCGAACAGTACGCGTACCTCAAAACGCTGCTCGCGCCGCTTCAGATTCCCTACTTCCTGCTGGTCGGCAATCACGACGAACGCGGCGCGTTGCGCTCGGAGTTGCGCGAAGGCGGCGAATTCGTGCAGTACACGGCGGACGTAGGCCCGTTGCGCATCATCGCGCTCGATTCGATGGTGCCGGGCCAGAGCGCCGGCAATCTGTGCGACGCGCGCCTCGCGTGGCTCGCCGCACAGCTCGAAGCGGCAAAAGACAAACCGACGGTCGTCGCGCTGCACCATCCGCCGTTCGTCTGCGGTATCGGCTATATGGACGAATTGCGGCTCGACCCTGCGGCGACGGCGAAATTCGAAGCCTTGATCGCGCGCTATCCGAACGTGGAGCGCATGATCTGCGGACACGTGCACCGGCCGATGTTCGTGCGCTTTAGCGGCACGATCGCCTCGGCCGTGCCCGCGCCCGCGCATCAGGTCGCGCTCGATCTGCACAAGGACGCGCCTTCGGCGTTCATGATGGAACCGCCCGCGTACGCGCTGCATCTGTACGATCCGGCGACGGGCATCGTCACGCATCACGCGTATGTCGAGAAGGCCGACGGCCCGTATCCGTTCTACGAGCCAGAGGGCGATCTGATCGACTGAGTCCGGTCGTTGCGTGCGCCTACGTTTTCACGAAGTAAGCGCGCACGCGCGGGGACAGCCGGAAGTATGGAATCCCGAGCGCGGCGGGCGGCAAGAAGCACCTGAAAAAGCCGCCGAACGGAATGCCGATGTCGATGCCGATCGCGTGCGTCATGTGGTCGGCAATCAGACACGCGCCCGTGCGCATCACGACGAGCGTCACGAACCACGCCTGCACGTGCACGACAAAGCGCGCCGAACGGCGCCACGCAAGCAGCAGAAGCCAGCCCATGCCGGCCACGGTGAAAAGGTCGAGGAGCACATCGCAACCGACCATCGTCATCACCGTGCGATACCAGCCGTGCGTGTCCGTACTGATGAATACAGCGGCAAGCTCCCATTCGAGCAACATCTGATCTGAAGTGGATCGCGCATGACGATCGCGGTGTGGACGGACCAGGCGGCGAGGCTTGCAAGGGCGAACAGCGTGAAAAAACCGGGACGCGGCTCGTAAGGCCGAGCGTGAGCCGGGATTGGCGGTTCATAGCCGGACGTCGTGTTCATTCGATTCGTGTTGACCTCGCTCGTGTCGTTGCGCTATTCGAAGCGGCGCCCATTCTAAGAACGATTCCCCGGTACGCATCTCAATTTGCGCTTCGCCGCGACTTCAACAGCGCTTCTGCGCACCCGCGCGTGAACGGCGTAGCACGGTGCGACGTGACTCGCTGTCAGCACGATCCGCCCCGCTCCGGTATGATTGGCACGCTTCAGGACCGCGCATGGGCGCGGTTCGCTGCCGACGCATTCTCATGCCCACACTTCCGACACGTCTCCTTCCGCCTCCGCCGACCGGTCGCTGCGCGGCCTTCTGCTTCTGCTCGCCACGATCGCCGGCATGTCGGTTGCGAACATCTATTATTACAACCAGCCGCTGCTCGACAATTTCCGCCAGTCGTTTCCGGCAAGCGAGTCGTGGATCGGCGCGGTGCCTGCCGTCACCCAGCTCGGCTACGCGGCCGGCATGCTGCTGCTCGCGCCGCTCGGTGACCGCTTCGATCGGTGCCGGCTGATTCTTCTGCAAATCGCGGGCATCTGTATCGCGCTGGTGATCGCCGCCGTGGTGCTGACGCTTCCCGTGCTGATCTTCGCGAGCCTCGCGATCGGCATTCTCGCCACCATCGCGCAGCAGGCCGTGCCGTTCGCGGCCGAACTCGCACCGGCTTCCCAGCGCGGTCACGCGGTCGGCACGGTGATGAGCGGTTTGCTCCTCGGCATCCTGCTCGTGCGGACGGCGGCAGGTATCGTCGCGCAATACTTCGGCTGGCGCGCGGTGTTCGGCGCGTCCGTAGTCGCGCTGATCGTGCTCGCGGTGGTCATCATCATGCGTTTGCCGAAGAGCCAGCCGACCTCCACGCTGCCGTACGGCAAGCTGCTCGTTTCGATGTGGCATCTGGTGGTCGAGCATCGTGCGCTGCGCGAGGCGTCGCTGACCGGTGCCGCGTTGTTCGCGGGCTTCAGCATCTTCTTCTGGTCGGTGCTCGCGCTGCTGCTGGCCGGTGCGCCGTTTCACATGGGCCCGCAGGCGGCGGGCCTCTTCGGTATTGTCGGCGCGGCCATCGCGCCGGCCGCGCCGGCCGCCGGCAAGTTCTCCGACAAACGCGGCCCGCGCGCGATCATCACGCTCTCGATCGTGCTCGTGACAATTTCGTTCGTCGTGTTCGGAGTGTCGGCGAAAAGCATCATCGGCCTGGTGATCGGCGTGATCGTGCTCGACGTCGGCGTGCAAGCCGCGCAGATTTCGAATCAGTCACGCATCTACGCACTCAAGCCCGATGCGCGCAGCCGAGTGAATACGGTCTACACGGTTGCGTATTTCATCGGTGGCGCAGCAGGTTCGGGTGTCGGCGCGTTTGTCTGGTCGCTGTTCGGCTGGGTCGGCGTGAGCGTGGCGGGCGTGGTGTTCGCGGGACTCGCCGCGTGGAATCACTTGCGGCTGCCGGCACGCGTGCAGCTTTGAAGGAGCGGCGGATGCGCGCCGCCGTTAGTGCAGGCGCTTCTTTTGCAGAAGCGTTTTCATTGGACCGCTTTCATTGAACCTATCATCGAAGCGTGTTCGTCGAAGCGTTCTCAAGCCCCGTGGCGCGCATACGCATATTCATGCAGCGCGTCGATCACACGATCGAATTCGAACGACTTGTCATAGAAGTGCCGCACGCCGTACTGCTCGCAACGTTCGCGATACGCGGTAACGCATAATTGGTGAGCACGGCGGCGAACACGGAATCGATCAGCTTCTCGCGCTGCAGATACGCGAACACCGGCACGCCCGAACCCTGCTTCAACTGAAGATCGACGATCACCGCGTCGAACGCTTCGTCGGCGAGCAGCGCGATGGCTTCGTCGGCGGAATCGGCATACGCGGCGACCCGCAGGGATCCGGATGCGTCGATCGCCTCCACGAGACTCCTGCGGATCAGCGGCGAATCCTCGATCAGCAGAACGTGCAACGGTGCGTGTCCGGCCGATCCGCCAACAGTATTCGGTTCGCTGTTCATCGGTGTGTTTCGACCTTCCATTATTCGATCAAACCATTCTTGATCGCGTAATAAGTCAGATCGGCATTGTTCGCCAACCGCATTTTCTCCAGCACGCGAGCGCGGTACGTACTCACGGTTTTGACCGACAGATGCAGTTCCTCCGCGATCTCGGTGGGAATCTGCCCGGCCGCGATCTTGCAGAAGATCTGGATCTGGAACTCGCGCTCCGAGAGCGCTTCGTGCGGCCGCACCGCAGCCGGCTTGTCCAGGTTATCCGCGAGCGTATCGGCCACCGCTTCCGACAGATAAACGATGCCCGCGCGCCACCGCGCGGATCGCCCGCACGATTTCGTCGGGCTCGCAGTCCTTGTTCAGATAACCGTTTGCGCCTGCGCGCAGCAGGTTGATCGCGTACTGGCTCTCCGGATAACCCGACAGAATCAGCACGCCCTGCTCCGGACGCACCTGCTTGATGACACGCAGCGTGTCGATACCGTTCTTGTCCGGCATGGCGATGTCGAGCAGCACCACGTCTAACGCCTGCTCGCGCACGAGGCTGATGGTTTCGTCGCCGGTGGCCGCTTCGGCCGCGACGCACATGTCGGGTTCGTCGGCGACGAACTGTCTGAAACCGCCTCGGACGATCGCATGGTCGTCAGCTATCAACACTCGAATCATCGGTCTGGTGTCCGTGCAGTGGAATCGCTCCAAAAGAAGACATTTGTAATGATGCCGCGCCCGGAATCGGGCCCGAACGTGGCACATGAAGCGGGCGAACCGCGCAATGTTCGCCGCGAGATTTGTCCAGCGGGTTCGCCGCAAGGTTTGTCGCGTGATGTGTCACGTCGCGTTCGCCCAGATAACGCACAATTTCACGGTATGTATCGATCGCGATACGTTCGGCGATCAGGTTTTCCTTGATCATGTCCGTAAGATCGCTGCCTTCCTTGTATTCGGAATGCGCACGCGTTTGCAGACCCTGCGGTGCGAAATCTGGCTCGCCGCCGAGTTGCACGATACGTTCGGCGAGACGGTCGGCGTGTTCCTGCTCTTCCGCCGCGTGCTCCGCGAACTCTGCCGACACAGCTTCCGAGTTGATGCCCTTCGCCATGAAAAGGTGACGCTTGTAGCGCAGCACGCAGGCGATTTCGGTCACCAGCGAATTGTTCAGCAACTTGAGCACGACCTCGCGATTCGCGTCGTAACTCTGCGTCACAGGGCCTTCCGGCATGTGCTTGCGCGCATCCTCGCGAATCTTCTTGATGTCCATTACGAACGTGTCGGGGGATTTAACTTGAGTTTCTCCTTGATCCGGTCGATGTAAGGGGAGAACTGCGCATTCCGCATGAATCGCGCCCGATGCGCAGCAAGAAGTGAAATGGCCACCATGTGGGCACGTCATGGGTATCTGATGGCACTACACCGGCGCCACGCGGCCGCCACAGAGGCACACCGCGCGGCGCTCCTTCTACGTTCGGAAGACACCCAGCAACAGCATGACTACGAAAACGACGAGGAAAATGTAGAACAGAATTTTCGCAATTTCTGCCGCGCCCGCTGCGATACCGGTAAAACCGAACACCGCCGCGATGATCGCGATCACGAAAAAGACGATGGCATAGTGAAGCATGGTGACTCTCCTTGATGTGTCATGACGTCACGCTCGCTCGAATGGGTTGCTGCAGCGCGGGCAACATCGGCGAGCTGCGCTAATCGACGATTTTTTCGTCACCACGAAGCCCAGTACGAGGAACACCACGCACAGAACCACGAATACGAAGAACAGGAACTTGGCGATCGCGGCTGCACCTGCAGCAACGCTGGTAAAGTCAAGAAGGCCAGCGACCACCGCCACGACGGCGAAGAACAGCGCCCATTTCAGCATGATGGCTTCCTCCGGGAAAATGTTTAGGGACCAACCTTCATGCTATCGATCACACGGCGTGGGCGCATTCCGACGCATTCCGGTTTTCGTGTGAGAATCCGCTTACATCGGATTACGCCCGCGTTACAGTGACCACCGGGCGCGCTCGCTGGCCAAGGCGTTGCTCGACAATAAAGCGCCGGACGTTACACTGATGCCCCATCTCAGGAGCTGAATGTGCCGAATGTGCAGAACACGTCGAATCCGCAAACGGCAGGGGCCGCGTCCCGGTTGACCAACTGGATGCGCAACCGCAGCTGGACGATCGCGATGACCGTGGCGATCGTCAATTACGGTAGGCGGCCTCGTGATTCTCGAAACCGCGCGCGAAGCGAGAACGAGAAGACCCAGCTTGCGCGCGAATTGCACGACGAACTCGGCGCCATTCTCACGGCGAGCAAAATGGACGTGGCGTGGGCCAACCGCAAACTGAAGGACAGCGCGCCGGACATCTCCGACAAACTGCGCCGCGCGCTCGACAATCCCCACTAGGGCATCGCGCTCAAACGGCGCATCATCGAAGACATGCGTCCTACGGTGCTGGCGAACTTCGGGCTCGTCACCGCGCTGCGCACGCTCGCCGACGAAGCCGCGCAGCGCAACAACTGGACGCTCGAAATGCGCCTGCCTGCCGACGACATCCAGCTCGACAAGCAGACCGAAATCGCCCTCTTCCGCGTCGCACAGGAGTCGCTCACGAACGCGGCGAAATATGCGCGGGCTTCGAAAGTGTCGATTGCACTCGCGGTCGGCGACGGCCAGGTGGTGCTGTACATTTCCGACAACGGCGTCGGCATCATGCCCGCCGATCTGACGCGCACGCACACGCAAGGTCTGCTCGGCATGCGTCAGCGCATGGCCGCGCACGGCGGACGCTTCGACATCAGGCGTGGCGTGCCGAACGGCACGGATATTCACGTTTAAATGCCGAGCGTCAGCACAGCAACACCGTCCGTGGACGTGCCGCCGGCCGCGCCTTCGCGCACGCCCGTCTGATGCTGCTTCGAATGAAGTCCGTGGCACGTTTGTAGGACTGCGCCGACAGAATCACCGGCATGCGCCTACATGAAAATCGCAGCGTAGCCGACAGCGGCGCGAATGCTGTTTCTTTTACTATGGAGTCAGATCGGATCGACTGGCGTAAGCCCCGGTCGGACGACAGCTAACACGTGCCGGACCGGCGGGCACATCAACTGATGCATTCTCGACAAGGAGAACTTTCATTAATCGACTGATCGCTTTGCTTCTCATTGCAGGAACGGCTGCGCTCGCAGGTTGCAATACGGTGGCAGGCGCAGGCCCGGACATTTCGAAGGGCGGCAGCGCCATTTCGAACTCGGCTGAAAAGGCCGAGTAAGTCGATGACGATGCACTGATCGCGAGGCGCCATCGCGCACTTTGCGACGAAGTGTTCGAAGCCCGCAGCGGTTTCCCGCTGCGGGCTTTTTCTTATCGACGTTTCAATCGAAGCGAGGACTGCGTCGCTTCGTTCGCCTTGTTCGCCGCGCCTCGCGCAGAGGCCGTGCATCAAAACAAAACGGCGACCCACTCGCGTGGATCGCCGCTCCGTCCTCCCTAGGACTTGTCGCTTACTGCGTTATTTTTTGCGTCTTTTTCGGCTGGTGCCGCTTACTGGCCCGTCAGCGTGTTCGTCAGTTCGACGCTCGGCGTATTGGTGTTGCCGTTCTGCGCGATCAGCAGTTGGATCTGGTTCGGCACGAGCTGGCTGATGGCGCCTGCGGTCGGCACCGACGTCACGAGCCAGTCGGCGTTGTTCGACAGCGTGAACGACTGCGACTGGAAGATCGGCGTCTTGCTGCCGGCCGTCGTCGCGATCAGGACGTACTGGCCGCCGGACACGTAGATCGAATCCTGACCGCTTGCCGGCACGGCATTCTTGAACGCGACGCCGGCCATCGTCGGCGAGACGCTCGTGATGCTCGTATTGGTGGCCTGCACGAGATACAGGTCGAGGTTCGTCGAGTTAGCCGAAGCGTTGAAGCCGCGCACGCGGGCGCTGTTCGAGAGCAGGCCCTTGTCGAACGGATCATCGACCAGGCCGATGTCCGTGCCGGTCAAGCCGGGCAGTGCGAGCACCGTGTATTCATGCCCTTTTGCGACGTTCGGGAAGTTGCCGCTCGCGAGCTCGGTGGTCGTGCCGGTCGCCGCATACGCCACGGTCGTCGCGCCCGAGTTGATGTTCGTGAAGTTCGTTACGCCCTTGTAGCTAACGTTGTTCTGCCCCGAAGGCGCAGAACCGTTGACGAGAAAGTCCACTGCGGGGCCGCTCGGAATGGCGTGGATGAAATGGATCTCCGGATTCGTCAGCCCGAGTTCTTTGCCCACGTCGTCGGAGCCACCGCCGCATGCACTGAGAACGGAAGCAACGGCGACGACAGCCGCCATGGTTCGGATCATTTTCATTGTGTTCACCTGTTTCATGTTCGGGCTCTGCGCCCATTGGTATGCGGGCAACTGCTTCGGAGACATGCGCCGTCTGAAACCTTTTGATCGATCGTTCGAATGGCTTCAGGCCGGCTCTCCGAAGCAGTACACGCCCTCCTATCCCTGCAACACATCACGCCGTTTTCTGTGGTGGCGTGATCCGTGACGATGGACGCTCGCACTGAGCAATGCATGTGCCGCTCCCGTCGAATGGTGAACCGAAACTTGGAAATGTCTTACGGGGCAATGGCTTGTGCTGTTTAGAATTTTTCCTCGGAAGGTTGGCCCGATGGGCGGTGTATCGTTCGAGCGCACCCCATACTTACACGATGCCTTGCATGCCTTACCAACAACACTTACTCGCCGAACTCGATCTCGGCTTCACCCGTCTGCGTAACCGCGTGGTGATGGGTTCGATGCACACGGGCATGGAAGACCGCTTCTGGCATTACCCGAAACTGGCCGCCTATTTCCGCGAGCGTGCGCGAGGCGGCGTCGGGCTGATCTTCACGGGCGGCATCTCGCCGAATCCCTAGGGCTGGTTGTTGCCATTCGGCGGCACGCTGAACAGCGTGTTCGACCTGCGCAATCACCGGCTCGTCACGCAGGCCAGGCCGTACACGAGGAAGGCGGCAAGATCGCGCTGCAGATTCTCCACTCGGGCCGCTACGGTTATCAGCCGCTCGTCGTATCCGCCTCCGCCATCAGGTCGCCGACCTCGATGTTCAAGCCGCGCGCACTCAGCGTGGCCGGCATCGCGAAGACCGTGCGCGCCCCGCGCAACGCGCCGGCTACGACGGCGTCGAGATCATGGGCAGCGAGAGCTATCTGCTGAACCAGTTCCTATGTCCGTGCACGAACCATCGCACGGACGCGTACGGCGGCAGCATCGAGAACCGCATGCAGCTCGCGCGCGAGATCGTCGGGACAATTCGCGAGGTGTGCGGCGAACGCTTCATCGTGATCTACCGGCTCTCGCTGATCGATCTGGTGGAAGGCGGCAACACGTGGGACGAAACCGTGCAGGTGGCCCGCGCGCTCGAAGAAGCCGGCGTGACGATGTTCAAACCAGCATCGGCTGGCACGAAGCGCGTGTGCCGACCATCGTCACCTCGGTGCCGCGCGCGGCGTTCGCGTCGCTCAACGCCCGGCTAAAGGCTGCGGTCAACGTGCCGGTGATCGTGTCGAACCGCATCAATACGCCCGACGTCGCCGAGGCACCGCTCGCAGAAGGCGCGGGCGATCTGGTTTCGATGGCGCGGCCGCTGCTCGCCAATCCCGACTTCGTGCGCAAAGCTACCGAGGGACGGCCCGAGGAAATCAACACATGTATCGCCTGCAATCAGGCGTGTCTCGACCACACGTTCAACAACGAACGCGCGACCTGTCTCGTGAATCCGCGCGCCGGGCCCGAGACGGAACAGAAGTGGTCGCGGGAATTTGGACAGCCGGATCAGTGGAGCGGCCGGGGCCTGAGCCAGCGGATAATGCGGGCAGAGGAACCGGGGAATGACAAAGGGAACCAGACGCACGCACTCAGCGGGGTTC